>JBIICN010000012.1:0-89156 GCA_044238845.1 Bacteroidia bacterium
GCAACTATTTGCATCTGTAACTACCACAGTATTATTCCCAGTTCCTAAATTTGAAATTCCAGCAGTTGTTCCTCCACTTGGTATCCAAGCATATGTATAGCCTGCAGTTCCACCACTTGCAGTTACTGTAGCTCCTCCGGTGCTTGTTCCGCAACCCGTTGCAGTTGTTGCCGTTATAGCTGCGCTTAATGATAATGTTGGTTGAGAAATTAATATGGTTCCAGATCCTGCACATAAACCAGCATCTGTAATATTTACAGTATAAATTCCAGCAGATAATCCTGTTTGACTAGCGCCTGATAAGTTTCCTGGATTCCAAGTATACGAATATGGTGCTGTTCCTCCATTGCCGTTTACTGTTGCTGAACCTGTACTTGCTCCAAAACAATTTACACTAGCTTGCGAAACTACTGAAAGTGTTGGACCGCCAGCCGTTGTAATATTTGCAACAACTGTTACACTACAACCTTTAGTGTCAGTAACGGTTACCGAATTGCTTCCTGAACCTAAATTTGTAACACCTGACGTTATTCCTCCATTTGGTGTCCAGCTATAAGTATATCCCGGTGTCCCTCCAGAAGCTGTAACTGTAGCTCCGCCAGTGCTTGTGCCGCAACCAGTTGAAATTGTAGAAGATATAACAGCAGATATTGCAGAGGTTGGTTGAGTAATGGTTAAAGTTGTTGTTCCTGAACATTGATTGACATCAGCAACATTTATGGTATATGTACCTGCGGGTAACCCTGTTTGACTTGAGCCTGATAAATTTCCAGGATTCCAAGTGTATGTGTAAGGGCCAGTTCCACCGGTTGGATTAAGAGATGCTGAACCAGTGTTTGCACCAAAACAAGTAACACTTGCTTGAGATACAACTGATAAGGTTGGTCCACTGGTAGAACTAATTGTTGTAACGACCGTTCTTGTACATCCTTTACTATCAGTAATAGTAACCGTTTGATTCCCAGCAGCTAAGTTTGAAACACCAGCCGTTGTTCCTCCACTTGGCGCCCATGAGTAAGTGTATCCTGCTGTTCCACCACTTGCAGTAACGGTAGCGCCTCCTGTACTTGAGCCACAACCTGCGCCGGTTGTTGCTGAAATGATGGCACTTAATGATGCTGTTGGCTGTGTAATTATTACTGTTCCTGTCCCGGTACAATTATTTGCGTCCTTAATAGCAATAGTATAAGTGCCAGCTGATAAAGCAGATTGAGAGGCTCCGTTTAAATTTCCTGGAGACCAAGTATATGTATATGGTCCAGTTCCTCCGCTTGTTGAAATACTAGCAGTTCCTGTATTGGCTCCAAAACAATTAACATTAGTTTGAGAAGCAACAGATAAAGTTAATGTTTGGCAAGTTGGAGTAGAACAAGTTGGAATAGATGCAAGAGATGTAAATGTAAATGTTGTACCAGTGCCAGTATCAGTTACCTTAATAGGAAACACACCAGCAGCTGGAGCAGTAACTGAAGTTCCAGAAGCAGACCATGTTGGAACAGTTGTTCCTGCACAAATGAAAGGAATACAGTTTCCACCAGGACAAGCAGCACAGTTAACAGAAGTTGATGTACTGGCTAACGTATAAGTTCCGCTTCCTCCACCAACATTTAAAGTACCACCGTTTAAACATAATGTTACGGTACCACAAGACAGAACATTGACTGTGACAGACCCTACACCACAGGCAATACTGTAGGTAATAACATGTGTTCCTAACCCTGCCGTTGCTGGGTTAAAAGTTCCAGTTGTAGCATTTGTAATTCCTGGTCCACCCCAAGTACCACCTGGAGTAGCGGCTTGTAAATTAAAAGCAGCAGCAGTAGAGCATACGTTAGGTGGCTGGCAAATATTTACGTCACAACATGTTAATGATAACGTATTACAAGCACCTGCACTGATATGTTGTATAGTTCCTGAACGAGATCCAGTAGATGACGTTCCAGTTGAACCACAAGCTATAATATTACCGCCAGTTGTTACGTGAACATCGTATACGTTGTATGTTGTGGGGTATGTGGCTAATTGAGCTAACGAGTTTCCGTCAAATTTTACGACTTGATTTTTTGAACCAACATAAACGTTTCCGCAATCGTCAATATCAATACCACTGCATTGCACACTGCTTCCTCCAAATCCTCCACCAAAACCACCACCAGGAATTGCTGCAGAAGATATAATAGCGCCTGTTACTAAAGAACGTTTGTCTAATCTGTCGCCTCTGTGTGTGTAGACAAAAGATGTATTAGCTTTAATAGTCATAATACCAGAGTTGTCATATCTAAAGTTTTCGCATTTATATCCAAAACTGTATGTGTTAGATATTTTGTAAAGGGCAGCGTTAGGATTTGAACAGTTATTAAAAGTTTGGTTTAAGTAACCGATTGAATCGTGAGTTAAAAAATAGTAACGTCCATTCCCACACGGAGCAATTGATCTCACTTCTTGTGTTGGAAGTAAAGCTCCATTTGTTACCCTTATACTATTAAGAACATTTCCATTTGCCATATTCATTTCATAAACGTATGGTTGTGGAGGCAAAGTATTTCCAGTACCACCAATCACTAATCTTGTTTGATCACAGTTAAATGTAATGTTCCAAAATTCGGTTGAAGCGAATAAGCCACCTGGATTTCCGTTATTCCATACAACAGCCCCAGCTGTAGAAACTTTTACGATTTTAGCAACCGAACCCTGTGTAACATATGAGTTACCAACATTATCTACTGCAAATGTTCCAAGCCAAGCTGTTGTATCGTAAGGGGTGTTATATGTCCATTGTAATGTACCAGCAGCATTATATTTTAATAATTGCAAGGGCATCACTCCACCAATCAAATAAACATTACCGGCGGCATCCGTTTCACATTCCCAAACGCAATCCCAGTTTGTATTAAAGGCTGGGGTTTGAGTCCATGGGTCAATAACAACAGTTTGTGTATTATCGTAATTGTTTAATTGAAAAGAAACTGTTTTCCCATTTTTAATAAAGTTAGAAGAAATAACAGATGAGATATTGCGCTGATAAAATGATAAGGGAGCATGATCGATGATGTCGCCAAATTTAGTATCGATGTGAATTTCGCCCAAGCTATTTAATGACACATGGTGGTCGTAAACCATTTTTATTAAAGATGGATCAGCGCCAGGGTGAAGTGTTAATGAATATTTTAATCCACTTTTTTCATGAAATACATATTCGATATCAATATTCGGATAAATGTTTTTATAAGTTAATTTTTTATATCCTTTGATAGTTGACTCGTTTTTATATTCTCC
This sequence comes from Bacteroidia bacterium, assembly GCA_044238845.1. Taxonomy (GTDB): domain Bacteria; phylum Bacteroidota; class Bacteroidia; order B-17B0; family Aurantibacillaceae; genus UBA4416. The sequence continues at coordinate 3,277 of JBIICN010000012.1, forward strand.
ATTAGCTTGTTTAAAATAGTAACTATGATAATCAGATGTGACATCAGACGCTATGATTTGAGTATTATAATTAGCATTTTGCCATAACATGGTGATTTGGTCCTTCTTTACTTTTAAACGACGTTCTTCCTGTTCGTGACGGGCGTGAGCTTCAGGATCATTCATTTCTTCTTTTCGTTCTCTTTCTATTTCACGGCCATCTTTTTGTTTTTTATAAGTTTCAAGTAAAGAATAAGTGATTCCTTTTTTGGTAAAATAAATTTTAGTTCCACCGTGGTCTACAGCAAATAAAACGGGGCTAGAGTTATCTAAGTTATTTGGAATAGAAAATTGCCCTTTATTTTCGATAAACGCTTTTTGATAGCCAAATTTCTTTGACCATGAAGTTTTATCATTTCCTTGAGCCTTAATAGAGACAGTTAGGGATAAAAAAATAAAAAATGTAAGAATCTGTTGTAAAACTGATTTCATGCCTATAAGATTGAAAATTAGTGAATTGTGTTACATGCAAATATCCTGAAAACGGGTAAAATACTTTAGGGGGGTAGCCCCTCAAATTCACTAGTTAAAACGTTAAAAAAAGCCCTTCAAATTAAAAAAGGGCTTTTTATCAAAAAAACAAAAAACTACATCTTATACCTTAAGCTAATAATTATATTTCTTCCTGGTGCATTTATGCCACTGGCAAAGGTGCGATAACGATTATTGGTAATGTTTTCGCAAGCTAAATTTAATCTTAGCGATTTTGTAATATTAATTCCAAAGCGAATATTTAATGTAAACCAAGCAGGCATTCCATTAGCTGTTGCGTATTGCAAATTATCTTCGGTAGAGATATATGCTGGTCCGTAATCTGCCAATGCTTTTTTACCATTGTAACGAACAAAAAACTCTCCGTCAATATTTTTTGTTTTGTAAATTAAACTGGTTTGCCCAAAAAGAGGTGCGATATGATCTAAAGGGATAACTGTGTCTATTTTAGTATCAGTTACTCTACCATATGTATAATTTAAAACGCTTTTAAAGGATACATGTTCATTAAAATCAAGTGTCACGCCTCCATTTATTCCAAGTATGTATGCATTATTGCCATTTTGCATAGCCTGTACTTTGCTTTTTACACCTTGGTACATAACCGAATCGCTGCCGTTAAATTTAAAATCTCTTACTACTAATACATTTGTAAGACTTGTATAATATCCAGTGATATCAAATTTATATTTTCCTTGTATGACTTTACTAATACTTAATTCAAAGTTATAAGAGTACTCAGGTTTTAAATTTGGATTAGGAACGATTGCAAATCCTGCAGGAGATTCAAACACTTTTGTCATATCGTCCACATTAGGCGATCTAAAGCCTGTATTTGCCAATAAACCTACTTTATAATCATTATCTAATTTCCATGTAAAACCTAATGATCCTGTGACAGCCTGATTATTTTGTTTAGCTGTTTTAAAAGGAAATTTAAAAAACGTAGTATCTGTAAAGTTTGAAGTTAAAACAGTATTCGTGTATCTTATTCCGTCAGTAATCACAAAATTTTTATTTACTTCCCAAGCATGTGATAGATAAACAGCAAAAGTATTTAGATTACTACCTCCATCAGGATAGCGTGTTTGTGCTTTTCCTTCACTATCCGAAACTATGTTTGTACTATCTGCCTCTGATTTGACATCGTTTGCTGTAAATTCTAAACCATAACGTAGTTCATGTTTTTCTTTAATAACCTTATTTGCATCAACGTTAGCGGATAAAACCGTTACATCTTCGCGTTGCGAAATACGAGCTGTTTTTTGCCATCGGCGTGTGTATCTATCTTGATCTATTTTTTGATAAGCTAAAATTATTTTAACATTATCTGTTAGAAAGGTTTTTCTGTCAAAGTTTAAAGTATAGGCTGCTAATGTTCTTTTTTGAGGGCCATATTCGTTTTCAGCCCACCTAAATTTTCCGCTTGAATAGTCTCCATTCATTCGATCATAACGAGGTAAGTAGCTTGATGAACCATGTTGCAAATTTAAATTATGAGTAAGGTGTTCTCCTGTTTTTAAATTAAAACGTTGCATGAAATCAATTTGAGTGTATCCGCTACTTTTTTGTAAATTATGGTTAGCGTTTATGCTCATAGTGTCACGACCATTTATTCTGTCTTGAAAATATTTTCGATCCCATGAGTTCGAATAGCCAGCTAGTTTTGTTGAACCACTCATCACGTCACCAAAATCCGAAAATGTAATGTTTGTTAGTGAAGCAATTTTTTTCCAACCTAGATTAAAATCTAGATGACCCGTTTTTTCTTGAACTGCACTTGCGTAGCGAACCATGGCATTTGCTTTTACTAGCATTTTATCATCGCTACTAAATTGTGCATTTTTAGTATAAAAATGCATCACGCCTCCTAATGCATCACTGCCATACATGGTTGATGAAGGTCCAAAAACAATTTCAGTTCGTTCTAACATATTAGGGTCAATCGTCATCACATCTTGTAAATGTCCGCCACGGTAAATAGCATTATTCATTCGCACACCATCTATGACTAAAAGAACTTTGTTTGCTTCAAAGCCTCTCATGCTTGGGCTTCCGCCGCCTGCCTGACTTTTTTGAATAAACACTTGTCCAGTGTTTTGCAATAATTCACCACTAGTGGCTGGGTTTGAAAACTCTATATCTTTTTGTTTGATAATTTCCATTTGATATGGAACATCCATTTTAGATTCTGCTGTTCTGTTAGCAGATAAAACAATTTCATCCAGATTAACAGACTTTGCAAATAAATCAACAGATATATCTTCATTTTGAGATATAAATATTTTTTTAGTTGCATACCCAAATTGATATACAAAGGCAGAGTCACCTTTTAGTAAGGAAGAGATATTAGCTTTACCTCGTATATCTGTTTTTACTTGTGTATTATTTTTATCTTGTATAATAACATCTTGTAACGGTTCGCGTGACGACCAATCACGCACCGTTATAGTTTGTGCGAACGAATTTATATATAGTGCACTAAACAAAAGAAGTAAAAGACTTTTTTGCATAATAATTCATTTTTTTAAATTAGAAACAGCAATGCTAATAGTAGGTGTAATAACTAAAGCATTAAAAATGAGCTTTAACGTAATTGTTAAAGTAAAAAATAATTATGCTAAAAAATCGGGAGGGGGCGTTTCTTGATTAAGAACAATTGTTTGAAGCTTACATAACGAAGCATTATTTTTTATTGAAAAACAGTTTAATGGAAAGAGTTTAAGGCGAGCCTCAAAATGATGAACGATAGTTTTTAAAGCTAAAAACTGTTTAAGAAGATCAAAGGGATTTTTAGTTGATGTATGTGAGTTGACAGAATACATAGAGGCAAATTGTTTTTTTAATTCTGTTTCTTGAAAATCGGAAACAACTGTTAGGTAAACTTTACCATTTTTGTTTTCAATATGTATGATGTCATATAGCACGTCTTTGTAAATCACCTCTTTATTTTCATCTTCCCAAATGATGGTATTAGAATTTGTAAATAGTTCGCTAGGATTAATTTTAATAATGGTTGTTGCGGTTGTTTTTTTATTTAATGAAATATATGATTTGAACTCTTTTTTGTAAGACTGAAGAAAACACTTGTACATAAAAAAACTGCCAGTAGAAAAAACTACGATTAACATTACAGATAATATAAGGGCCGTTTTTTTCAAAAACCAATGATTTTTTATTTACTAGGTTTAAAAGTATGGATTTTAGATTTCAGAAAGTAGTGTGCTAACCCTCTTTTTTATCAATGTGATAAGAAAAAACACATATTTTATCTAAAAAGACAACGAATTCGACATTGATAAATTATAAACGAGATTTAAAATAAAAAACATCTTGATTATTACTAATTGCCACAGGTCTAAAAAATGCGCACAGTTTTCGCACAGCGTAAGTGCAAAAAAGGGGTAAAATAGAAGGAAAAGGTCTTATGATTTGACTGGCTTTGCGGTCTCTCCTAAAGCAGAAAACCCTTTCAAACACAAGGCTTAAAAGGGTTTCATTATCTGTGGGAGATACAGGGTTCGAACCTGTGACCCCCTGCTTGTAAGGCAGAAGGCTAAACCGCTTAATCCCAGTAATAGTAAGCCTCTCTATCGTAACTCAAATAATTTGCAAGTTATTTGCATGTTTTAAGGTCGGATTTGTAATAAGAACTTCAGCAAATATAGACAAAAATTCTTTGTTTAATGCCTTTATTACGTTTATACCTCAATCCCAGAACGACTCCTACTAAAACTTAGCTTTATTTCATAGGTATCTTTTTCAATAAAGGTTTCTACTCTTGCATAGTAATTCAAAATACTTTTCACAAAATTAATACTTATTGCTCTTTCATTTGAATCTAACGGAATTTGTTTTTTTGTAAGATTAGAAAAGCTTAATTCCAATCTACTGCCTTTATCATGATATGCAACATTCACTTTTTTATCCAAAGAGTGTACATAAACGTTGGTGAATATTTCAGTTAAAGTTATATAAAAGACATTAGTTGGTAGCATTAAAACAGGCATTTTACTTAAATCATTTAAAAAAACAACCTCAACATCCATTGGTTTTGCAACATCAATAATCAATTTTTCTACATTTGAAATAAGTTCGTTTCGTCCCTCATTTTTCCCACTTAATTTATTAAATTCTAATAAGTCTTTCGTCTCAGTTATCGATTGTTCTTTTACACTAATCTTAAGATTTTTCTTTGCATTTTGCATAAAATTTGAAGTGTCATATATATTAAACACTTTCATGCTTGGAGCTTCAAAATATATTTCGTTCAACAATTCTTTCCTCGCACCTAATTTCCTTCCTCTAATTTCATGCCACCAGTCTTCTTTTATATCACCCGTGACTAAAATTATATATTCCAAACCATCCTCTTTTGCTTTTTTAATAATTTCTTTCCAAACCAAAAGGTCTCCAAATTTTCTTACAATTTTTTTGTTTTCAAATAAATAATACCCTTTTTTGTCAGAATCCTTATAGCCTGGAGGTATGTTATCCCTATATCTAGCCTCACCTTCCTTGTAAATGATATCAAGTTCTTCTGTAGTAAAACTATTACCAATTTTACCTTCAAAAATATTTGAAATCTTCGTCTTTAATTCATCCTCATTATTTACATCTGGCTGTTTTTTATCCAGAGCGTCTAATTCTTTTAGAAATTTATCTAACCTTCCATGAGAATCCTTAAATAAATTTTCATCTATATATAAATCTGGGTTAATTACTGAGTGTCGTTTTTTCAATTGAAGGTCATTAAGTTTTTTGTTTAATGAGGTAAGCACTTCGTCAATTTCGTTCTTACTGTCTTTTAATATATTTCTAACTGAAGTAAATTTATTTTTTTGGTCACTTATAGCATCCATTCGATTATTAGTAAACTCTAATGCTGCTTGAAAAGGTAGCCATAAACGTGTGCTAATTTTTTTATTAGATAGTATACTAAGCAAATCCTTTTTAGCAGATTCTGGCAGCCTATATAGGTCTAAGAGGACGTTAGTGTCAAAAACAAACAATCCTTTGTCCCAAAGTAATTTGAAATCCTGCTCGGTTAATTCTCTATGTGATTTAAAAATTTTATCCATTGATTTCTTATATTATTTTAAATGTGGTCATTTACGATTCAACTATTTGTATAAACTCTGGTAGTATTAAGCATCGATATCCTATTGTCCCATGCTCTATAAACATGTAATCAATTATATCACTTTCGTCATAGTTTCCCCTCATTCCAATATATGCAGTATGGGAATAGTCTTTATAAAAACATTTCAATTCAAGCCCTTTTTTATTTATGCGTAAAATAATTTCTCTTTGTCCGTCACCTGCTACTCCTTTAACATGTCTGATATTAGTTAAACAAATTATTTTCGGCTCGCTCCTTGTAGGCATCCCTCCAACCCAGTATGGGATTAATCCATTATTCAGAATAGAATCAATATGTTCTTCGGTAGTTACGTGGTATAAATACTCTTCTGTATCGATGATTTTCATAATTTATGATATTTTATTTTACTTCCCCCCAATTAACTTGTTATAAACCTTCTTCAACATATAGTCACGCACTAAGCCTCCAAACTCTTTATCATCCATAAGCTTTGTAAAGATGTCTTGGTTTTGTTCCATTCGGCCAATTACTTTATCGAAGAACACATCATCAAAACCAAATTTAAAATTAGCCATGCTGTTACTCTTTGCTTGCTCTCCTAATTTAGTATCTGCTAATAGTTCCGCTTCTATCTGGTCAAAGAATAATTTATCTGCTTCTGTAAAATCAGTGCCGAATTTTTTATTTAATATACCTATGATTTCAGATAATGCTGCTTTCTCTTCTTTAGCTAATCGGATGCCACCTTCCATTTTTCCGTCTAATCCATATTCTCCTAATGGCTCCAATGCAATGTTTTGTTCAGATACTTTTTGTAGGCGGTAATATTCCAAGCTTACTTCATCACCTAATTGAAATCTATCTTTCTGACTTCTTCTCGGTAGCTTCTTAATCAAGAATCTACAGTAGGTAAATAGCTTTTCTAATTCAGCATCTTGAAAAGGCATTATCTGCGTTAAGAAAGAATATAAGTTGATAAATGATTTTAAGGTGTTCTTGAAATCCTCTTGGTTAACCTCAGTATTGTTGAGGTCTTTAGATTCAATAGGTAGCTTTTTATATCGCTCCACCGCTGGGTCAATATATGAATTAAGCTTGCCTTGCTCACTTACTGATAATGCTTTAGATGATTTAAAGAACACATTGCAAAAATTATCTACCTCAGCTTGCCAAATAATTTGTGCTTTCTCAATCTCGCCTTTTAAATCATATAAATGATTTGGGTCGGTAGTTTCAGCTACAGTCGTTAACTCATAATATGGTTGAAACGAGTTTAAGATATCTTCTGTTTCATTAACGAAGTCTAAAATAAAAGTATCTTCTTTACCATAGCACATGCGGTTTAATCTCGATAGTGTTTGTACGGCTTTAACACCCGACAATTTTTTATCTACATACATAGTATGTAATAAAGGTTGGTCAAATCCTGTTTGATATTTATCAGCTACTAATAATAATTGGTATTCATTAGATGCGAATTTTTTCGGTAACTCTTTTTCTTTAAAACTATTCATCTCAACTTCTGTTGAATCGGGTAGGCCAGCACGAATAACCTTTCCAGAAAATGCAACGATAGTTTTAATATCTGTATATCCTTTTTCTTTAATGTATTTATCAAATTCTTCTTTGTAACTAACTGCGTGCAATCTCGAACCTGTTACAACCATGGCTTTTGCTTTGCCTCCAATTTTTTTGGCTACCACTTGTCTAAAGTGCTCTACCATCACTTCTGTTTTTTGTGACAAGTTGTGTGGATGCAATGATAAAAATCTTCCTATGGCTCTGGCTGCTTGTTTCTTATTTACGTTTGGGTCTTCTTCAATTTGTTTAGACAGTTTGAAGTATGTTTTATAAGTTGTGTAATTTTTTAATACGTCTAAAATAAAACCTTCTTCAATTGCTTGCTTCATTGAATATAAGTGAAAAGGTTTTGGTTTTCCATCAATACCTTTTGTTCCAAATACCTCAACGGTTTTTGCTTTTGGAGTTGCTGTAAATGCAAAAAAGCTGAGGTTATCTTGTTTGCCTCTCGCTTGCATGCTCTTTCTCATTTCGTCTTCTGCATCTTCATCTAATCCCGAATCGCTTTCTTCTGTTGCCGCCTCTTCCAATGTTTTAGCAGATAAAACTTCTTTCATTTTTTTACTCGCTTCACCACCTTGTGATGAATGAGCTTCGTCAATAATTACCGCATATTTTCTATTTGGTATCGCCCCAATTTTTTCTAATATGAATGGAAACTTTTGTAAAGTAGTGATAATAATATTTGACCCAGCTGTAATTGCATCTGCCAACTGTTGCGAGTTCTCATCAATCTTTTGCACTACTCCTTGCTTGTGCTCAAATTGATAAATGGTGTTTTGTAACTGGCTATCTAATACTTTTCTGTCTGTAATAACAATGACCGAATCGAAGATTCGATCATTGTTATCATTATGTAAGCTTGATAAACGATAAGATAACCATGCGATTGAATTTGATTTACCAGACCCCGCAGAATGCTGTATCAAATAATTTTGACCAGCTCCTTTTTCTTTTGCATCTGTACTTAATTCACGTACTACTTGCATTTGGTGGTAACGTGGAAAAATGATGCTTTCTTTTTGTTTTTTTACACCATTCAATTCATAATCTTCAACGCTGAGGTGTAAGAATTTACCAACGATATCTAGTAAGCTATCCTTGCTTAATACATACTCCCACAAATACGAAGTTCTATATCCATTTTTATTGATGGGATTACCTGCGCCATTATTATGGCCAATATTAAATGGAAGATACTTCGTGTTTTTACCCGCAAGCTTAGTGGTCATTGAACATTCGTCAGTGTCTAATGCAAAATGAACTAAGCTTCTTTTTTTGAATTGAAATATTGGTTCGGTAGCATCACGGTCAAACACATATTGTTTTTTAGCATTGCTGATGCCTTGACCTGTAAATTGATTTTTAAGTTCTAAGGTTGCAATTGGCAATCCGTTGAGCGCAATCACCATATCTAAAGAGTTCTTACCTTCACGCTCATAATAAAGCTGTCTAATAATGGACAAATGATTGTTGTTATAGTTTGCCTCAGCTTGTGGATTTAATGAACTCTCTGGCTTAAAATAAGCCATACTAAACTTAACACCATAATCAGTAAATCCTTTTCTTAATACATCTAGTGTCCCTCTTAAATCAAGTTCCCGAATTATACGCTGAACAACCTTTGCTTCAACATCGGCTTTGTGTATGTTTTCTATCTTATCCCATTCAGTTGGTTGAGATGATTTTAAAAAATCAGTAATGTAGCTTGGGAATAATCCTAAACTGGCATCAAAATCATTAGAGTGACCTTTTATGTACCCACCTTTTTCTAAAAGCGATTCTTCGATTGCTGCTTCAAACGTTTGTTCTGTATGTATACCTTTTGCCATAGTTTGCACTTTTTAAAAGCCTCAATCAATTTTTTATTGTAAACATCGTTTACATGGTGTTTTCGTCTAGCTTTCGTCTAATTTGAAAAATTCCTCTTTTTTGTAAATTCCTTGATTATCAATGTTTTTGACCTGTTTTTGTCTAGATTTCGTCTAGATTTCACCTTGTTTTCGTCTAGGTTTCGTCTAGATGCCGTCTAGTTGTATCAATTTACAAATTATTGAAAATCAACCTTTTCAACATGTTTTTAACATTATTTCGTCTCAAAATCGTCTCAAAATCGTCTCATCATTAGTTTACCTTAACATCCAGTCTCTATTATCCAATTTTAAAATTCCTTTGGTTCTGAGTCTTTGTAATAAATTTCTTACTTTATATTTTTTCTGTTCTTCTGTAAGTGCTTCTGGGAACTCCTCAAATAATAAATTTTCTACGTCTTGCCTATTTGCCTTTTTTACAACTTGCAAATGCTTTACTATTAAATCATTGTAATAATCATTATCATGTGCGTGGCCGTGACCATTAAACAAAGGATGTATAGGAAGTTCAATAATAAAATGCCTTCTTTCGGGCTCATCCGTATCAAACAAAGGTTTTCCAGAACCATTATCAGCTAATGCTTTTTTAATAGTTGGAATGCCAGTTCCACGACCTTCGGTTAATTTCAGTTCTTTTAAAAACTCTCCTATTCTTCTATTTCTATAGCGTCTAGCTCTTACTATTCCTTTTTCAAAATCTACTTGTTTAAGTGATGGGTCAGCACCGCTATAACTTATAATTTCTATTGAGCTTGGTAATACTCGAATTTCTATTGGGTCTAGTAGCTCGTAATTTCTATGATATACAGCATTTGATAAAGCCTCTTCGATAGCATCATATGGATAGTTAATCACTCTATCTGATTTTTCTGTATCGGGATGCTTGATTACTTTTTCTTTTATCACATTCGTTTTTAAATAAGATAAAGCATCTGTTAATTGTTTTTGAATAGTGCCTGTAAAAATCTTTTCCGTGAACTCTTTACCTGCAACACCTTCTGGAAATTCAACTAAATCAATTTGAGCTCCTTTAAAATATTGCTGCGTTTTTTTTGAAAACATCAGTAAGCCAACATTTTTAGGGAACAAATGTTCATTAGCTCCCTGAGACAGATTCATTTTTTCAGCTAGTTGAGTTACTGTATAGTTTTCGCTTTCATCAAACAACTTACTTTTAGTTTCTTCTAAATGCTCTCGCATTAATGTTTTACTTAAATCATTTACCGAAGCCGAAGAGTTGACTCTATCGTCAAAAGGAATTTTAGCTGTAAGTTGTATTAACTCTGTTTGTTGTTCATCATTCGGAACAATACTAGATGAACGAAAACGGATTCGATAATTATAAGTCTTGTGTTTAGCGTTTACATCATCTGGTACTTTGTAAGGTCTGTTTGCTCCAGCTGGACACCAAATAGCTAATACATGTTTGCCATCTATTTGCTCCAGCGAAATGCGTGGCATATAAGAAGGCTGAATTTGATTACAGTAGGCTAACAATTCTTGTTCAACATTTTCTAAATGATTAGGATTAAATCCTAATACTGGCCTTACAGGTTTACCGTTTACTTCTTGGACACCCACAATTATATATCCACTACCTTCATTTTCAAAGTCATTTGCAAAAGCACAAACAGTGCGCATAATTGGAGTTGGATTCCAACCTTCTTTAAATTCCATGCGTGTGCCTTCAACAACGTTGCCTGAAAGTAAATCTTCTATGCTAATTAATAAACTCATTTGTTATGCTAATATCTTAAATTTATTTCAGTTTTCATCTAGTAAATCAATTTGGTATCACCTCATCCCTCACATCAACCTTACCTGTCACAACCTCGATTATTAAAGCGGTTTTATACTCCTTCATCAATTCTATTTCTTGTTCCGTTTTGGAAATGATTGTATCTATTCTTGCTGTCTCTTTTATTATATGTTTAATTATTTCTTCTTGCTCTTTTATTGGAGGTATGGTAATTTTCATTCTCCCAAAATCACCCATTCCAATATTTGGCTGGCCTGTTTCACGCATTTGAAAAAATATTTGTGAAACTAGTGACTCAGATGACATTGTCCAAAAAATAAAATCATCTAACATGACATTAGAATCAATTGAGCTAAAATGGCCAACACGGTAATTTTGCAACAATGGTTCGGTTACTTTACCAACACGAATAATTTTACCAATGGTGCCTCCTGTTAAACACATTAAAATGTCATTTTCTTTAATTATTATATCTTTATATTCATTTAGTTTGTTACCAGAGACGCAAGAACAATTCGAAATATCAAGAAAACCATTCTTGTGCAATTGAGTTATTTTTATAACTTTAATACCGTCTTCTGCAAAGTCATAATTCATAAATTGATGTCCATGTCTAATTTTCACTAACAAATTAAATTTTCCAACTTCCCAATTTTCTGGAACATCACCAAGCCACTCTACACCACTTGGTTTTAATTTCGTTTTTTGATTTATTCCTTTTGTTACTGCTTGGTTGATAATAGCGGTACGTTCTTCTTGTAATAAATCAATTAATTTTTGTTTGCTACCAATCAATGTTTCTATTTGGTTGGTTTTGTAATCAAGGAATTTTGCAATTTGCTTTTGTTCTTCCAAACTTGGTTGTATTATTGGAAGTCTCTTTAAATCAGCAAATGTCATGTTTTGACGAACACCACTTCCGAAGTTGTAGAAGACCTTTTGAATATCATAACTATGAAGCAAATAATAAGCATATGTAGAATCTAGTCCATTAAAAAATAAACCTACATAGGCTGAGGTAATAATACCTTTTTGTTTAACAAGACCAACTCTTAAGCTTTTTTTATCATTCTGTAAATCGGTTAGTCTTAATATTATAAATCCATTGTTAACTATCTGGTAAGTCTCAAAAGATTCTGGAAGTAGTCCAAAATTAGAGTCTACATCTCTCTCAATTATTTTCCCGTAACTTAAAGATAGTACGGTAGTTTCTTGTAGATTTTTATTTTTATTTTTATTTTGATTTGCTATAGTAAATAATGGTTTTACGTCCCATACTTCAGGTACTTCGCCAATCCATTCTACTTTTGAATTTTTATATGAATTATATTTTCTCATTCTATGAAATGACATCATTAATTAACCCATCTGTCTCTTTCTCTAACGCTAAAATATCTTTCTTAATATCTTGTAAGTTACGTAATGGCTTGTATTGATAAAAATATTTACTAAAGTTAATCTCGTAGCCAACTTTTGTTTTGCTACCATCCACCCAAGCGTCTGGTAAATGTGGCAATACCTCAGCGTTCATATAAGAGTCAATATCAACTTTTAATGGGACGTTTTCGGTATCTCTTAAACTACTATCAGCTTTCGGTTTTTTGTTTTTATCTAAAATAATTTTCCCTTTAGAGTCTCGTTCTGGCCTTTCTACGGTGATTTTGTTATACCCAAAATCAGCATTTTCAAAAATTTTGCAATTAGGAGTTTCTTTATAGTCTCCGTACATTTTCGTTATTCGATTGATTTGTTCATTGCTTATTTCATGACGTTTATCGCCAAGAGGTTTTCTCATATTTTCAAAAAGTTCAATGGCATTTATTAATTGCACCTTCCCTTTTCTGGTTTTCGATTTATTGTTGCTTATTACCCAAATATAAGTGCTAATACCCGTATTATAAAATAGGTTTGTTGGTAAGGCAATTACTGCCTCTAATAAATCATTTTCAATTATCCATTGACGTATACTACTTTCGTTTTTAGACGTGCTAGGGCTACCGCTAAACAATGGTGAGCCATTAAATACAATCGCTAAGCGAGAGCCTTCTGCTTTCATCTTACTCATTAAGTGCATCAAAAATAAAAACGAACCATCACTTACTGAAGGCAAGCCAGCTCCAAAACGACCTTTATCTCCTAAGCTTTCATGTTCTTCTTTTACAGGTTTTGCAAATTTTTCCCACTTCACACCAAATGGAGGATTAGTAATGAGGTAATCAAATTTTTCGGTTGGAAGCTTATCTTCACTAATACTATTTCCCTTTTTAATGTTGCTGGCGTTTTGTCCTTTGATAATCATATCCGATTTACATATCGCATACGATTCGGGATTTAGTTCTTGACCAAATACTTCTAAACGTGCATCTGGGTTTAGTTCATGTAAGTATTCTTCGGCAACTGATAACATACCACCTGTACCTGCGCAGCAATCGTAGATGGTTTTTACAATTCCTTTTTTTGTAAGTATTTCTCTATCGTTTAAAAACAATAGATTAATCATTAATCGAATTACTTCACGTGGCGTAAAATGTTCCCCAGCTGTTTCATTGGATATCTCAGCAAACTTACGAATCAACTCTTCAAACAAGTAGCCCATTTCCATGCTGCTAATTTTGTTCGGATGTAAGTCCACTTCTTGAAATCGTTTTACTACCATAAACAACAAGTTGTTGTCGTCCATCTTGGTAATCTGATTATCAAATTCAAATTGTTCTATTATCTCTCGGGCATCTTCACTAAAGCCGTTGATGTAGTTTCTTAGATTCGCAGCAATGTTATTTGGGTCAGCCACCAACTTATCAAAGTTGAATTGGCTTTTGTTATGAAAGTTGTATCCAGCTACTTTGTTTAAAATCGGGTCAAGGTTCTGCACCTTCATGGCTTTAACCTCATCTAACTTTTTTAAAACTTTTGGTTTGGTTCCATCTAGTACGCTGTCCAAACGTCTTATAACAACCAATGGCAAAATAACTTTACCATAATCACTTTGCTTGTAATCGCCACGCAATAAGTCGGCAATTGACCATATAAAATTAGCTGTTTCTTTGAAGTTTTTCATTCCATAAATCTAGTTGTTTTTTTGAATAAATCACTATTAAAAAATAAGTTAGTAATAGGCTGGATAGCCTATTAAATATGAAGTTTTTTCGGGATGTTACTTGTAACATTCGAAAAAAATGAGTATATTTGTAATATCAAAAATAAGGTAGGTTACTAACCATTAAATGTAACATTGAAGTTAATAATAAGGTACTAGCTTATGCGGGTTTGGCCTGTGACTTCTCTTAAAAGTGCCAAATCGAGACTGCTGGTCGCCAGTATGTGAATACAAAAAATCAGAAAAGCTTTCATAGTGTAATCATTACGCTTGATTACTATTGGACTAAGTCCATCGCATCCGTTTGCTTATAAGTCTATAGGTATATCCCAAATAAAATTTTACAAAAATTAAAAAAAATGAAGAAAATTACCTTCTATAAAATGTTCGTTGAGATAGCAGCCTCAAAAGAACTAACACATTCAGAAAAACTGATAGCTGCTTACTTGTTTACATTATTCCTGAATGGCCAAATTTTTTTTGGCACCAATGCTTACTTATCAGAACAACTAGATGTTCAGAAATCTGCGATAAGTGTATGCTTACAAAAATTAGTGCGTATGGGTTGGATTAGCATTACCAACCCAAAGAGCAATAAGCGTAAAATAACTATGTTATACAATCCTTGCACCAGCAAATTGTTTTATAGACTATACAGCATCATTGCTGAAAGTAAAGCTTTGACTGCATTAGAAAAGATATTAATATCATATATACTTTCTTTTACAGATAAAGGCAATCGTTTTTATGCAAAAAACGCAATGGTTGAAAGCACATTAGATATTAGTAAAGAAGGCTTTAATACCTCTCGCATAAAGTTTGAGGAGTTTCAGTGGATTAAAGTAAAGTATCCAAAAAGCCCTCGAAGAGAGTTGATAATAATTAATCATCCTACCACAAATATGCTAGGCATTAAACAGGATACCATTAAAAACGCTGAGGTTGCCGAATTAATGGAGCAAAACAGGCTGGAAAACAATGAAGAGTTACCGAATAACACTCCAACCCTTCCAGTAAACAATGACAACTATATAAGCAATCAGATAAATAATGAAAGAAATATAATTATAGAAGTAAACAAGGAAATTGATAGTAATCATATATCTTTTTCTTCTTCTACAAATTCTTTTGATTCTAATATGGTAGAAGAACCATCATCAACAAAAGAGGCTTCGCCAGAAGCTAGCTTATCAACTATAGTTGAAAACAATGATGAAGAACATACTTCAACGAATAAAGAAGCTCACGCTTCAACTACACATGAAGTAGAAACATCATCAACCAAAAGCGAAGCTTACGCTTCAAACTCACTTGATGAAGAACCCACTTCAACCGAACCTCTGACCACAAAATCAATCTCAAAGATTGAAGATGGAGCCACTGACCTAAAAACGGAAACTATATATAGACAAAAACAGGTGAAGATTCTATTACGTATAGGTGTCGTTAAGTATAGAAAATTAAGAGATATGTTTTATGATTTCCTTAGCAAGGATGGATTGAATCCTAACCAAATAGAAAAGGAGATTGACCGTTGTATCAGCAATTTGACTATGGAAGAAATTGATTTTTGTTTTAGATAGTATCATACTGCATAATAAAAAATCCCTGTATCTAGAGGTACGGGGATTTTTTATATAAAAACAATTATTTTAAGGATGAGAAACATTTTTATTTTGATTCAAATATATTGTCAGTGGTTCATCTGCATTTAAAGGCTTTTTAATAGGCTCTGGGGGCTCCATTATGAAATTGAAGGTATTACCATTCATTGTTAATGATTTGCCTTTAGGTAAAAGCCCTTTATCTAATAGCATTCGCATCTGTTTACGTTGTAGAAGTATTCTCATAACTATAAATATCTGATTTTATCAAATAAGACCTATAATTTATAAATCCTTACCAATAAAGGCGTGTGAATGAATACACCTCTATAGATTTAAAGCAAAATGGGCACATACGATATAAAAAACGTAGATATTAGATTTCGGCCACTGAGCAGACAGGTGTGAATCAAGGAACTATTGGAACATATACTTCCATAAAAATGGATACATGGAGTCCGAAAAATAATTCAAAAAAATACTGAAAATTTTTAAAAGCACATTAAAGCCTTGATAAAATGTACTCCAGTTTTTCGGCATGTAAGGGGGAAAACGCATCCGTTTCAAAATCAATATGCCTGTAATTATCCCTCCTCATCTATCTAGGTAAAAGGGAGGGTGTTATGCCGTTAATTTCAAAGACATCGCAGAAAATATTTGGTCGGTTACAGTGTGATTAGCATTATCAATGGTTGATTGACTGAATCCATCTAAGTAAGTAGCAGTTACTGAATTTCCATACTCATGGCCTAAAGCTTCAGCTATAATTTCGTTTGAAAAACCCATCCGTTTGGCAGTTGTTGCCCATGAGTATCTAGCAACGTATGTAGTCAACGTGAGACCAAGTTTTAAGCCTTCTCCCATGCGTTTTAGGTATTTATTACATGTTTTAAGCTTTTGTTTTATGGCGTTTTTTTCTTCATAAGCTGTAAGCTTGTCATTATTAAGTATTGGTAACAAGTAAGGGTGGTTTGGATAAATCGCTCTCAAGTCATTTATAATTTGTTCCGCATAAGGGTTCAACTTGATACTGTAAACACGCTTCGTTTTCTTTCTTCTATAGCTAATTCGACCATCAACCATGTTAGATTGTTTTAGTGTCGCTAGGTCGGCAAACGATATACCTATTAAGTTAAAGGTTACCATAAAAACGGCTCGGCTCAAGTATTCGGGTGAATCGGGTATCAAATCCAAATTGTTTATTTGGTTAAAATGCTCTTGATTCAGCACTTTCGCAATGGTGCGTTCATGCTTAATGCTATAGTTTTTAAAAGGATAGTGCTCAATGCCCGTGTTATTGGTCTTTATAGACTTATTGAAGATGGCTCGAATTGTTCTCATGTAGTTCGCAATCGTATTAGTTTTAAGCTCCCGCTTCAACAAAGAGGACTCGTATTCCATTAATAGCTTATAATTTAGCTGCTCAAATTTCAATTTAGGGTTTTTTGTAAATTCCTTGAAACTATTGACAGCACAGTCGTAAACGGCAGCATTACCAACCTTATTGGTGGCCATTAAACTATCAATCTCTTTCTTAGCGAAACTAAAAAAGTCCATTTTTACGGTAGGTTCTTTTTTACCGATAATGGTGTTTTTTAGAGCCGTTACATCCAATAAGTTAATGGAGTCGGCCTTCATCAATCCTTTCTGATACTCTAACCTCAGCTTTGTAAGCTCGTTGTTAAGAGTTTCAGCAGTTGGATTGGTCTTTCTGACTCTTTGCTTCTTATTGTCCCAGTCGGCTATTTCCAGCGATAACGATGTGGGAATAGTTGTGCTTTTAGTTAAGTGTGTTAGTCGGAACACTAATGGATATGTTCCATTTAATTTTTTGCGTCTGGTGTCCAGGGTTATTTTTAAAGTTGCCATTGGTTTTGGTATTGTGACCAAAACATTTGCAAGTTATTTGCAAGTTAAATGGGTGCTTTTTAAGTCGATTTTAAGGTTAGCTCAGTTGGTTCAGAGCACCTGTAAAATGAAAAAAGCCTTACGTTAGTAAGGCTTCTCTTATTGTGGGAGATACAGGGTTCGAACCTGTGACCCCCTGCTTGTAAGGCAGGTGCTCTGAACCAGCTGAGCTAATCTCCCGAATCGGGCTGCAAATATAATGGCTTTTTTTAAATCTGCAAAAAATAATTACATTTTTTTTAATTTTTTTTATTTATCGTAATAATATATTTTGATTTGGGCGGCATCCTTCAAAAAATCTATTTTCTGGATCGAGTATCTGTGCACGTTAAAGCCAGTTCTAAGCTTCAAATCTGCTAATAAATCATCTTGTTTCCCTTCTTTAATCATTTCTATATTTTCATATAAAATAGTCTTTACACTCTCTTTTTTCATAAAAATATTACTTTCTAAAAGATAAGTAATGAGTAATACAACGGCATTAATGCCTACTAAAAAGATGTATTCGATATGATCGGCTGTATCTTTAATTTTTGTAACAGCCGATATTAAGCCAAGGGCAATTACTAAGAATAAATAAGTCATGTCCTTAATAGCAATTTCCTCGGTTTTGTAACGCAACATACTAAACACAGCAAACAAACCAAAGGCTGCTCCCATCGACAAATCAACCTTATTTAATAAAAACGATATTAAAAAGATAACGATATTAAAAATGAAATAGGTGAAAAATAATTCGCGGTGTTTATAGATTGGATAATAGATAAAACGCACTAAAATAAATACAGAGATTAAATCAATGAATAATCTAATCATTAATTTCGCGGACATTTTTTGAAACTCTTCGAAGCCAGATAGGCTTTCTGTTGCGTCAGCTGCTATTTGTAATAACATCATAAATTAATTATTTTTTTTACGTTTGATAATTTAGGTTTAAAATTATTTTTTTTCACTTCGGGGTATGAGCTTGCAATGCCAAAACAGTATTTACTAATAGAGCCTTCACGGATATGTTTGTGCCTCATAATGGCAATAAATGGCGAAGCTACTTTACTATCTTGTTTTACTTCGGCGATTACTAATTGGCTTAACAGTTCCGTTTTTCCTTCTCTTTCAAATTCTAAATTCAAATCTAGGGTTAAACGTTCAGCCGAAACTTTATTTACCAGAGTAATTCTACTGTAATTAATCCGAATTTTTGGTAATAAAATTAAAGGGTCAAAAGGCAAGGTCTTTTTAAGAAATTCAAATGCTTTTCCTGAATCGAGTTTTGGAACTCCTAGTTCTTTAATTCTTGTTTTTAGAGTTCTTCCTTTATTGTTTTTAAATTTTACTTCTAAAAAACCGAGATTGCTTTCCACATAAGTTCTATGTCTTATTTTATAGCGATTTAGTTTTCCAGCGTGATGTTGATTGTATAAACTAAAATTTTGCGTATCAAAGTATAGTGTTTTGTATCTACTAATTCTATTATCCTCAATACTTAAAATTTTATAAAAGGCGTTAGCTTCTTCTAGTATTTCTGAAAGTTGCGTGATATTAAAAATAAATTTTGTATCAGTTCTATCCATTAATTTTACACCATCCATTTCGGCTAGTGTAATAGGATTAAACTGATTTAATTTATTTAAAATATCTTGATTCATTTACTTGGTGATGTAAACATATTTTTTTACTGAAGTAATTTTTCCTTCAGTGTCTATAGTTTTTCTTTCTGTTTTAAGACCTTTAGTGTTATATATGTAAGTGTTTTTTTTGATTATCTTTCCTAAGGTGTTTGTATAAATTTCTTCTGTTTTTTTTCCAGACAAATTGTATTTGGTGATTTTCTTTTCTATAAACTTATTTTCAGCGTCGAATTGTAAATCTTCAATTTCATCCCCTTCCTTGTTGTATTTGAATTTATGAATGGTTCTTACTTCACCTTCCTCGTCATATTTAGTGATTTCTAATTCGTTACCCATAGCGTCAAAAATGGTTTTATTTTCGTTTATTATTTTTCCGTTTTGAATAGTAGAAACAGCAGATGCTTTAATTTTATGTTGTTTTACTTCTTTTTTACTTTGCGAACATATCGTTAAGCTAAAAAATGATAGGATAATAAATATGAGTAATACTTTCATTGGTTAAATTTATATTCCATAAATATACAGCATTTGTAAATTCATAAGAATATAATAACATTAGATTGACTTGTTGTAATTCATTTATTAGCGGAATTATTCAAAAATAAATAATAGTGTGAGCATTAGCCGAAAAAAGACATACTTTTTTATTGATTAAATCCTATTGTATTGACTCTAACAACAATGTTAAATAATACTTAAATTCAAAAAAATGACATTTATTTTGTTTATTTTCGACCTTTTGGTAACAAAACAATTTTTTGAATAACAAGATTCGCCATATTTTTATCTCCATTTTTGTTTTTTGCGTATTTTCATTAACGCTTCAGGCTTCTGTTATTCAATTATGCAAAGATTCTAAAATTTTTAAAAACCAAAGTCAACAAAACCCTATTTCGGAAGAGGAAGAAGAAAAATCTCATGATAGTGATGATGAACATGAGCATGTATACTACATAAATTATGAAAATATTTTTTATAAATCTATTTTAGAAAACAAATGGTTTTTGTTAATTACAAAATGCACTTATCCTTCATTTACAAAAACAATTCCAATACCTCCTCCTAAATTATAGTTTAATTGTGGGACTGCATTTACTGTAGAAATAATTATTTATTAAAATTCAAAAAAGTTATGTTTCAAAAAAATTTATTTGCCGACATAAAGGCAGGTATAGTAGTATTTTTAGTGGCGTTGCCATTATGTTTAGGGATTGCCATGGCATGCAAAGTACCGTTGTTTTCGGGAATTGTTGCCGGTGTTATTGGCGGTATATTAGTTACAATTTTTAGTGGTTCTAAATACAGCGTTTCTGGCCCAGCTGCAGGTTTAACGGCTATTGTTTTAGCTTCTATTGCTCAGTTGGGAAGTTATCAAGCCTTTTTGGCTGCAGTTGTTTTTGCAGGAGTTTTTCAATTGATACTTGGCGTTTTAAAAGCAGGTTCTATAGGTAATTATATTCCAAATGCTGTTATTAAAGGCATGTTAGCTGGAATTGGAATTATTCTAATAATTAAACAAATTCCACATTTATTTGGATATGATAATGATCCCGAAGGCGATGAGCAGTTTATACAAATGGATGGAGAAAATTCGTTTACGGAATTAGTTCATATGATAAACTTTATAACGCCAGGGGCTATTATTATTGGTTTGGTATCGTTTGCAGTTTTAATAATTGCTGAAAAGCCTTTTTATAAAAAAGATAAATTTTTATCAAATTTACCTGGGCCTCTTTTAGCAGTTGTGTTTGGTATTTTACTTACCGTAGCTTTTAAATCCAATTCATTTCTTGCTATTGACAGCATTCATTTGGTTAATTTACCTACTATTTCGTCTTTTACAGATTTACAAGCTAATTTATTTTTTCCGGATTTTAGTTTTGCGAACACTGGTCAATTTTGGATGATTGTTTTTACGTTGGCGGTAGTTGCGAGCTTAGAAACACTTTTAGGGATTGAAGCAATTGATAAATTAGACCCGGATAAAAATGAGTCAAATACTAATAAGGAATTATTAGCACAAGGCATTGGTAACATTGCTTGTGGATTTGTTGGTGCTTTACCAGTTACTTCTGTTATTGTTCGGAGTTCGGCAAACATTAACTCTGGAGCTAAATCAAAACTATCGGCAATTATACATGCAACTTTGTTATTAGTGAGTGTTTTACTTCTTCCAAACTTATTGGCATTAATACCTAATGCTTGTCTTGCTGCCATTTTAATTATGACTGGTTTTAAGCTTACAAAGTTAGCTATCTTTAAGGAGCAATGGAAGTTTGGGTACGAACAGTTTATTCCTTTTGTAATTACTATTGGAGTGATGCTTGTGACTGATTTATTGAAAGGGGTTTGCGCTGGAGTTATAATATCCATTATTTATATTATTCGAGATAATATTAAATCATCATTTGAAGCAAGTAACGATATTATGGACGGCAAGTTATATTATTTAATAAAATTACCACAGCATGTTACTTTTTTTAATAAAGGGTATCTAATTAATTTCTTTGGAACTATAGAACCAGAAAGTAAGGTAATAATAGACGCAAGCATTAATAAAAAAATAAATCGAGATTCGAAAGATGTAATTGATGATTTCATCAATGCTGCAAAAAAAAGAAACATAGAAATTGAACTTATCAAATATAAACACTAAAATTATGGATAAAGCTTATCAAAAATTAATTGACGGAAATAGACGATTTGCACTTGAAAAAAAATTTGATGACCCAGAATATTTTAAAAAATTATCTTTAGGACAAAAGCCTGACTATTTATGGATAGGTTGTAGTGATAGCCGTGTGCCAGCGAACGAAGTTACGAATACAGAAAGTGGAGAAATGTTTGTGCATCGAAATATTGCAAATATGGTTGTTCACACTGATTTTAATTTAATGAGCGTTCTAGAATATGCAGTTAATGTTTTGGGCGTTAAGCATATTATTGTATGCGGTCATTATGGATGTGGTGGAGTAAGAGCGGCCATGACCCACAAAACATATGGTTTAGTAGATAAATGGCTTAGAAACATTAAGGATGTTTACAACAAGCATCGAATAGAATTAGATAGTATTGATAATGAAGATAAACGTGCAGATAGGCTAACAGAATTAAATGTTATTCAGCAAGTACAGCATTTAGCCGAAACTAAAATTGTACAAAAAGCTTGGCATGAAGGCAAAAGTGTTCAAATTCATGGATGGGTATATGGATTAAATAGTGGTTTAATTACAGAGTTAAAAGCTGTATATGATGATAAAGGAGATATAGATCCAATTTATAGATATGAATTTAATTAGTGATCATAAAATGATGCTAAAGTAAAATGCCTTAATTTTTAAATTAAGGCATTTTATTTTTAAAATACTTCATTATTTCTTTTTCATAACTATTTCCAACAGGAATTTTTTTGTCGCCCAACTGAAGTACTTTATTTCTGAGGCTTTCTACTTTTTTGATTGGAACAATAAATGAACGGTGTACCCTTAAAAACTCAGATTTAGGTAATTTTTCTAACAGATAGTTAATTTATTATCTCAACAATTAATAAACTTAAAGTTTCGATTTTAAGAAACAAAGGGAATATCTTAGGGAAATTAAATGTTTTTGTAGGCGAATTATTTTTTAATTGCTAACTCAATAGAGTTTGTTAACGCTACAAAATCTGAAACTGATAATTGCTCCGCACGTTTATCTAAATATATTGAATCAACTGGTGCATTGCCACTTAGTACTTTAACCGAATTACGAACTGTTTTGCGACGTTGGTTAAACGATGCTTTTACCACTTTAAAAAACAATTCTTCATCGCAATTTAGTTTATCAGTTGTATTTCTAGTTAACCGAATAACAGCTGATTTTACTTTTGGAGGTGGGTTAAATACATGTTCGCTAACGGTAAACAAATATTCTATTTTATAAAAGGCTTGTAGCATCACACTTAATATGCCGTAAGCTTTTGATCCAGGTTTTTCAGCAATTCGCACGGCTACTTCCTTTTGAAACATACCTACTAATGCAGATACATCAGCTCTGTGTTCCAACACTTTAAACATAATTTGAGTAGAGATATTATATGGAAAATTTCCAATGACTTTAAAATTTCCTTTACTAGCAAATGGATTTAAATCGGCTTCTAAAAAATCTTGAAAATGTATTTTATGAGCCTGTTGCGGATATTTTTCTTTTAAAAAGTCAATGGATTCAATATCGATGTCAAATGCCGTAAAATTGTCTTTTTCAATCATGTATTGAGTTAAAACTCCTGTTCCTGGCCCAATTTCTAAAATAGTTAGGTCATCTTGAGGCAAAGCGTTAACTATTTTTTGTGCAATATTTAGGTCAGTTAAAAAATGCTGACCTAAATGTTTTTTAGCTTTTACTGGTGATGCCATGAGGCAAAAGTAAGGAAAAGATTTTTAGTAATGGCATCTTAGAAACTGTATAATTATAGGTATAAAATAGAAGCTATTCTTTTTGAAAATAAAGAGCTATTTATTAGATTTACAAAAACACTATTTTTGAATTAAACTATGCGCTTTCTTTTTTTAATCTTTACTTTTTTTTCTTGTGTTATTTTGGCTCAGCAGCCCGAGATTAAAAACCCTAAAAAATGGGCAGTTGGCCTTAGTTATTCTCCTGACTTCTGTTACAGAGTATCGTATGAAAAAAGCAGTGCTTCTGCTTTATCTAATATAGATGAAAAAGGAAAACTTGGTTATACTGCTGGTGCGAATGTTCTTTACCAACTTTTAGATAAAGTAGGAATTGAATTTGGAGTTTTGTATTCAACTAAAGGACAAAAAAACATTGTCCCTGCTAATTCTTGGCGTGGTACAGCAGTTTATTATGACCCAAGTTTGCCAAATTACAATCAAGTTGGTTCATCAAGTGCAGACAGAAAGATGAATTATAGTTATCAGTATTTAGAAATCCCCTTAAAGATTAATGTTCATCTTATTAATAATCGATTAAAATTATTTCCAAGTATAGGTTGTTCTGCTAATATTTTTATGGGCAAAAAAACAACAACTACTTTTATGTTTGAAGATGGCCATAAGGAAAAGAAAGTATCTCGAGAGTATGAGCGCAAAAATATACCTAGTTCTGAATTTGCACTTTTACTTGGAGTTGGTGTGAGCTATGATCTTAACCAAAAATTGTTTTTAAAATTAGAACCAAGTTTTAGAACCTTCATCAGACCCTTAGTTGATTCTCCAATCAGTGGAACGTTATATTCTATAGGAGCTAACGCAGGTGTTTATATGAGATTTTAAATCATTTCTTATTTAAATTTTGGTAATCTGTGTCCAAAATTCTTAGTGATTTACGCTTATTGATTCTAATGCGTTTTATAGAAAGTTGTTTTGTGATAAATCCTAATGTAATCAATCCAGCACTTACAATAACTGCTGCTTGTTTCACGTAAGGCGTTTCACTATTTATATAGTTATTAAAGGTGTCTAAGCTAACAAACAGCACTCCACCGGTATAAAAAAAGCCGCTGAATAATCTATATAAATGATTTGCATCTCTTAGTTTAATTGCTTTGATGTCAGATAATCTAATACTTGAGTCATTATCAAAAATTATAAGACTATCTTTTAGATTAACCATTTTATTAATTCGGTATTTAAGATCACCTTTTAATTTATATTCTAAATAAGAATTATTATATATCTGAATAGATTTGAAATGATTGAATCGTGTCATATCGATTTCTAAAATTTTTTGTGAAAAACTTAAACTCAGCTCTAAACACAAAAATATAGAAACAATATACTTCATTAAACTATTTCCAATACAGTTCTAAAAGCAGCATATTTTCCCTCATAGCGCTTGCTATGTTCGGCTTGTAAACGAGGAGCATGATTTTTTTGATATTCTTCCATTTCTCCCATGCTTATAAAAGTATATTGTACCGAAAATGTGGCACCTTCATCATCAACATTGAGTACTCTGCAAATTTTATTTTCAATAAAATGTCCAGTGCTTAACACATCTGGTACATGAACAGTTTTCATCCAATTTAACCAATCGTTGGCTAATGATTTTTCTACGCTTACAGTTACGTTATATATATACATAGTTCAAATTTATGATTTTTGAATGTAGAAGTGAGAATTTTATGCCCACTAATTCGTCATTCTTAATTAACAATATCTCCTCTTAAATCCCTATAACGTTTTCTTGCATCTACCACATAAATACTACCTGGGTATTTTACTAATACATCTTGATATAATTGTTTTGCTTTTTCTTTATCATTTAAATAGCGTTCATAGAGTTCGGCTTCCTTAAATAAGGCATCGTCTCCGTATAAATCAGCTGGATAAAATTCTAAAATATTTTCATACATTTTAGCCGCATCTGCGTATCGATTTGTACGTTTATAAATATCTGCTTTTTTATAAAAGATGTCATCTCCTAATGTATGCTCGTTATATATGCTATTAATACTATCTAAACGAGCTAATGCTTTATCATATTGGTGTTGTAATACCAATAAATCAGCTGAAGCAAACATACTAAGTGGTGCATCATTGGTGTCGATTCCGATAGCATCTGTTATTATTAATGATAAGTCTAAGGCATCGTTTGCTATTGTTTTTGTGGTTGCTCCTTTCAAGACATCACATTGTGCCTTGGCCCATTTAAAATCTGAGGCATAATAGCTTAGTTTGGCGTTTCTAAATTTGGCATTTTGTCCCACAACTTCATACTTAAAATCTTTTTCTACTTGTGAGTAAAGCAACGAAGCGTCCCAAATATTCCCTACTAATAAATTCATATCTCCTAAATCTAATTTTAGTTCAGCTAAAATATTTTTATCAAAACTATATTGCGTCGTTACTTCTTCTAAACGTTGAATAGCTTCTTGTGGTGTGTTTAAGTAATAGGCTTTTAAATAAGCTGATTTTTTAATAAGTGGAATCGTTAAATTACTAATACCATATTGTTTAATGGCTGTTTCAATATTCGCACTAAGTGTTAATACATCCGCATTATTTGGATTACTTTGATTGGTAATTTGTAAGTATTGAGAGTTTAATTTTTCAATATTTGCTACATCATAATATGGATTATCTTTTCCTTTATTGATGACGTATTGATAGCATTTTTCGGCAACGGAATAATTTTCGTTGCTAATACAAAGTTTTGCTAATTCCATTAATCTGGTTCCGTCAGATTTTTCTCTTTTATCTAATGCTTTATTTTGAACAAAAGAACCTTCAAAATCTTTTTGTTGATTTAGTAGAAAAATTAAAAATTCAGAAAAAATCATTTTATCTGAATTTTGTTGAATTCGTTTTTGTAGTTCTTGTTTTAAAATAGGATTATTAAGGCCACCATTTTTTTCATCATAACCCAAAGACTGTTGTAAATTGGTTTGCGCAGTATATAATTCGCTTTCTCTAAATTCAATAGCGTCTAAATATTCATTTACCATGGCTTTTAAATCGCCTTTTTTCTTATAAATTTCAGCTATTTCATAATAATACGGATAACTGTCGCGCGTTTCTTTTCTGCCTTTTTTATATACTTCTAAAGCATAATCGTAAAGCTCTTCATCTTCAAAGGCATGAGCTAATACAAAAACATAATTTTGAAGAGGAATTAACTCCTTAATGGCTTTGTTATATTGTTCTTTTTCTTTAGTAGGATTATCTTGAAGCCTATATAGTTTACCTAGCCAAACGTATAATTGAAATGCCGTCTCATTTCTTTTAATTTGTTTCTTTAATACTTTTTCTGCTTTGTTATATTCTTTTATTTCTACTAAACATTTGTAGTAGTAGGTAAAATATGCATCTGGATTTTTGTCGTATAAATTATCAAAGTAGGAAACTGCTTTTTCATATTGTTTTTGCTCATAAAACTGCATCGCTAGTTTTTCGTCCATATTTTTTTGAGCCGAAACTGGAGAATGTTTAGCTAATATAAAAAGGCATATCAATAAAAAATGTTTCAAAATAGTTTAGTGCGGATTTACTGATTGTGGTAATACTCCTTCATTTAATTGTTTTACTAGGTTTTCACAAATTGGTAATGATTGATGATATATTTCTAAATGCTTTCTTATATTTTCCGTATTTAATTTCAATTCTTCAATTATTTTTTCTGCTTGTTTTTTTTCGTCATTAATAAATGCAATGGCATCTTCATTATCTATACTCCCATTTTTTAAATCATGAGATAAAGTTTGTATTTGTGTAATTGATGTATTGGCGTTTTGCAGCCAAGATGACCGCAAGGAAATGTATTCATGTATTCCTTTAGCTACAGAGTTAAAATTTTGTAAGTTCTCGGCTACCGATTTTGTAACGGTATCTTTTAAGTGTGAGTCAATAAACAATGAATAGGTGTATTGTTTTGAATAAGCTTCCATACATGAAGCACTATCTACTGTTTTAAAATTATCGACAGATTGTTGTAAAACAACTTTTAGGCTGTCTAATTCTTTCACATGCTTTTCATAGGTATGTGAATTTTTACACGAGAAAAAACTCATCAAAGTAATAACTATTGAAATAAACAGTAAAGATTTCATTATCATCAAATTTAAGTTTTATTACTCAAATAAAATACTCTAGTTTTATAATAAATCTTAAAATATAAATGCAAGAGGTCTACTAGATTTTGACGATTTTTTTGAGGGTAAATGCAGCAATAATTAAGCTGATGGCCACCAAAACGGAGCTCATGATAAATGGTGCGCCTGGAAAGTAAATGGATGAGTTTTTTTGTGTAAAGAAATAAAATAACTCTGTCATTAATACTGGGCCAACAATAGCTGTAACACTAATTAAACTTGTAATGGCACCCTGCATTTCACCTTGTTCATTAGCTGCAACTCGATTTGATATAATCCCTTGAATAGCTGGCATTGCAATGCCACCTAATGCAAAAGGCACCATAAAGGCAAACATCATCCAGCCTTGGTTGGCAAATGCAAAGAGTATGTAACCTATCAATGAAAACAGAAAACCTAAATACACAGACTTTTTTTGACCTAATTTTGGAACAATAATACGTATTAACCCGCCTTGCACAATGGCAATCGACAATCCAATAAAAGCTAAGGATGCACCTACCATTTTAGTAGACCAATCAAATTTTAAAATCGTATAATAGGTCCAAGTTGATTGAGGAGATTGCCCTGCAATATTTAATAAAAATACGGCTATGATGAGCCATATAATTTCTTTGTGGCGTTTTAAGTTAATAAATGTTCCAATTGGATTTGCTCTTTTCCAATCAAAGGCTCTTCTGTTTTCTTGAGATAAAGATTCGGGTAAAACAAAATAGCCATATAAAGCATTAAGTAATGATAAGCCTGCAGCTATTAAAAAAGGAACTCTTGATCCAAAATCAGCAAATAACCCTCCAATTAATGGGCCTAAGATAAAACCAATTCCAAAAGCCGCACCCACCATTCCAAAATTTTGCGCCCGTTTTTCAGGTTCGCTAATATCTGCAATGTAGGCAGATGCCGTTGTGAAACTTGCCCCTGAAATTCCGGCAATAATTCGTCCTACAAATAACCAAAACATGGTAGGAGCAAAGGCTAAAAATATATAGTCAATGCCAAGCCCTAATAAGGAAATTAAAAGCACAGGCCTTCTTCCGAACCTATCACTTAATCCTCCTAATACACTCGAAAATAAAAATTGCATAATACCATAGGCAAATGCTAACCACCCTCCATATTTAGAAGCTTCGCTAATATCTCCTCCTATTAATTCTTGAATTAATTTTGGTGTAACAGGAATAATAATTCCTATTCCTGTACAGTCAATTAATAGAGTTATGAATATAAATAGTAGAGCGTTTTTTTGATTTTTCATGGTGTAAAAATAATTTTAATCATCCTATTAATAAGAGCCTCCCGAGCCTGCGCCACCGGATTGACCGCCGCCAAAATCAACACCATTTTGTGTTAGTGGAGTGTTTTTTTGCGTTAAGGTTTCTACAATAATTAAAGCTTCGGCATTAGTCTTTAAAAAACTATCTTCATCTATTTGCTCTTCAAACGTAATACCGTGTTTGGGAGTTTTAAAATATTTGATGGCGAAGTAAGACACTCCAATTAATACAATGCCAGCAGCGGTTAAGGCTATTTCGGGATGACCTAAACTAAAATAATATTTAAAGGTAAGGGATGAAGCGGCTAGTAAAACTAGACCCGACCAAAGTAATGTTTTATCTTTTTGTTTTAATCCAAAATAAATATAGCCTAAAGGCACGTTTGCTGTTAAGATATAAAATATAAATGCCAAAGGAATGTCTTCTCCTATTTGTAAATCCATGTTAAAAAATTCTATGCTCGATTCTCTAATCACATAATAATTGCAGGCCATGTAAAATATGATTAACGATAAAAATTCGACTGCCTCCATACATGATTTCCAATAAAACAACTTAGTTTTGGTTTTAACTTTTTTGATTTGAAAGTATAAAACTGCTGAAAATAACATCATGACAAATGGCATAATGAGTTTCGCAACATCACCAAACTTCATTATTACTAAAAACAAAATGGTATACACGCAAAAGCTTAATGCCAATGTGGCTATTCGATCGGCATACCTTATAACAGCAAATGTAATAAATGGTAATGCTGTAAATAGAAATAACAATGGACTATCAGATGAAATTTCGTCAACTATTAAATAAATGTCGACTGCTAAAAATATTAAACCTATGTACAACAGCGCTTCATCAGTGCCCGAATTGTAAATGTTTTTATTTTTAATAAAGTATTCCAAAATAATAAAACAAGCAGATGCATATAAAAAACAAGTGAATACCCAAAATCCAATATTGTTGTCGCTATTATACATGATAGAAGAAAATAGCAAGCTATAAATACCCAATGACGCTAATACAATGAAACAAATGAAAATAAATAACCCAATCTTTACAAACACATTAGACGACTTGTAGGTTGACGAATAATGGTTTAAAATAGTGGCAAACTGTTGATCAGAAATTAATTTGTTGGCATGCCAAAAAGCTGCCTTCTTTTTCAGTAAACTATTTTTTACGGTATCTATGTTATAGGCTTGCATTATTTAGTTTTTACAATTTTTTTAATATTTAAAAACAAAAAGATAACACCTACGGCAGATGTAATGACATACATCATCCCTAACATAAAAATACCGTCGTTCATATTATTTATTTTTGAAAGTAAATGAAATATAATATATGTTATACCAATATATCCAAATAACACTGAAATCAGCAAAAACAAATAGGATTGTTGAGCCACTGCATATTTTATAAAATACACACAAGTGACAATTAGTGATAGCAAACTCATTATTTTTAAATTTTGATTAAATAATGCCGCTAATAGGGCAATGCATATAACATTAATTGCAAAGTTGTTATAAGTAAAACTAAAATGTTGTTTTATATGTTGCTTATCAGAATACCATGCCCATGCAGTCAATATTATACCTAAACTTAAAGCAGTTAACACTACATACAAATCTGAGAAATCATTTCCATCTATCAATTGCCTTGGTGTAACGCTCAATCCAAAAGTACTTGCTAATCCTGTAATAGCAATTGATAACACTCCTTTATGATCGAAACGATATGCTAAATAAAAAGAAATAATAGTTGGAATAAAAACTAAAATACCATAATGCTTCCCAAACGGATTGTACTGAAATTGAAAGTATCCTATAAACGTCACAAATAACAAACATCCTAGTAATACAATGAAGTCAAAAAATGGGGACGCATACCTTATTGGTTGATGAGTATAAGGTAGTTTGTGTTTATGGATATAATATAAACAAGAAGCGCATGCTAAGCCTACTGCTGCCAAAATAACTTGATGGCCAATAGTATCGATATTTAGATACACCAAAATACCAATACCCGAAGATAACAATAGAATACCTAAATACAAGATGGTACGCAGTTCCCAATGTATAGAAAATAAACGATTACCTTCAAAGAATTCAATATTTTTATATTGCTCTTCGTCGATGTGTCCATCTTTTAATATTTGATTGAGTTCAGTCATTTTAAGATGTATAAATATAGTTAAAATGCCATAATTAGCATTTATAATCAAAAGCCTTATTAGTCAAAAACCCCCTCCATCCTATCACAAAACCGCTAAAACAAAAAGCGTGCACAGCATAAGATTATCAATTATATTTACACTATGGTATTAACCCTTTTAAAAGAAAGCATTGTGTTTGCTTGGGGCGCTTTAGTGGCTAATAAACTAAGGACGTTTTTGAGTTTATTAGGCATTACCATTGGTATTTTTGCCATCATTACAGTGTTTACTATTGTAGATAGTTTAGAACGTAACATCCGCGGAAGTGTTCAAAGTCTTGGAGATAATGTTGTGTTTGTGATGAAATGGCCTTGGACTTTTGGCCCTGATTACCCTTGGTGGAAATACATGAACCGCCCAGTTCCTGAAATTAGTGAACTAGCTGAAGTTGAACGTAAAGCTAAAAGTATTGAAGCTGTTGGATTTAGAATTGGTGCTCGAAAAGTATTAAAACGAAATAACAATACTATCGAAAATGGTTTAGTATCAGGTTGGTCATATGGCTTTGGTCGAGTAAAATCTTTTGAAATTATTGATGGTCGTTATTTTAGAGAAGATGAAGCGGAAGGTGGTTATAACGTGGTGATATTAGGTCACACCATTGCCGATGGGTTGTTCCCAAATAACGAGTATCCAATTGGAAAAACCATTAAAGTAGCAGGTAGAAACTGTAAGGTGATAGGCTTATTTAAAAAAGAAGGAGAAAGCATGTTGGGTAACACGATGGATAACCAAGCCGTTGTGCCTTATAATTTTGCTAGATTATTTATGGATGTTAAGTCAGAGAGTAGTGACCCTTTTATTGCAGCGAAAGCAAAACCAGGCGTAACCAACGATCAGTTAAAAGATGAGCTAACGGGCATTATGCGCGGCATTAGAGGATTAAAACCAATGGCCGATGATGATTTTGCTTTAAATGAAACCAATTTATTAAGCAAAAATTTTGATGGTTTATTTGATATTGTTGGCATTGCAGGAGCTATCATTGGCGGCTTTTCTATTTTAGTTGGGGGTTTTGGTATTGCTAATATTATGTTTGTATCGGTGCGCGAGAGAACCAATTTAATTGGCATTCAAAAATCATTAGGAGCCAAAAACTATTTTATTTTAGCACAATTTTTATTTGAATCCGTGTTTTTATCTTTAATGGGAGGCATCATAGGACTCTTACTCATTTACCTGCTCACTTTTGCCGCCGACGGGGTGATTGATATGGAAATTACATTAACACGTTCAAATATTATTTTAGGTTTAACCATTTCGGTATTGATAGGAATCATCAGCGGATTTATTCCAGCTTATGGCGCCTCACAACTCGATCCAGTAGAAGCAATTAGAACTAATTAGAAACAATAATTACGCGGGATTCTGAGCCTGCTGAAGACAGAACAAATTATTATGGCACTATTACAACGTCCCAAATCCATCAGCATAATTACAGTGACAGCTATTGTATTGGTGTTATTGGCGTTCCCCATGTTGTTTACACCGTCCATTAAACGTATGGGCGATTTTGTGCCTATGGTTCTAGGAATTATCATCACGCTTCAGTTTGTTTCGTTAATTGGCATTTGGCACATGAAACAATGGGGGGTGCAATTATTTATCATGATGTTTTGTGTGCGTGTGATTACTTTTATGTTTTTAGATATGTATACGTTTCGTTTTTTCTTTAATATTTTTTATTCACTTCTTTTTATCGTCTTCTTTTTAACCCATTATCGTAAGATGGATACTAACTTATAGGTGAATTTTATAACGGTTAAATGCTCAACTAATCATGTCAAACACTAAGTTTTTGTTGTTTTTTCAATAGATATTCTTATTTTAGGGTATATTTTCTAAAATAATATGTAAGTAATGAAAAAAGCGACTATACTATTGCTAATAGTTTTTGGGTTATTCAATAAAAATTTTGCTCAGTGGACTACTTTAAATATTGGAACTACTCAAGATTTATATTCTGTTGATTATTTTTCTTCAAACGATATTTGGATTGGCTCGTTCAATCAAATTATTAAAACCACAAATGGAGGGAGCAATTGGAATATTGTCAATCCTATTAACGACCCAACCAATATTCAAATTTTACCTGCAAACATGAACGATTTAGCGCTAACAAGTGCTAATACAGCAATTGGAACGGGCTTATTTTTTATGGGGAATAATGAGTGCATTTTAACTACAAACAATGCTGGTGTTAATTGGACTATTGCAACAAATAATTCTACTGTTCCATTGTTAAGATATATCAACACAGTTGATGTGTTTTCTAATAGAGCTGTTGCGGCTGGTAATAGTGGCCGTTTAGCCATTAGTTCAAACTCTGGTGGTAGTTGGGCATTTGTAAATTCGGGCACAGTTAAAATGATTAATGATGTTAAGTTTATATCTATTGATACAGTTATTGCAGCAGGAGAAGGTGTTATTTTAAAATCAATAAACGGAGGGTCTAATTGGACTGCTATTACTACTTATACAAATTCTTATAAATCGGTAAGTTGTAAAAACAATGTTGTATATCTTGGTTCTGAATATGATAACACTATATTAAAGTCAACAGATTATGGCGTAAGCTATACATCAATGCCTTTGCCTTTTATATCAAAAGGAATTATTAGTGCCATTAACAAAGATACATTATTGTGTGTGGCTACTGACGGTTTGTATGTTTCAAAAACTGGCGGGCAGTATTGGGAAAAATATAGCTTAACAGGTTATAAACCTATTAAAATGATTGATTTTTTGACACCAAATGTATTAATGGCGGTTGGCGATCAGGGCTATGTAATTAAAACTAACAATTTGCCATTAGCGCCCAGCTTACCAATATGCAGCTTTAGTGTTCATGGAAATACTAATTTGTGTTTAAACGATTCTATTACTTTAATAAATCATTGTGCGCCTTTACCAGGATATACCTATCAATGGAAACATAATAATGTAACATTTAGTACTCAATATAATTCAGGTATTCGACTCAATACTGCTGGTACACATACAATTTCTTTGAGTGTTTCAAATGCCTTTGGAACAACAACTCAAACTACTCAAGTATATGTAACAGGTCATGAGTTAAATCCATTTACAATGATTAGTTCAGTTGATACACTTTGTAGTTTTACTAATGTTGGCTTAGCTGTTACTAATTCTGACCCTAATGTAAAGTATTTGTTTCGCAGAGGCTTTACAAATTTATTACCTTTTTCTTTTGGCAATGGAGGCTTGTTGCAATTTCAAACTCCTTACAGTACATATAGCTTAACTCCTTATAACATAAAGGCTACGTTAACTAATGTTTGTTATACTGATTCTATTGTGCAGTCGAGTAACGTTGTTGTATCAACATCTAATTTCACTTATATGTCAACCCCTTCGCAAGGATATTGCGCGTCAACTGGTATTACTAATGTTACACTTAATACCTTAAACCATACAACCAATACTTTATTTAATAATTATTTTAATTATAGTTGTTGCAAAGGCACTGTCGTAAATGTTGGCAGTACTTATACCTTAAATGTTACTACTATTAATCCAGCAGGTGAATACGTGTATGCTTGGATAGATTATAATAATGACGGTTTGTATACTAATGCTACCGAGTTAGTGTTTTCAGGATTTGCAAATTCAACAGCCACTGGAACCATCACTATTCCGAATACTTTATTAATGAATCAAAAATTCAGATTCCGTGTAGCCTCTGACGATCAAGCCAATTTGCCAAATGGTAATTACAGTTTTGGTTGTGGGCAAATAGAAGACTATTATATTATTATAAAACCTGGCGCTTTTATTCCTACTGCTAGTTTTAATAAGTCAGCTACTACTTTGGATGGATGTGTGTCAAATGTAAGTTTTACAAACACTGCCTATAACGCAGAAACTATTTTATGGAATTTTGGAGACGGCACCTCTTCAACTTTAGCAGTCACTACACATACGTTTAATCCGTTTGTTGGTAGCTACACTGTATCATTAATTGCTTGTAATGTATATGGTTGTGATACTACCCAACAAGTGATAACCCTTACCATTGCTCCAACACCTTCAGTAGCTGCTTGTACACCAGTTAATACAAATAATTGTTTTGGTAATCCAAGACCAATTATCACTAAATTTCAAAAAATTGATTTACAAGGAATTGAAAATTTAATTTATAATGACAACACTTGTAGCAAACAATTTTATTTAGAAAAAGACTCAGCTTATTATTTTGTGATTGGTTGCTCAAATAATGGCTACTTAACCGTTTATGCCGATTTAAACAATGATGGCGTATTTACTCCTCAAGTAGAATCAATTACAGCAGCAGTTGGTTATTTAGGAGTATCTCCGGGCACATCTGGGCTAATAACACTTAAAGTACCCAATTTTGGCATCGACAGTATTCCAGTAAGGATAAGAGCCATGGTAAATACAACCATTCCATTTGATAACTGTAATTTAACCTGTGGAGATTACAAAGATTTTACATTGTACACGTCTCCTCATAAACTACAAACAGTTTTTTCGACAGCAACAAATACTGTTTGTGGTGCCGACTCAGTTAATGTCTATTTTCAAAATCAATCAAAAGGAGCTTCTACTTATTTATGGCATTTTGGCGATGGTAAAACATCAACCTTAAAAGAACCCACTCATACTTATACCAATACTGGTGTTTACAATGTAAAACTTGTTATTTATAACGGAACCAAAAAAGATAGTTTAATCAAAACAAATTACATCACGGTTAATTTAGGCTTCCCAACGCCAACACTTACTATAAATGGAACCGTGTTAAGCACAACGTCAACGGCATCATCTTACCAATGGTATAAAAATGGAAGTTTATTATCAGGAGCCACATCGCCAAGTTTAACGTTAACCCAAGATGGAGACTATATTCTTAATTTAATTAATACAAATGGCTGTAACTCTGCTTCTGCAAATTATGCCTATTACCCAACTCATATTAATTTTACACTTGATCCCGATACGGTTTGTACTGGGGAATATACAGTGTTAATTAGGTCGGGAGCTAATGGCACAAATTTTAATATAACTTGGGGTGATGGAACTGGATTGTATAATTGGAATGGATTGGCTGGCCCTATGCACACGTATAGCGTGGCAGGTACATATACAGTAAAACTAAAAGGTTGCGGCTCCTATAATTGCGATAGTCTTTCTAAAACAATTGTTGTTAAACCCGGTCAAGATACTGCTGTTATTGTTTTAAATGCAGGCGTGTTTTCTACCACTACCACAGCCAATTCTTATCAATGGTATGAAAGTAATTTCCCAATTGTGGGAGCTACCGCAGCGACTTATACGCCTACTCAAGACGGGTATTATAATGTGAAATTAGAAAACACAAGTGGTTGTTCCAGTTTATCTGGTTACAATGTGTATTTTCCTATTCACCCAATATTTGTTGCTGATACTACAGGTTATTGTGGCGTTTTAATCGCTGATGTTCAATTTAGTAATACCTCGTCAAATGCTTTAAATTATTTGTGGGATTTTGGAGATGGCACCAGTTCAGCCATTCAAAGCCCTTCTCATAATTATAACGTACCTGGTACATATACTGTAAAATTAAAAGCATGTTCGGCAACAACATGTGATAGTTTAATAAAAACAAATTATATAACCGTTAGTGCGTTACCCTTTAATCCAGTTGTTACTCCATCTGTTATTCCTGCGTTTTGTGATGGTACTGCTATTAATTTTACATTAAGCTGCACTTCTGGCGCTGGTTATTTACATCAATGGCAAGGCTCTGGGCAAAATATTGTAGGCGAAACAACCTCTAATTATGTAGTTTCTTATGATGATACTTATGGAGCTATAGTTACCAATAGTTTGGGTTGTGTAGCAAAAACAAATACAGTAAGTATCATTGCAGATTATGAATGTGTATGGCCAGGTGATGCCGATTTCTCTTACTATGTAGATAATTACGATTTATTACCTATTGGATTATATTACAATCAAACAGGAGCTGCTCGTACATTTACTAGTAATGCTTGGCAAGCAAATGCTGCTACAAATTGGGGGGGGACCACACAAGGATTTTTGGATGGCGATTTGAAGCACGTAGATTCTAACGGTGACGGTATAATTAGTAGTGATGATACTTTGGCTATAAACCAAAACTTTACTTTTACACATAATAAAAATAACAGTAATTATAATCATGCTACGACCCAAAGTATTTATAATATAAGTTTATCGTCGAGTAATTCAAATTATGTTGCCGGAGATTGGGTTGATATTGATGTAAATGTTGGAGATGCTAGTTTACCAGTTGTAAATTTTTACGGAATGGCATTTTCTGTTTGGTATGATGCTTCTTTAGCAGAACCAGGTACAATGAAAATTACCTATCCAACAGGTTGGGTTAATACTGGTGGTGCAAATACAATAAGCCTTACTAAAACTGATGAACCATCTTACAGGGTGTATGGTGCGCTTTCAAAAACCAATCAATTAAATGCCAAAGGTTATGGCGTAATAGCTAAATTACATTTTCAAGTTAATACACAATTAACACAACCAACAACCATGGATTTTTCTGTAGATGACGCCTCTATGATTGACTCGAGTGGAACCTATCAAATACTTAATTATGGACCTGATTTATCAATTGGTGTTGATGCTTTAACAATTAATGTATTAGAATTAAATAATGAAAGTCATGTTGCCATATATCCAAACCCTTATTACGACAAAACTCAAATTAGTTACCATGTGCAAAATAAGTGCAATGTGCAAATTGACGTTTTAAATGCTTTCGGCCAAAAATTAAAAACTTTACATACTGGCGTTCAGCAACCTGGTAATTATAAGCTTGATTTTATTGGTAAAGAAAACGGCTTGGATGCTGGCGTGTATTTTATAAAATTAAATATGGGCGACACGGTAATTACTAAAAAGATTATTGAATTAAAATAGTTAACTATTATTTAATAGCAATGTGTATAACGAAATGCAGGGACAGGTAAAACGGATTAAGTTGATTAAAAAATATAAAACACTTACATATGTAATATTTGTAATGATTATTACTATTATTGGGTTAGATGTAAAAATAGCAACATCTTTATAACAAGTGCTTGTAAAAATCTTTAGTAATCAGAATTATAAGTTAAATCAGTGTTTCTGCTTTATTCGCACTAAAAAGCGAATAAAGCCAGAATAAGTGATCATTTCTCAACTTTATCAATTCATCGATTCATCGTGTTAAAAAGTTAATTTGTCTGAAAATGCTATTTAACTGTCAAATTGTTTTGTTTTATTCAAAAATTTAATTATATCTTTATATAGAATTAACAAAAACGTTTACTCAACAAAACATACATTTTAATCAATATAACCATGGTTGCAGAAGTTGAAACCCATAATTTAGTTGACCCCTTAAAGGCCTTTTTTGGCTTTAGTGGCTTTAAAGGAAACCAAGAAGCTATTATCAATAATATCCTTAATAAACAGGATACATTTGTTATTATGCCAACTGGTGGAGGTAAGTCGCTTTGCTACCAATTGCCCGCTATTATGAGCGAGGGAACA
This sequence comes from Bacteroidia bacterium, assembly GCA_044238845.1. Taxonomy (GTDB): domain Bacteria; phylum Bacteroidota; class Bacteroidia; order B-17B0; family Aurantibacillaceae; genus UBA4416. Next base: position 42,002 of record JBIICN010000012.1, read on the forward strand.
GCGATTATCGTTTCTCCTTTAATTGCTTTGATGAAAAACCAGGTAGATGCTATTCGTGGTTTTAGTAACGAAACTGGGATTGCTCACTTTTTAAACTCCTCTTTAAATAAATCGGAGATTGCAACCGTAAAAAAAGATGTCCTTTCTGGAAAAACTAAACTATTATATGTAGCTCCTGAGACTTTAAATAAGGAAGATAACGTGGAGTTTTTCTCTGAATTTAAAATTTCCTTTTTTGCAATTGATGAAGCGCATTGTATTTCAGAATGGGGGCATGATTTCCGCCCAGAATACCGTCGTTTACGCCCTATTATTGATAAATTAGGTTCGGTGCCGGTAATGGCCTTAACTGCTACCGCTACTCCTAAAGTACAACACGATATTCAAAAAAACTTAGGGATGTTAGAGGCGAATTTGTTTAAATCGTCGTTTAACCGCGAAAACTTATATTATGAGGTTCGTGCTAAGCAAAATGTCATCAAAGAAATTATTAAGTACGCTAAGCAAAATTCTGGTAAATCAGGTATTATTTATTGCTTAAGTCGTAAAAAAGTGGAAGAAGTTGCTCAGGCTCTGATAGTTAACGGGATAAAGGCGGCTCCTTATCACGCTGGATTAGATGCCAAAGAACGTGCTAAAACACAAGATGGTTTCTTAATGGAAGACATTGATGTAATTGTAGCAACAATTGCTTTTGGTATGGGTATCGATAAACCAGATGTTCGTTATGTGATTCATCACGATATTCCAAAATCATTAGAAGGCTATTACCAAGAAACTGGTCGCGCTGGCCGAGACGGTGGCGAAGGTAATTGCTTAACGTTTTATAGCTATGATGATATCATGAAGTTGGAAAAATTCATGAAGGATAAGCCAGTAAACGAACAAGAAATTGGAAAACAAATGTTGTCGGAAACGGCATCTTTTGCCGAGACTTCTTCTTGTCGCCGTAAATTTATCTTACATTATTTTGGAGAAGAATTCAATGATGCAAAATGTAATGAGATGTGCGACAACTGTCGTCATCCAAAACAAAAATTTGAAGCTCAAGACGATTTAACACTTGCTATTAAAGCGGTTAAAGAAAGCAAAGAAAAACATAAAGTTAAAGACATCATTAATTTATTAATGGGTAATTTAACGGCTACAGGTAAATCATACAAACACAACGAGTTAAAAACTTGGGGCGAAGGTGTAGAGGCCGATAAAGACGATAAGTTTTGGAACGCTGTCATGCGTCAAGCTATTGTTAATGGATTCTTTGCCAAAGACATTGAAAATTATGGTTTAGTAAAAATCACTGATAAAGGAAAAGATTTCTTAAAAAATCCATTCAGTATTAAATTTACAAGAGATAATGATTTTAGCAATGCCGAAAGCGATAACGATGATGATATTGTTGGAGGAAAAGGCTCCAACAGCACAGATGAGGTATTGTATGCGATGCTAAAAGATTTGACTAAAAAAATTGCAAAGCAAAATAATTTACCTCCTTACATTATTTTCCAAGAACCTTCTTTGGAAGAAATGTCAATCAACTATCCAATTACGATGGAAGAAATGGCAAAAATTACAGGAGTTGGCGCTGGAAAAGCAGCTAAATACGGTAAGCCATTTTTAGAAGTGATTAAAAAACATGTTGAGGAAAACGACATTGAACGTCCTAGCGACATGATTATTAAATCGGTCGTCAATAAATCTGGATTAAAAGTATTTATTATTCAAAACATTGACAGAAAAGTTAGCCTAGAAGATATGGCTAAAAACAAAAACCTGAAAATGAATGATTTATTAACAGAAATTGAAACGATTGTTGCTTCAGGTACTAAAGTAAATATCAATTATTATATTGATCAAGTGATTGATGAAGATAAAAAAGATGAGATTTATGAATGTTTACGCGAAGCCGAAACAGATGACATTAATGCTATTTTAAAGGAATTAGGAGAGGATGAATATAGTGAAGAGGAAGTAAGGTTAATGCGCATCAAATTTATTAGCGAATTTGGAAATTAAGGTTTATCGTTTTTTGTTCTTATAAAAGTCGCTCAAATTTGAGCGACTTTTTTGTTTTTAGCCTACCTTGGTTAATAAAACATATGTCCTATTTTACCAAATCATTGATTTTTAGTAAATTCGCATATATGACAACTATATCTAAAAAAAATCAGGCTGATAGTAAACAAAGTTTAGCTATCCTTTGCTCATCATTTAAAAATAAAACCGAATATAATTTAACTAAAGAACAAGTAGATTATATCGCCAATGATATTAAAACTAATGATAAAAAATTCATATGTATCAATACGTTGTCGCGTTTTGTTTGTGTGATATTAGTTGATGAAAAAAAATCTCACTATACTACTTTAGAAACTATACGTAAAAACGGCGCTACTTTAACAGATAGTTTAAATGCCGAAAAACGAACTGCTGTTTCTATTGTAAACGAATTAGCTAATGCTGATTTTTCTTTAGCATTAGCAGAAGGTATAGCACTAGCAAATTATCAATTTATTAAACATAAGCCAAGCGCTAAAAAAACAGCAAACACTTTAAATACAATTAATGTAGTTGATGTTAAAGTTACAACTCAACATGTTTCTAATTTATCAATTGCAGTGGATGCTACTTTAAAAGCACGCGATTTAGTGAATGAACCAGTAAATACATTAAACGCTACTGATTTAGCAAACGCATTTAAAGCAATGGGAAAAACAGCTGGCTTTAAAGTAGAAGTTTTAAATAAAGCTAAAATCAAACAATTAAAAATGGGTGGTTTGTTGGCTGTTAACCAAGGAAGTGTAGATGAACCAACATTTTCTATTATGGAATACAAACCAAAAAATCCAAAAAATAAAAAACCTTATGTATTAGTTGGTAAAGGTGTAGTGTATGATACTGGTGGCTTAAGTTTAAAACCTACACCAAATAGTATGGATTTAATGAAATGTGATATGGCTGGCGCAGCTGCAGTTGGTTGTACGATGTATGCTATTGCTAAAGCAAAATTAAATGTTCACGTTATTGCATTAGTTCCTGCTACCGATAATCGCCCTGGATTTAATGCTTTTGCGCCTGGAGATATTATTACCATGATGGATGGAAGTACGGTTGAAATGTTAAACTCTGATGCCGAAGGACGAATGATTTTAGCAGATGCGCTTCACTACGCAAAACGTTATAAACCAGAAATGGCCATTGAATTATCAACATTAACTGGCGCAGCAGCAGCTGCTATTGGCCAGTATGGTATTGTGAGTATGGGAACGGCAACCGACGAACAAAAAACAAATTTAACAGTTAGTGGATTGCGTATGCATGAACGTTTAGCTGAATTTCCATTTTGGGAGGAATATGATGAGTTAATTAAATCTGATATAGCTGATCAAAAGAATTTGGGTGGACCATACGGCGGAGCCATTACAGCAGGTAAGTTTTTAGTGAAGTATACCGATTATCCTTATATGCATTTTGATATTGCTGGCCCAGCTTTTGTAGCTGCTAAGGATAGCTATAGAGGTAAAGGTGGAACAGGCTATGGTGTGAGATTATTATTTGATTTCTTTTCTAATTTATAATTTGAGGTATTTCCTACATATTATTTTATTGTGTTCGTTGTTTGGCTTTGCGCAAAACAATCCGAGCGAATCATTAATTGTAGTTCATTACGATGAAGGTAATAAGGTAAATCTCGGACAATTAATTTATCGTTACAATTTTATAAATAACGTATATGCTGGTCGTGAACAAATAATGGCAGTTGCTGGAAAAAAAAATAGTAAAGATTATATACGCTGTGATGTAGGTCAAAACACTTTGTATAAAGATCGTTATTTAATTTCTGGTATTGGAAATGTGATTGACTTAAAAGAAAAGAAAGTATTATATGACGGTTCAGCAAAATTAGTTCGTTGTTCAAATGATAGCATTATCTTTTTTACCAATGATATTTTCAAAGGTAAATTTTATTCCTACTTTGACTTAAGAACCAATACGTATTCAGAAATTAAGTCACTTACATTTAAAGCAATCGTTGGACAGGATGTTGAATTTGACAGAACAACATCTCCATATAAGTTATTGTATTATCCTCAAAATAAACCTAAAGTTGTTTTAATGGAAGATGCTGGGCACGGTGGAGTGAGTTCTAAAGCTCCAAAAGCTGAGATTCCTGTGTACTGGTTAGATCAAAATACTTTTATATTTCCAAACATTAAAGTCACTGATTTAGAAGGAAGCATTGTGAAGTACAATTTAGAAACTAATACTTCTAAAGTAATTGGCACATTTAATTCTACAGCTAATGTGCCTGCTTCTTATCAATTGACGAATAGTGTTGATTGTTATATTGAGTTTTATTTTAAAAATAAATTGTACTGCATTAACCCAGCTAAAGAAACCATGTTGTTATCCAATTATAAAGAAATTGATAAAAATTTTTCGGTTGAGGTTGAACCTAAATCAACGGGGCGAACAATATATTATAAAGGCAAAGAAATTGGGAAAAATCATTTCGAAATAAAAAACTTCAAAACATCATCTAATTACGCCGCATTAGTAAAAGAGGTAGTAATGGGAGATGAATCTTATCAACAAGGAATGTCTGTTTATAATGTTTCTAAATCCAAATGGGAATCTATAGATGGAGAAGATGTTGTATCAATGGTAGGTTGGATAAAATAATAAATAATTATGGTAGATAATAAAATAGTAGTAGGGATATCACAAGGAGATTTAAACGGAATAGGATTAGAAATTATTTTAAAAACATTGGCTGATCCTGCATTATCTGAAATATGCGTGCCTGTTTTATTCAGTTCTCAAAAAACAGTTTCTTATTTTAGAAAAATGTTAAACTTAGAAGAGTTTAATTTTCATCCAACTAGAGACCTTAATCAACTTAATACAAAAAAACCAAATGTGTTTATTTGTTACGAAGAAGAAGTTATTATCGAATTAGGAAAAGCAACAGTACAAAGCGGTAAGTATTCTAAATTGTCATTAGAAGCTGCTACGATGGCTTTATTTGATAAAAAAATAGACGTTTTAGTAACAGCTCCAATTAATAAACATTCGATGCAAGAGGCGGGATTTAATTATCCTGGGCATACAGAATATTTAGGTGAAAAGTTAGGAGGTAAACCATTAATGTTATTGTGTTCAAATGATCTTCGTGTAGCAGTTGTGACAGGACATGTGCCAATGAAAAATATTTCTGAGAAAATTACAACAGTAAATGTTTTAGAGAAAATCAATCAATTGCACGCCTCTTTAATAAAAGATTTTGGAATACGTAAACCAAAAATAGCAGTGCTTGGATTAAATCCTCATGCTGGTGAAAATGGAGCTATTGGTGATGAAGAAAAAACCGCGATTATGCCAGCAATCGAGAAAGCAAAAGAAACGATGATGGTTTATGGACCATATTCGGCAGATGGATTTTTTGGTAATAATACTCAATCACAATTTGATGGCGTGTTAGCTATGTATCATGATCAAGGGTTAATACCTTTTAAAACTTTAGCATTTGGTCATGGCGTTAACTTTACAGCTGGATTAGATTTTGTTCGCACATCTCCAGATCATGGCACAGCTTATGAAATTGCAGGTAAACAAATAGCAGACGAATCTTCTTTTAGAGATGCTTTATATTTAGCAATAGATATTTACAGGAAGCGCGAATTGCTAGAAGAAATTTCAGCTAATCCTTTGGCGTTTTCACCAATCAAGAAAGAGAGAGGCTAGAGAATTTTATAGAACAAAAAAGGGGCATCAAATTATTTTGATGCCCCTTTTGTAATAAGAGATTTTTATTTAGTATTCTCTTCCCAAATCATTGCTAAATGCACAATTGTCTGAGTTGCCTTTTCCATATCTTGTACACTTACCCATTCTAATTTACTATGAAAGGCATGTTCGCCTGCATAAATATTTGGACAAGGTAATCCCATAAAAGATAAACGAGAGCCATCTGTTCCACCACGAATGCTTGATAGAACTGGTTTTACTCCTGAACGTTTAATAGCTTCTAATGCATTTTCTACTACAAAATAACACGTATCTAATACATCTTTCATATTACGATATTGCTCTGTCACTTTAAATTCGTAGCTAGATTTTTGATAGTTTGATAAAACAGATTTTGTAATTTCTTCTAATTCTGCTTCTAAAGCTTTTAAAGTGGCGGTATCAAAAGCACGAATAATAAATTTAATTTCTACTTGCTCTAATCCACCATTAATGGCAACTGGGTGAATGAAAGGTTGCTTCTTTTCAGTGGTTTCAGGTGTTTTATCTTTTGGAATGCGATTAATAATTTCGGCAGCAATTTTTATGGAATGTTCCATCTTGTCTTTTGCAAAACCTGGGTGTGTTGGAATTCCATTAATTGTGATTGTTACACCGTCTGCACTAAATGTTTCGTTTTCTAAATGCCCTAAACTTTCACCATCCATGGTGTAGCCATATTGTGCACCAAGTCTTTTCATATCAACGTGATCAGTTCCTCTGCCTATCTCTTCGTCGGGCGTAAACAATATACGAATATCGCCATGTTTTATTTCTGGATGATGCATTAAATAATTAGCAGCATCCATAATTTCTGCAATCCCCGATTTATTATCAGCTCCTAATAAAGTAGTGCCATCGGTTGTAATGATATCATTTCCAATTTGTGCAGCTAAATCTGGATGCTCAGAAAATTTGATAATTTGGTTTTTGTCATTTGGCAACACCATATCTTTGCCATCATACTTTGTATGGATGATTGGATTGACGTTTTCGCCACTGCAATCAGGCGAAGTATCCATGTGAGAACAAAAACAAATGACTGGAACCTGTTTGGTTGTATTGGATGGAATAGTAGCATAAACGTAACCATATTGGTCTAATTCAGCATCTTTAATTCCAATAGAAATTAATTCCTCTACTAATAATTTTCCTAAGTTTTTTTGTTTCATCGTACTTGGAATCGTAGATGAATTAGGATCAGATTGAGTGTCAATTTTTGCGTAACGAATAAAACGTTCTGTAACACTGTGTTTGTAGTTTGTAAAGTCCATGTTGTTTTGTATTTAACCGCAGAGAATGCAAAGTATGCGCAAAGTCCGCAGAGTTATATTATAAATTTTCGATAAAGTAATTTGTTATTTTTTCCATTAAGTGAGCTCTGTCTTTTCCTAATACGTTATGCTCGTGTCCTGGATACAAATAGTAATCCAACTGAACACCTTTATCAACGGCTTTCTTTTGGTACATCACACTGTGTTGCCAAACAACCACTGGATCTTGTGCTCCGTGAATCATTAGTAATTTACCTTTCAATTTATCAACATAGTTCAACAAATTATTTTTATCATAACCTTCTTTATTATCTTGAGGCGAATCCATATAACGCTCTGTGTACATAATCTCATAATATGTCCAATCAATAACTGGTCCGCCAGCTGCACCTACTTTAAATGTTCCAGGAGAGCGTGTCATTAAAGTGGTTGTCATAAAACCGCCAAAACTCCATCCATGAACGCCAATTCTGTTAGCATCCACATAAGGTAATGATTTTAAATACTCTACACCTTTTAATTGGTCTTCCATTTCTTTAGTTCCTAACTGACGGTGAGTAGCTTGTTCAAATGCCTTACCTCTGTAAGACGTTCCTCTACCATCTAATGTAAATACCATATATCCTTTTTCTGCCATGTATTGGTACCATAATTCTCCACCTGCCATCCAAGTGTTAGTTACCATTTGTGAATGAGGGCCATTATACAAATAGACTAATACTGGATATTTTTTTGTTGAATCAAAATTGACTGGTTTAAATAAACGGCAGTATAAATCAGTTCCCTCATTATTTTTAATGGTGAATAAATTCCAGCTACCTGTTTTGTAATCTTTAATAGGGTTTTCCGCTTTGTAAAAGTTTACAGCTTTTTTAGTTGCTGTATTAATGATGTTATATTCTCTTGGTATAGTTGAACTTGAGAAATTATCGATGATGTAATTTCCTTTTTCATCTAACACGCAAGTATGAAATCCGTTACCATAGGTTAAACGTTTTACTTCACCACTTTTTAAATTAACGCTATAAAAATCTTGATTCACTGGGCTTTGGTCGTTTGCATGGAAAAATAAACGCTCTCCTTTTTCATCAAAACCATTTTCTGCTTTTACTTCCCAATTACCTTTAGTTAATTGTTTAATTAATTTACCGCTGATGTCATATAAGTAGAAATGAGTAAATCCATCTTTACGACTTTGCCATATAAATTGCGAAGGATTATTTTTCACAAATAACATAGGGTGTAAAGGTTCCGTGTATTTGTCATCATGTTCTTCAAATAAGGTGCGAACAAAATTTCCAGTTGCAGCATCGTATTCGTTTAACTTCATATCATTTTGTGTACGACTTAAAATAGCTATATAAATATGTTTTTCATCTGGACTCCAAGCAATATTTGTTAAGTATTGTTCTGGGTCACTGGCTGCTGAGCCTGTCGAAGCATCAGTTTTTACAAAAATAGTTTTGTTTGTTTTTACATCATAAATACCTAAAGTCACATGATGACTTTTGTTACCAGCCATTGGATATTTGATATTTTCGTTTTTTGCAGGGAGAGTTGTCCAATCAATAATTGGATAATCCGTTACAGTAGATTGATCCATTCTGTAAAAAGCTAAATAGTTTCCTTTCGGACTCCAGAAGTTTTTACCATCAATGCCAAATTCATTTTGATGCACATTTTTTCCGTTGTAAACAATTTCATAAGAACCATCCGCCGTTACTTGAGTTTCCTTACCATCTTTCACCACAAATAAATTATAGTCTTTGCAATAAGAATAGGCTCCAGTAACAGGTTCTTTTAAATACTCTTCTAAATTTGTAGGTTCTGCTTTTTTATCTGTTTCAGAAATTATTTTTTTATCTAAAGAGTAAATTAATTCTCCTTTTTTGTTAGAAAAATAAAATTGATTAGCGTCTTTCCAAGCAATAACTGTTAATGCTGCCAAAGTATCTTTGCTACTTGATTTTAAAACTGTATTTAAGTCTTTTAGACTAACAACATCCGTTGTTTTTCCTGTTGCATTATCTCCAACTTTCACAATGTTATTATCGATATATGAAAATTTATTAGCTCCTTTTATAAAACTTAATGATTGCAAACGTTTAGGCGCCAAACTTGTGCGGCCTTTTAAAACTGCATCTTGAATGGTAAGTAGTTTATCTTGAGCAATTATAAGTGTTGAGTAAATTATACTTGTAATAGCAATAGTAGTTTTGATTTTATTTTTTAAACACATAGGCACATAGTTTTTAAATTTCATAGATTAGGTAATAATTTAAAGTAATTGTTTACAAAAGTCTTTTGACCCTCATGGAAAATATTTTTTACATTGAAATTGATCAAAATGCCTTTAGGCATTTCAAGTAGTTTCATATAGGTTAGAAGCTGAGCTTCAAATATAGGTAACATAGTTTCAACAGCTTTTAACTCTACAACAATTTGATTTTCTATCAACAAGTCACATCTTAGTTCTGTTTCAAGAGGTTCGTTTTTATAAACTAGTGGAATAGAAAATTCAGAGTGAAAGTTTATGCCTCTTAGATGTAATTCTTTTTTTAAACACTTATGATATATAGATTCTAATAGGCCTGGTCCAAGTTCTTTGTGAACTTCAATTGCAGAACCAACTATTTCATAAGTTAATTCATCTAATTGTTTTTTTGTGGATAAGCTCATTTTAATATATTCTATGTGACTATGTGTTTTAAAATTACTTCTTTATCGAATTATACAATTCTAAAATTTGTTTTTTGGTATCAGATACAGTTTTTAATTCTTCAGTCATTTTGGTAACATCACCAACCGTTGCATCTGTTTTAGCTTTTTCAATTTTGGCTTTTAATTTATCTTCTTTGTCTTGCCACACATTAACTAAGTTGTCCTTCATTACTTTTTGTGCTGCGTACTTCACATATTTGCTGTCGCTTTGACCCATTTTTGCTAATTCTTTAGCGCCATCAATTGCAGTTTCTGGCTTTGTACAACGTTTTAAAAATTTGCCATAAATGTTTCCATAAGCTAATAATTCAAAGCCATTGAAATATTTTTTTACTTTTTTGAAATAGGCATGATTCTCATCTGTTCCGTATTTTGAATATAAATCGGCAATTGAATAAATAATTTCTTTTGATGGCTCATTTTCTAAAGCAATTGCTTTTTTCATTGCAAATTCAGGATTTATTTTTGCAATGGCATCAAAGCCTTCAGAAACGATTGCGTAGGATTGCTCATTTAATGCTTTTTCGTAAAGCGCATTTAAATCATCGCCTTTATAGTTTGTTGCTAATGCTTTAATGGCAGCAGCTCGTACTTTTGTGTTAGCATCTTTTTCTGAAATTGAAATGAATAATGGTTTCATTTCTGCCTCCTTATCTTTAGATACTCCGCTTAACGCTGTAATTGCATCAGTTCTAAATTTTTTCCAAGGGTCGTTTTGAGCAATTGATTTCATGATGTCAATAATTGCTTTATCATCCATGTGTTCTTTAAAATAATCTATTGCTTCATCTCTATCTCCCCATAATGGAGCGTTTTTGTATTGAAAGATGTATTCTTCTTTAGTTTTTTCGAAAGTAGTTTTAGCTAATAACTGTCTTTCTGAATCAAAGTTTACTAAACTTGGAGTAGAAGCTACATCAAATGTAAATGTGTTTTTTACATCTTCAATCCAAATACGTTTACGTTCTTTTTTTCCATCAACATAAATGTCAATATAAACCGGAAGTTTGTATAATGGAGCTACTTTAAAATCTTGTTGTTGAGTAATTTCTAATTTTAATTTTTTTGTTGCAGCATCATATGATTTTTTAATATCTAATTCAGGATGCCCTTTAGCGTAATACCATTCGTTAAAAAACCAGTTTAGGTCTTCGCCAGTCACTTCTTCAAAAGCCAAACGTAAATCATGAGCTTCGGCAGTCTTAAATTTGTTTTTTTCTAAGTATACTTTTAGAGACGCAAAAAAGGCATCATCGCCAACATATTTACGTAACATGTGTAATATTTGTCCGCCTTTGTTATAACTAAATGCATCAAACATGTCTTCGCGCTCTGCATAATCAAAACGCACTAAGTCAACTTGTTTTTGATTAGACTGTGCAAAGTATCCAAAGCGAGAGCCTGCATGGTGATCATCAGCTGCATCTCTTCCGTACTCATATTCTTCCCATAAATATTCGCCATAAGTGGCAAACGATTCATTTAATGTTAGGTTACTCCAACTTTCGCAACTTGCCAAATCTCCAAACCATTGGTGAAATAATTCGTGTGCAATAGTGCTTTCTCCTTTAGCTCCATCAATAATTTCGCGTGTTGTTTGGTAGCAAACAAAATCGCCATGTAAGGTCGCACTTGTATTTTCCATAGCTCCACTTACATAATCTCTAGCAACAATTTGCGCATATTTTTGCCAAGGGTAGGCAACTCCTAAACGATTAGAGTAAAACTCTACCATTTTTTTTGTTTTCCCAAAAATAGCTTTTGCGTGTGGTTCGTATTCTTTTTCTACGTAATAAGAAATTTCTTTTCCGTTCCAAGGCTCATCAGTTACTTTTTTAAATTCACCAACTCCCATCATTACTAAATAAGGAGCATGAGGTAAATTCATCACCCAATGATCGGTTCTTGTTCCGTCAGCATTTTTTTTAGAGTCTGTTAATAAACCGTTAGATAAGGTTGTATACTTGTCATCCACCGTCATGTAAATTTCATCAGTCATTTTTTCGGTAGGATTGTCGATGGTTGGAAACCAAGCAGAGTTTGATTGAGTTTCGCCTTGCGTCCATATTTGTGGCATTTTATCTGGATCCGAGCCAGTAGGATTAATAAAGTATAATCCTTTATCATCAGTGATAGCTCCGCTTCCTCCTTTTCTTAATTCATTTGGTTTAGAAATATATTCGATAGTTATGTAGTAAACTTCTTTTGCAGTGTATTCTTTACCTAAATTTATTTTTAGGGAATCATTTTCGTATTGGTAGGTAACTGGTTTTTCTATAAAAACATCTTCTGTAACTGCTGATTTACCTCCTTTTTTGATAGGCAGTTCTTTTACTTGTTTTTCTGCCAATTTCACAAATTTAATTTCCATGCCGCGAGCATTTAAATACAACATATTAGTTGCATAGAAATACGGTTTTACTTGCAATTCTGCTTTCCCAATTAATTGAGATTTTTGCCAGTCAAAACTCACCCATAATTTTGTATGAATGATATCGCTACTTTTTGTTGGAGTAGCTTGGTAGATTTTCTTTTTTGGAGGCTCTTCAGCTAACACTTTGATAGTATCTAAGTCAATAGCAGGCTCCGCCATTGTTATAGGTTCTGCTGTTTTAGTGGTTTTTTTTGAGGTTGAACATGCGGCAATGCTACCAAATATGGCTGCGCTAAAAATGAGGTGTTTGTAGTTCATAATGAATACGTTTAAGTAGTAAAAATGCGATTATTTTAAAGAACAGCCAAAGAAAATACAGCTTAGTTTATAAGCGGTTTAGGTTACTGATTGGTGGGTATTTTTATAGCTTTTTTTGGCATTTAAAGCCTATTTTTATTTATGTGGTTTATGGTTTAATCCTTACATTTGCGCTATGATGCAAATTCAAGTAATGAAATCTAAATTGCACTGTGTAACTGTTACACAGGCGGAGTTAGATTATATAGGCAGTATTACCATTGATGAGGATTTGATGGATGCTGCTAATTTAATTGAGAACGAACAAGTTCATATATTAAACAAAAATAATGGTCAACGCTTTATCACTTACGTTATTAAGGGAGAGCGTGGAAGTGGTGTTATTTGCCTTAACGGGCCAGCAGCAAAATTAGTGAGTTTAGGGGACATTGTTATTGTTATTTCATACGCTGCGATGGAATTTGAAGCAGCTAAAGTGTTTAAACCTTGGGTTGTTTTTCCGGACACTAAAACTAATCGTTTAAAATAAAAGAACATGAACAAAAGCACCAAATCCATCATTCAATTTATAGCATTGCTTGGTGTTGGTATTTTATTGGTGTGGCTTTCTTTTAGGTCAGTTTGGACAGAGAAAGAGAAAATTTTGGATTCTTTTAAATCAGCTAATTACCTTTGGGTAGGCGTATCTATTTTAATTTCCCTTTTCAGTCATTTTTTAAGAGCTTTTCGTTGGAATTATTTATTAAAGCCAGCAGGTTATACTGTAAAGCCAACTAATGCAGTTGGTGCGGTTTTAGTAGGATATTTCGCTAATTATGGACTGCCTCGCATGGGCGAAATTACACGATGCACTTTAGTTACAAAATATGATGATGTGCCTTTTGAAGTGGCTCTGGGGACTGTAATTACTGAACGCATAGTAGATATGTTATTGCTAATTGTGATATTTTTTCTCACATTATTTGCTCAATTTTCTCAGTTAAAGGAACTTACTGTGGAATATCTCTATAATCCTTTAATGTCGAAATTGAGCGGGATTTTGGCTCATCCTACTAAGTTTATCATACTGGTAAGTATTTTCGTTGTTGGGTTAATAGGTCTAATTTTAATTCGTAAGAAAATTTCAGGATTGCTAAAAGGTAAATTTGGGAATATTATTAAGGGTTTTGCAAAAGGCTTAAGTTCGGTAAAAGACATTGACAAAAAATTTCAATTTATTGCTCTAAGTCTGGCAATTTGGGCATCCTATTTTTATAGTTTATATTTTTGTTTTTTCGCTTTTGAGGGAACCTCTCATTTGGGTCATTCGGAGTGTTTAGCTATTTTATTATTTGGAACACTTGGCGTTGTATTTTCGCCAGGTGGGCTAGGAGCTTATCCTGCAATAGTGACTGCGCTTTTAACTTATTATGGTATTGAACAAATTTCTGCATTTTCTTTTCCCTGGATGGCTTGGACATCTCAATTTATATTAATTGTTGTTCTGGGTCTTTTAAGTTTAATTCTTCTCCCTATTATTAATAAATCAAAAACAGATGTCGTTTCATAAAAAACTATCTGAAAAATTAGTTTCAAAAGATAAACTGAAAGATCTTTTGAAAAATTGGAATGCGCAAAATAATCAAATTGTATTTACCAATGGTTGTTTTGATATTTTACATCGTGGCCACGTAGAGTACTTGTGCCATGCACGTGATTTAGGGGATAAATTAATTTTAGGTTTAAACACGGATGCTTCAGTAAAGCGCTTAGGAAAATCTCCTGAAAGACCAATTAATTCTGAAGAAACGAGAGCTACGATATTAGCAGGTTTAGAGTGTATTGATGCCATTGTTTTGTTTGATGAAGACACACCTTTAGAGTTAATTACCTTCGTTCAGCCAGATGTTTTAGTGAAAGGTAATGATTACAAAGCTGAGGACATTGTGGGTTATGATGTGGTTGTAGCAAAAGGAGGCAAAGTAATAACGATTCAGTTAGTGGATGGCTTCTCCACTACTAAACTCATTGAAAAAATGAAAACCAGCTAGTAACTTTCTAAGGTTAATATCTTCATAAATCAGTCTGAACCCCAACATAATAAAGCCCTATTTTTAGTATTTTAATACAAAAAAGTGTCAAATCCTCTTAAAAAACTTGCCTCACAAACAGCCGTTTACGGTTTAGGAAGCGTGCTTCCTCGTGTGATCACTTTTTTGTATTCGTTTGTATTAACTTACATTTTTAAACAACCTGCCGAATTATCTGCAAACATTGTGTTTTATTCTTGTATCAGTTTTTTAAATATTTTATTTACTTATGGAATGGAAACTGCCTTCTTTCATTTTTCAAATAAAATGGATGATAAAGAGCGTGTATACACAACAGCAATAATATCAATTTTTGTAAGTACTGTCGGATTATCGTTATTGTTTATTTTATTTTCAGGCTCTCTTGCAGATTTTATGAACGAACCAGAGCATATTAACTATATTATTTGGTGTGTATTAATTGTTGCTACTGATGCAATGATGGCAATTCCTTTTGCGCGAATGCGATTGAATAACCAGGCTAAACGGTTTGGCGCACTTAAACTATTAAATGTGTTTGTGTTTATCTTAATCTGTATTTTTTATTTTAATATCTGCAAGTCAGCGTATTTTAATGAACCAGATTCTGTTTTCGCAAAATTTTATAACCCTGAAGTAGGAGTAGGTTATATGTTTTTAGCTGGATTATTAGCTAATTTGGTGAGTTTGTTGTTTTTAGCAAAAGAGTTTATTGGCGTACACTATGTGTTTGATAAAGATTTATGGAAACAAATGTTGAGTTATGCCTGGCCCTTATTAATATTAGGATTTGCAGGAATGATTAACGAAACGTTTGATCGTTTTATTTTAGAACATTTATTGCCTAAAGATATAGCTAAAACACAAGTAGGTATTTACGGACAATGCTATCGTATAGCGATGTTTATGACCATTTTTACAACCGCTTTTAAATATGCAGCAGAACCTTTCTTTTTTAATCATGCTAAACATCAAGATTCAAAAAAATTAAATGCTATGGTGATGAAGTACTATGTGTTATTTTGTTTGTTCTTGTTTTTAGGCACCATGATGAATTTACCATGGTTGCAAAAAGTAGTGAGCGAAAATTACAGATCGGGATTAAGAATAGTACCTATTTTATTATTAGCTAATTTGTGTGTAGGTATTTATTGGAATTTATCTATTTGGTTTAAATTAACAGGTCAAACAAAATTTGGAGCTACTATAACCGTTATAGGAGCAATCATAACTTTGTTAATTAATTTTCTAGGTATTCCTAAATTTGGATATATGGCTTGCGCTTGGGCAACATTAGCATCATACAGTACTATGATGGTTATTTCTTATATATTAGGACAAAAGTATTATCCTATTAAATATAATTTGCGAAGTATTTTCGTGTTTACATTTTTAGCTCTTGGCTTTTATTTTATTTCCACGCTTTATTCGGATATGGAAAGTACTATCATTAAGTTGATATTGAATAATATCTTGTTAGGCTTATTTGCATTTATATTTTATAAATTAGAGTTTGATAATTTAAAAAAATTAAAAAATTTAGAACAATAATATTAACCACATAGGTACATAGAAAAATAGATGTCGGTTTAAGTAAATGATAGAACTGTGTTTTTGAACATAGAGCTATGTGAATTGCAAAGCACTATCTTTAAACTTATACCACACAAACAAGTTATGTTACTATGTAGTTAAAAAACAAATTATATAAAACATGAAAATCAGAGTTGTAAATCAATCAAAACACGAGTTACCACAATACGCTACCGAACTTTCTGCAGGCCTTGATTTAAGAGCCAATATCGATACACCCATTGAATTAAAGCCTTTAGAAAGAATCTTAGTGCCAACAGGGTTATTTATTGAATTACACAAAGGTTATGAAGCTCAAATTCGTCCGCGTAGTGGTTTAGCATTTAAAAATGGGATCACGGTTTTAAATTCCCCAGGAACAATTGATGCAGATTATCGTGGAGAAATAAAAGTGTTATTAGTGAATTTATCTAATACTTCTTTTATGATAAATGATGGCGAACGTGTGGCTCAAATGGTGATTGCTAAACATGAGCAAATTACTTGGGAACCAACTTCTTCTTTAGATGAAACAGAAAGAGGCGCTGGTGGCTTTGGACATACAGGCACTAAATAATCTTTTTCAATCTTTCTGTAATCTCCAGTACAGCTGGACAAACAATCGTATTTCTGTAAGTTAAATCTAAAATTTGTTCTATGCGTTTTCTATCCGTGTGAGGGTATTCTCTGCAAGCGTTTGGTCTTGCTTCGTATACAGAACAATAATTATCGGAACCTAAAAATGGGCAAGGAGCTTGGCGTAATACATAATCTTTGTCTTCATCAATGCGGAGATATTTATCAATAAATTCGCCTGGTTTCATTCGCATATGTTTTGCTAGGCGTTCAATGTCTCTATTATAAAAAATAGGAGAAGTGGTTTTGCAACAGTTAGCACATGCTAAGCAGTCTATTTTTTCAAAGACTTCTTCGTGTAAAGTGTGAAATTGGTTATCTAAATTTTTTGGCTTGGTACGCTTGAGTTTGTCAAAAAAAGTCCTGTTCTCTTTTTTAAGAGTAGAAGCTTTTTGATTATGTTTTTCAATATCCAAGATACAACGTGTAAATTAGAGGTAAGCGAATGATTAGTTTTAGTATGTATTATCTTTAATGAATTCTTCGGGTGTTTTAGCATCTTCTATACTAAAATGCCCAATTTTAGTACGACATAAAGCATCTAAATAAGCACCACTATTTAAGGCTAAGCCAAAATCGCGTGCAATGCTGCGTATATAAGTTCCTTTAGTACAAGCAATCCTAAAATCAATAAAAGGCAATTCGCAACGTGTGATTTCAAATTCTAATATTTCAATGGGTCTTGCTTTTAATTCAATTTCTTCGCCAATGCGAGCGAGTTTATATAAACGTTTGCCATCTACTTTTACGGCACTAAACATCGGTGGAACTTGTTCTTGTTTGCCAATAAAGGATTTAGCTGTTTCATAAACGAGCTCTTTCGTAATATGTTCGGTTGGAAACGTTTCATCTACTTCTTTTTCTTTATCATAGCAAGGTGTGGTTGCTCCAATAAAAAACGTGCCCGTATATTCTTTTGGTAAATCTTGAAATGAAGAAATTTCTTTTGTTTTTTTTCCTGTACAGATAATTAATAAGCCGGTTGCCAAAGGATCTAAAGTACCTGCGTGCCCAATTTTTAAATGCACAAACTTATCATCTAATAATAATGATGGATGTTTTTTTAAAGCATGTTTTAATTTATTGACAGCCTGAAATGACGACCAAGTGTATGGTTTATTAATGAGAAGTAGTTCGCCGCTTCGGTAATCTGTTGACATGGGGCAAAGATAAATTAAAAATCAGATAATAAGCTGTAACGATATGGATTATTATTCCAGATATAAACCGAAAAATTGGAGATTTGAAACTGCTCCTTCTTATTATTCCAAATAAAAATATTGAGTTCGTTTTCAGGATCATTAAATTTTTGATTCACGTAAATAGAAACATAAGCTTTTTGAATTTTTACTTTTGGATTATAAAATGCGTCTATATCATTTGCTGCCCAATGGATATTTTGTTTTAAAGCATCTGTACTGCCGCATAGTAAACCCTTAATTGGCTTATCTGATTGATATTGAATTTCTGCAATAATGGTTTGCCCTTCTTTAGCATGCAAGTCCGTGTTTTTTATTTTGTATGATATTGGATATTCATTTAAACTATCAATACGGTATTGTTTTTTTGAATCAACAGAAACAATTAGATCTTTATTTAAATTGAAACGTTCAGGAATGTTTTCAAAATTAGTTGCAATAATATTTCGTTTTTCAACTTCTAAGTTTTGGCCAGTTGGTTCTTTACTTAGTACGTAGGTTTCAAAGGTATAGCCATTTACTTTTTGATAGACATAAGGATAATAATTGGCTGCCTGCAAAACTTGTGATGGACTAAAGTCTCCAAGTATCAAATACTTAGTAGATAGCGTGTCGTAAATTGATTTGTAGCCTTGTAAACTTAATGAATCAAGGTCAATCACCATATATTTAGCAGGTGAATTGTATTTTTCTTTGTAATAATTTACAAACCAAGGCTCGCCTTTAAATAAAGAATACACGTTATTAGTTCCTTTTTCTTCTATCGTTTTATTGGCAGTTTGTATGTAGGTGTCAAACGATAGATTAAAAATTAAATCATAATATTTCCGTTTGATAACAAGTGAACTTATAGCTATAACAACTAAAATACTAATGGCGGCCCATTTAAATTTCAAGTTTAATTCATTAGCAAATGATGTGATGAATAAAATTAAGCAAGGTGTTGCAAAAATAAGCGTGGAATATTGAATAACAGGATTTACTTTTTGTGAGTAAAAAAATCCTATTAAAAACGATAATGCAAATAGAGCCAATAATGCTATTCTGATTTTCAAAACAGGTATTGTTGACTCACTCTTTTTTTGAAAAAATGAAAAAGCAATGATTGCAATAAATGCTAAAATAAAAATGTAGGAGTAATGGAAAAGGTATAATAAAAATTGAATGATAAAATCATCTTTTGGTGGGTCAAGCCAGCCACCGCTTTCAGCACCTATGCCACCCACGTTGAGCTGGTAAAATAAAATAGGAAAGTGAGGACTATATATTAAAACCGCCCCAATACAAGCTAAGATGTATAATTTTGCATTTTGTTTTGAAAGAAAAAACAAACCTATGATTCCACACAATCCCGCAAACATCATACTAAAGTGATGGTTGAGTGCTGATAAGGCTGCGAAAATAGCAAATAAAATAAAGTGTTTTTTAGTAGCTTGTTTGTCAAATAAAACATCAAGCCAATAGGATAATGTCACTAAGCATAAAAACAATCCACTGATATATGGTCTGGCTGTCACACTGTAAAATATAAAAAATTGGGTGCAGGTTAAAACAGTTGCGGTTAAAAGTCCAGTTGTTTCATTAAACCATTTTTTTCCAATGTTATATGCTACATATATGGAACTAATACCTGCCAATATAAATGGAAGTTTTACAAGCCATTCAATTTTACCAAATAATAGCGTGTAATAATATAAAAACACTTGAACTAAAGCTGGGTGCGTGTCTAATTTCATAACACCCTTATCAATGACTTCGCCTAATGAGTCATATTCTGTTCTGCTCAATGCACTTAATTCATCAAATGTATATTCTAAATCAAATAATCGGTACATTCTTAAAATACAAGCTAGTATTAAAAGAAATATAATGGGATATTGTTGTTTATGTAATTTTAATGATTGCATCCTGTTTAGCACTATATGTTATGATTATTTGTTTTTATTTTTTTGTAATATAGAGGAAATAACAAAACACTTATAAATATTAAAAATAACAAGTATATCTTAAACTCACTTATAAACGGAAATATATTTGTGATTTCTCTGCCCCAGTAGGTGTGGGTTACATAAAACACTCTAAATGCACTTACTAGCGTAAAAGCTCCAAGAACTATGAGCAGCATCAATTTGTATTTACTTTCCAATATAAAATTAAGAGCAAATAGGATTGGAAAAAATAGAAACGGAGTAATGGTAAAAATATGCCTTGTTAAAACGGTTTTATGAAACGCTCCAATCAGTAAATTAATTAAAACAATGAATAGAAATAGAACGGCTTCTTTCTTATATTTTTTATAAAACAGAATAAAGCCAAATAAAGAAAACAGTAAAATTGGCGAAGTAATTAATAAACCAGGAATATCATTCTTGACGCCTAATTCGAAATGAAACCATACTTCAGGGTTTAAAAAATTAGTAAACAATCGATCAATACCAGAAACAAAATCTCCTGACAGTGAGGTTATAAACGATTGTTCTTCAGGAAACTCTGGATTAAATTTATTTGATTTTAAGGTTATTTCTCCAAACGCGATATAGTTATACATTATTAAAATAGATATCGTTGCTGTAATTATAACTAACGACAAACCAATAACTTTAATGGTTTCTGATTTTATTTTGAAATCAATTTTTTTGCTTTGAAGTATATAGAGTAACGCTGGTAAAAAAAGCAAGGAGTTTTGAAGTTCCACTATAATACTATATGATAATAGAAAAACAAACCATAAAAATTGTTTGCGGTAAATGTTTGGAGTTTTAATTAAGAAATAAAATGCCGCTAACACTAAGCACATGGATGGCGCATGAGAAAAAACATGTGTTGATTCTTGAAGATTTAAGGTACATACAGCATAAATGATGGCTGTGATTACTGAAATTTTAAAAGATGCTTTAAACTCTTTACATAAAAGATAAATAAATAAGGCTCCTAACACCCCGCATAAGTTAGGCAACAAAATAACGGTTACTTCTTGAATGGGGATATGATTACTTAATGTGTTTAAATGTAGTAGTTCTAATAAATTTCCAAAAGCAAAAAAAGGGATCATTAAAAAGGCATTGCCTGGAAGCCTATCTGAATAAAAAATGCCATCTTTTATGGCGTAATCTACTTTACCAGTGTAATCAATGTAATCGTTGATACAAACACTATGATTATTGACTAATGCGCTTACTAAAGCAAAATGACTGCCATCATTAGACGTATTGATGTAACAAGACGAAATGAAATAAAAAATGCTAATTAATACAAGAGTTAAAAAAAGAATGTACTGTTGTTGCGAAAAATATTTTAGAAAGTTTTTTTGCAAGCGTAATAGTTTAATTTTTTATTAAATATAATCATTAAAAACTATGTCCCATTTTATCTTTCTTGGTTTGCATGTATTTTTCGTTATGCGGATTAGATGGAATGATAATAGGAACATTCTCAACCACCTCTAATCCATAACCAATTAAACCAACGCGTTTCACAGGATTATTAGAAATTAATTTCATTTTACTAATTCCTAAATCTCTGATAATTTGTGCTCCAACACCGTAATCACGTTCATCCATTTTAAAACCTAATTCTAAATTAGCTTCAACGGTATCGCGACCTTGTTCTTGTAATTTGTAAGCTTTTAATTTATTTAGTAAACCAATACCTCTTCCTTCTTGGTTCATATATACGATGGCGCCTTTCCCTTCTTTTTCAATTAGTTCCATGGCTTTGTGTAATTGTGGTCCGCAATCGCAACGGCAAGAACCAAAAATATCTCCAGTTACACATGAAGAGTGAACGCGCACTAAAACAGGTTCCTCTTTATTCCATTCGCCTTTTACTAGCGCCATGTGTTCTTCGCCGTTAGTATCAACTTTGTAAGCAATTAATTTAAAATCTCCCCACTGAGTTGGCATGTCCACTTCCACTTGGCGAGTTACAATGCTTTCTTTACTTAGGCGATAAGAAATTAAATCTTTAATAGTCACAATTTTTAAATCGTGTTTTTTAGCAATTTGAACTAAGTCTGGTAAACGAGCCATGGTTCCATCTTCGTTCATAATTTCCACTAATGCACCACAAGGTTCAAACCCTGCTAAGCGTGCAAAATCAATAGTAGCTTCGGTATGTCCAGTTCGGCGTAATACACCGCCTGTTTTGGCGATTAAAGGAAATATATGTCCAGGTCTTCCAAAATCAGAAGCTTTCATATTAGGATCAATTAATGCTTGAACTGTTTTTGAACGATCTGATGCAGAAATACCTGTTGTACAGCCATGACCCAACAAATCAATAGAAACGGTGAATGCTGTTTCATGTAAAGCTGTATTAGACGAAACCATTAATTCCAATTTCAAATCTTTCGCTTTTTCTTGAGTTACAGCCGCGCAAATTAACCCACGTCCGTGAGTTGCCATAAAGTTGATAATTTCAGGAGTTACGTTTTGTGCGGCAGTTAAAAAATCGCCTTCATTCTCTCTATCTTCATCATCTACAACAATAATTACTTTCCCTGCTTTAATATCAGCAATGGCTTCTTCGATGGTATTTAATTTGATTGTTTCCATGGGGTGTAAATTTACGGTTTTAATCTATTTAATTTTCTCGAAAGACTATTAAGTTGCATTAAAAAATTATTCAATATCAACTATTTATGTATATTTCTCAAGAATTTACGTGAAGTAGTTGTATATAGTATAACTTATAAAGTTTGTATGTACATAACATAGGTTTTGTGAAATAGTTGTATTTTCGGGAAATTATTACAAAATCTATGAAAAATTTTATATTAGGATTTACCGCAGTATTTTTTTGCTTAAGTACTCAAGCTACAACCTTTACGGTAACAAACACTGCGAATGCAGGAGCAGGGTCATTTAGACAAGCTATTTTGGATGCAAATGCATTGGCCGGTACCGATAACATTACATTTGCTATTGGCACAGGAGCTCAAACAATTACATTATCGTCAAGTGTTAACGTTACTACTCCGATGTATATTGATGGTACAACTCAACCTGGATATACTGGAGCGCCATTAATTACTATTGGAGGAGTTTCCAAATTTAACATTACTACTGTAAATACGGGTACTTTAAGTTCTTTGGCTTTTATATCTAATCTAGGATCAACTGCAATTAATGTAAGTAACTCTAGTAATTGGTTGTTTGTTAATAACAGGGCAACTGGAATGATGTATGCTTTGCAATTGCAGATGAATAATACCACACATACCATTACGGCTAATAATTTTAGTGGTAGTGCTAATGGTATTTATATGAATGGTGGTTTTAATGATGGTATTACAATTAGTAATAACAATTTAAGTAATTGCACCAATAGAGCTTTGTATTATAATTTGGGAACTCCTGCAAGTATTAACACGAATACGTTTACAGGTTCAGGAAATGTTTTATATTTAAAAGGTGCAACAAACTTTACACTATCACCCCCAGGTTCAGGCGGATTAAATGAGAACGTTTTTGGTACAGGAACAATTGGTGGATTACAAATTGAGCTTGAAGCATGTAATGGTGTTAATGTTTCTGGCTTTAATTTTAATTCCCAAGCCATAACGCCATCAAATGGTCTTGTCCCTTTCATGGTAACAAACTGTAGTAATTGTAACTTCTCAAACAATACATCTACTGGAATGATGTATGGTTTTAAATTGCAAGGTCATAATTCTACAAACACCATTACAGCGAACAATTTTAGTGGTAGTGATAATGGTATTTATATGTTTGGAGGTACTAATAATAGTAATACAATTAATAATAACAATTTAAGTAATTGTAGAGTTTATGCTTTGTATTATAATTCTGGGACCCCAACAAGTATCAACACAAATACGTTTACAGGTTCAGCTAATGCTTTATATTTAAAATCCGCAACCAACTTTACTCTTGGTTCTGCTAACGTATTTAAAAATCAAACAGCAACAAGTATTCAATTAGAATCTTGTTCAGCAGTTAATGTATCAAATAATGCATTGAAGGGTACAGGTGGCAATGGTATTTTAATCAATCAGTCTAATAACTGCGTAATTAACGGAAACACCACTTGTGGAAGAACATTTGGTGTCAGAATACAAGGTTCTTCAAACGCCAACACCATTTCAAATGGTAGTTTTGTTAGTTGTGGAACTGGAATTCAGTTAGATAATACTTCAGTTAATAATACTACGATTACTGCGGTGAATTTATTTAATACTACAAACATTACTAATGGAGGTGCAAATACAGTTATTACAGCTACCACATCAACGAATACATCACCAATAGTTTCTGTAAATTCAGGATCAATTTGTTCAGGATCTTCATTTACAATGTCTCCATCTGGAGCACCAACTTATAGTTATACTGGCGGCTCAGCAGTTGTGTCTCCAACAACAACTACAAGCTATAGTGTGGTAGGCATGGACGCAAATGGGTGTATATCAGCAGTTCCTGCGGTAAGTGGAGTAACAGTAAATTCATTACCAAATGTTACAGTAAATAGTGGAGCAATTTGCGCAGGTCAATCATTTACGATGGTTCCAGCAGGAGCAGATACATATACATATTCAAGTGGATCAGCGGTTGTATCACCAACATCAAACGCTTCTTATAATGTAAGCGGAACAAATACAGTAACAGGCTGTGCATCAAATGTAGATGCAGTATCTAGCGTAACAGTAAATGCATTACCCACTATTACAGTAAGTTCAGGGACAATTTGTGCTGGACAATCATTTACCATAATCACAAATGGTGCATCGACATACACCTCAATACCGGCATTAACAGGACCAGTTGTAACGCCAACCGCAACTATAGATTATAGTGTAACAGGAACTGACGCGAATGGCTGTGTAAGTTCAAATACGGCCGTTGCAACCGTATCTATTAACGTATTGCCGTCTATCTCAGTAAACTCAGGTTCCATTTGTGCAGGTCAATCTTTTACGATGGTTCCATCGGGAGCTGACACTTATACGTATTCTAACGGAAGTTCAGTTGCAACACCAATTGCTAATGCAACTTATTCAGTAAGTGGAACAGATGCTAACGGTTGTGTTTCTTCAACAGATGCTGTATCAAGTGTAACGGTTAACGCTTTACCAACTATCTCTGTTAACTCAGGAGCTATTTGTGCAGGACAATCATTTACAATGGTTCCATCAGGAGCAGCTACTTATACTTATTCAAATGGAACAGATATAGTAACACCATCAGTAGATGCAACGTATTCGGTAAGCGGAACAGATGCAAATGGATGTGTATCAAATGTTGATGCAATATCTACTGTAACAGTAAATGCTTTACCAACACTTGTAGCAGTTACCAATAACACACTATTATGTACAGGAGAAACAGCTACCTTAACTGTAAGTGGAACAGCAACAACTTATACTTGGAGTACTACAGATAACACAACAGCAATTGCTGTTACGCCAACAGTGCAAACAACGTATACAGTAAACGGAACAAATGGAAATGGATGTGTTAATAGTACTACTGTTACTCAAGATGTGAGCTTATGTACAGGTATTGTTACTTTGTCAAACAGTAATGGATCAATTAATGTATATCCAAATCCAAACAATGGTTTGTTTGTTTTAGAATTAACTACAGTATCAAAAGTAACTGTAACAAATGCATTAGGTCAAGTTGTTATTTCCGAAACCTTTGAAGCAGGTAAACACAGTTTAGATATCAATAACGAAACTACAGGAGTTTATTTTGTAAAAGTGATGGAGAACAATAATCAACAAATCATTAAAGTGATTAAACAATAATCACTATTCTAAATAGAAAAAGCCCTTATCAAATTTGATAAGGGCTTTTTAATTTGCATTAATTTAAGTGCTATTTTATCTCTGTAATAAATCTTTCTTTTGGAGTACGTACTTTTTTCAAATTTAGTAACCAGTCTGATTCATCTCTGTATCCCAAAGGTAAAATAACGGCAGTTTTTAATCCTTTTTCTTTTAGCCCCAATAATTCATCTAAAGCAGGATAGTTAAAACCTTCCATTGGAGTAGCATCTACCTTTAATTCGGCAGCAGCTGCCATCGCTATACCTAAAGAAATGTAAGCTTGTTTAGCCGCGTGTGTATAATTTACTTCTGCTGGCCGATTAGGGTATGCTCCAATTAACATCATTCTGTAAGCGTCTGAAGCACTTTCTGGGATATTGCGTTCAGTACTATGACGTTTAAAAACTTCGTTAATACGTTCTTCTGTGTAGGTATCCCAAGCAGCAAATACCAATAAATGTGAACAGTCGGTAATTTGTGTTTGACCATTAGCAACTGGTTTTATTTTTTCTAATAGTTCTTTATTAGAAATAACAATAATTTCATAAGGCTGCAAACCTGATGATGAAGGTGCTAAACGCGCTGCCTCTATAATAATGTCTACTTTATCTTGAGGAACTGCCGTTCCATTCATTTTTTTGGTGGCGTAGCGCCAGTTTAAGTTTTCTAAGATGCTCATTATTCATCAATTAGATAAATGCCCCATTAGAACAGTACTAGGTCGTTTTGGGGATAAATGGTCAATCTTAGTGATTATGAAACTTTCCTCCAAAGGGAAATTACGCTTTAATGAACTAAATAAGTTGATGCCAGATGTGTCACAAAAAATGTTGACGGTAACTTTAATAACCTTAGAAGCAGATGGCTTGGTATCTCGAGAAATATTTCCTGAAATTCCTCCACGTGTGGAATATGAATTAACTGCCATGGGATTTAGTTTAGTGCCACATATTAAGGGCCTAGCTGGTTGGGCTGATGAACATTTGGTGGCTATTAAAAAATCTCGTAAAAAGTTTGCGGCTTAGCCTTTGTTGGGAAACATATTTTCTACAACCTTTGTTCTATACGTAAATATTTCTTCCACACGTTTTCTAATAAATAAGGAATGAGCAATAGTTCCTAAAATGCCGAATGGCAAGACATAATTCACTTCATCATGCATTTCAACACCAGTAGCCGTTTTTTTAAATGAATGGCGATGATGCCATAATTTATAAGGACCAAAGCGTTGTTCGTCAATAAAATATTCTCCTTCTTTTACGTGTGTAATTTCAGTCATCCATTTTACAGGAATACCTAACATCGGTTTAAGGACATAAGTAATGATTTGTCCTGCATACATTTTTTCACCATCCTTTTTATCCGAGGTAATGATAAAGCCCATATCGGGAGGCGTTATTTTTGCTAAGTTATTGGGAGATGAAAAAAAGTCCCAAGCTTCTTCTAATGAAATAGGTAAATGTTGTGTACTCTTAATGCTATAGAAGTTCATAATGTTATATCTTTGTTATAAGACAATTAAAGCTGCACAATGTTTCAATTATTCATCGATAATTTAAAATTGAATTTACAAAAGCCATTACCTGGTGTGGAAGCGCAATTTGAAATGGCCCATGTAAAGCGTGAAAAAGTATTAGCGAGTTCTTTTGAATCACAAAATTACCGACCAAGTGCTGTCTTGATTTTATTATTCCCAAACGAACAAAATCAAATCTCTGTTTTATTAATTGAACGCATGATTTATAATGGCCATCATAGCGGACAAATTGCCTTTCCTGGCGGGAAAGTTGAACCAGACGATATTGATTTGGAGGCAACAGCCTTGCGTGAATTTTTTGAAGAAACAGGTGCTGATGCAATACCTAAGGTTATTGGCAAATTAACGCCCGTATATATTCCAGTCAGTAAATTTATGGTGCAACCATTTGTATCTTACGTTGAACAAAAGCCAAATTTTTCGGCAAGTGCTTATGAAGTCAATGAATTAATTGAATGGGAAATTAATCACTTATTAAATCCAGAAATCATTAAAGAAACAACGATAGAGCCAACTCCTGGACTTAAATTAAAAACACCTTACTTTGATGTTCAAGGCAAGGTGCTTTGGGGTGCAACAGCTATGATGCTGAATGAATTAAAGTGGGTGTTGAAAACTTTTTTAACTAAAAGTTAAAAAATAACACTAATTATTGATTTTTATTATAACTTTGTGTTGTAAATGAAAAAGCACATTGCAAATAGAAAGATATTAAATCAAGATTTAGAGATACGATCTAAATTTGAAATAAAGCTTCGTAAGCAATTAACTGAAGTTAATGATTATAAAGTTGATTATTCCTTTTTGCATGAAAAGATATCTAATTTATCTTTTTCTTTAAAGACGTCGAATTTTCATATCAATGATAATCTTTACAGTTGGTTATTTGATGAGGCCAAATTTTCAGTAAAATATGATGCTCGTGAAAGTTACGATGAATCTATAAAAAAAGAAAACGAAGAGCTTAAAGACCTTGTTATTCAATTT
Source organism: Bacteroidia bacterium (assembly GCA_044238845.1). GTDB lineage: Bacteria > Bacteroidota > Bacteroidia > B-17B0 > Aurantibacillaceae > UBA4416. The sequence goes on from JBIICN010000012.1 coordinate 70,241, forward strand.
AATGAGATTCATGACCCAAAAATTTATCTTAAGATTAAAGAAATACTTAGTCGTAGAAAAGAGAGAATAAAAGAAGAATTATATAGAGCGCTTAAATTAAATAACAGGCAAAAACGTCTTATTATTAATTTACTGAGATTTATAAATTTTAGTCAAAATATGTCTTCTATTTATAGAAGGTTTATTCTAAGATTTAATTTTAAAAATATGAGTGATGAATCGGGAAGTGGCAATAATATAGTTGTATTTAATCACAATTTATATTATTCACTAATCCCTATTATCAATGAAAAAAGCAGACAAAGAATATTGTATTGAAACAATAAATAAAATAATAAATAACGACGCTATAAAATTATCTAAAGAAAATCTTGAAAATTTAATAGTAGTAAGAGAAAAAATAAAAATTGCTAAAACTAAAAAAGAAATATTGAAACTGTTTAAGTTCTTCTTAATCATGTTTGGTATAGGTGACTTTTTTGATGATTTATGAATATTGGAGCTGCTATAAAAAAAATTAGATTAGAGAAGGAAATCTCTCAAGGAGATTTGTCAAAGAGTTGTGAAATTTCGCAAACTTCTTTTTCTCAAATTGAAAATGGAATTAAACGACCAAGTACAAATACGCTAAATAAAATTTGTAAAGCACTTGATGTACCTGAAACTATAATTTATTTGTATGCGCTAGAGGATAGTGATATTCCAACAAGCAAGAAAGAAGTTTTTAAAGTTATTTTTCCTGCGGTTGAAGACATGATTAAAAAATTGATTGTAGAAGATAAGTAATTTTTTCTAAAAAAAAGCCATCTTATTAGATGGCTTTTTTGTTTTTGTATAAGTATTAAAACTCACAAGTATTCGGAGTTCTAGTTATTGACAATCACTTTTTCTCTTTTTACAATTCTATTGTCATCATAAATATTAATAAAATAAATTCCATTAGAATAGTTGCCTAAATTTAATGTATGATTACTATTTGTAGTGATTTCACTTAGTAATACTTGTCCAGTTATTGATGTAATTTCTATTTTTTGTAATTCGGATATAGAATTTATAATTAGTAAACCATTAGTTGGATTTGGAGTTACAGAAATTAAATAATTAGTTAGGTTTTTGGTTAATCCTACACTATTGCCAATTGCCATTAATGTTCCAGTGCCAGTTGTTAAAGGAGCAATAGTCCCTAAAGCATCTGATTGATTTGCTAGTGATACTCCAATGTTTAAAACCTGATCGGTTATTAAATTAGATTTAATTTGATAGTGTAATGTTGCAATTTTTCCATAACCAGTTACATTATTGCTAATGGTATGCGTGGTAGCAGTATATATTTTTCCATTTAGGAAATTTAATTTCCGAAAGTGCAAATTTTGAGAAGCGTCTAAAAATGAATTTTGATATTCTATATAAATATTATTTGGTTCAATTAAGTTTTTATTAAAATCAATAGTAAATGCAATACCATTAATACTCGTTACAGGATTACTTATATCTCCAAGATATATGGATGCTGTGCCCCAATTTCCTTTTACAACAGTTAATTGGTCTGGTATAATGCTTAATTGAGGATTAATAACACTTGTTTCAGAACTTTTAAACGCATGTGTTAATCCATAATTAGTATAAATAGCTAAAGTGTCAGTATCGTCAATAGTTCCATCTCCATTACAATCGCTATGATTTAAATTTTTCCCATTGCTAATTGTTCCCGTCCAATTATTTGCAAAATAAGATTGCCAAGTATTACTCATTGTTGCTCTTGGTAAGCCAGTTTGTGTGTAATGTAACCCTAATTCAAGTACATCTAAATTATTAGCAACTCCATCACTGTTTACGTCTCCTGGCCATACGTCTTGGCAGGCTTGATCTACATAAATTGCACTGATGGCATTTCCTGTACATTTGGTTATTGTATCTGTACCAAAAACTGTATAGCTTGAAGTGCTTATTGGGCTTACAATAGCTGTGCCACTACTAAAAGTGTATGTATGTGTTCCGCTAGGCGTAATTGTAAAACTACTGCCGCTACAAATTGTACCACTATTAACAGAAATACTAGGCGATGCAATAACACTAATAGTTTTGACTGCTGAACCAATACAACCAGAAGTTGTAGTGCCAGTAACAGTATAAGTTGTATTTACTATGGGGCTTACATTAATATTATTTGTATTTGCATTAGTACTCCAAGAATAAGTATTAGCTCCATATGCTACTAGAGGAGTATTACTTCCTTCGCAGATTGAATTTGCAGAAGTTATTTCAATTTGAGGGCCGTTAATAATTACAGAGATATTATCTGATGCAAAGTTAATAGTTACCAAGTCCATTTTGTCGTCGTTGTTAAAATCGGCATTCTCAACCACAATAGGGTCTATTCCAACATTGTAATTAATAGCTGTGCCAAATGTCCCATTGCCTGAGCCTAAAAACAATGAAACATTATTATAAGTGCCATTTCCACCACCTCCAAAATTTGAGGATGCCAGTGCAAGATCTAGTTTTCCGTCTCCATTATAATCTGCAGAGGTTATTGATTTAGAGCCAGCATTAATAGAATAGATTGCAGAGTTAGTAAAACTCCCTATACCTGTTGCTATATAAATAGTAATATTTGCCGCACCAGTAGATATATTTGTTTGTATTAAAGCTAAATCAGCAATGGCATCATTATTAAAATCTTTACTAGTTATACCAGATATTTGCAAGGGATAAGCTCCAGGGGCGTTATAACTTACCTCTGGTGCAAAATTACCATTACCGAGTCCTAATGATACATAAAATGAATTTGAATTATGCGACATGGTTACTAAATCTAATTTCCCATCATTATTGTAATCGTTTGTAACTACACCAATATGTAAGCTACTTACCGAATAGTTGATAACAGACGATAAACTACCTGTTGAAGAGCCAAGTAGCACGGAAAGATTATTTGTTATTTGTGTTACGGCTAAATCTGAATAACCGTCATTATTAAAATCGCCTATTGCAATATCTCTTGGAGAGCTGGAAAGTGTATAATTAGTTAAGCTGCCAAAATTCCCATTACCTAATCCAAGTACAACAGCAATAGTATTTGTGTTCCCGTTAACAGCTACTAAATCCATGTTCCCGTCATTATTTAAATCTGTACTTTTTAGATTTGTGAGAGCGGAACTAAAATATACCTGCCACCATGGTATAAATGTCTGCCCTGAACCGACATTTAGCATAACACTTGCGCTATTAGAATTTGAGTGACCGATTACTAAATCAGAATTGCCATCGTTATCCAAATCAGGAGTTGTTGTAAAACTTGGATAGGGATTTACTCCTGTTAATCTTGCTCCAGTAAATTTCCCATTCCCATTGCCATTTAAAACAGACAATGTTTTTGATGTTCGATTTCCAACAATTAAATCTAAGTACCCGTCTTCGTTAAAATCTGCACATGCAACAGATTGTGGATCCATGCCTGTAGTATAACGTGATCTATCAAAAACAGAATACGCATTTGTTTCTCCCGACCCTAATAAAACACTTATAAAACAATTTATGCTATTTGCTATAGCAAGATCTTGTTTACCATCATTATTAAAATCTGCATTTGCAACACCCGCTTCCCCTTCTATACAACCATTTAAAAGTACATTGGAAAAGCCGCCATTGCCGTTACCTATTAACACTGACCTGTAACTATTAGACGCATTGGTAACAACAACGTCTTTAATGCCATCATCATTAAAATCGTTGCAAATAATGGCTGTTGGACTATTACCAACAGAAGTAAGAACAACGGTTGAATAACCGCCCGTGGCTAAGCCCATAGCCACAAATATGTAGGGAGAATTAAATGCACTACTTGCTAACATTAAATCAAGTTTGCCATCATTATTTAGGTCTGAACTTGTTATGATATTTGCATTAACACCCACACTGTAACTTATAGGCGAAGAAAATGATCCAGTACCAAGACCAGAAAATATTGAGACATTAGTAGCACTTGTAACAGCCATATCCAAATTTCCATCTCCGTTAAAATCATTACAATTTAGTGTATACGCACTACCACCAAATGTATAACTTGTTGCCGCCACAAAACTGCCCGTTCCTAAACCTAGTAATACCGAAACATAATTTGTACCATAGTTAGCAACCGCTAAATCTGGCTTTCCGTCATTATTAAAATCTCCTGTCTTCAGTCCAGTAGGGGAATTGCCTACTGAAAAATTGACAGCGGCACCAAAGGTGTTGTCTCCATTTCCTAATAAAATTTGAATAATACCTGGATTGAATGAATATTCAGGGATAATAGCAACGTCTGCTTTGCCATCTAAATTAAAATCCGAAGAAACCGTTTCTAAAGGGCCATATTGTAAGGATCTGTTAATAGGAGTATTAAGACAAAGCTGCGCATTAATTGTAAAAGATAATAATAGAAGAATTACTACTAACGCATTAGATTTCATAGTGTTGTATTTATATCAAATATAAAACAACTTATTGAATAAGGCAATACGATTAGTAAAGTCAATAATCGTATGATATTATGAATTTAATCTAAAACTCACAATTATTTGGTGTTCTTGGGAAAGCAATGACGTCGCGAATATTTGTCATACCTGTTACAAATAATACTAAACGCTCAAAGCCTAATCCAAAACCAGCATGTGGACAAGCACCAAAACGACGTGTATCTAAATACCAACTCATTTCTTCTGTTGGGATATGCATATCGTTCATACGGGCTTCTAATTTCTCTAAACGTTCTTCACGTTGAGAGCCACCAATAATTTCGCCAATGCCTGGGAATAAAATATCCATTGCAGCAACCGTTTTCCCATCATCATTCATACGCATGTAAAACGATTTGATGTCTTTTGGATAATCCGTTAAAATAACTGGTTTTTTAAAATGCTTTTCTACCAAGTAACGCTCGTGTTCGCTTTGTAAATCAGCTCCCCAGCCTTCAATGATGTATTGGAATTTCTTTTTCTTATTATGATTGGATTCACGTAAAATGTCTATCGCTTCAGTATAAGTTATTTTAGCGAATTCATTTCCTAAACAGAAATTTAATTTCTCTAATAAATTTAATTCGCTACGTTCTGTTTGAGGTTTATTTTTTTCTTCATCTAACAAACGTTGCGATAAGAATTCAATGTCTTCTTTGTTTTTATCTAAAGCATAAGTAATTACATACTTCAACATTTCTTCTGCTAAAGCCATGTTATCTTTTAGATTATAAAAAGCCATTTCTGGTTCTATCATCCAAAACTCCGCTAAGTGACGAGTGGTGTTTGAATTCTCGGCACGGAAAGTAGGGCCAAATGTATACACATCACTAAAAGCCATCGCTGCTAATTCGCCTTCTAACTGACCAGAAACGGTAAGGTTAGTTGATTTGCCAAAGAAATCTTGTTTATAATCAATTTCACCAGTTTCTGTTAGTGGTGGATTTTTTGGATCTAAAGTGGATACGCGAAACATTTCACCAGCACCTTCGGCATCGCTGCTGGTAATGATTGGTGTGTGCATATATACAAATCCTTTATCATTAAAAAATTTATGAATAGCGTATGCTAAAGTATGACGTACTCTGAAAATAGCGCCAAACGTACCTGTACGGAAACGTAAGTGAGCAATCTCTCTTAAAAACTCTAAAGAGTGAGCTTTAGGTTGTAATGGGTATGGATTTGGTTTTGAAATATCTGATTCAGCATCACCATATACTTCAATATCTGAAACAACAATTTCTACACTTTGTCCTTTACCTTGCGAAGCGATTAATTTACCTGTAACACCAATACAAGCGCCTGGCGTTAAACGTTTTAAAGTTTCTGCATTAAAGGTTTCAAAATTTACAACCGCTTGAATATTATTGATGCTAGAGCCATCGTTGATAGCAATAAATGAATTGTTACGAAATGTACGAACCCAACCTTTTACATTAACTGTTTGGTCTATTTGCGTTCCTTTTAAAACTTCTTTAATTTTTGTACGAGTTGTCATAATCTGAATTTTGAGGATGTGAAGATAAAGAAAAGTGTGGGTTTTGGAAAGGTTTTTTGTTGAATTTCGTCATTGTGAGGGCTTTTTTGCCCGAAGCAATCTCACATTAATCACCCTGCTTATGAGATTGTTTCACTTCGTTCGCAATGACGATAATTCTAAAAACCTTCCTATCTTTGTGTCAAATTTAATTCCAATGGAAAACCAAGTAGAAATACCTTACATTATATATATTGAAGGCACTCCAAATCCGTCTTCAATGAAATTTGTGGCTAATAAAGTGTTGATTAACGAAAAAGGAGCAAGCGCTGAGTATAAAAACATTAGTGAAACTTTAACCGCTCCAATTGCTAAACAGTTATTTCAATTTCCGTTTGTAAAAACAGTATTTATGGCAGCTAATTTTATCACCATTACTAAAACAGATGCTGTTGAGTGGGATGATATTACTTTAGAATTACGTTCATTTTTAACTGAATATTTAAATGCGGGTAATTTAATTGTAACCGCTTTACCAAAACAAGAAGTAGCAGTTGATAATACTTTTACCGAAAAAATAGTCATTAGTACTCAGCATGTGGCTGCTAAAGACGAAGTGGAAGCTAAAATCATTGAAGTACTAGATCAATACATTCGCCCAGCAGTAGAGTCGGATGGAGGGATGATTACTTTCAAAGAATTAAAAGATGGTGTTGTAACGGTTCAAATGCGCGGTGCATGTAGCGATTGCCCAAGTAGTACATTAACTTTAAAAGCAGGAATTGAAGCGTTATTAAAACGTTTATTGCCAGATGCGGTTAAGGAAGTAGTGAGCGAAGCCATGTAATTTTTAACCATGCAATGGTCATGCTGAACTTGATTCAGCATCTTTTTGGTAATTTCCTATAAACCCTTCGACTACGCTCAGGGTGACATAGTAAACACTACTTATCAGCGTAAGCAATACTTAATACACTAATTTTTATTCCTTCTATTTGTTGTAATAACTGACAGCAGGCTTCAATGGTTGCGCCTGTGGTGATGACATCATCTACTAAAACAATTTGTTTGTTTTTAAAACTTTCGGGTTCTATTAATTCAAATACATCTTCTACGTTTTCCCAACGTTCGTATTTGCTTTTTTTAGTTTGTGTTTCGGTAAATTCTTTTCGTTTTAAAACATTGGTGTTTAAAGCGATTTTTAATCCTTCTGATAAACCTCTGGCAAATTCCTCACTTTGATTATAGCCACGTATTTTAAATTTTTTATTGTGTAAAGGAACAGGAATAATAAAATCAGATTTGCTAATAATGTCATTTGTTTTTAAATCTTCGGCATACCATTTACCTACTAGCACGGCTAAATCTTTATTATGCTTGTACTTAATAGCATGTAGTACTTTTTGAATGCTTCCCTTTTTTTGGAATAGATAAAAACTACTAGCTATTAATAGTGGAGTTCTTCCATAAAATAGTGCATCAACTGGATTGCGTTGTTGTTTATGAAAATTAGTTTTAGGTAAATTCAAATAACAGTAATTACAAACTTGTTCTTCATGTTTGAATAAACTATTTCCGCAACTCACGCAGTTACGAGGGTATATGAGTGCTAAAAAATCCTGAAGCATTTATAACTTACCTGCCAAAGTGCAACTTAGTTTGTGTTTATTTATTTTGCCTGATAAATTAAATAATTCAACATACACCACATAAATACCAATTGGTGCTTTTTCATTATCATCATTGATGCCGTTCCAACTAATCACGCCATCTGTAGCTAGTTGTTCATTTCTAACTAAATGACGAATCATCCTGCCTTTGCTGTCATAAATAAAAACGTTAGCGGCTTTTCCAGGTTCATCTAATTTATAACTGATATTTAATACATCGTTATAGCCATCATTATCTGGTGAAAATAAAGGATTTGGAATTGAAACGCCACTTCCTCCATCTGCTTGTAAATACTGCGAGTTACGATAGGCAGGTGTGGCAAATCCAACGCCTTCCGAAGCGCTGTTCCAGTTTGTTTTATCGTCTGTTGGTCTATTAAAGTCGATGCGTTCTAATGATACTCCTTTTGTGTTTACTAATAAAGGAAAATGCATTTTCACACTATATTTAAAATTATCAATCACATTAAAATTAGCGTCGCTTAATGTTACCACATCATCATCTGTATTCATACTTGGTAAATCAATAATATCTAAAAAACCTTTTGGATTAATAGTTAGATAATTTTGTTTAATAGCCGCCCCATTTTCGCTAATCACTAGGTAGTTTTCAGGAAACAACAAGTAACCTTCATCAGTAATTGTTTCTGTATCTTTTAAAACGTTTGTTATAGTATCCATCGACCCAATTTTTAAATCTTTTAGGTTGATGGTCTTTTTACTTCTGTTATATAATTCAACAAAATCTACGCCTCCTGTATTTGGGTCAAATAATATTTCGTTAATCACCACATCATTTGCGGCAGGAGTTTCTGGTAAAGCAAAAGGAGCAGTGCCATTGATTAATGGATTGCCAACACAATCAGTAATGCCATTAAGCACAGTAACGTTATATATTGTTCCTAATTGAATGGGAGCGGACAATTTTAGAATTACTTTTTTGTAATCAGGCGCTACTGCATTTACATATGTTGGAGTCGTTAATCCATTATCAAATGTATAATTGGATGGGTTAGATATAGCAGCTAGGTTTAGAGATTCTGTAAATAATACGGCAATCGTATCAGCATTAATCACAATTACTCGGTCTACACTAGGAGACGAAACATCTGTATTTGATGCTGATACTGAATTTGCAGTCGATGGCGTTCCTCCATCTGGATGAGTACTTGCATGCCAATTATTTTGTCCAGCACAAGGATTGTTCGCGTCAATTTGCTCTAAACTCCATCCACCGCCGCTTTTGTTAGCATCGTTATACCAGCTTGAAGAATAGGATACAGAACTAATGACAACATTGTTGGTGTCGCTTAAGGTAATAGTTGTACCATCATTTAAAAGAGAAGGAAAACTAGTTACTTCATATGCAACAATACCAAAGTTATTATAAAATTGATTTGCTAAACCAGACCCTACTAATACAATATATCCATTAGGTTCAATAGTAATGTCGGGTATTTTTTTAGAACTACTTAAACTCGAAAAATTCCAATTTTTTAAATTAATACTAAAGTTAGTTCTGTTCTTTAATTCAACGTATTCTTCATTTGGTAAATTAATCGATGGATCTGGGTCAGGCATTAATTCATTTATAACGATATCATAAGGTTGTGCTTTATAAAACGAAAACGCTTTTGTATTTGGGGATAATGCATTAGCACTGCAATCCGTAATTCCAGAAACTGTAATTGTATAATTAGTGGCATTAATTAGTTTACTAGATAAACTTAAAGTCACACACATGTTGCCTGAAGTGCTTATTGCTAAAGAGGGAGAGCCAATGCTTCCGTTAATTGAATAATTTGATGTAACGGTTAATTGAGAAGCAGCAATGGCATCATTAAAGCAAACAGAAATATGTAATGAATCTAAAATAGTTACTGAATTAATTTTTGGAGCAATGATATCTGGTGCTAAAGAGTATACTGAGTTTACAAAACCAGGAGTTCCTCCATTGGCGTCATTCGATGCAATCCAATTACTTGATTGAGAACAATTACTATTTAAATTCGGATTGATTTGCTCTAAACTATAGCCACCATCTTTTTTTACAGCATCTTGATACCAAGTGTCTTTATAATTTACACTATCGATAAGCAGTCCTGCATTAGTTTTTAAATAGATATTATCTCCTGCATTATTTAACGATGGAAAGGAGCTCACTCCAAGTTTATTCATATAGCCTAATGCCGTAAATTGTGCGGTGTCGGCTATTGGACAAATAATCACGTAACTATTGGGAGGCATGCTGTAATTACCTAAAGTAGCTCCTGTTGCTGTATAACTATCAGCTAATTTTAATCCATTTAAATTAAATGTATTTGTACTACGATTATATAATTCAACAAACTCGGTATTTGTTAAATTTATGACTGGCGAAGGGTCTGCAAAAATCTCATTGATAATAATATCTCTATAACCTATCGTAACTGGCGCTAAATACGTAAAGCTTGTTGTGCCAGAACTAATAGCGTTTAATGAATTATCTTGAACTCCATTAATGGTAAGTGAATTAGATAAGGCATTAGTAAAAGGCGTGGTAAAAGATAAATGGACTAAAGATAAATTAGATGCATCCCGAGTTGCTGAACTAGGATTTCCAATTCCATTATTAACTGAATAATTTGTTGTGGTTTGTGCAGATGAAATTTCTACTGGCTCGTTAAATAAAACGTCTAATTGCGTGTTGGAAATAACCGTGTTACTTACAATATTAGGAGGAGAAACATCGGCTATAATAGTAGCAACATTAATATCATCAAAAACATGTTTCCCAAAAAAAGTGGCAGTAGATTGCTTAATGGCAAATCCAAAAGTGGTTGATGAACTAAAACTAGCATCCGTAATGGTTCCTTCTGTAAAATAGTTCGCGCCAGTTCCAGTCATATCTCTTTCTAAGCTAAATACATTAGCGCTTGTTCGAGTGACTTTTATTTTAATTAAATTATTGGAACTACTTGCCACACTTGCATTTACACCATCAATAATAACTGTTTGAGTTCCAGCAGTACTTTTGTATAAGGATATATCATCGCTTATATTTCCAATTCTTACAAAATAACCATTGATGCTTGAGGACAATAAATTAGTATTGTCTGAAATCAAATAAGCGTCTACGTAATTAGAGCCAGAAGTCGAAAATTGCAAGTTTATCCAAAATTCCCAAGTGCAATTAGTACTTATGGTATTAGTTGTACTAATGTAAAAAAACGAGTTAGAAGTTGTATTTGCTGATTTTAATTGCCCTGCGTTCACAGAAAAATCATTATTAGCGCTAAGAGTCCAAGTTGGGTTAGAGTTAAAATCTCCATCGGTAAAACTCTCATTTATTTGAGCATTGAAATTATAAAAAAATAAAAGGGACAAAACGACAAAAAAAACACGTACCATCTATAAAAATTTATGAAAAACTAAAATAAGAAATTTTTTTGATAGAGAATAATTTAACAACTTTGGGCCTCGTGATTTAACCTTATAATAATATACAAAAAATGAAAATTGCAGTTGTTGGAGCCACAGGTCTTGTAGGCACTAAAATGTTAGAAGTATTAGCGGAAAGAAATTTCCCCTTAACGGAGTTAATCCCAGTAGCCTCTGAAAAATCAGTAGGTAAAGAAATTACATTTAAGGGTAAGAAGTATAAGGTGCACTCTATGACTGATGCTATTGCTGCTAAACCACACATTGCTTTATTTTCGGCAGGTGGTAGTACTTCTTTAGAGTGGGCTCCAAAATTTGCAGAAGCTGGAATTACGGTAATTGATAATTCGAGCGCATGGCGTATGGATGCTACTAAAAAGTTAGTTGTTCCCGAAATTAATGCTCACGAATTAAAGGCTACAGATAAAATTATTGCTAATCCAAATTGCTCAACCATACAAATGGTAGTAGCATTAAATCCACTACATAAAAAATATAAAATAAAACGTGTTGTTGTTTCTACTTACCAATCTGTTACTGGTACTGGCGTTAAAGCGGTTGATCAGTTAATGAACGAACGCGCAGGCAAAGATGGAGAAATGGCTTATAAATACAAAATTGATTTAAATGTCATTCCTCAAATTGATGTGTTTACGGATAACGGTTACACCAAAGAAGAAATGAAAATGGTAAACGAAACCAAAAAAATCATGAGTGATGATTCAATTCGTTTAACGGCTACAACAGTTCGTATTCCAGTAATGGGTGGGCATAGCGAAAGCGTGAACATTGAATTTGAAAATGAATTTGAAGTGAAAGATATTTTTGAAATCATGAATAACACGAAAGGTGTTGTTTTACAAGATGACATTGCTAATCAAATTTATCCTATGCCTATGAATGCTCACAATAGAGATGAGGTATTTGTAGGACGTATTAGAAGAGATGAAACACAGCCTAAAACATTAAATATGTGGATTGTATCTGATAATTTGCGTAAAGGAGCTGCTACTAATGCGGTGCAAATTGCGGAGTATTTGATGGAAGCAAAATTAGTTTAAAATTATTGGACATAAAAAAAGCTGCTGTACCCATCCCCGTTTAAAGTACAGCAGCTTTCTTGTATTGGTTTAAACTAAACAAAACCTATGATATAAAGAACTACTATAAAGTTAATTACTAAATCAACTACAAAAAACTACAAACTAATAAGTGGTAGGTTTTGTTTGATAAGTGGTTAGGATTTGGAGGATAAATGGAATTAAAAAAGCCCTTCCGCTATCAATCAGAAGGGCTTTTTGTTTACTCGGGCTTGTTAGTCATATAATTAAAAACCGCTCGTTTTTGCAAATTGAACTAAAACCTGAGTAAAAATAAGCTAACAGTTACGTGTTTTTATGATAAATAAATAAGTGCTGGCATTTATCTAATAAGTGTATGCTTTTTTAGGAAAATTGATGTAGAGGAAATCATAATTATTAAAAAGCCCTTCTGCTATCAATCAGAAGGGCTTTAGTTGTTTGAAAAAACGGCTGTTTATTTTTGCTCGTATTAAACGGTCTTTTAGAATGAAATTAATTTTACTCCTATAGTAAATGGTGATAATTCCGGACCTTTTCCGTTTTCAAACAAGGGGGTTAAAGCATAATCGGCATATAAGGTTAAGTTGTGGTAGCCAATACTTGCATGAGCATTTACTCTAAAAGGATTTATGTTGTAATTATCTTTTTTAATAATTCTTATTTCTTGCCCATTTTGTGTTCCAATTTGACGTGTACGAGATCCTAATTTGTAGCCTCCTATGACACCAAATGCCAAGTGAAATGCTTTTTTAGGATTTTTACTCGTATTAAATTCTAACAATACAGGAACGTTAACAAACGTGCTTTTTAATCTGTTTTTCTTGTAGCTAAATGTATTTGTTGAATCTATAACTCCGAATGTATAACTAGAATCTGGATTTAATCTTGTTTTGTTGCTAAATTCATATTGGTTCCATTCAAATCCTAATCCAACTACTAAGTTGATATAATCTTTATAGATATGAATGTCTTTTTCGAAAGGGTTTAATTGAAAATTTAATGATTTACCATAATTTAAAGCCATATATTCTTGTCCTTTCGGCATAGTGAAGCCTCCATTAGATAACCAACCATTTACACCCATTCCAAAACCTGCCCAGTGGTGAAAATCGTCGTCATTTGTTTTGTTGATGTTTGAGTCAGAATCTTTGTCTTTATTAATAATTACGTATTGTTTTTTGCGAAAATTAATAGTAGTTGTGTCTTTTTTATCACCTGATTTTTTTGCCACATCATCACCAACCACTTTTGCAATAGATGAAGAACTTGAAGCTTCAGCACTTACCTCTTTAGGCTCGCCTTTAAATTTAATAGTACTTGAGCCAGTAGCATTGGCGTTTATTTTATCGTTGGCAAACACTTTTGCCGATGAAGCTCCAGAGGTAGTTATATTTGTTGTTGCAGCATTTAATTTGTAGGCTTTTAAGGCAGATGCACCACTAACAGTACTGTATAATGTTTGTGTATTTCCTTCTAAATTCACAGCCGAAGCGCCGCTTAACATAACATCTATCGCTTTTGTGTTAACTTTTAATATAACATCACTGGCGCCAGACACGTCGATGGATAAACTATCCGCATTGATACTATTGGTAGAGCTAAATTTTGAAGCGCCACTGCTTGTAATTTGTTTTAGAGTGTTTCCGCTTACATATATTTTATACGAATGCGTGAAACTACCTTTGGCTTTTATTACTAACGTTTCGTTTTCGTAGGTTGTATTAATGTTATTGATCTCTTTTTCGTCTGCCACCACTTTAAGACTTAATGTATCGCTTTGCCTGTAAAGAACATTGGCCGCTCCAGATAATTCAATTTTTTGAAATGCTTTCGCTTCTCTTACTTGAGATGTTTGTGCTTTAATTGCTATGGAGCTAATTAAAAGAATGGATGATAATATGATTGGTTTCATTTGTAGAATTTTTAATTTTAAATAATCTTTTCTGCAGATTTATACATAGGACGCACCTCGTTACAAAAAAGTTACAGGAAACTAAAAAATAATTCAAAAAAAGAAATGCCTATAAATACAGGGGCTGGATTACTTGCTTTTTACCCAGTTTGAAATATCTGTAATCACTTGAAAGTCTACATTTCCTTGTTTATCATACTCGGATGGTGAAGATTTTCCTTCACCTTTCATAAACAAATGGTTTAATGTTGGGTAAGATATAAATTGATTTTTAGGCTTATCGCTTAAATTTTGTTTCCACAAGTTAAAATCAGTCATGGTTACTTGGTAATCTCTTTCACCTTGTAATATTAAAATAGGTTGTTTTAATTTTTTGGCTACTTGAACTTGATTATACTTTAATAATGATTCCCAATATTTGGGTTCAATATTTAAAGGTAAATCTTCGGCTTTAGCTGTTTTTAAAGCCTTTGGTGTTTTTACGATAATTGATTGAGCTATTAATTTATCTATTTCTTTTCTTTCTTCTTGATCAATACTATCTAATCCAAAAATGTAATTGTATTGTTCCAATACAACATCTTCTAATGGACGCGCATTTCCTGCTAATAGAACAATGCCATTTATTTGCTTCGATTTACTGGCAATTAATGGAGCACACATAGCACCTAAACTATGCCCCGCAATAAATACTTTTGAATCTTTAAAATCAGGATTCTTTTTTATAGTTGCCACAGCACTAACAGCATCTTCAATCACTTCTGCATTAATATCAACATCTTTCATGTCTTTACCATAAACCATCGTACGTTTATCGTATCTGTACGTTGCAATACCATTTGATGCTAATCCAACTGCTAAATCTTTTAACGCTTTATTTGGCCCGATGGTTTCATCTTTATCATTAGGACCAGAACCCGCTAATAAAATAACAACAGGAGGATTTTTGATATTGTTTGGTACACATAATGCGCCTGGTAAAGACATGGTGCCGGTTTTTACAGCAATTTTTGTTTCGTAGTATTTATTTTGTTGAGCGTATTCGGGTGTAACGTAAGCTGTTTTGTTTTTTGGCGGCACAAAAAACATCCCAATAATTTTTTTATAATCGTTGAAACTGAATTGTAAATCCATTTTTGTTTTTTCAAATGTACATCTTACGGCCACCACATCTATCGAATCTTTTTTGGTAGATTCAACAGTCGTATAACCCTTGTATTCGCCCATATATCTTGGAATACTTCCCCACATTTTTTCAAGCATGGCGGCATTAAATTTATTGGCCATGCTAGTGTCAAACATCGAGTAGCAACTATCAAATTGCTGACGTTCTAGTTTTTTTACAAAAGAGATAGATAGCTCCTCGTTAGTTTGTGAAAACGAATTGATGTTTAGAATAAGCAATAGAAAAACTGAGTATGTAAATTTCATAATGGAATTAATTGGCAACTAATGTAAAATAAATTTGAAGAATATTATGTGATTATTTTCTAATGAAATCAGATAAAAATGATTTGATAAAAAAATAGAAATAGGTTTTTTTGATATCTATAGTTTTTCTAAAACAGCCTTTAAATCATCAATTGAAACAGGTTTGATGCAAAAAGCTAACATGTTAGTTTGCTCAGCTCTTTGTTTTGTTGATGGATCTGAATTCCCAGTTAAATAAATAACATTTGTTTGTGAAAATTTTCTTATTTCTTGCATAGCTTCAATGCCGTCCATATCTCCTTCAATACGTATATCCATTAAAATAACATCAGGCTGGTACTTTTTCGTAGCCTCAATGGCCTCTATGCCTGTTCTAACGCACTGTACGACTTTATGTCCTATAATTTCGATGTATTTTTTGTTGACCATCGATAAAATCATATCGTCTTCAACTATAAGAACTTTTTTTGCCATAGTACTATTTTTTATCAATAGGAAATGTTAATTCAAAAATCATATTGTTTATCTGGCGCTTGAATGCAAATTTACCATTTAATTGAATACAAAATGATTCAATCAAATTTATACCCAACGATTTTGTTTTTATTTCATCATTATACTCATATCCAATGCCATCATCTTTATATTCAAGAAAACATTGATTGTCTTTATGATCGATAGTTATCCAAATATGACCCTTCTCTTTTTCATAAAATGCATATTTATAAGAGTTGGTAATTAATTCATTTAACATTAATCCAAAAGGCATAGCCTTTGACATTTCTAAATTTATTTCATCAATTTTTATATGTATTTCAACAATCTTATCTTTTGAGATCGATTGCTTAATAAATTGGACTAATTCATTTGTATATAGAGCCACGTTGACTTCTTTTAAAGACGTGTTTTCATAAAGTTTTTCGTGTAACAGAGCAATAGATTTAATTCGATTTTGGCTTTCTTTTAATATTTGTATAGTTTTTTCATCTTTTAAGTAAAACGTTTGAAGTTCCATTAACGCCGTTACGACTGCCAAATTATTTTTAACTCGATGATGAATTTCTGAAAGTAAAATGTTTTTTTCGGCTAATGATGAAATCGCTTGTTCTTCTGCTAATTTTCGGATACTATTTTCTTCTTTTAACTGTTCTTGTTGTGAAATCAGTTGTTGGTTTTTGATAATGAGTAATTGATTTACTTTATTGTTATTGTACAAAAAATAAAGTGCTAATGCCATTATTATGATGCTACAACATATAAAGTTTATTAAATAAAAAACAGATTGTTGTTCAATATTTAGTGCGGGAAAATTGATTTTAAAAATCTTTTCTATGGTTACTATAATAATAAAATTTGCAACATAGCTAAACATTGCCAGTGCAATAGTTTTTATGTTTTTAGTATCAAATAAAGTAAGAACGATTAACGGGGATGTAAATAAGTATAAATGAATTCCTGAATCAAAACCTAGATAAATAGAGAAAAATAAAACACAGTAATTTGTATTTAATAAAATTAAGAAACTTGATATTGTATACTTTTTAAAGCTATTTAATATAATAGATAATGAAAATAGTGAAATGCCTATTGAAATTGCTGTAAAAGGCAAGTATTGTTTATGAAGTAAAAAGTAGAAAAAATAGATCAGTGAAAAAATGACACATAGAATCGACATTCTATTTCTAGCCTGAAGCTTATCGGAAAAGGTATAGGATTGAGCGGAGTTTACTCCGGCAGAAATAATATCATCCCAATAGCTTAGTATACTCATGGTTTCAAAATTATCATTTTTCCTGAGAAAAGATGATTATTTTGTTCTGTGTTTTGTGGCAATAATAAGATAGTAAATATCAATAATCATATAAACAACTACCATTGAAATAATCCAATGATTTGTTGGCCAATGCATAATTATCATGATGCCACAAAATAAACTCCCTAACATACGGCACCATGCCGCCCAATATGAAATACCTTTTTCTTGTAAATGATTCAATAACATAATTAAACAGGTTATTGAAATTACTAGTTGTATGGCATAGGCCGAGTTAGCACCAATCGAATTATCGTAACCATCTTTTATAAAGAAGTATAGCACAGCAAGCCAAGCTAAAATAGAAAAACCAAACATAACGTTAAATCTGCTTTGTAATTTCTCTCCTACTTGTTTGTAACCGTATTTAAATGTGCTGTAAACAATAAAAACATCTGCAAAAAACCAGGCATAATATCCAATTTGTAAAACCATTCCCATGTCTTGCTTGTAAACAAATGCCCATAGAAATTCCCAAGCGATATTAGCTCCAATAACACCGGCCGAAATACCAACAAATTTGTATTTAATGATTCCTCTTATTACTAAGATGTAGCATAAAACCCAAAAAATAGCGCCAATACCAAATAATATTAATTCAGGAATTGTGTAGACAGATGTATTTAACCAATAATTATTCATTTTTATTTTCTTTTTTTAGTAAATAAATTTTTTATAACTCCAAGCACATGAATTGCAAACGACATAATCCAAGGTATTTGAACATTCCAAGCTAACCCTTTTTTGTAGCGTCTTTTATCTTTCCATCTGTAAAAAGAAAAGATCCATGGTTCATGTAAATCCCACAATTTACATTTTTTTGCACTAATTCCCGATACATCTATAATACAGTTTACCGCTCTCCTGGCAGCTTCGTTAGCTCCTTCCATAGTTGCCAAATCTGTGTATGTTTTAACGTAGTCGGATGCTAAAAACAAATTTTTAACACGAGTATAGGCATAGGGTCTTAAATCCCATGAATTAATGGTATTAACCAATAATGGCTCTTTATTTTTTTTAGGAATTTCAAATTCGATGTCAGCATCTAGGTACCAATTATGTAACATATCGTCTTGTAAAATAACCTGACCCTCTACATTTAAACTGCGTTTTAACTGTTCCCAAATTTCTTTAATAATTTCTTCTTTTGAGCATTCTTTAGCAGATTTGTTATATAAAATCCCTGGAGTATCCCAGTCAGATATATCAACCGATAAAATTCCCTTTACGTGTCCATCGCCATATTCATTTAAGTTAACATTTGGCCAAAATTGTTTTTGCGAAATAGAAGTAATTGCCCAAGGAGTATCAATATAGATAGTATGGCCTTGGTTTATTTGAACATCTTTAGTTAAATAAAATTGCGCTCCATTCATCCACGAAACAGATTCGCTTAATTGTTTGATGGTATTTAATGTTGGATCTATTTTTATAACATCAGGATTTAATAAGTTTGCCATAACTTCTACTGGCACAGCAAATAAGTAATGATCTGCCACTATATCATTATCTTTTCCTTCTATTGAAACTTTTACACTATCTATTTTTTGGTTTTTGGTGTTGATATAATTAGTAGGACTATTTAAGTAAAATTTAACGCCTTTTTCTTTTAAAT
>JBIICN010000074.1:0-12100 GCA_044238845.1 Bacteroidia bacterium
ATCGTGCCACTTGGGCAAAACAAAGCTGCTTCTTTGCCAAACAAGGTTGCTGCTTTTTCTTCTAATGTTAAAATGGTTGGATCTTCATTAAACACATCATCGCCCACCGGAGCAATCATCATGGCATCCATCATCGCCTTTGTTGGCTTAGTTACGGTGTCACTTCTTAAATCAATTATCATCATACTATTTTTAAAATATAAACATAAGAGAATATTTGTTTATATTGATAAGATATTTATAAACTTATTTTTTTAAACCAAATTTTTATAATTAACTTAGTTTACTAATAAAAATAAATCATGCAAAAAACCATTTCCTTTATACTTTATATTGCATTTTCATTTTTTACATTACAGGCCCAAGAGCCTGAAATAAAAAGATGTATATCTACAGAGGCCACAAACCTTCACTTTAAAAAACATCCTACCTTAAAACAGCAGTTTGACGCCTATCAAGCTAGTATTGTCAATAATGAACAAATGGCAAAATCTGTTGCTGCAGTTAATTATACCATTCCGGTGGTATTTCATATTTTGCATTTAAATGGCACCGAAAACATATCTGATGTTCAAGTGATGGATGCCATGACTGTATTAAACAATGATTTTGCAAAGAAAAATGCCGATACAGTAAATACCTTGTCTGTATTTCAACCAATTGCAAAGCCAACCAATATCAGATTTCAATTAGCAAAACTCGATCCTAATGGCAATTGCACAAGTGGTATTATACGTCATTTGGATACCGATGCCAATTGGGACGAGCAATCGCCAACCTTATACCAACATACTTGGGATCCTAGCAAATATTTAAATGTGTATGTGGTTAAATCAATCACATTAAGTAGTGGGTTTGGTGCAGCCGGATACACTTACTTACCTGGTTCATGGAGTTACGGTGCCCCCGAAGATGCCATTGTAATGCTTCATACTTATACCGGGAATACTGGAACATCAAACAATTTTCGTTCACATGTATTAACTCACGAGGTTGGGCATTGGTTAAATTTATTACATGTATTTGGCTGGAATGCTTGTGGCGAAGATTGTAATAATAACGATTTTGTAAACGATACGCCAAACACTCCAGGTTACCTTAATTGCCCCACTACTTATGACATATGCAATGCAGGGGTTCCTGAAAATTATCAAAATTTCATGGACTATTCTTATTGCAATACTATGTTTACTAATGGGCAAGTATTAAGAATGAACTCGGCTTTACAATCTAATACGGTTGGCCGTGCTAATTTAGTGTCAAACACTAATATGGTTACCACAGGCATAAACCCCGCTGCACAATGTGCACCAGCGGCATTTTTTAAATCAAACAAACAAATACTATGCGTCGGTCAAACGGTATCGTTTACGGATGAAAGTAATATTGCAACGCCAACTAATTGGAACTGGGTGTTTGAAGGAGGAACTCCAAATTTATCAAGTGTTCAAAATCCAACTATTACATATAATAGCCCAGGAACATACTCAGTACAATTGGTTTCGAGTAACAGTGTTGGCAATTCATTACCCGAAACAAAAATTGAATATATCACCGTTTTACCAGCACCAATAACGGGTGATTTAATTGAAAGTTTTGAAACGGCAACTATACCTAATGCTACATGGACCGTTAAAAACGTATCATCCACTAATACAAATTGGCAACAAACCAATTTAGCTGCGGCAACAGGTAACAAAAGTGTTTTTGTGAGCGAAAATGCGGCTCCTTTATCAACTAGTGATTTATATACTCCAACTTATGATTTTAGTTCAATGTCAAATCTTGTATTTACATTTAAATGGGCTGGCGCCGAAAGAGATGTAAGTACAACATCCTCTTATGATTTTTTTAATGTGTATGTATCAACAAATTGCGGCTTAACTTGGACGCCTAGATTTTCGAAAAGTATTCGTTCAACAACAGCTGGCGTAAGCGGCGTTGTAAATGGTGGCTTTATTCCAACACCCGCACAATTTAATCAAGAAATGTTAAATATTGCTGCCTTTACTTCGGCAACCAATGTTTTATTTAGATTTAGATTAGTAACAGAAACAGGTTTATCTAATAATTTTTATCTAGATGATATCAATATTGTTTCGGCTACTAACATCACTAACACTAATTCCGACTTAAATAATTTGCTTATTTATCCAAATCCATCTAGTAACAAAGTATTTGTAAATTTTGAATTAGTACAACATAAAAATATCAGCGTAGTGCTTTATGATGTTTTAGGCAAAACCATAAAAACAATCCCTACAACTCATTACATGCCAGGAAATCAACAAATTGAAATCCCTGTAATGAATTTAGATAAAGGTATTTATGTATTATCCATCAATACAGATGGCGTCATCACCAACAACAAAATTATTATTGATTAATACAATCATTTAAACTTTTTTGGATAAGCGTTGTTTACCATATATGAAAACAACGCTTATCATTGGGGCTTCTTCAGCAATTGGAAAAGCATTAGCTAATAACTTGATTAAAGAAAGAGAAACGGTTCTTTCTATGTCAAGAAATTTACCCGACGCTCCATTTAGTCATTTTTACCAGCATGATATTTTATCGGACGATGACATGCCAAAATTAGAAAACACAATTGATGGCTTAGTATATTGTCCAGGTTCAATAAACCTAAAACCATTTCGCACACTCAAGCAACAAGATTTTGAAAATGATTTTAAATTAAATGTATTAGGAGCCATCAAAAGTATACAAGCCTATACATCCAATTTAGAATTATCCAAAAATGCCTCTATTGTATTATTTAGCACAGTGGCGGTTCAAACAGGCATGCCATTTCATAGTTCAGTTTCAATAAGCAAAGGTGCCATTGAAGGACTAACCAAAGCACTCGCTGCCGAATTTTCACCAAAAATCAGAGTAAATTGTGTGGCTCCCTCTTTAACAGGTACACCAATGGCCGAAAAGTTAATTAACTCTCCCGAAAAATTAGAGGCTAGTGGCAATCGTCATCCATTAAAACGTATTGGAACACCAAATGATATAGCAAGTACTGTTGAGTTTTTATTATCTAATAATTCATCATGGATTACAGGGCAAATATTACATGTGGATGGCGGCATGTCAACTATAAAAGTATAAACAATGGAAACTAAAACCACACAGCGTTATTTTTCGTTTGTTGATTTAATGGGATTAGAGCAACGTTACCGTGCCGCTTTCGTTAATTCGTTATCAGGCTTTAAAAGTGTGGCTTTAATAGGAACTACCAATAGCAGTAAACAAACTAATTTAGCTATTTTTAATTCGTTAATTCACATTGGAGCCAATCCTCCATACATCGGTTTTATTTCTCGCCCAGATTCTGTAGATAGACATACCTTATCCAATATCATGGAAACTGGCTTCTACACCATCAATCATATAAACGAAGAGATTTACAAACAAGCGCATCAAACATCTGCTCGTTATCCCAGAGATATATCTGAATTTGATGCCACACATTTAACGGTAGATTATAAATTAGGCTTTAAGGCGCCTTTTGTGAAAGAAAGTCATATTCAATTAGGTGTTCAATTTAAAGAGCGTATTAATATTACCACCAATAACACTGTGTTAGTGATTGGGCAAATTAATCAAGTGTATTTTCCAAATGATTGCTTGTGTAACGATGGCTTTTTAGATATTGAAAAAGCAAAAACAATCACCTGTAGTGGATTAGACAGCTATCATAAAACCGAACGCTTAGCTCGATTAACTTATGCTAAAGCGGATAAAGAAGTGAGTTTAGCGAAACTTGGTTATATTGAATAAAGTAGCCGTAAATATTGTTTGGTTTAAACGTGATTTAAGATTCACTGATCATGAACCACTTTTTATGGCTCAACAACAACCTTTACCTCTATTGTTAATATACTGTTTTGAACCTTCTGTGATGAATTACGATGATAGCGATGTGAGGCATTGGCGCTTTGTATACGAATCGTTGCAGGAAATGAACGAAAAATTAAAAAATATTCAGTCTCAATTGTATATTTTTAATCAAGAAGCTTTATCAGTCTTTCAAGAATTAGCTAATCAGTATCATATTCAGAACTTATTCTCTCATGAGGAAATTGGCAACAAACTCACTTACGATAGAGACATTGCTGTGCAACACTTTTGCAAACAAAATGATATAACATGGAAAGAATACCAATTACATGGCGTTATCAGAAAATTAAAATCAAGAAGTAGTTGGGAAAAATTATGGGAAGATAAAATGATGAGTGTTCCAAAAATCATTAATGAAACTAATTGGAACATTCTAAATTTAAGTGATGAATTTTATAATTCAATCAAAGGAAATCAACTACCAATAGAAATCACCACACGAAATAAAAATTTCCAACAAGGCGGCGAGTATTGGGCTTGGCGGTATATGGATAGCTTTATTAAAGAGCGTTATATAAATTACAGTAAACATATTTCAAAACCTTTATTGAGTCGAAAAGGTTGTAGTCGCTTATCGCCTTACTTAACCTACGGTAACATTAGTATGCGCATGGTGTATCAATACAACAAACAGCATTATCATACTTCCGAAAATAAAAGTGCACTTACTAATTTTGTTTCTCGTTTACATTGGCATTGTCATTTTATGCAAAAATTTGAAGATGAATGCCGCATGGAGTTTGAAAACGTAAATAAAGCATACGACCAATTAATTAAACCCAAAAACGACATTTATATTAAAGCATGGCAAGAAGGAAAAACTGGAGTGCCAATTATTGATGCTTGCATGCGTTGTTTAGTAGCTACTGGCTACATTAATTTTAGAATGCGAGCCATGGTAGTTTCCTTTTTTGTATTTAACCTTTGGCAAGATTGGAGAGAACTACATTTTTTAGCGCGTCAGTTTTTAGATTATGAGCCTGGTATTCATTATCCGCAATTACAAATGCAATCGGGTGTAACTGGCATCAACACTATTAGAATTTATAACCCCATCAAAAATTCCGAAGATCACGACCCTGAAGGTTTATTTATTAAACAATGGATTCCAGAGTTAAAAGACATTCCTGCACATTTAATTCATGAACCTTGGAAGCTATCGCTTATCGAACAACAATTATATAACTGTGAAATAGGTAAAGATTATCCGGCACCAATTGTTGACATTGAAGAAACAAGAAAGTATGCCAGCGATATGGTTTGGTCTTATCGAAAAAAAGAAGACGTTAAACAAGAAGGAAAACGCATCTTACAAAAACACGTCAATAATCCTAAATCACATTTAACTAAAAACAACACATGAATAAATTCATTAAACTAGCACTTTGTATTACCGTTCCTTTATTAATTGGCGGCATATCTGGCTTTGCAACTGCCACAAGTATCAACGATTGGTATGTTGGCATTAACAAACCATCATTTAATCCTCCCAACTATTTGTTTGGTCCCGTTTGGACAACCCTTTACATTTTAATGGGAATATCATTTTTTATGATACTACAATCGCCAGTAAATGAATTTAGAAAAAAAGCAGTGGCCATTTTTTGTATTCAATTACTTTTAAATTTCTGTTGGAGTTTTATATTTTTTAAATTTCAGTTATTAGGTTTTGCATTTATTGAAATAATTTTAATGTGGATTAGTATTGTAACTATGA
Organism: Bacteroidia bacterium; assembly: GCA_044238845.1. GTDB lineage: Bacteria > Bacteroidota > Bacteroidia > B-17B0 > Aurantibacillaceae > UBA4416. The sequence goes on from JBIICN010000074.1 coordinate 5,627, forward strand.
TTATTATCTTTTTTGAGATTAATAAAAAAGCTGCCCTACTTCAAATCCCGTATTTATTATGGGTAAGCTTTGCTAGTGTATTAAATGGAAGTATTTGGTTTTTAAATTAAACTTTACAATTCTTTCATTGTTTCACATGTAATGCAAGGCGTTAAAAAACAACACTTACCCACAAAAATATGTATCACCTGTGAAAGGCCTTTTACATGGCGAAAAAAATGGGAAAAGAATTGGGATGACGTAAAATACTGCAGCGATAAATGTCGAACTCAAAAAAAGAAATAAAAACACTTCGTTTAATTTTAGGCGATCAATTAAACCATCAACATTCGTGGTTTAAAGAAATTAATTCCAATATCACTTATGTATTAATGGAATTAAGACAAGAAACAGATTACGCGCTTCATCATATTCAAAAAGTAGTTGGCTTTTTTGCGGCCATGCAAAACTTTGCCAAAGAGCTTACGCAAAAAAATCATCAGATTATTTATATTTCTTTAAATGATAAAAATAATTTACAATCTTTTGATAAAAATATTCTTCAATTAATTTCAAAACATCAATTCACTCATTTCGAATACCAATTGCCAGATGAGTATAGATTAGATCAGTATTTCAAAACATTTACTCAAACCTTATCCATCACACATCAAGTTGCCGACACAGAACATTTTTTAAGTACGCGACATGAATTAGGAGATTTTTTTAGTGGTAAGAAAACTTACCTCATGGAAAGCTTTTACCGTTATATGCGTAAAAAGCATAATGTACTTATGGACGGTAAAGAGCCTTTAACGGGTAAATGGAATTACGATGAAGACAATCGAAAAAAACTACCTGCCAACCATAAAACAACTGCTCCTTTGGCATTTGATAATGATGTCACTAGTATTCTCAAAGAAATTCAAAAAACGGATATCAAAACCATTGGAACCATTGATGCCAATAATTTTATTTGGCCAGTTAATCGAGATCAATCTTTACAGCTTTTAGATTTTTTTGCGGAAGATTGCTTACCGCTATTTGGAACTTATGAAGATGCGATGACTCCTACCGATTGGTCGTTATACCATTCTCGATTATCTTTCGCCATGAACACTAAACTAATTTCTCCATTAGAAGTGATTAATAGAGCCATTGATGAATGGAAGAAACGTCCTACACAAATTGAATTTAATCAACTCGAAGGATTTGTGAGGCAAATTATTGGATGGAGAGAATACATGCGAGGCATTTACTGGTTAAAAATGCCAGAGTTTGCAACTATGAATTATTTTAATCATCAAGATAAATTACCAAATTGGTATTGGACAGGTGATACTAAAATGAAATGTTTAAGTCACTCTATTAAGCAATCATTAGGCTACGCTTACGCCCATCACATACAGAGATTAATGGTAACTGGTAATTTTGCATTACTCGCAGGTGTTCATCCAGATGAAGTTGACAAATGGTATTTAGGAATTTACATCGATGCGATTGATTGGGTTGAAATTACTAATACCCGAGGGATGAGTCAGTTTGCTGATGGTGGTATTATTGGCACTAAACCTTATGTTAGTTCCGCAACTTATATTGATAAAATGAGTCACTATTGCAAGACTTGTCACTATAACAAATCCATTAAAACAGGAGATAAAGCTTGTCCGTTTAATAGTTTGTATTGGAATTTTTATGATAAGCATTCTAATTTACTTAGTAAAAATCCTCGCATTGGCATGATGTATAATGTATGGAATAGAATGGAACCTAAAGCAAAAGCCGATTTGTTGGAACAAGCCGATTATTATTTAAAACATATTAATGAATTGTAATCATGAACACATCCATCGTTTGGTTTAAAACTGATTTAAGGCTTCACGACAATGAAACCTTGATAAAAGCTAGTGAACAAAGCAATGAGATTATTCCTGTATTTTGTTTTGATGAAAATGAATTTAAAAATACCGAGTTTGGGTTTCAAAAAACAGGAAATTTTAGAGCTCAGTTTTTATTAGAATCCATAAAAGACTTAGATAACAATTTAAGAAAACTAGGTTCGGGATTAGTGATTGTGAGAGGAAAACCTGAATACGAACTTTTTAAACTTGCACAAAAGTATCAAGCCACAAAAGTGTTTGCTAAAAAAGAAGTAGCTTATGAAGAAAAGCAAACCGAAGAACGCGTAGAAAAAGAACTATGGAAATTAAAATGCGAATTAAAAACCTTTAGCACAAGTACGTTGTACCACGCTCAAGATTTACCATTTTCCATCAAAGATATTCCTGATGTTTTTACCAATTTCAGAAAACGGACCGAAAAGGAATCACAAATTAGAGATATTTTCCCTGCACCTAAAGCTATAAAATCACCTGCCATTCCCGAACTTGTTTTACCAAGATTAGAACAGCTAGGATTAACACAAATTAAAGTAGACCAAAGATCGGCCTTTCCATTTAAAGGTGGAGAAACAGAAGCATACAACAGATTGAACTACTATTTCAATGAAAGTAAACTCATTTCGAAATACAAAGAAACCAGAAATGAATTGATTGGCATTGATTACTCATCAAAATTTTCGCCATGGCTAGCTAATGGTTGTTTATCCCCAAGAGAAATTTATTTTGAACTCAAAAAATACGAGGAAAAATTTGGAGCCAATGAATCTACTTATTGGTTAGTATTTGAATTATTGTGGAGAGACTATTTTAGATTTATGATGAAGAAACATCGCCATCAATTTTTCTTACAAACAGGCATTAAGTCATCAGAATCACCAACTCATTTAAATAATCAAGAATTACTCTACCAATGGATAAATGGAAATACAGGTGTTGATTTTATTGATGCGAACATGATAGAATTAAAATTGACTGGCTTTATGAGTAATCGTGGCAGGCAAAACGTAGCCAGTTATTTATGTAATGATTTGAAATTAGATTGGCGTTATGGAGCTGCTTATTTTGAGTAACAATTAATAGATTATGATGTATGCAGTAATTGGGGAAATTGGGCTTACTTAGCAGGTGTTGGCAACGACCCAAGAGGAAATCGCTATTTTAATATAACCAAACAAGCAGAAGATTATGATTTAAACAACCAATTTAGAAATTTATGGATACAACCAGTTTAACCTGCTATTATAGTGATTTACCATCACCAATGGCTTACTTGCTTTTACAGGAAACAGAAGAAAAAAACAAAATAAACAAAACGCCTTTCTCTGAAAAAGACATCAATCGAATTATTGAAATGGCTTGGGAAGATAGAACGCCTTTTGAAGCTATTGAATTTCAATTTGGCTTAAAAGAAAAAGAAGTGATTGAATTTATGAGAAGAAACTCATTGCCTTCAAGCTTCAAAATGTGGAGAAAACGAATGAAATCAAGAAAAACAAAACATTTAAAATTAAGAGATCAAACAACGATGCGTTTTAAATGCAATAGACAAAGAGGAACGGGAAACAAAATCAGTAAACGATAATTTACTTTTTACCTAGTTTCCTCATATAAAAAATAAACCCATTTTGACGATAGAGTTCTTGCAGAAATGGACAATCTCTTTTCACCACCTCTTCATCATTTATTTTCGCTACAAAACACGCAGGCTTTTTTCCATAGCCATCCATTAACCAATGGGTTCGAATTAAACCATAGGACACTTCAATATTAATGTGTTGAGCGTTTAACTCTTCTCTATTTAATTCAATATAATTTTTAAATGAAGCATCATTTTTAAATGTAGCGTCTAATTCGCCATAAAACAAAGTAGCGTAACTTTTTAATCCAATAGTTTCTACATTATAACCATGCTTAGCACACTGCTTGTAAAATTCGATAGCAGCTCTTTGAGAATATTGTTCAATTTTTGGAACAACAATCATTAATAAACTTGAAATAGCTACTAATGATGCCAAAAACAATACATAGATAAATTTAAAACTACCTGTTTTTATTTTAGCTAAACTAAAATGACTTAAGCCCATAAATACAATACCTATCAGCCATTCATAACCACTCCAGTAAACATTAGCTTTTAAATTTTCAATCGCAAACTGGTCACCGATGATATTACTTGTTATTAACCAAGGTTTTAAAATTGGTACGCTACCTAATAATAAAAAGGCTAATCCTAATAAAGTACTAACTATCACAAACAAACCGTGGAACCATTTTTTCCATTGGTATTGCGATGATAATAGTTTTTGAATACCATAGGTTGCTAAATAGGTTAAGGGAAAATAACATAAGGAAGAATAGTGAACAATTTTAGTTTGAACAATAGAGAAAAGAATTAATACCACCCAAAACAAACTCATCATCCAACGCTTAGTATGCTTTTGATAAGGAGTATCTTCGTTAGATTTTTTATGAGCTAATATCAAAAATAATGAAGATGGAAAACAACCAATTAATAACACCACAAAATGGTATATAAATGGGCCACCATGATCACTGTCTTCGGTATTAAACAATCGCACTTGATAGTCAATAAATTCTTTAATCACAGAACCATGTCCTTTTAAATACATGGTAGCAAACCAACTTAACCCAGTAATTAAAAAAGCTATGAAAAAAGCCGCCATGAACTTAAAAGACGATATTTTTTTGAAGCGACCTAATACAAAAAAAACAGTTACGGTTAAGCCAACTAAAATTAACGCAGCTGGCCCTTTGGTTAAAAGTGCTAAACCTAAAAAGAAACCGGCAAAAATAGCAGTTCTGTAACCAAACTTCCCAACTGGATTGTTGGTGTGTTGAATGAGATAATATACAGAGATATAAATTAACAAATTGAACCATGGATCAATAATTCCACTCTTAAAAAACAAATGCGGTAATAAGGTAGATGCATACACGAAAGCCCAAGTCAAACCAAATTTTTGATCGTTTAATTCTTTTCCAGTTTTATATAATACCAACAAGGTAATAACGCCACATACTGCATTTGGGAAACGTGCAGCAAATTCATTAATCCCAAAAACATTCATACTCAAAGCTTGTAACCAAATAAATAAGGGTGGCTTTTCCCAAAATGGATGAAAGTACAATTGTACATCGGAATAATTATTTGACACTAACATCTCTCGAGCACACTCGGCAAAATTTATCTCATCCCAATCAAATAATGGCATATTCCCTATAAAAGGAATATACAACAAACTAGCCGTTAGTAAAATAAAGACGTAAGCTTTTATATCTGTATTTAATATTTTAAACACGGTTTGTTTTTCTTTGGGATAAAATCAATGGTAATGATGTATTTAATTGTTGCCATTTTTTAGTATGATAAAACACGATATAAAATAGTAATGAAAAACAAACACCTATGATTGATCCAACGTAAATATCAATTAACCAATGTTGTGATAAATACACGCGACTATAGGCTGCTAAAATAGCTAGTGTTAAAAATACAATTTTCAAAAAATGACTTCTACTAACAAATAGCAAACAAAAAAACAAAGCAAAAGCCGACAAAGCATGCCCACTTGGAAAAGAATGAAATCCAATTAACTCAACACCTGGCACTTCTTTTAACTCCTCTCTCACATAATACTGAAACACAAAATGAGGTCTAGTAACATCATAATAAATCCAATGCTTTAAAATATAAGAAACAATGCCCGCACCTGCATAGGACAATAATATATAAACTGATTTACGGATATTAAAAAACAAAAAAATGACAGCAACTAAAAAAGCAAATGCACCATCGCCTAAATGAGTGATATATTCAAAAAACGTATCTATGTATTGATTTCCAACAAATGAATTCATCGCTCTGTGAATTTGAATTTTTCCATTTTGCAATAAAACAATACCAACATAACAAAGTATCATAACATAGAGTATGAGGTAAGAAATATTATGTTTGACAAAATTTTTCAAATTCTAATTCTTAATTGTAGGCTTCTTTTCTTTTCCTTCTGTTTGTATAGGTGCCGTAACTTTTATTTCTTTCTTAAAGGGCTTATCTTGAGCAACAATATCACAAGATGTTTTAATTGCCATTTTCACCACTTTCATAATACAATCAGACGGCTGAACATATATTTGTTTAGTCGTACTATCTGGCATTGTAAAAACCATATCGGTTGCAAAACTCTTTGGTCCTTCAAATAAAAATGGATCTTTAAAATAATCTTCTAAATGTATGTCTTTTATATGAATCTTTTTACCCAAGACCATTGTATACAATTCAAATACAGCATCAGTAATCTTGATGGATATTAAATTTGTTTTACCATCGTAACCAATTTTCACATGCCCCAATACTTGTGATTTATAACCAAAAGGGCCAACATCTACTTTTGCATCACAGGTAAAATCACTACTATCTGGCTTAAAACTAATTTTAGGGTTTAGCACTTTCCAGTTGTAATGCCCCTTAATAATTCCTAAAACTTCGTATTCACTTTTACCATTAATTTCTCCCACCGCAGTAAATACCTTATTTACAGCTCGTTCACTTAAAACAAAAGCAAAATCATTG
>JBIICN010000070.1:0-14018 GCA_044238845.1 Bacteroidia bacterium
GTAAAATGTATTAAAAAAAGAATAATAAGTTTCTTAAATTGCATGCTAATAAATATATAATTTTGCTAGGCTTATATTTCGATAAAAATAAAAACTAAAACATAAATATTACATTCATTTTTCTTTTTTTAACTAACATATTATGACCATAAAAGCTAATAATCCAGCGCTTAGTTCTTGGGTAAATGTTGAATCTCATTCAGATTTCCCAATTCAAAATTTACCATTCGGCATCTATTCTGATGCAAGCACAAAACACCATGCTTGTTCTGCTATCGGAACTTATGCGATAGACTTGTATGAATTAGCTAATCATGGCTTTTTCAAAAATCTAAACATTGATCAAGAAGTTTTCAATAAAGCCTTTTTAAACGATTTTATAGAATTAGGAAAAGATGTGACTCGTGCTTTGAGAGACCGATTATCAGACTTATTAGATTCTAATAATAAAGAGTTACAAGACAATAAAGCGATTTTTGATAAAATTTTCAAACCTCAAACTGCTATTAAATTATTACTACCAGTTAAAGTTGGCGATTATACTGATTTTTACAGTAGTATTGATCATGCCACTAACATTGGAACAATGATTAGGGATCCTAAAAATGCATTGATGCCAAACTGGAAATATATTCCTGTTGGTTACCACGGGCGCGCTAGCAGTATTTCAGTGAGCGGAACTCCATTACACCGCCCAAAGGGACAAATGAAACCAGCAGATGCAGAAGTACCCTCTTTTGGTCCATGTAAATTGTTAGATTTTGAATTAGAAACGGCTTATATTATTGGAAAATCAACCAAACTTGGCGAAAGTATTAGTACTGAGCAAGCTGATGACTATATTTTTGGGATGGTATTATTTAATGATTGGAGTGCTCGTGACATTCAAACTTGGGAATATATTCCATTGGGACCTTTTTTATCTAAAAACTTTGCCAGTACAATTTCGCCTTGGATTGTAACATTAGATGCTTTAGAGCCATTTAGAACAGAAGGATATATTCAAGATCCGAAAGTTTTTCCTTATTTAGAATATACAGGAAATAAAAATGTTGATATAAAATTAGAGGTTGCTATTCAACCAGAAAATAGTACTGAAACTGTTATTTGTAATTCAAATTATAAATATATGTACTGGACAATAGAACAACAATTGGCACATCATACTGTTAATGGTTGTAACGTAAATGTAGGTGATATGATGGGAAGTGGAACCATTAGTGGTCCTGAACCACATGAATACGGAAGTATGATGGAATTAAGTTGGAAAGGAACTAAACCTTTGAAATTAAATGATGGCAGTGAACGTAAATTTATTAATGATAATGACACCGTTATTTTAAGAGGTTATTGCCAAAATGAAAAATTAAGAATAGGCTTTGGCGAATGTAAAGCAAAATTATTACCAGCTATTTAATCAAATAAAAGAGCCCTTGTATGTTACAAGGGCTCTTTTATAAACTTAAACGAAACTTTAAAATTATTGAATTTGACAGTTTACACTATAATCACCAAAAAAGTCACTTCCAGAATCAGCATTTTCATTACATCTATCTTCCGCTCTTTTTCTAGTATCTTTATATGTAAATTGAGAATAATCAGAACTTACTGTAGTTGAACTTCCTGTATAAGTTTTAGTACACTTACACACATAATCTTTTTTACAAGATGTTATTGATGTTGTTACGGCTATTAAAACAGCTGCCATTAAAATTGTCTTTTTCATATTCTTATATTATAAATTTATAGCACAAAGATGGCTCCTATAAAAACATTTAATATTACATAAGTAAATAAGATAGTTATATCATTCACACTTCTTAAAAAAACATAACCTTATATAAACTAACAATAATCTGTATGGCAACAGAAAAAAAACCAAGTAAAGAAACTTTAGAAAAATGGCACCAAGATCCAGAAAATTGGAAATTTGGCGTCTTCTATTTCAACAAAGAGGATAAAAGAATTTTTCCACCTAAACGAAAAGCTCAATTTGGCTGGACAGTTAATTTTGCTAATCCAATCTCGATTTTGGCTATTCTAGCAATCATAACTGCTACAATTATAGTCACAAAACTAAAAAAATGAATATTATCATTATAAAAGCTAATAATAATCAGTAAATAAACTAAAAAACATCTTCAAATTTGGAATCAAAACCATCAACAGATTCCATATGCAAAAAATATTAGTTACAACAGATTATTCAACTAACTCAAAAGCAGGCATTCGTTTTGCAATACAATTTGCATCTCAATCTCCATCCGAAATAATTTTTTATCATGTTCATGAAGGAGTTGCTGATAATATATGGAATCCTAAAAAGAAAAATCCAGATCATGATTTAAGACTTGAAAAGCTACAAAAGTTTATTAGCTCGATTTATACATCTAGTAATTTACCATTAGTAAAATTTCGCTTCGAGGTAGAGGTAGGTTTTGATACAAATAATATGATTTTAGATTATGCAAAAAAGATCAAAGCTGATTATATTTGCATTAGCACGAGAGGTGGTAGCGGTTTAAAAAAATTACTTGGAACTACAACTTCAACTTTAATTGAAAAATCAACTACACCCGTATTAGTTGTTCCTAAAACGTACCGCATCAAACCCATCAAAGAGATTTGGTATTCATCTGATTTAGCGAATTTAAAAAATGAATTAGTTAAAGTTCAAAAGTTTGCCTTGCCTTTCAAAGCAAATATACATGTCTATTATTATGACTTTATGATTGAGGTAGATGAAATCATGACTAAACTCAATAAAATAGCGGCCAAATTTGTTTCGAAAGGCACGTTTTTTCATTTTAAAAAAATGAAAATAGATTATACCATTTCACAGCATTTACAAAATGATATGACAAAACACAAACCATCTTTGGTTGTATTATTTACAAAACAAAATCGTAATTGGATTGATCGATTATTTTACAGAAATAATACAAAGGAAGTGACTTTTGACACAAAAACCCCTTTATTAATTTTAAAAAAGAATGCTAAATAAAAAGCTTCACTCAAGAAAAGACTTCATAAATAATAAAGTCTTTTTTTGAGATAAATTTAATTTAAAGACGGATTTTCACTTTCTAAACCTTTCTCTTCGATAGTTAATAATCCTTTACCAAATTTTTTAAGACGTTCGGTATATCGCTGTTTAACACGTTCTGAAATAGGGATTGGATTTCCTTCTTCATCAATACGAACAAATTTCACATTAGTATGTGTAACGATTTCTTGCTCGCCTGTGTATACATTGTGTTTACGGATTTCCATATATAACTCTAAAGAAGAATTTCCAAATTTTACAACTTTACCATATACTTTTAAAATATTACCCACTTTAACAGGCTTTTTAAACACCAACTCGTCAAACTTAATAGTTACCATTCGGGGCGTATCACATAACTGAGAAGCATAAGAACCAGCCGCATCATCAATTAAAGACATTAAAGTTCCACCAAACATATTATCATGTACACCAATATCAAATTTTTTGCAGATGTAAGTGGTAATGAGTTCCATTGTATTTAGATATGAGTAATGAATATGATTTATGAGTTTTGGGTTACAATATTAAGTATTTTTCCACTAATCTCGCAGATAACGTAAATAAAAAATCTGCGAATATTTGCGAAATCTGCGGGACATTGTTAATCAATTGTCCCCGCAGCTATCGTATTATTGGTATTCTCATTAATTAAAATAAATGAGCCAGAATTTCTGTTATCTAAATAACTATCAAAACTAATGGGTTCTGCCGTTTTAATTAATACTTTACAAATATCGTTTAATTTCATAGCGCCATCACTATCCAAAGCCTTAAAAGAATGAATATCTATTTTACTAATCACTTCTTTTACCACCGCTTTGGTTCTAAAACTGTTCTGTTGCAGTAATATTTTTTGTCCAGGAATGTAAGCGGCATTATCCATCCAGCAAATAGTCGCTGTTAATTCTTTTTCTGTTTTAGGCAAATGTTCGGTTGGCACAATAGAGTTTCCTCTGCTAATATCCACATCATCCTTTAGATGCAAAACTACCGGCGTATTAGTTTCTGCAACCTCTACCTCTTGCTGATTGACTTCTATTTTATCAATCGTTGTTTCGATACCAGAAGGCAACACCGTTACATTTTGTCCTTTTTTATAAGTACCACTTACCACTCTTCCAGCAAAACCTCTATAATCATGCAATTCGTCTGTTTGCGGGCGAATCACATACTGTACTTGAAAACGCGACACATCTGTTTGTTTTGCTTCAGCAATTTCTATCGTTTCTAAAAATTCTAACAATGGTTTACCTTTATACCAGCTCATTTTATCAGATTTTGTGACTACATTATCTCCAGCTAAAGCACTGGCAGGTATAAAAGAAATATCTTTTAAATTTAATTGCTTAGCAAAAGTTAAATAATCACTTTCTATTTGCTTGTATTTTTCCTCTGAATAATCCACCAAATCCATTTTATTAATGCAAACCAATACATGAGGCATTCCTAAAATAGCAGAAATAATTGTATGACGCTTCGTTTGATCAGTAATCCCATTTCTGGCATCAACTAAAATAATGGCTAAGTTAGCATTGGATGCTCCTGTAAACATGTTACGCGTGTACTGAATATGTCCAGGTGTATCCGCAATAATAAATTTACGTTTATCAGTACTAAAGTATTTATAAGCTACATCTATAGTAATACCTTGTTCACGCTCTGCTCTTAAACCATCCGTTAATAAAGCTAAATCAATATCCGTATTAACACCTGTTGTTTTACTTTGACGCGTTAGTGTTTCAATAATATCTGTTGAGATAGAATTACTATCATATAATAAACGTCCAATGAGTGTACTTTTTCCGTCATCTACGTTTCCTGCTGTGAAAAATCTTAATAAATCCATTTGTATATAATTTTGTTTGCTATCTTTTTGTTGCCCATCGCTTCTCGACTACGCTCGAAGTGACAAATCTTATTTTCAAATTTTATCTCTTTCGTCCCTTCAATCCCTTTTAATCTCTAAAATCTTTTAAAAGTATCCTCCTTTTTTTCTATCTTCCATCGCTGCTTCGCTAACTCTATCATCCATTCGAGTAGCGCCACGTTCACTAATTTTAGCTTCTTTTAATTCAGCAATGATATCATCAATCGTGTAAGCTTCGCTTTCAACAGCTGCGGTACAAGTCATATCACCAACCGTTCTGTATCGTACTTTTTTAGTGACAATCACATCCGATTCTTCACGTTGCACAAATTCATTAGTATTCATTAACTGACCACTTTCTGTTAAAATACATTCACGTTCGTGTGTAAAATAAATAGAGGGTAATTCAATTTTCTCACGCTTGATGTAATTCCAAACATCTAATTCTGTCCAGTTACTAATTGGAAATATTCTAACGTTTTCACCCTTGTTAATTTTACCATTATAGATATTCCATAATTCAGGGCGTTGCATTTTTGGATCCCATTGACCGAATTCGTCACGAACTGAAAAAATACGTTCCTTAGCTCTTGCTTTTTCTTCATCTCTACGGGCACCACCAATACATGCATCAAATTCAAATTCTTCAATCACGTCCAATAACGTATAAGTTTGCAAACCGTTACGACTTGGAAATTTACCCTTACCGTCAACTAATTTTTTTGCTTTGATCGTATCTTCAACATAACGTACTATTAATTTTTCATCTAATTGCTTAGCTAAATTATCACGGTATGTAATTGCTTCTTCAAAGTTATGCCCCGTATCCACATGCACTAAAGGGAATGGAAATTTACCCGGACGAAACGCTTTTAATGCTAAATGCACTAAGCAAATACTATCCTTACCACCACTAAATAATAATGCGGGTCTATCAAATTGCCCAGCCACTTCTCGCAGAATGTAAATTGCTTCTGCTTCTAATTCATCTAAATAATCTTTGTTCTTCATAATCTGTTTTTTCGCTTCTCGACTCCGCTCGAAGTGACAAGCTTGTGGTTATAATATTATTTTATCTCTCTAATCCCTTATGTTTTTTAGTCTTGCCTCTCTTCTGTCCCTTTTATCTCTTTAGTCTCTTCTATCTCTTACTTACTGTGCAATCCACATTCTTTTTTATCATTTTGTTCCCACCACCATCTACCTGCTCTAAAATCTTCTCCTTCTTTAATCGCTCTGGTGCAAGGTGCGCAACCTATACTCACAAATCCTTTATCGTGCAAAGGATTATAAGGAATATTGTATTTAAAAATATAGGCTTTAACTTCATCTAACGACCAATTTAAAATAGGGTGAAACTTCGTAATCTGATTAGCCTCATCCCATTCAAGGTTTGGCATGTCATGTCTATTGTCAGATTGCTCAGCTCTAATACCTGTGATCCAAATAGATTTTCCTTTTAAAGCACGTTTTAATGGTTCTACTTTTCTAATAAAACAACACTCTTTTCTATTCTCTAAACTTTCGTAAAAACTAATGGGGCCTTTTTCAGACACTAATTTTTCTATTGCTTCAGTTTGAGGATACATTACCTTAATTGGTGCTTTGTAGCGTTCTAATGTGCTATTTAAAACAGAATAGGTTTCGTTAAATAATCGACCTGTATCTAATGTAAAAACTTCGATTGGTAATTTATTAGAGAAAATAAAATGAGAAATCACTTGGTCTTCGTAACCTAAGCTTGTTGAAAACACAACCTTTCCTGGAAACTCTTGCGCTAATATCGCTAGAGATTCTTCGGGTGATTTATTTTTTAATATTTCTTGTATATTTTTCATTTTATATTTTTGGGCGTGTCCCGCAAAAGAGGCAGCGGGTCGGGCTGTCGCTGCAATCTTTTATTGGCACTTCGACAAGCTCTGTGACCAATAAAAGGATTTTCGCTTGCATCCCTCACGCGCTTATTTTAAAGCATTTAATAAATCATTTAAAATATCTTCTTTATTTTCTAATCCAATAGAAATACGAATTAAACCTGGAGTGATTCCTACTTTCAATCGTTCTTCTTCACTTAACTTGCAATGTGTAGATGAAGCAGGATGAGTTACAATACTTCTGGCATCTCCTAAGTTTGGAGAAATTTTTATCATTTGTAATTTATCTAAGAACTGTTTTGCTGCATCGTATCCTCCTTTAAGCGTGATAGTAATAATACCACCACCTGCTTTCATTTGCTTTTTAGCAATGATATGATGAGGATGCGATGGCAAGAATGGATAAGATACATTTTCTAATTGAGTATGTCCTTCTAACTTTTGTGCAACATACAAAGCATTGTCACAATGTCTATCCATACGCAAGGCCAAAGTTTCTAAACTCTTACTTAACACCCAAGCATTAAACGGACTCATGGATGGACCGGTTAATCTTCCAAATAAATAAATATCATGAACCAATTCTTTCTTACCAACGACTATTCCACCTAACACACGACCTTGTCCGTCCATATATTTAGTAGCAGAGTGAATCACTAAATCAGCACCATATTTAATTGGGTTTTGTAGATATGGTGTCGCAAAACAATTATCTACAATTAATAAAATATTATGTTTTTTCGCAACAGCCGCTACTAATTCTAAATCAATTAATTCTATTGCCGGATTTGTAGGCGTTTCTAAATAAATAAACTTAGTTTCTGGCTTTATTAATTTTTCAATTTCATTGGCATTATAGGTATTGAAATACGAATAAGAAATATTCCATTTAGGAAAATACTTTGTAAACACCGCATGAGTTGCACCAAAAACAGATGAACAAGAAACGACATGATCACCTGATTTTAAAATAGACATAAAGGTTGTGAAGATAGCCGCCATACCAGAAGCTGTTGCAAAGCCTGCCTCTGCTCCTTCTAACAAACATACTTTATTAATAAATTCATTGGTATTTGGGTTCACATAACGTGAATAAATAAAATCATCCGACTCTTCATTAAAAGCCGCACGCATTTCTTCCGCTGTGTCAAATACAAAACTAGACGTTAAAAATAAAGGGGCTGAGTGCTCATTATAATCCGTGCGCTCAAGTTGCGCTCTGATAGCTTGTGTTTCAAATTGTTTACCTTTCATTCGTTCTTTTCTTTAGTGTCACCCTGAACTCGTTTCAGGGTATCATGAGATGCTGAAACAAGTTCAGCATGACTACTTAATTTAATGTAACCTTATAAGTGATTTTAGCAGTTGGCTCCAATGTTTTAGTAACCGAACAATATTTTTCCATAGATAACTTTACAGCTCTATCCACTTTATCTTTATCCACATTACCTTTCAAAATAAAATGAACTTCAATGGTTTTAAATAATGAATATCCTTCTATACCAACAGGATCTCTATCTCCATTCACTTCAATCTCAAGCGAATCTAATTCTTGTTTTTGTTTTCTTAATATAGAAATAATATCCACCGAACTGCAACCGCCTAATGCCGCTAATATTAATTGCATAGGGCGCATACCTTTTCCGTTGCCTCCAATTTCTTTTGACCCATCCATTAATAAAGAATTCCCTTCGTCATTCTTTGCTTCAATATTAAAATCTTTATCTATTCGTTTTAATTTAACTTGCATAATTTAATGTTGTTTTATCAGTAAAGATAACCATTTTTAAAATTCATTCACACCATTTACAGTAGTATATTTCATGGTATATTTTACCCCTGGATTGATGTATTTATAGGCACTATGACTCATTAAAGCCGCCTCATGAAAACCACATAAAATCAATTTTAATTTATTTTTATACGTATTAATATCTCCAATGGCATAAACACCTTCTACATTGGTTGAGTAATCATCCGTATTTACCTCAATTGCATTTTTATCAATATTTAAACCCCAATTTTCAATTGGCCCTAATTTTGGACTTAACCCAAATAAAGGGATTAAATTATCTACTTCTATAACACGTTCTTCTTTAGTTTTAGAATCAACTGCTGTTACATTTCGTAAAACCGAATCACCACTTACTTTAGTTAAATTTGTATTTAGTAACAAATCTATTTTTCCTTCGGCTGCCAAAGCCATTACTTTATTAACGCTATCAGGAGCTCCTCTAAAGGATTCGCTTCTATGAACCAAGGTTACTTTTTTTGCCACATTTGCTAGGAAGATGGTCCAATCTAAAGCACTATCTCCACCGCCGGCAATTACCAAATTTTTATCTCTATAGGTTTCTGGATCTAATACCATGTAACTTACACCTTTTCCATTTTCGAATTGCACTAAATTTTCCACCTCGGGTTTACGAGGCTCAAAACATCCTAAACCACCTGCAATAACCACTACTTTTGCACTAACTTTTGTTCCCATGTTTGTGGTTAAAATAAAATCACGATCACCAATTTTATCCAATGATTCAATACGTTCACCAAGTGTGTATGTTGGGTTAAATGGCTCAGCTTGTTTTACTAAATTATCTACTAATTCCTGAGCTAATACACTCGGAAATCCAGGTATATCATATATTGGTTTTTTGGGATAAATCTCTGACAATTGCCCTCCAACTTGAGGTAAATAATCAATTAAATGGCATCTCATTTTTAAAAGTCCTGCTTCAAAAATGGCAAATAATGCTACTGGTCCTGCGCCTACTATGGCTATGTCTGTTGTTATCATATTGTTTTTTTATTTATTAACCGCAGAGGACACAAAGTCTTTTCGCAGAGTGTGCAGAGGGTTATTATATTTTATTGTTTTTATTTTTTCTCTTTTATTCTTTGCGTTTAAAATAGTAATCGTTTTAAACTTAATATAATGACTACAATACCCACGAGTATCATAATACTTTTGGTTGGAATTTTATTTGCTAAATATGCCGCTATAGGTGCAGCAATAACACCTCCAATGATCAATCCAAGGATAATAGACCAATGCGTTAATCCTATAATCGTCACAAACGTTAATGAACTTGATAAGGCTATAAAAAATTCGGCCAAGTTTACTGAACCAATGGTATATCTTGGATTTTTACCACGTGCAATTAAAGTAGAAGATACAATTGGCCCCCAGCCGCCTCCACCAATAGAATCTAAAAAACCTCCAATTAATGCCAATGGAAATATGCGTTTAATTTTTTGACGAATATTATCTTTTTTTAAGGCTTTAAAAATAATAATTATACCAAGTATTAAAGTATATCCTGAAACTAACGGTTTAATAATATAATTGTATTGCTCAAAAGATGATAAAATATATGCTCCAAATATGGCACCAATAACCCCAGGAATTAATAAGCTTTTAAATAACTTGGTATTCACATTTCCAAATTTCAAATGCATTAATCCTGAAACACCGCTTGTAAAAACTTCTGAAGCATGAACACTGGCACTAGATGCAGCTGGAGCTACACCAAAAGACAATAAAAAAGTGGTTGCCGTTACTCCATAAGCCATTCCTAAAGCCCCATCAATCATCTGAGCTGTAAACCCTGCTAAAATATATAAGAAAATAGATGAATCAATTGTTTGTGTTAATTGGTAGGCATAACCACCTAAAATATCTGGTGGTAAAAAATGACTTAACAAATATCCTAAAATCAACAATAAGGGTATTGATAAACTATATGTCCAAATACGTTTTTTACTGATTTTTGTTTCATTAATTTTATGAGGATTAGAAGCTAAATCCGAAGTAAGATGGTTCATTTTTTTTACTTTATCTGTAAAATCACCTTTTAAATACGTACGAACCTTCGTTAAATTATCTAATGATTCGTTAATTTCTTCGGGAAAAGATTCCTCAAATGTTTCTCTAATGCGCTTTGCTAAAGTTGGCGATTTGCCATTAGTAGATACCGCAATTTTTACATGCCCTTTTTGAACAATTGACCCTAAATAAAAATCACATTGATCAGGTGTATCTGCCACATTTGCTAAAATAGATCTTCGCTTGGCTTCTTGTTTAATTTCTATACTTTTTTGTTTATCGTTAATTGCTACAATTAAAAATTCAACACCATTTAAATCAGAATTTTCGAAGCCTCGTTTAACAATCTTCACATTTGAATATGGCTTTAAATAATCAAGAATTTCAGCGGAAAAATCAATAGAAATAACCGTTAAATCAGTATTAGGACTATTATTTAAAACAGCTGTTACTTTTTCAAGACCTACTTTTCCTCCACCAACAATTAAAACACGAAAATTTTCAAGTTT
The DNA here is from genome assembly GCA_044238845.1 of Bacteroidia bacterium. Lineage (GTDB taxonomy): Bacteria > Bacteroidota > Bacteroidia > B-17B0 > Aurantibacillaceae > UBA4416. The sequence goes on from JBIICN010000070.1 coordinate 11,126, forward strand.
CAAAAAAACGGGGAATAAATTATTTTTCGATTCTAAACTCATATACTAATTGTATGATAGATATTAAATCTTACTATATTATTACTATTTAAACTCAATCCATCTGATGCTTGTTGCCAAAGATGCATGTATTGTAACTGTAAAGCTATTTTTTTATTTAATTCATAATTGATACCCACATATAACCTATTTTGGTCAAAATAATTATACACAATTGTATTTCCAACATTAATCATTAGTTCATTTCCCAAAATACCATACAAATTATTTCCATTTTCTTTTTCCTTAATTAATGGAAATCGTAAATCAAAACGATACCTAAATCTCAAATTCAACTGATATTCATTAACAGCCTCCCTATTTTTAACTAATTCATTAAAACGCTGTTCCACTCTAAATCGATGTGATAGCTTCACCTTTCCAATTTGATCTAAAATCTTCACTTCTTGCCATGGTCTCCATTCTCCTCTAGTTTTATCGTTAGTAATAAAAAAACGGAAGTGAGCTAATCCTAAAGTAACATCTACTTTCTCGTTTAGTTTATATGATAATCCCATTCTTATTAAGGCTTGGGAATTATTTTTAACTTCATTTCGAGTACGAAATTGAGCATCCGAATTTAAACTCCATCTCTCGTTAAATTTAATCATACTAAAATATCCCAACCAAACCATATTATCGTTTACAATAATAGGATTATTTTGAGCTATACTTGAACTAAACAAAACTGAAAAAATTAAATATAAACCGAATGATTTGAACATTAATTTTCTAAAATATGATAGTTAGATATAATAGCTTCAAATTGTTGATGTTGCTCAACCACCGCGCCAATAACAATTACTGCTGGCGCTTTAATTTGATTTTCTTCAGCAATATCAATAATTGTATTAATGGTACCAACAGCTACTTTTTGTGTTGGTAAAGAACCATCTTGTATTAAAGCGATAGCCGTATTGGCTTTCCCTTCTTTAGCAAAAATGTCAGCAATTTCTTTTAGCTTACCTAAACCCATTAAAATAACAACTGTAGCATTGGTTTTTGCGGCTAATAAAACATCTTGGGATAGTTGATTATCTTTTGTAGTTCCTGTAATTACCCAAAAACTTTCGCTAACACCACGGTGTGTTACAGGAATACCAGCTAATGCAGGCACTGAAATTGAACTTGAAATTCCAGGCACAACAGATGTTTCGATGTTAAACACATTGGCATAATTCAATTCCTCCTGTCCTCTGCCAAAAACAAATGAATCTCCACCCTTTAAACGTACCACATGACCATAAGTATAGGCCATATCTACAATTAACGTATTGATTTGTTCTTGAGTATAAGTATGTTGATGATTACGCTTACCAACATAAATTTTAACAGCATCTTTTGGTGCAAATTGCAATAATTCTTTATTTACTAAGGCATCAAATAAAACAACATTAGCTGTTTTTAACGCGTTAATACCTTTTAAGGTAATTAATTCAATATCTCCAGGGCCTGCGCCTACTAAAGTGATTTTTGGATATATATAATTTGACATATTTTTAATTTTTTATAAGATTATTTTAATTCTAAAACTTGAGATTCTCTAAATGATTTAACTTGATTTAAAAATGATTGAGCTTGAGAAAAATAAGTTTCGGCAAACTCTTTACTAGGTTCATTTTTATTAATTTGAAGTACCAAATCCTTGTAGGCTGAGTTCAATTTAATCAATCCAGTATCAACCAAGTGCTTATCAAAATCAGCAATTAATGTATGATGTGTGTTAACATGAACTTGCTTATCTAACAACAATGCTTTTGCTCCACTAATAAAAGAGGCGTACGTATAATAAATACTATCTCCAAATTGCCCATTATCAAAAGCTTCGGCACTCCATGCTAATTTTTCTTCAGCTTCAAAAAACAAAGTAGCCACTAAATCAATAATAACACCAGCACACTCACCTACTCCAATAGCCGTAGCAAATTTTTCATCCGAACCCCAATCAATGTAATCAGATTCTTTTAAAGTACTATTATCGCCTAATGGTTTTAATAACTGATAGAAATAATCTTTACCTTGCTTATCGTAGTATGAATTAAAGTATTCTCCTTCCACTGCATTTTTTTGAAAATCATTAAAAATAGTTCTCAAAACATCCGGCCCACGTTTACTAGCCACTTTAATTACTTTTTCAGCAATTCTTCCGTTACCATTTCCAACGGTTCCACCACCTAATAACACTTGTAAGGCTGGTACAACATTAGCGCCTACTTTAAAAGAACTACCATGAAAACCAATGTGAGCTAAACCATGTTGGCCACATGAATTCATACAACCACTAATTTTAATTTTTAAATCATGATTATACACTAAATCAGGAAATTCGGCATAAATTACTTTTTCTAATTCAACAGTAACATTTGTACTATTAGAAATAGCTAAATTACAAGTATCTGTTCCTGGGCAAGCTGTGATATCTCCAACCGAATCAAAACCTGGTATTGCTAATTCTAACTGTTTTAATTCATTAAATAAAAATGGTAACGAATCTTTAGTCACAAACTTCAATAAAAAACCTTGATTGATTGTAATTCTAAAATCTTGTGATGAAGCATAGGAATCAATCACTTTTGCCAACAACCTAGATTTAGCAGATGATATGTTTCCTAATAAAACTTTCACATAAACACCATAAAATCCTTCTTGTTTTTGCTTAAAGGTATTGGTATCTAACCAAATTTTATATTCTTTTTCATCTACTTGAGGTAACGTTAAAGTATTGTTTACACTTTTAGGCAATTCAACATCAACAGTTGTTCTATCTATTTCATACACTTTATTTAAAATGGCTTTTTCTTCTTCCTCTACCAATTTTAAAAATTCAGCTACACCAATTTTATTGATTAAATAT
>JBIICN010000089.1:0-7583 GCA_044238845.1 Bacteroidia bacterium
AGGGTAAAAATAAAATGTTAGTGTTAAATGCGATAAGAAATAAGATAGTGGCTAGAATATGTTCAGTTGTTAATAATAGACGAAATTATATAATTAATTTGGATTTGTCATAGAAATCAGTCAAAAGCGCTGAGCCTGCGGCAGCATTGTATAAATGTGCGAAATATCAGCTTAACGGTAAGCATTATTGACTTTTTTTTCTTATTATTGTATTAATACAAACAAATACCATGAGGGCAATTTTTTACATAATCCTATTTACCATTATAAGTACAGTTCTATCTGCGCAATTAATTGTAACACAAGCGGGCTCATTAAATACGGCCAGATGGGCTCATGAATCTCAAAAATTAGTGGACGGAAGGGTAATTGTTTTTGGTGGAGACAATTGTAATTTGTCAAATAACATTGTATTTAATTCCTCTGAAATATACAACCCTCTAACTGATACCTGGAGTAATGTAGCTCCAATGAGCACACCAAGAACAAACTTTGCATCTGCTGTATTACATGATGGAAGGGTTTTAGCTATAGGAGGTCGAGATAATACTTTTACAAATTTAGCGACTTGTGAAATATATGACGTTATAAATAACCTTTGGACACCTGTAGCTAGCCTTAACGAAAGTAGAGCATTTCATAAAGTAGTAAAATTATTTGACGGTAGGGTTTTGGTTGTAGGCGGTGACAGCAACACGAATACTGCTGAAATTTATGACCCTTATTCAAACACATGGACCTACACAGACACTCTTATTAAAAGGCATCAATCAGGTATTTCTATAGCGGGACAAGGAATTTTATCTGGCGGTGCGGGAGCGCCAACTAAGTTAGAATCCTTTAACTATTTAAGCAATTCCTGGTCGCTTTTGCCAGGGAGCTTAAACACCGGTAGAAGTAATCATAGTTCAATTATTGATAACTCAAATGGAACGATGATAATTTTCACCGGTGAATCTACCTATAAAAAAACTGAATCTTATGCTTTCAGTAACAATACCTCTTATAATCAAGGCAATTTACTTACAACAATAAATAATAACAAACCGGTTGCGTTGGACAATGGTAGCTTTCTTGTATATGGCATAGGCGACATTGCAGTTCCAAATAACACTAAATGTTTACAGTTATATAGTTCAGCTACTGGTTCCTGGACGGCAGGCACATATAATTTTGTAGGAACTGATGTATATGGGATTAACAAACTAAACAACGGTACTGTTCTTATAAACGGAGGTTCTTTTTCAACAGGCAATGGAGCATCCAATAATGCTATTTTGGTCGGTTTGTCATCTTATACAAACTGTATAACACCAGACCTTACTTTATCATTAGTTGGGCTCAACACTTGCTATGGTCAAAATCCAACTGTTACAGTGCAATCAAGTCAATTAGGTGTAACTTATGAAGCAAGAATTAATGAAAATGCGGTTGGTGTAAGTACCATTTCGGGTAATGGGTCAGATAAAAACATTACGCTTCAAGGCACCTATCTTATGCCAGGCGATAATATAATTTCTATTGTTGCTAAAAAAACAGGATGCCCTAATTACTATTTAAACAATAATGTAGTCATCACTGCTTCTTTGGCCATAACAGTAACGCCAACGATTGCACCAAGCGGTACAGTTTTAGCATGTATGGGTGACAATGTCATCTTAACTACTAACAGTGGCTATCCAAATTATATATGGTCCTACCCACAAATTACAAGTACTTCTAATACACTCAATGTTAATCCTAATAAAACAGTATACGTTAAGCTTAAAGACTCGAATGGATGCACAAGTGTTTCCTCCGAAATTGTAAAAATTACCGCTCCTTCTTCCTTATTAGTTGGCCCACCACTCAGCCTTTGCCAAAATCAGGGAGCTGTTCAGTTTACCACAAATGCTGCCGGTGGAACATGGTCGGGGTCCGGTGTGTCATCTTCTGGTTTATTCGACCCAACCTCCGTGTCAACCGGTACATATAATTTAACTTACTCCAAATGCGGCCTGAATGCCACTAAAACTGTATCTGTTTATCCTGTTACATTACCATCTTATTCAGCAGCTTATACAACCACCTCAATTTGTGCAAATCAATCAGCAACATTGCAAATCTCTAATTCCAGCTTTGGAGTTAAATATCAATTACGTAATGGCTTTGCACCCATTAATACTTCAAAAAACGGGACAGGTGGCCCTCTTACTTTTACCACCACTAATATTGCTTATAGTACAGTATTTAACATTTTAGCAATTACCACAGGTACCAACTGCGTAATTGATAGTTTAGTTACGCAACATTATATCAATGTAAAAAATTCTACTTTAACAAAAATTTCTTATGATACTTTGGTGTGTTTAGGTAAAAAAGCGTTAATTGTAATTGATTCTGCGCAAGCAGGCGTCACTTATTCATTGCAAACGCAAACTGGAATAAATATTTACTCCAAAGTAGGAGATGGTGATTCTATCGCTTTTCAAACACCATCAATAAATACTTACACAGTATTTAATATTCGAATGTATTATACTGGGTGCACTAATGTATACTTAGATCCAACAATTCGTCCAAAAATTAATATTCAGACACCTCGAACTTTTTTTGCGCCAAGTAAATTTAACATCAGTCCTAATGAATACATTTCGTTTACTAACAATTCTCCAATACCTAATAGCACTTATTCTTGGAACTTTGATAGTGGAGCAAGTATTTCTACTTCAACTTTAGCGTTGCCTGATTCTAATAGTTATTCGTCTCTGGGGTCAAAATATATTAAATTAAAATTAACTACATCAATTGGATGTCTTGACTCCTTAATTCAAAGAGTTAATGTTATAGCACCTGTTTCCCAAGAGAATTGTTCTGAAATGGGAATATATTCGGATAATACTGCCTCAGGTTTAGCGGGCATAACACCTGATAAATTTGGTAATACATATGCATTTATGAGAACTACATTTTCTCAAAAAAATAAAGTGTATTCAAATAAATTTGACACATTAGATTTGCCAAATAAATATTCATCTAGTTACCAACAAACCCTAGCCTTAATTAAATATGATAGCATTGGTATACCGCAATGGATCACTAAGGCAAAGCATTTTTCAAATGTTTCTCAAGGAAATATTACTACGGATAGTATTGGTAATGTTTACTTTACATTTTTGCATGATTATGTCGGTGCTGGTTCTGCAGGTTCCATAAAGTTTTATTCAGTTGATGATTCTTATACTATTTATAACATCCCTAATAATTACCCTGACAAATCAGTAGTTTTTTGTAAATATTCTCCAGCAGGTAAGTTTTTATGGGCAAAGTCTTATGGTGATGTCGGATCTGACAATGCTCAAATTCATATAGATAAGTTTAATAACATTTATACTGGATCTGAAAGAAATTTTAATAAATATGATGTTAACGGAAACTCTATTTGGACAAATAGAACAGTAGGACCTATGTTTGTTGATGCTATAGATACAGATAGTCTAGGTAACTTATATGTTTTAAAAAGATACAATATTAATATTGAAAAACACGATCCTAATACTAGTAATTTAATATCAACAACGTTACCACATACAAATTTACCTACCTATACGTCAATAATAAACTCTTCTCACCTGAAAGTTAAAAACAACACTGGGTATTCGGCAGGCTTTTTTAACGGTAAAATTGCATTTGCTGGGGATACTTTTTTTGTAAATAAGGATCAATGTTGTTATTATGTTGATGGTTTTTTAGCCTCATCTAATTTATCCTCAGGTTCGCAAAATTGGTTAATACAAATTCGTGTAAAGAATAACTTTGTCCATATTCAAGGAATAGATTTTAAAAATAATACGGGTACCGTAGTAGGATATTTATATTATCCTAATGATTCTGTTTTTGTTAAAAATGAAAAAATAGCTATTCCACAAGGCGGATATTTTATGTTTAACTTCGATTCACTTGGTAATACATTTAATTTAACATCCTTATATACAGGGTTGGTGCATCCTTCTACCACAATATCATATAATGTAAAAAACAGCTTAACTAACAATAATGTTTTAATTGGTGTTAAAGCTGCTGCAACTTATACCTTTAATACTAATGGCAGTTATACAACAAATGGTATTGAGAACAGATTCATAATCAAAAAAGGTGATATCAGTTGTATATCGCAACCTGTAAATTGTAACCTGGTTAATGTCAGTTCAAATGCATCGAAAACAATCATATGTGCAGGTGATTCAATAAAATTATTTGGTGCTGGGGCATCAACTTATGCGTGGACCGATGGAATAATAGATGATGTTTTTTTCAAACCATCGGCTAGCCATACATATACGTTAACTGGTACATTGGGTTCATGCTCTAAAACTTCAATAATTAATATTGTGGTTAATGCTCTTCCAATTGTAATTGCAAATGCGACAAGTACAGCAATTTGCATAAATAACAGTATTATGCTTTCAGGTAGTGGTGCAAATACATATACATGGAGCAATGGTGTAACTAATGGCATTGCATTTACACCAACGACATCAATTACGTACACCGTTACTGGAACCGATGCAAATAGTTGTATAGATACTGCAACGACATCAATAATAGTAAATAATTTGCCAACCGTAACGGCTTCTACAACAGAGTCTGTTATTTGTGTTGGTTCAGCTATTTCTTTAAGTGGCGGTGGTGCTTTAACTTACACTTGGTCTAACGGCATTACAAATGGTGTAGCATTTATTCCTACCATATCAGCGACTTATACAGTTAATGGTACTGATCCAAATGGATGTAATAATACATCTGTTATATCTGTATTGGTAAATGATTTACCTACCATAATAGCTGCGTCTAATAGTTCATTAATATGTTCAGGAGAAACAGCAACGTTATCTGTGACTGGTGCGAACACTTATACTTGGAGTACAAATCAAAATGTTTCAGCGATTGTCGTAAGTCCATCGGTGCAAACCACATATACAGTTCAAGGATCAGATATAAATGGATGCGTAAATACAACTACTATTATTCAAGATGTGAATATATGTACTGGAATTGATTTCGTAGATGAAACTAAGTTTATTTCTATATATCCAAATCCAAACGATGGGATTTTGCATATTGAGTTAAATACAAAAAGTAGTTACATAATGATAGTAATTTCTAACTCCCTTGGTGAAGAATTATATAAAGAAACTTCACCATCGCATCACAATACATTTAATCTACAAAATTTACCAAATGGTATTTATTTTGTAAATGTGAAAAACGAAGAATCGCAAATCACCAAACATATTATATTAAATAGATAGTTTATTTTATACCACTTATTCTCAAAAACTAGCCACCTACAAAGTGGCTTTTTTGTTTTAACATTCCTTTACAATTATCTTATACTATTTTGCTGTTATGCCGACCTGTGTTTAGACAAGTATAACGCAGAAAACTCTTACAGCGTTTAGGGAACTAGCACAGTGATTTATAAAACAAGCGCAGGGCTTTGAGAAACTCTGACAGCGCTTTAGGGAACTCGCACAGGGTTTTAGAAAACTCTGACAGGGCTTTAGTGAACTAGCGCAGGGACTTTGAAAACTCTGACAGGGGTTTATGGAATTCTGACAGGGCTTTAGAAAACTCGCACAGGGTTTTATGGAACTCTGACAGCACTTTAGGGAACTCTGACAGCGTTTCAGGTTTTTGTCTCCCCACAACTTGCCAAGCCCATTTGCAAAACGCACAAAGCAGTCGCACAATCCAAATTTTGCAAAAAAGCTTGTCAAGTTCTCCCCCGCTCCGGCAATTTTCACAAATTGCTTTGGGTGGCATTCGGTTTCTGTCAGACATATGGGTTCGTAATTAGTAACATTGGTTTCTATTGGTACTGTTCTCACTAAATGCGGCTGGCAACTTATAACAGCACCTTTGCCTAATGCGGGCGGACAACAAAGCATTTGCAAAAGCGGTCGCTTCGCGGGGACAATTATTTTCGCTTTGCAAATGGCAACAAACATAGTATCTTTGTCAGTAATATTTCGGTAAGAAAATGTTTCAAACCGCACTAGGCAAAGCTCCAAAACGTTATAGGGCATTTTAAGACAACCATATGCAGACAGTAAAACGAAAATATAAACAGTTCCTAAAAGACAACTTTAAAGGGTTTCAATTAAGAAAACCTTTGTTTTATTGTTGGAATTTCGGTTTACGTTTCAATTTACAAGTAGGCAAAACTAATACTGACGAATATTTTGAAGAAGTAACAAAAAGAGCAACTACACTTTTTCAAAGTGCATTTAATAATACAGACAAAGTGTTTATGGTGTTTGTCGACTATAAATATAAACGCAGAAAAATTAGGTACCCGAATTATACTTTCAGACAAATAGATGGACTTGAAAAAACCGACATATTTTACACAAAATCTAAAGGATTATATGAACCTGGAGACAAGAATGATATTAGAAATATTGCAATTGTAGAACTGACAGCCGAGAGAATTAATTATAGAAATATTCTTACTGCAATTGGTCATTCAGACTTTCCTCCAAGACAACCAAGACTTGATAAAAATGGTATTTTTACAGACAAAGAAATATATTTTATAAATATTGACAAGAAACTCATATTTCATATGTATGACGACAGAGGACTTGACATAATAGCCTCAGACAAAGAAACATTAAGACCAATTTACATAAAACATAACGACCTAATATTAGACTACGACAGAAGTAATATTGACAAACTGTTTAAATAAAAAACGCCCTATAACAGCACCTTTGCCTAATGCGGGCGGACACCTAAGCTTTTGCAAATATGGTCGCTTCGCGAAAGACAGTTATTTTTCTTTGCAAAAGTCCATTAAACATTGTATCATTGTTAGGGGCATTTCGGCAGACAACGGTTTCAAAACCGCACTAGGCAAAGCTCCAAAACGTTATAACTAATTGCCGTTGACGAAAACACAAAAACAAAATTGCGACACCAATAAATAACCTGACAGAGAATCAAAAGACCGAAATGATGATTTCATATATAAAATATTTGACAATTTTTATGCTCGTTGTATGTGTGCTAAGTTGCCAAAAACGTGACACGCAAGTTGGTTATTATGTATATATAACAAAAAAGTATGACTCGCTACCTTGTCAAGTAGACATTGAATATCCAGACTTAGGGACAAAACGTACAACGCAAGTTTCAAGTGACTGGTCTTTTGTACAGAAAATTAATCATGACCAATACGTGGTTTTGAAAGCGACTTCAGTAAGCAACGTCAAGACACTAAAAGTTGAAATATATGCTAAAGAAAATCCAGTTTCCGAGATCTGTAATGACAACTGCACAGTATCTGTAAGAAAAGATTTGTATGACTAAAAATTTGTATGCGGACATTGGCAATCAGCCTAAATGTCGGCAACAAGTTATAACACACGCTAAGGCAACAGTTTGGCAGACATCAAAGCTTTTGCAAAAGCGGTCGCTCCGCGAAAGACAGTTATTTTCGCCCGCCTGAATGGAACGGGCAGGCTTTGCAAAAGTCCATTAAACATTTATCTTTGTTAGTAGCGTTTCGGCAGGCCACAGTTTTAAATCAAACCGTTGCT
>JBIICN010000013.1:0-86811 GCA_044238845.1 Bacteroidia bacterium
TCATGATGACCAGTTCCAAAACTCATTTTTGGAGTAATCACAATATCATGTTTTATATTTTGTGCTGCTGGATGAAAGTGCGCTCTGATGCAAACTAAATCATCTACATAAACAGGATTAAAATTTTTTTCCCATTCTTCATTCCAATTGGTTTTTGGAATAACGGATCTTACATACGAAAATGTAAAGTCTTCAAATGATAATTCTTTTACCAAATCTTCATTTTCAAATTCTTCTTGTATATAAGCATCAACTCCTGTTTCGTTTTGAGTAAAACTTTCAAAATCTAAATCTGCTAATAAAGCAATTAATATATCTGATCCTGGTTCTGGAGGAGTAATTGTAAATGTGTATTGAATATAGTCCATATTCAAATGTATGTATTATCATTTTCTTGTAAATCATAAATTCTAACATTTATGAAAATTAGCCTCTTAATTTCTTTTCAAAAAAAAAGCCACCCAAATTGGATGGCTTTTCTGTAAAATAATTCTTAATTATTTGATAGCGCAAGCGCCATTTGTTTTTGTAACTGTAGTTTGTGTAAATCCTGCGTTACTATAAACGTCAGTCTTAATATCTTCATAATTACCGCACATTGCTTCTGCTGTTTTTTTACCAGTTTTAGCGATTTCTCTTGTGTTAGTGCGAGTAGTTGTTGTATTTGCTTGTGTTTGAGCAGTTCCATTTACAGTTTTAGTTTCTGTAATTGTACACTCGCAAGTAGCAGCTTTTTTGCAAGAAGCAAAAGATGCAACAGTAATAACTGAAGCTAATAAAATAATTTTTTTCATTTTTATAGGTTTTTTTAAAGTTTAAACAAAATTAGGAGAATTTTTGTATAAACAACAACCGTTAAAAGGATTTTTAGCACATTTATATTTTTCTTTATCTATACTAAATCTAAATAAAGAATTAAAATGAATAGATGATTTTACAAAAATCGTCTGCTTTTAAAGATGCACCTCCAATTAGTCCGCCATCTACATCAGGGCATCCAAATAATTCCTGAGCGTTTTGAGCATTGCAGCTTCCACCGTATAGTATAGAAACATTACCTGCAATCGATGAATCATAAATGTCAGTCACAATACTTCTAATAAAGGCATGCATTTCTTGTGCTTGAGCAGCTGTAGCGGTTTCTCCAGTTCCTATAGCCCAAACAGGCTCATATGCTAAAACAAATTTAGAAAATTCTACCACCGTAAATTCTTTTAATACATTGGTTAATTGCTCTGTAATAACCTTAAAATGATTGTCGGTTTTACGTTCGTGAATCGTTTCTCCAATACAAAAAATAGGGCGAATATTATTTTTTAAGGCTTCTTTTATTTTTAATACTAAATCTTCATCTTTTTCCTTGAAATACTGTCTTCTTTCACTATGGCCAACTAAAACATATTCACATCCAACCGAACTTAGCATATTAGCACTTACTTCTCCAGTGAAGGCTCCACTTTCATATGTATGACAGTTTTGAGCACCAATATAAAAGTTTGGTTTATTAGTAATGCTTAATTTTACAGATTCTAAAAATGGAAATGGAGGAATAATGATTTTTGTTACTTCATCAACCTTATTCACTTGATTGACAATTTGCTCAACAAGAGTTTTAGCGTCTTGTAAAGATTTATTCATTTTCCAGTTACCAGCAACTATTTTCTGTCTACTCATTATTTTACTCTAACACGTGGGTCTAAAACACCATAAGCAATGTCTACAAAAATATTAGTTACCACAAATATGGTAGCAAATATAAGCGTAGCTCCCATTACTACAGGCAAATCGTTTTTAGTAAGGGCTTCAAACACTTCATATCCAATACCTTTCCAACTAAAAATATATTCAACAAATACAGCTCCCGCCATTAATCCTGCAAACCAACCTGAAATGGCAGTCACAACAGGATTTAACGCATTTTTTAAGGCATGTTTAATAATAACGGCATACATTGATAAACCTTTCGCTTTAGCTGTTCTGATGTAGTCTTGACTCATGACATCTAATAAAGAACTCCTCATTAATTGCACTACAATGGCTAAAGGTCTAATTCCTAGTGTTATAGATGGAAGAATTAAATTTTTTAATTTTAGTTTTTCACCATCCCAAACATCAATATCATACAAACTACCAGTTGGAGACAAGCCGGTATAGTCTGCCAACACATAGCCAAATAACCAAGCAATTATTAAACCCACAAAAAACGAAGGTGCTGCCATACCCAATACCGCTAACACAAGCGATAACCTGTCGTAAATAGTGTTGCGCTTAATTGCACTAATAATGCCTAAAAATATTCCAATAATTGATGCAATAACGATTGAGGTAAATGCTAATACAGCTGTTTCAGGTAAAGTTTCTATAATAATATCTGAAACTCTCCTTTTTGTAATATAGGATCGTCTTAAATATGGCAATTTGGCAACAATTGATTTATTATTTCCTAAAATAAATAGCGGAGTCCAACTGTATTTTTCTGGATTTAAAAACCAGTGGCTTTGGTTATTAGAATTATCATGAATGGAAATAGGTGATAAATCATTTAAATACATGGCGTATTGTTCCATAATTGGCCTATCTGTTCCTAAATCTTTGTGTATAGCTTCAATAGCATCTTTATTAGCCCTTTGTCCCAACATTATAGTGGCAGGATCGCCAGGTAATACGTTAAATAAAAAAAAGATAACAGTAATTACCCCATATAAAACGAGAATACCATATAATATTTTTTTAGTTACGTATTTTATCACAATTTAGCGGCAATGTATAATCTGCTAAGTAAATAAATAATTTCAGTAAATAAAATAATTTCAGCGAAAATTAAAGATTATAGTTTGCATTAAATTTTTAAGGTAAATTTGTAAGAATTGAAATTGTATCGTAAAATACTCGCTTTTTTGAGTTCCATCATTTTTATTGGAGCAATTTTTATTGTTCAAAAAGCTCACGCTCAAAAAGTAGGCGTTGTTATGAGTGGCGGTGGCGCTAGTGGTATAGCTCATATTGGAGTTTTAAAAGCTCTCGAAGAAAATCATATTCCAATTAATTGTATAAGCGGAACATCTATTGGTAGTATCATTGGTGGGTTGTACTCTTCGGGGTATTCGCCCATAGAAATTGAGAAAATGGTAAAAGATCAAACCTTTTCTAATTTAACAAAAGGCGAAATGTCGCCTAAATTTGGATATTATGTTCGTAAACGAGATGACTATGCCTCTTGGCGAACACTTAAATTAAATTTAAATAACTCATTACTAAGTAATTTAGCTACTAATTTAATTAATTCAGTTCCAATTGATTTTTATTTAATGGAAACCTTTGCGCCAGCAAATGCAGCTTCTAATTATAATTTTGATAGTTTGATGGTTCCTTTTAGATGTGTAGCCTCAGATATTGAAAAAAAACGAAGTGTTGTTTTTAGAGATGGTGATATGCCTTCTGCTATTCGAGCATCTATGAGCTATCCTTTTTATATTAGGCCAATATCTATTGATAGTACTTTGTTATTTGATGGAGGCTTGTATAATAATTTTCCCACGAATGTGATGTATGAAGAAATGTTTCCTGATTTTATTATTGGAAGCTCAGTGGCAGAAAATTCACAAGTGCCAAGCGACGATAATTTATATTTGCAACTACGAAATATGTTGATGAATAAAAGTGATTTTAATCCTGTTTGTGAAAATGGGATTATTGTTCAACCTTGGGCAGATGTGGGAGTTTTTAATTTTGAATCTGCTCAGCGATTGATAGATAGTGGGTATGTTGCTACCATGAGGCAAATGCCTAAAATAAAAGCATGTATTTCAAATTTTGAAAAACCAGAAGTTTTAGCAGAAAAACGACGAGTTTTTAAAGGCAAAGTTGTTATTTCAAAGATGACTTTTAATAAAGTCGTTGTAAAGGGCGTTAAACCTAAAATGCAAAAATTTGTTACACAAAGTATTACTAACAAAAGGGATACATTCACTTTTAAACAATTAAAACGCCAGTATTTTAGAATGATGGCTGATGAAAAAATTAAATCGGCTTATCCTACGACTAAACTTGACACTTCATCTGGAAAGTACACATTAACACTAAATACAAAAAAAGATAAGCATTTGTTTTTTGACATTGGTGGAAACTTATCAAATCGTCCCATAAGTAATTTCTTTTTAGCTGTGCAATATAACCATATTGGTAGAATTGGTTTTACGGCTTATGCCAATGGTTATTTAGGTAAGTTAAACTCAAGCTCACATACTAAATTACGGTTTGAGTTTCCCACTAAAATACCATTTTACATAGAGCCATCTTTCACGATTTCAAGATGGGATTATTATAAAAGTAGCGCATTGTTTTATGACTTCGAAAAACCGGCTTATTTGGTGCAAGAAGATTTATTTGGAGAGTTAAACATAGGTGCGCCAGTTGGTAATATTGGTAAAATAGTGTTAACTGGCGGAATGAGCGAATGGAAAAATAAATACTATCAAGTGGAACAATTTACAAGGTTAGATACAAGTGATGTTAGTGTTTTTGATTTTGGTTACGGACAATTATCTTATCAAATCAATACCCTTAACCGAAAACAATACGCTTCAGAAGGCACTAATTTAATACTAAGAGCTAAGTATGTGAGCGGAGTGGAACATTATTATCCAGGTTCAACGGCAAAAGATAGTGCCTTTGTTATAAATGGACCAGGACATGATTGGTTTAATATAAAATTGACAATTGATAAATACATCAAGCCAATTAAATATTTTAAAATTGGAGTTTTTGCCGAAGGAGTTTATTCATCACAAGATTTTTTCAGAAACTACAATGCCTCGATTCTTTCGGCGCCATCCTTTAATCCTATTCCTGAAAGTCAAACTTTATTTATTAATGATTACAGAGCTCATCAATATGTGGCAGGAGGCTTAAAAGCGATTGCTACACCATATAACAATTTGGATGTGCGATTCGAAGCTTATTTGTTTCAGCCAGTGCTTTCTATAATAAAAGTTACAGATAATAAAGCAGATTATAGTACACCTTTTTTATATCGCCATTTTTTAGGAATGGGCTCTTTAATTTATCATACACCTATTGGGCCTATCAGTATTGGGGTTAATTATTACGATCAAAATGAAAATAGTTTCTCGTTTTTCTTCCATTTTGGTTATACTATTTATAATAAAAAGTCAATTGATTAATTTTTTATTAAGTTCACTAGCCACTATTAACTTGTCAATACCACTATTGCCTATTTCACTCATTTAACAAATTTTAAATATATCAAATCCATTATTGGACTTAAATTTGGAAGCAATCAAGTCAATTAAATTCTTATTTTTGAATACTATTATAACCTATGAAGAAACTATTATTAAGCCTAAGTTTGTTGTCAATCATAACAAACATTTCTGCTCAAGCAAGTCAAGGTCACGACATTCGAGTTAATTTTAAAAACTGTAAAGATACAGTGATGTATTTAGCGTTTTATCAATTTGATAAATCCTATTTAGCCGATACATGTAAAAAAATAGTAAAAGGTCAAGTAGTGTTTAAAGGTAAAAATACTTTAGAAAAAGGTGTTTATTATTTGGTAAGTCAAGATAAAGCAAGGTACTTTGATTTTTTTGTGAGCGATAATAATCAAAAAATAGTGATGAGTACTGATACAGCTGATTTAGTAAAAAATCTAAAATGTACTTCTCATAAAGAAAATGATGACTTTTTTAACTATATCCGCTTTATTACCGCTAAGAATAAAGAATATGGTGAGGTACGTGCTAAAACCAAAGGCATGAGCGCAAAAGATTCAGCGGCATTTATGCTGGAAAAAGGTAAAATTTTAAATGAAACAGTGCTTGCTTTCGAAAACTTATTTTTAGAACAACATAAAGGGACTTTTGTAGCTGATGTTGTTGGCTTAAAAATGGAAAAAGAAGCAAAGGATATTCCTAAAGCATCAAATGGTCGTCCAGATAGTTTATACATTTATAATTACTATAAAAATCACTATTGGGATGGTGTTAATTTTCAAGACGATGGCATTATGAGAACACCTTTTTTTGCTGATCGTTTAAAAAAATATTTCAACAATGTGATTATTCAACATCCTGATACCATGTCTGTTGAAATAGACCGAATAATGGCTAAAACAAAAGCAGGAACGATGATGCAAAAATTACTAATTGCTCATTTTTTATCTACTGCCGAAACTTCTAAATTAATGGGATTTGATAAAGTATTTGTGCATGTTATTGATAAATACATCAGAACTGGCATGGCTAAAGAAGTTTATGAGGCCGCAACTATTGAAAAAATAAAAGAACGTGGAGATATTTTAAAACCTTTATTATTAGGAAGTCAAGCTCCTGATTTATTAATGATTGATACTATTGGACACAAACAAATACAAAAAATGGGCTTTGACACAGTAAAAACAAGTGCAGGAGCTACTAAATTGTATTATGATAATGCTCAAAATTTAGCACAAACATTTGTATCGTTATATGGTGTTAAAACAGATTATTTAGTGTTAGTATTTTGGGATGTTGATTGTGGACATTGTAAAACTGAAATACCAAAATTATTGGAAGAATATCATGCTTTGAAAAAAGAAGGAATTGATTTAAAAGTATTTAGTGTTTATACTCAGCATGATTATGAAAAATGGCGTAAATACATTATTGAAAATAAATTAGATTGGATTAATATTTATGACGGAGTTCACGTAAATAATATTAAAGAGAAATACGACATTTATTCAACTCCTGTAATTTATGTTTTAAATAAAGATAAACGAATTAAAGCTAAACGTATAGGCACTGAACAATTGAAAGATATTGTTAAACAGATGGAAAAAGAATATAAATCTGTTAAAAAGTAAAATCTCAGATAACATTTAAAAAAAAGCCGTTCATTAGAGCGGCTTTTTTGTATTTTTATGTTTTTTATATAAAATCATAAACCCATGAAAATTAATTTTATTTTTTCCATAATCCTTTTTTTAGTAGGATTTAATCAAATTTCTTTCGCTCAAATTAATATTAAAGTTAAAGTTAAAAGTGTTTCAGTAAGTTCAAGTTTTGATTGCGATGCTGGCGGTTCTGATAATAGTGATTATGTGTTTGAATATAAAGTTCAGGATAATTCGTCTTCTTCATACTCTAATAATTCGCCAGTAGCTGGTAGTATTGGCATGTGTAATTATGTAACACTTAATGAAAATAATGGTCCTTTTACTTTGTCCCCTTCCTCTCCAGGATTAGCTATTTTCTCGCCATCCAACGGTGTTTTTTTTGACAGAAGCTATAATTGCAAAAGTGATGTGCCTTCAAGCTTTACATTAACTTGGAGTGCTTATGAAAATGATGATGTTGTTGTACCTTCTATTACGCCAATTGCTAATGGAACAATTACACCGCAAGTAAACAGTTATACAGTCCCAAACTCGAGTGGAACCTTCACGACTCAATTTACACAAACATCTACCGAAGGCGCATGTCCTCAAACTTACTTTATTGAGTTTGAATTAGAGAAAACGGTCGGAAGTTTTTCTCCTTTAGCAATATTCTCAGCTTCAGGTAATACAATATGCACAGGTGCTACAAATGGAGAGATTGAAGTTGCAGTTACCGGAGGATCAGGAACCGTTTTATACGATTGGAGTAATGATGGATTAAGTGATTATGATGATAATCTAGAATTAACTAGTGTAAGCGCTGGTAGTTATACATTAGTGGTAAAAGATGCTTTGAATTGCACAGATACAGTTTCTTCAAGTGTTTTTGAAACGGATATTCCTGCCAATATTTCTTCGTTTACAGTTGCTTCACCTACAGTTTGTGCAGGACAAAGCGCCGTTGCTTATGCGGTTCCTTCTCAAAGTAATACCATTTTTGTTTGGAATTATAATGCCGCTGGAACTTATATGAATGGAACTGGAAATGCAATTAACATTGACTTTAATTCTACGGCAAATACAGGAACATTAAGTGTATATGCACAAAATAGTTGTTCTATAACACCAACCTTAACAATGGTTGTTACAGTGAGTCCACTTCCTAATGTTACAATTAACGGTAATAATTTAATATGCCAAAATACTCAACAAATATTAACAGCTTCTGGAGCATCTTCTTATACTTGGAATACAGGTGCACAAACATCGAGTGTTTCGGTTAGTAGTTCCGTTAGCTCAATTTATACAGTAAACGCTTCTAGTCCATCTGGTTGCATTTCAGCTAAGCAATTTACTGTAGATGTATTGCCCACTCCAACTGTTCAAATAAATGCCTCTTCTCTAACAGTTTGTCCTCATCAAACAGTAACTGCTGTTGCGGTTGGAAGTGGTAATTTATTTATATGGAGTGATGGATTTATTGGAGCAAGCCATACTGTTTCGGCTACCGCAACAACAGTATATACAGTAACAAATACCTTTACAAATTCTTGCTTTGCTCAAACAACTTTTACTTTAAATGTTAGCGGTACCGCTTTATCAGTTGCAGGAAATCAAACGGTTTGTACCGCAGGTGTTGTATCTTTAACGGTTACAGGCGCTCCAACATACAGTTGGAGTAATGGAGTGAGTACTAGCACAAATTCATTTTCTCCTAACTCAACAACAACAGTCAGTGTTTTAGGGGTTGATGGCGCTGGTTGTCGTGATTCATTAACTTTAAATATTTTTGTAATTGATCCGCCAACTGTAACTATTACAGGTTTGGATACTATTTGTGAAGGTCAATCGGTAACACTAACAGCTAATGCAAGTAATGATGTAACTGGTTATACTTGGAATTCAGGTAGTATTTCATCCTCTATTACAGTAACGCCGTTAGCAACTTTTACTTATGTGGCCACTGTTTCTAACGGCGTATGTTCGGTTAGTGATAATTATCAAGTGTACGTGCGATTAATACCTACTGCTGATTTTAATATACCAAGCACACCTTTATGTGCAACAGAAGGTGTATACACATTTACAGCATTACCTTCTGGCGGAAATTATTCAGGAATAAGTGTAATAGGTAATACATTTGATCCATCTATAGGTGTAGGAGTTTATCCTATTACCTATTCGGTAAATGTTGGTAATGGTTGTATCGCATCAGTTACAAATAGTGTTGAGGTGATGGTGTGTACAGGATTATCAACTTATCAAAATGAAGTAGGTTTAGCATTATATCCTAACCCAGCTGCTGGTGAGGTGTTTTTAAAATCTAATAAAGAAATGGCTTCCATTTATGTTTATGATTACTTTGGTAAATTAGTAAAAATGATAGAGGTAAATACCTTGGAAACTAAAATAGATGTAAGTGATTTAGCTAAAGGCTTGTACTCATTTACTATTGCTATGAACGATCGCTCTCAAACTATTATAAAGGTGGTGAAAGAGTAATCTTTTACTTTTTTACAATAAAAAACTCCTGTCGATTGATAGGAGTTTTTATTTAGTAAACACAAAAAACAATCCTGTACATAAAGCGCAACTTACTACAATATTAATAATAGCCCAAGCGGTCATGCCTTGTTTAACGAGTTCAAAGGTTTCGTAACTAAACGTAGAGAAGGTGCTTAAACCACCGCAAATTCCAATTAATACTAAATGTTTATAGTTATCGGGAATTAAATTTTTTTCTTGGTATGTATAAATTAAAGTTCCAAAAATTAAACAGCTGATCACGTTTGATGAAAGTGTTGCTAATGGTAAAGTAATAGTTGTTTTACAAATACCTAATGAGATTAGGAAACGTAATAAACTTCCTAATCCTCCGCCTATAAATACTAATAGATAGTTCATGTTGTATGGTTTGTTTTTTTACCACATAGGAACATAGATTCTGTTTGTGTAATAGTTAAGGATAGTGAAGCTTCGCCTCTAACATAATGTAATATGTGTAAAAACGTGTTTTCTATTTTCTCCTTTTTCATAATACAGAACTATGTATCTATGTGGTTTTAATTTTTTTTCTGCTAAACTTAGCGCAATAATCCCCGTTATCAATAAGATCTATCATTTACTTCCAAAACACACAGCTCCTCCAACACTATCTCTACTAGCTTTTGTGACTGAGCTTAATGTATTTGTTTTTTCATTCAATCTTAAATATCCTAAGTAAGCAAAAATAATGGCTTCCTTAAATTGTATAATATTATCCGAAGGGATTTCAATTATTCCTTTGTAGTAATGTTTTAATCGTTCAATTAAAAAAGTATTGTATGCGCCGCCACCAGTTATTAAAACAGATTTTAATTGTTGTTTGTTTAATGTTTCAGCTATTTGCATAGCAGTGTATTCAACACAAGTGGCTAGCTTATCATTTAACGAAACTGTAGAATTATTTAAAATAGGTAAAAAATGATTCTCGAAAAATTCTCTTCCTAAAGATCGTTGTTGTGTATCTAATTTTTGTAAAGCTTGTAACAATGTATTATTACAATTTCCTGAAGCGGCCATTTTTCCGCCATCGTCAAAAGCTTTTCCTACGGTTTCGGATAAATAATTGAGCGCCATGTTTGCAATACAAATATCAAAGGCTGAGGTTTTAGTATCTTTTGTAAATGAAATATTAGCTATACCTCCAATATTTAAGCAAGATTCAGCTTGATGAAATAAATCTCTATCACCAAGGGGCACCAATGGTGCTCCTTGGCCATTTAATGCTACATCTAAGCTTCTAAAATCACAAACGGTTGTAATGCTTGTTTTTGCGGCAATAGTTGCGCCGCAGCCTATTTGTGTACTAAAACCTTGTTGAGGTTGATGGAAAATAGTATGTCCGTGAGAGGCAATAGCGTCAGCATTTTGCTGGTGTTTTGTTAAAAATACATTGACTTGTTGCCCGATAAAAGCTCCGTAAGCACTATGTAGTTTAAAATAGGTTTCGGCGCTGGCACTAAATACGGTTTGTAGTTCTTTCTTCCAAGTGGCATCGTAGGCAATAGTTTGCGAAGCCAAAAGTTTAAATGAGACTTGCTCTTTTTGAGTCTTAAATTCGCATAAGGCCAAATCCAGCCCATCCATCGATGTGCCGCTCATGACACCAACTATTTTTTGTGATTGAGCCTCCATTTTAAACTAAAATTACTTAGAATTGTTTTAAAAGTGGGACAATTATTAAAAAACTCTCAACAAAATAATTTTAACAAATCGACAATTTAGACTTGATAATTCGAAATATCTTCTATTTTTGTGAGTATAAAATGTTCAACTATTAAAAACATAAGACCATGCAATTTCAACTAACAGAAGAGCAATTGATGATTCAAGCAGCAGCAAGAGATTTCGCTCAAAACGACTGCAAACCAGGAGTAATTGAAAGAGATGAAACTCAAAAATTTCCAGCAGAACAAGTTAAAAAGCTTGGAGAATTAGGCTTTTTAGGGATGATGGTGGATCCAAAATACGGCGGAGGCGGTATGGATGCTATTTCTTATACCTTAGCGATGGAAGAAATTTCTAAAGTTGATGCATCTTGTAGCGTGGTGATGAGTGTAAATAACTCGCTTGTTTGCTGGGGATTAGAGCATTTTGGAAATGAAGAACAAAAACAAAAATATCTAGTGCCTTTAGCTAAAGGTGAGGTAATCGGTGCTTTCTGTTTATCAGAACCTGAAGCAGGTAGTGATGCAACTTCGCAACGCACAACGGCTATTGATCAAGGCGATCATTATTTAGTAAATGGAACTAAGAACTGGATTACGAATGGTAGCACAGCTTCTATTTATTTAGTAATGGTGCAAACTAATGTAGAGTTAGGTCATAAAGGAATTAACTGTTTAATTATTGAGCGCGGAATGCCAGGATTTGTTGTTGGCCCTAAAGAAAACAAAATGGGTATTCGAGGAAGTGACACTCACTCATTAATGTTTACAGATGTAAAAGTTCCAAAAGCTAATCGCATTGGTGAAGAAGGATTTGGTTTCAAATTTGCAATGAAAACTTTGGGTGGCGGACGTATTGGTATTGCATCTCAAGCTTTAGGAATAGCACAAGGTGCTTATGAATTAGCATTAGGATATTCAAAAGAGCGTAAAGCATTTGGTAAATTAATTTCTCAGCATCAAGCTATTCAATTTAAATTGGCTGATATGGCAACTCGTATTGAGGCTGCTCGTTTATTAGTTCACCGTGCAGCTTGGTTAAAAGATCAAGGTTTACCTTGCGAAAAAGAAGGAGCACAGGCAAAAGTATTTGCATCAGAAACAGCAATGTGGGTTACAACTGAGGCCGTTCAAATTCATGGTGGTTATGGTTTTGTGAAGGAGTATCATGTTGAACGTTTAATGCGTGATGCAAAAATTACTCAAATTTATGAAGGAACGAGCGAAGTGCAACGTATTGTTATTTCAAGAGCTTTATTAACAGATTAAGATATTTGTTCTTTCTCGATTTCTCCCGAAATCTATTGGGTTTGAAGTAACAAATCTTATTTGAAAGCCTTCACAATAGTGAGGGCTTTTTTTTATTGAATATATTTGAATGAACTTACTATATTTACTTTTATAATACTATGACAGAAAGCAAACATAAAGTTCCTTTAAATCATGACCGTATTTTTGGTTTCGATATTTTAAGAGCTTGCGCTATTATTTTTGTTGTTGCATCGCATGGTAGATCATTAGTTGAAGGGACATTTTTGTTTGAATTTCCATATTTTGTTTTTGTGGATGGAGTTGATTTGTTTTTTGTATTAAGCGGTTTTTTAATTGGTACTATATTACTTAAGGAAATTAATTCTTCCGAATCCTTTACAGTTTCGCAACTTACCAACTTTTGGAAACGCAGATGGTTTAGAACCTTGCCTAATTATTATTTAATTTTATAAGTAAATGTAATTATTGTAAAGTACAATGTAATCCATGAAGATATTAATCAGTTTAATTGGAAGTTTATATTTTTCTTGCAAAATTTTTATAATTCATTTTACGGATTTTTCTGGGAGTCATGGAGTTTATCTATTGAGGAATGGTTTTATATATTTACTCCGTTGATTTTATTAGTTCTTATAAAATTAGCGCCAGCTAAAAAAGCTTTTTTAATAACTGTACTTATCTTAATTATTGCACCTATTTTTTTTAGATATTTTAGATCAAGCCCGGATATAATTGACGGGAGCTGGATTGAAGAAGAAATTAAAAAAACAGTTTTAACAAGGTTAGATGCTATTGGCTATGGATTATTAGCAGCATGGACGGCTTTTTATTATCCTTTGTTTTTTAGTAAATACAAAATTCATTTTTTGATTTTGGCATTTTCCTTACATTATTTTTTAGATAATTATAAATTCAATGATAACCCTTTTTATTTAAAGGTGATTTATTTTTCATTATTACCAATTACAGCAATGTTTTTTTTGCCTATAGCTCATAGTATTAAGCAAGGCAAAGGCTATATTGCTAAAATCGTGACTCATATCAGTAAGATTTCTTATTCAATGTATTTGGTTAATTTAGCAATAGTATCAGAAGTAATTAATTCTAATTTCCCAAAAACAAGTGTGAATGATGGTATTTTAAAATTTGTGTTGTATTGGGTTATTGTTATTGTGTTATCCTCATTAATTTATCGATTTTTTGAAAAACCAATCATGAATTTGAGAAATAAGTTCTAATAAAAATTTAGTTGCAACCTTCTGGTCCACAGCCACAAGATTCTCCTGAGGCAATTGGTTCAATTACGCCATTAGCATGCTCTTCGTAAGCTTTGTTTAAAGCGCCTAAAAACGTATTTGATTCTTGTGCCCCCGAAACGGCATATTTTCGATCTAATACAAAAAATGGAACTCCTCGAACACCAATTTGTTGTGCTTCTATAATATCTTGTTCTACGTCGTTTGCATAAGTAGTATGATTTAATACATCGCTAATTTCTTTTTCATCTATGCCTAACTCTTTACCAATTTGTAATAATGTAGAGTGGTCGGCCGTATTTTTACCATCTGTGAAATAAGCTTGAAATAACTTCTCTTCTAGTTCATTTTGCTTGCTGTATTTTTTTGCTAAATGTGATAAACGATGTGCATCAAATGAATTTGCCACTACAGCTTTATCAAAATTAAATTCTAAACCAACTTGCTTAGCAATATTAGTAACATGTGCGGTTGTTTCTTCAGCTTGTTGTTTGCTCCAACCTTTCTTTTCTGCTAAATTGGCTATCGTATCTAAGCTTGGATCAGTAACCGTTGTTGGGTCTAACTGAAAGCTTTTCCATACGACTTCAATTTTATCTTTATGAGGAAATTGTGCTAAAGCATTTTCGAATTTACGTTTCCCTATATAGCAAAACGGACACATTACATCACTCCAAATTTCTACTTTCATAGTTATTGTTTTTTACGTTGATTTGTTATACTTATTTTCACTTTTAACCTAGCTAAGAGACCAATGAGTGAACAATTTTAAAGGTGATTGTTACTTCATAGCAAAGATAAGTAATCTAGCATGCTTTTGCAATGATGTTTTAGTTTTTGTAAGTGTTATTAAAACGCTGGTGTTATGGCAGGCGTTGTATGTTTCGTTTTTCTTTTTGTCAGCAAACTATTTATTCCTATATTTTAAAATTTCATTTCTCCAAAATGAATCAATCTCTTTTTCTTCAATTTTGAATACTAAGCAAATCTTTTGAATTAATTTCTCATCATCATTAGACGTTTCTAAAAATTTATTTACTAAAACTATTCCGCCTTTGTCATAGGCAGCCTTACAGAAAATTGCACCTGTTATATAGAAGGCTGAATATTGCCAGCCCCATTTTTTATTTAGGACGGCATTAAAAGTTACTTCTTCATTTAAATAAATTTCATTTGCAAGAATCCTCGCACTTTCTTCAAATGTTTTTGCGTCTT
Organism: Bacteroidia bacterium; assembly: GCA_044238845.1. Taxonomy (GTDB): domain Bacteria; phylum Bacteroidota; class Bacteroidia; order B-17B0; family Aurantibacillaceae; genus UBA4416. The sequence continues at coordinate 14,832 of JBIICN010000013.1, forward strand.
GTCCACCTTTCCAAGTCGCAAAACCTTCTTCGATTAAACCGTGTCTGATAATATTTGGAATAATTAGGTGAATAAATTCGTGAGGATAAAATTCCGAATCCAATCCACTTATTAGAATTCGGTTTTCATTCATCCCGATACCTTTAGTATAGCCAGCAAATGAAAAGTCAAAATTCAATAGTTTAGCTAATTCATCACCACTTTTAGTAATATAAAAGTCAAATGGTTTCCAATAAGGAAATAGAAATTCTTCAGATATTGTATTACAAAACAGACTTGCTTTTTTTGCAAGGACTTCATCGAAATTATGATTAGGTGGATAAATAAAGGTTATTTTTCCAATTGTTTTTTTAAGCCAATTGTCTGTAATTATTGGAAGTGCGTTTTTTAACTTCCATTTACCGTTTTCGTTAATAGCATATAGTTTGGTGATACACCAAGGATTTGATTTGCGGTATTCCCCGTCAATTCCGTCTGCAGCAAAAATAGTTCTAATTCCATAATAGTCGCCTTCCTTTTCAATAGATAAAATAGTCGGTTTATAGTATTTAAGTAGTTGGTTTGATGGAAACTGATATAAATAAGGTATAGAAAAATCAAAATTTTTATATTTAAGTTTTTCAGACTTATTCCAATGTGAATTATCATATAAACTGTCAGGCTTAGAATTCAAATAACCTATCCAAAGTTCAGCAATTTCTTTTATCTCTTTGTTAGTAGTGTCTATTCTTGAATGAATGGTAATATCAATATTTTTTTGCTGTCCATAATTCAGATTTGCTATCACCAACAAGAGAAATAACCATGTTGATATTATTGTTTGTTTCATTCTAGTCTTGTTGTTTTAAAATGAGCGATAACTTCCCTACATGAATTATTGATTAGTTTTTAATAATTAAAAAGGTTTGTTATTATTTGAAGTGAGTAGTTCAATCAAATATAATGAAAAATATTTTAGCCTCTTTTTAGATTAGTAGATTCTTATTTTTGAATACTAATTTTTATATTCTCTGTGTTATCTCCCTTTTGTATCACTATGAAATAAATACCCGAAGCTAATCGAGATAAGTCAATAGAGCCATTAAATGTATTTATTTGATTGTTAGCAATGACTTCAATTCCTAAATTGTTAATTACTTTAAGCTTTGCATTCATATAATCATCGCTAGTATTAATCATGATTATATCATATGCAGGGTTAGGAAATACATTAACGAAAGAGTTATCTTTAAATTCAACAGATACAACTTGTGCATATTTAAATTCACCAGTTTTGTCTACTTGTTTTAAACGGTAATACGAAATGCCTTTGTAAGGATTTTCATCTTCCGTAGTATAAGTTTGTTTAGTCACACTTGTTCCATTTCCGTATGCGTTCACAGAAGTCAGGTATTCAAAATTAACACCATCAGTACTTTTTTCAATTTCAAAATGACTATTGTTAATTTCTGAAGCAGTCGCCCAATCTAAATTTACTTTTTTATTTAATGGGGTTGCTGTAAAATATAATAGTTCAATTGGTAAAGGATTTGTGCCGCCTATTCGGTTAGCTAGTGTAAATCGGCTAAACGAGTTAAAAGTTGTTGGAGCCGAAGTAGAGGTTACGCTACCTGCTCCTAAAGTTGCTCCTGTGCCTCCAATATCAAACCAAGTGGTAGCGGCTGTATTTCTATTTTTTACTATCGTTAAAAACGAAGGGTCTGTTACTACATCATTAGTTCCATAATATAAGGTGATTGTTTGATTACCACTAACATTTGTTGTTGGAGATGCAACACCAGTAGCAGTAACACTTCTGTCTATATCCCACCAATGTATTTGCGAAATTACATCTACGGTAGCAGGTTTAATATAACCTAAGGCTTGTGCATCAGCATTCGTTAATTCAGCTTTATAAGTGTATGATGTGGCAGCATTATGCACAGCTGTTAATACAGCTGGTCTCCAATCAGTTACTTTGCCAATAGGGAAATTAAGAGTGCGAGTACCATTTAGTGCCATATCATAGTTCATTGGCCCGTTAATATAACTTGTTGCATTACCAATAGTTGTGGTTGCTGCATTATTCATGTTTAATATATTAGTAGAAGTCGTATTAATGATACCTTGAGTTAATGTTAATGAGTTTATAATATTAATTCTTATGTTTAAAGTCACATCATTTGCTGTTTTATTCATCACAAGTCTTGTGAATACAGGATTTGTAACACTTCCGGATTTATTTATACTTTGTGCCGTCGTTCCATTAAAAGTAGCAATGCCACCTGCTGCACTACCAAAAGTTATGGTATAAGTGCTAGGCGCTGAGATTGTAACATTGCCTCCATATGTACAATTAGTATTATAATTTGGAGCTAAGACGCCCACATTGTTTTGTGAAAAAGTAATATCTGCATTATAATTGTCAGGATTCGAATTTGCTAATCTTAAAAAGTTTGCAGAGCTGTTATTTGAAATTGAAGTTACTCCATTAAAAATATTTCCTCCAACAGATGTATTATCAGTTGCTCCATTTTTTTGCATAGTTGCTGTTCCGTTGTATGTGCCTCCATTTAAAAATAATTGAGGGAAGTTAAAATTCACATCTCCATTAAATGTATTTGTTGGACCAGAAATTAAAATACCTGTTCCTGTTGTTTGAGATAATGACTGAGGTGTGGCTCCAAGTTGAGTAAAACGTATTAATGATAAAGTTCCAGAAGTAAATCCTCCAGCACCTAAATTAATAGTTTTTGTTGCAGCAAGAGTAGAAGCAGCTGTTGTATTTATATTAAAATAGATACCGTTTGCGCCACCAGTATTGACAACAGAAACATTGCCGTTGTAATTTGAAGTTCCAGTTGCTCCAACTTGCATTTGAGTATTTGTATTTGTATTGGATACATTATAAGTTAAATCTCCTCCGTAAGTTGCAGTTGTTCCGGTTCCTTGTAAAATACGACAATTGCTTTGAATTGAGCCACTTACATTATAAGTTACATTGCCCGCAAACGAAACATTAGTATTATTACCGTCACAAATAAAATAACTCCATCCATCTCCTGCTCCTGATTTTGCAGAATTGAAAGTAACATCTTGAGCAAAAGTGGTAGTTTGCCCTGTATGATTTTGCGCCAGAAAAAAACGATAACTACCCGTGTTATTAAAGGTGGTTAATCCATTAAATTGATCTCTGTTCGTATTACCTGTCATTAGATAGCCACTTCCAGAATTTGTAATAGTTGTTGTTCCATTAAAAATATTACCTCCAGTTCCAGAATTATCAATCGCTCCGTTTTTTCTAATTGTTGTTAGTCCATTGTATATCGTTCCATTTAGATTTACTTGAGGAAAGTTAAAATCAACATCTCCGTCAAATCTTGAACTTGGTCCTAAAGTTAAAATACCAGAACCTGTTGTTTGATTTAATGTTTGTGCAGTTGCTCCTACTTGTGTGAATTGTTTTAATAATAAGGTTCCTGCTGAGAAACCAGCAGAGCCAATACTTATTGTTTTTGCTGCTGCTAAAGTGGCAGTTGCAGTAGCGTTACCCGAACAAAATTGCACCCCTTGGCCGTTATTTGAAGACACGATAATATTTTCTTTAAATAGAGTACCGGTGGAATAGGATGCAACTAAAATTCCAAAATTACCTACAGATGAATTGCTAAAAGTTGTAACGCCACCAAAAACATTGTTTGAACTATTATATGCAATATGCATGTTATTTGTTCCAGCGTTTATAAATGTGGCATCACTATTAAACTGATCGGAGTTTCCGTTTCCAAACATTAGGTAGCCACTTCCAGTGCTAGTAATTGTTGTTGTACCGTTAAAAATGTTATTTCCAATACCTTGATCATCCGTTGCTCCATTTTTAGTACAATTAGTGGTACCATTAAATATACAGCCATTAAAATATAATCTTGGAGAAACAGATGAAAGATTCCCATTAAAAACAGAAGCTGGTCCGTATTGTAAAATACTACTTCCTGTAAGTGTTAAACTTTGAGGAGTAGCACCAACTTGTGTAAATTGTTTTAATAGTAAAGTTCCTGATGAGAAGCCAGCACCACCAACGCTTATTGTTTTTCCTGCGGTTAAGGTTGCAGATGCGGTTGTATTGTTTCCGCAAAATTGCACACCTTGCCCATTTGTAGAGGAAACAACAATGTTATCGTTAAAAATAGTGCCAGAAGAGAATTGAGAAACGTATATTAAAGTATTTGCCGTAGGTGCGTTGTTAAATGTTGTAATACCTCCAAAAATATTGTTACTGCTGTTGTATGCAACGTAAATAGAATTTGACCCTGTGTTATTAAAGGTTGCTGCTGCATTAAACTGATCTTTATTACCATTACCAAATAATAGATAACCGCTTCCGCTGTTGGTGATAACAGCATCGCCATTAAAAATATTATTACCTGCACTCGCATCATCTATAGCTCCATTTTTTGTGCAATTTGTTGTGCCGTTAAAATTACAACCATTAAAAAACAAGCGAGGACTAACAGATGTAACATTACCACCTAAAGATGATGACGGACCATATTGAATATAACTTGCTGTTGAGCTAAGTGTTAAATTTATTGGAGCATTTCCTAGTTGAGTAAAACGAGGTAAGATTAAGTAGCCTGAAGTAAATCCTAAACCTCCAACTTGTATGGTTTTTGTTGCCGCTAATGTTACAGTTGATATGGCTCCAGCGCAGAAATGAATTCCCGTTGAACTACCTGCTGAGTTTACATTTATATTACCATTAAATAAATTTCCTGCAGAGCTATAAGCTGGTAAGATTCTTTCGGAACCTGTGTTTGTAAATGTAACGTCTCCATTAAATACATCCGGACTTCCATTTCCTAATAGTAAGTAGCCAGCAGTATTATTTATAAATGTAGATGTTGAATTAAAGGTGTTTCCGCCTGTCCAAGCATCATTTGAATTACCGTTTTTGGTAATAGAAACAACGCCATTAAACGTAGATGAAATAACGTTATTAATGCGTTGTGCATCTACTGTTAAGTCTCCACCTATGGTTGAATTTGGACCAATATGCAAATAATTAGAACCTACAGGAAGTGTTAAGTTAATAGGAGCGCTTCCTAATTGCGTAAAACGTTGTAATAATAAGTATCCGGAAGTAAATCCTAAGCCACCAATTTGAATGGTTTTTGTAGCTGCTAAAGTAGAAGTACTTAATCCTCCTGGACCAAAATTAATTCCAATTGAACTCCCAATGGAATTTACAGTAATGTTTCCATTATATAAATTGCCAGTTGAATTATAACTTGGTTCTATATAACCTGATCCCGAGTTTGTAAAAGTCACATCCCCATTAAAAATATCAGGGTTAGTTACCCCCATTCGTAAAATGCCAGATCCTGAATTTAAAATATTTGTTGTTGACGCAAATGTATTACCGCCTGTCCATTGATCGGTAGCAGCTCCATTTTTAGTAATATCAGTAGTGCCGTTAAAAGTACTTGTAATAATATTATTTATGCTAGGCGCTACCGTAGTAAAATTACCGCCAAAGGTTGTTAATGGACCTAGCGTTAAATAACTTGAGCCTGTTGCTAAATTTAAATTAACTGCCGTGTTGCCTAATTGTGTAAAGCGCTGTAATATTAAATAACCTTTGTCGTAAGTTCCTGTATTGATTGTTTTACCTGATGCTAAAGTGGCAGTAGCCACAGCGTTGTTTCCACAGAAATGAATACCTGTTGAGCTACCAGTAGAATTAACTGTAATATTTCCGTTAAACAAATTTCCAGCAGCAACCCATGCTGGTAAAATCCTTTCAGAACCACTATTATTAAATGTTACATCATTATTCCAAGTATCAGGTAGCGACCAGCCTAAACCGAAAAATCCAGCGCCTGTATTTGAGATTGTAGTAACACCATTGAAAATATTTCCGCCTGGATTGCCATCATTAGATGCCCCAGTTTTTGTTGCGTTAAATATTCCATTAAAAGTTGTAGTGGAAATATTATAGGTTGGACTTGTTGAAACAATGTCGCCACCAAAAGTTGAAGCTCTAAAGCTAAGTGAAGTATTTACTCCAGTTAAAGGTAAATTTACCGGAGCTGAACCTAATTGTGTAAATGCGCCAAAGTATAAAAATCCTGCACTAAATCCTGCGCCACCAACGGAAATAGTTTTTCCTGATGCTAGAGTAGGGGTTCCTGTTCCGTTTACAAATCCTAAATAGATGCCGCCTGTGCCTGTGGATGTAACAGTAATGTCATCGTTAAATAAATCGTTGCTATTATAGCCTAACATAAAGTAACCTGTATTACTTTGTTGGTTGATAGTTAGCGTAGAATTAAATATATTTTGATTACCATTATTATGCATTGATGTTCCGCCAGTTTTTGTAAATATTGTGGCTCCATTAAATATTCCCCCTTGTATTTCAATATTAGCAGCAGTAACGTCTAGTTCACCACCTATTACACATGGTTCAGCTGGTCGGCTAACATAGAATGCAGAAGTTGTTCCAGTCATTGGAAGATTGATGGCTGCATTCCCTAATTGTGTAAAAGAACCTAAGTGTAAATATCCTGCGCTAAATCCTGCTCCTCCAATATTGATTGTTTTTCCTGAAGCTAAAGTTGGTGTTCCTGTTCCTCCATTATGTCCTAAACGAATACCGCCAATGTTTGTTGATGTTACAGTAATATCATCATTAAATTGATCTGCTGAGTTATAACCTAACATAAAATAACCTGTAGAGCTTGTTTGATTAATAGTACAAGTAGAGTTGAAAATATTTAAATTTCCATTATTGTGATTACTTGTGCCACCTGTTTTATTAAAGGTTGCCGCGCCATTATAGGTTCCTCCAGTAGGAGTGATGTCAGGCGCTGTCACTGTAAAATTTCCAGCAAATACATTTCCGTTAAGTGTCACATTTGTTGCGCCAGTTGTTGTTAAGTTAATAGCTGTTGCATCTGCTTGTTGTATTCTATACAATTGAAGATAACCTGAGTTGTAAGTTCCGCTTGTAATAATACTTTTTGTTGCCGCAATATTAATAATTGGGAAAGTGCCTCCCCATCCTAAAGCAATGCCGCCAGCTGCTGTATTTGGTCCGCTTTGAGAAACATAGATATTACCATTAAATTGACTCGTGCAATTATTACCAAAAATAATTCGTCCACCAGTTGTTGATGTATTATTGGCATAAACATCTGCATTGTATGTATCTGCAGTACCATTGGCAAAGCCAGTGTATCCGTTACTCGAGTTATTTATGGTTAATACTCCGTTATATACGTTTCCACCTGAAGACCATGTATTATTGATTGTTCCACCGATGTTGTAATTAACATCAGCTGCAAATGTTGAAGTTTGAGCAGAGACAAGACCTGCATTAATTGTTAGTGATCCATTTATGGCAGAACCATAAATATTTACTCCACCAGTATTACCAGGAGAAAGAGATAATGCTGTGGCATCATTTTGAACAAAGTTATATAAGTTTAAAACTGCTCCTGCAAAAGTTCCACAAGATAACGTAACACCCGTATTTAAAGTAACGGTTCCAACTCTTCCTATTTGTATAAAACCAGTACCTGCTGTATTATTAACGGTAACGTTAGCGTTAAATGATACATTTCTTTGAAAACCAATATATAGTGCACCTGTGTTTGACGTGTTAAAAGTTGTGGCAGCGTTAAATGTTTCGTTTCTTCCTGCTGCTCCATTGGTTAATAATAAATAACCAGTTCCAGCATTCGTGATAGAAGTTACTCCGTTAAACACATTATTTCCATTAGATTGTGCATTTGCAGCACCATTTTTAGTTACAGTGACACTTCCATTAAATGTACTTCCATTAAAATATACTTCAGTAACATTTGCGGTAATATTTGCACCAAAGATTGTTCCAGCAAAAGTTAAAGATGTTGCGGTAGAATTAAATGTTCCGTTATTACAACTACCTCCATTACAAGCAACTACACCAGTTGTGTTTAATGTAAAACCATTCAGGTTTAATACACCTGTTGTGATAGTTAAATTAGTAAGAGTTGTATTACCCGTTAAAATACAGTTGTTTGCTCCAGTTACAATGGTTGCGTTATCTGCCGCACCTGGGATACCATTTGGCGTCCAATTGGTATTAGTTGTAAATGAAGTTGAAGTTGTTCCATTCCAAACGTAGGATGTTTGAGCGGTTATGCAACTAATTGATAATGTAATAATTAGAAGTAAAAATAGTTTTTTCATAAAATAAAATTTCTACTTAAAAATAGAGAATTTTACTTACAGATGCAAGAAAATTAGGTAAAATGTTTATATCTATACCTGTTTTAACAAATTGCCAATGATTGAACTTTGTTTTTTGTTGAAAACCGCTGATTATGGTTAAAAACCTTAGCGAATTTGGAATAGTAGAGAAATAAAAAAAGATTGCTGAACTAGCAATCTTTTTTAAGAATTTTATTTTAATTGGTTTTTAAAAAGGTCTTGTTCTTGCTTTTTTCTCAGCAATACGTCTTAGATTTTCCTGACGACGTTTACCGCCTAAGTTCACCTTTTTGTTTTTATCTTTTTTCTCATGGAAAGCTCCAGTTGGCGTGATGTGTTTTGGAATCTTTTTTAAAGATTTATCTCTCGTTACTGGTTTTTCATCCTGCGTTAAGTTTTCTGATATTTCAACTGCTTCAGGCATATCTAGTATCTCTAATTTTTTCTTCATTAGAGTTTCAATTTCCTTTTGCATTGGTAAATTGAGTTTAGTGATAAAACTAATGGCTATACCTGTTTTATCTGCACGACCTGTTCTACCAATACGATGAATGTATGCACTGGCTTCTTTTGATGGCATATCAAAATTGATTACGTGTGTTACATCTTTTAAATCTAAACCACGTGCAATCACATCTGTTGCAATTAATAGACGATGCGTTCCTTCATCAAATTTCTTTACTGCACTAAAACGTTGTGGTTGCGATTTGTTAGAATGAATTACTCCAATATCCTCTGCAAATTCGCCTTCTAATTCTTTGTAAATATCATCTGCTATTTTTTTGTTCTTTACAAACAATAACACTTTCGTGAAGTTTTTTTCTGTTTGTAATAAGTACTCTAATAAATTGACTTTGGTATAAAAATTAGGAACATGATAGGCTTGTTGAATGATTTTTTCTAATGGCGTTCCTCTACTGATTAATTCAATGTATTCGGGCTTGTAAAAATAATTATCAATCATCATTTCTACATCTTCATTCAAAGTAGCCGAAAACATTAAGTTTTGACGCTTTTCAGGAAGAATATCTAAAATCTTAATTAATTGAGATCGGAAACCTAAATTCAACATTTCATCTACTTCATCAATCACTAATTTTTGAATGCTATTAAATTGTAAAGTTCTACTTAAGGTCAAATCAATTAAACGACCAGGAGTTGCTACTAAAATATCAACACCATCATATACTTTTTGTTTTTGAATATTGATATTACCACCACCATAAACTCCTACACATCTTGCTTGCATGTACGTTGCTAATTTAGCTACTTCATCTACTACTTGCACAACTAATTCACGAGTAGGAACTACTATTAGTACGCGAGGTTGGCGTTGCTCAGAAAATGTTAACTGACGTAAAATTGGCAGTAAATACGCAAAGGTTTTACCTGTTCCAGTTTGGGCTATACCAACAGCATCTTTACCCGACATAATAACGGGAAATGCTTTTTCTTGAATAGGCGTTGGATTTTCAAAGCCGATATCGCTTAAGGCATTTATTAATGGTTTAGTAAGGTTTAGGTCTTTAAACGTAGTCATTGCATTATAATTTCGGCAAAGATACGCTATTTTATTTTATAGGAACGCAGATGACGTTGATTAGGCAGATTTTCGCGGATTTCTTATAAATCGATATTCGATTACAGCTTCCTTAAAGGCTCCAACAAATACTCCAATCCGTTAGATTTAATTTCATACATCGTCGCTAGCATCATTCCTAATTTGCCATCAGGAAAGCCTTTGCGCTGAAACCACTCTAAGTAAGAAACTGGTAAATTAGCTAAAGTATAGCCCTTATACCTTCCAAAGGGCATTTTTACTTTTACTAATTCTAAGAGGATTTCTGAGTTTTGCATAAGTTATAAAACTAAATAGCTTCTATAGTTATGTCTTTTGTTGTAAACATCAACGCTATATGGTTATTTTGTTATTTTTTCTTCCCAAAAAATAATAGTCGGAAATAGTCGCCAAATGAATAACCTTTTCGTTTTTTGTCAATAATGTTATAACCAAAGAGTAGGAGAATAACTATCGCTACAGGGATTTTCCAAGAAACTAAACCATCTTCGCCCACGTAACACATAAAACGTTCCCAACGGAATTTTCCATCGTGAGAGTTTTTAGTTAATGAACCTAAAACTGATTTTCCTGTTATAGGATTGTTTTTAGGGTCTTTCATACTAAACCATACAAATACAGGGCGGCCAACCACATGGTCAAATGGTACTACTCCCCAACTGCGACTATCGGCCGAGTTATGACGGTTATCACCCATCATCCAGTAATAACCTTGTTTAAAGGTATATGATGTAATTGGTTTGCCATCATAAAATACTTGTGCGCCAGATTTTGTTACTTGATGAATACCGTTATCATATGTATTCAATATTTTTTCGTACAAACAAATATTGCTAGTATCAATTTTAATAGTCATGCCTTCGGATGGTAAAACTAGTGGGCCAAAGTTATCATTGTTCCAAGCGTAGCTATTATTGTGAGGGAATATGCGTGGGTCACGCATTCCTTTTGGTTCAATTTCTCTACTAACAGATAATACACCAGGCAGTGCTTTTATTTTATTAGCCACATCAGCAGGCATATTTAAGTTGTAAAAAGACGTAGCATTTCTTTTATCAATTTGCGATGCTTCAGTTACATAAATATCATAATCCTCTAATAAATTTGCATTTGATAATGTGACTTCTTGGGTTTCAGGATTTTGTTTATTGTAACCAAAAAGGTCGCCTGTTGTTACTACAATATAGTGATGTTGTGCATGCTCGGGCATTTCTTGTTTTTTATCATTGATGTATAGTTCGCCATCTTTAATTTCTAATTTATCGCCAGCAATACCAACACAACGTTTTACGTAATGTTCTCTTTTATCAATTGGTCTACTTGTAATTTTACCATACGGTTTATCAGGTCCGTTTACTTGATTCCATGCAGCTGCTTGATACATTTCGTCGGATTGTTTTCCTCCATCTTGATTTTTGAAATTAGATGCAATATCTCTTACCATTTGATAATAACTCATGTTTTGATATTTCAAAGCCACTGTATCTCCATCAGGATAATTGAATACAACGATTTCTCCGTTTTTTGGTTTTGAGTAACCTGGCAATCTTAAATGAGGGATTTTAATCCACTCTAAATATGATTTCGTGCTTTCTGTAAATGGAAGCGTATGATGGGCAAAAGGAAAAGCGATTGGAGTTTGAGGAACTTTAGCACCATAACATACTTTATTTACAAATAAGAAATCACCTACCATTAAAGATTTTTCTAATGAAGATGTTGGAATAGTAAATGCTTCGAAAAAGAAACCACGAATAATCGAAGCCGCTACAACAGCAAATATGATTGGATCTGCCCAGTTTTTAATGAATGAGGACTCTGACTTAATATCAGTAACTCCGAAATATTTAATGTCTTTATTAAAACCTAAATAAGCAAAATAAATATATGGCATTAAAGAGGCGTACATTAAATCATTATTCATGCGTTTTTTAAAGGCTCTTGCTAAATGAAATCCATATACGCCGTACATAATTAAATTAACGCCTGGAACAATCATTATTAATCCCCACCATTTTGGTCGATTAATAATAGTGCCTACTAACCAAAAGTTATATACTGGAATTAGCGCTTTCCAAGCAGGTAAACCAGCTTTTTCAAATATTTTATATAAGCCTACAAATGAAATTAAAACGAGTATTAGAAATATTATGTTGCCCATAGTTAGTTATAGAATTGTTGAGGTTCTGATTTTTTAGTTGTTAGAGTATTGAATTAGTTTATTGTGGAAATATTTGGCGCTATTACAATTAGGGTTAGATATTATGCTTTCAAAAGATAAGCCTAAATTTAATAAAGTTTTTACGAGAATTTTCTTGTCGCTTACACCTTTATTAATATGAGCCATTCTTTGATTTTTTATTTCTTGAAAAGGATTTTCTAAAGTTTCTGGAGTTTCACAGATATAATCAGCTGAATTTAAGTATTTACGAATAGTTTGAGTATCTGCTAAAAACCAAGACTCAATAGTTTTTCTACTAATAATACATTGATGAATGTCATTAGGTTTTATTCTTTTTTTTGTTTTTGTAACACACTCATCAGAATCTAGATCAGTAATGATAAATATCTTTTCAGCACCTTTGTCAATTAATGTCTGCGTATATTCACTGATATTATGTGGCAATAAATTACCATTACCTTCTGCATTGATTATTTGAGGTATATAATTTATGTTAATTGAATTCAAATAATTTTGAAATGCAGATGAACTGAATAATATCTTTTCAGTATCTCCTTCTACAATAAAGCCAATTTTCACCATGGTGTACCGCCTCCTAAAACATTTGTAAATAGAGCTTCATCCAATTTTAAACCGTGTAAATCAATATTATCGATTTGTTTTGCAATGGTACCACCATTTATTTTATCTACAATAATTACTTCTTTTTGTTTTAATTCAGATAAAATAGATTGTGAATGTGTATTGATCCAAATAAAATGACCTTTATTAGTACAAGCATCTCTGAAAATGCGAACAAATTCTTTTGCAACAAATGGATTTAATCCATTTTCAGGTTCTTCAATACATAAAAACTGTGGCTTTTCTGATTGATAGACAGCTACTAGTAAAGAAATGATATTATATGTACCATCAGATAGTAAGTTTTTTCCAAATGGTTTTTTTGTTCCTTGTTCATAAACTAATAAAGTATCGGTACCACTAATTTCATCGCTTCTAACTTCTATATTATCAAAGCCAGGGATTAATAATTGTAGCTCCTCTATTAATTCTTCTTTTAGGATTTCATTTTTTAAAATACGCTTCAAAACTAATTCCAAGTTACTTGCATCGGCATTTAATCTTAAATCATCTATATAGTTATTACGTTTTACTTTTGAATTACCAATAAAAAGATGTGTGAAATTGTAAAATTGTTTTAATTCTGGTGTATCAAACTTTCCTAATTCAGACTCTTGAGTTGCAAGATTATATGAGTCTTTAATTATTAAATTGTGTCCATATGCACTGAAACTAGATGGATGATCCATTATTTCTATGTGAGGATCTAAATCATTATTTAAAATGAATCCTACAGCAATATTTTTATAAATATCGGTATTTCTGTTTAGAATATCTTCAATTTTTCCAAATAACCTTAGCGCATCAAAAGCATCAGATTTTATATAACATTGATTGAAAAAATCTAAGGCCTCAAAAATATTAGATTTCCCCGCAGCATTTGGCCCAACAAAAACAGAAAATGAATTAATGTCTTTTAATTCAATGTGTTTTATCGACTTATAATTAGATATTTTAAGATTTTTGATTTCCATTCTCTAACAAATTTACTAAATTAAATCGTTCATTGTAAATATACCTTTTTTGCCTTTAATATATTCGGAAGCGATGACTGCGCCTAAAGCAAAGCCTTTACGATTATGAGCTTTGTGCATGATTTCGATATCATCAACTGCTGATGTGTATTTGATAATATGTGTACCTGGCACTTCTCCTTCTCTTACGTCTTTGATAAATAATGTTTCAGGATTATTATCAGTAATGCTCCATTGTTTTTTGCGTTCTATTTTATCAAGTACTTGATTAGCTAATGAAATAGCGGTTCCACTTGGTTTATCTAATTTATGAATGTGATGAATTTCTTCCATTTCCACATTATATGAATCGTATTTATTCATTAACTCAGCTAAGTATGAATTTACTTTGAAGAATAAATTTACTCCTAAGCTAAAGTTAGTTGCATGAAATAAAGCGCCGTTTTTTTGTTGGCAATCGTTTTCAATTTCTTTAAAAGAATCGTACCAGCCAGTTGTGCCAACTACAATTGGAACTTGAGCTTCGAAACATTTTTTGATATTTGAGATAACGGTGTGTGGCGTGCTAAATTCAATAGCGACATCAGCTTTTTGTAAGCCTTCTTTTGTAAAAGTTGTAGCGTTTGTTTCGTCAACTTTTAAAACAATGCTATGTCCTCTTTGCAAAGCGATAGCTTCTATCTCTTTACCCATTTTGCCATATCCTAGTAATGCAATGTTCATATTATTTAAACTTCAATTTTAAAGTTAATCCAGCTTGTAATTTATTATTATAATCAAAGTTAGAATAAGGATTTACTTGTAAACTTAAATCATCACTCACGTCAAATGTTTTTAAATGTGCGTCTACATTTGCATCTATAATATTTACAAGATAAACAAGCGCTCCTGCCATGATAGCAATATCTCTGTATTTTCTGTAATATCTTTTTTGATCAATTAATTGGTTGGTATTATATAAAGTTCCGTTTATAGTAGTTTCGTCGTTATCATTTTCGTATCTTAAATTATCACTGTAATATTTGTATTTAATTTGATTAGTTACTCCCCAATAGCCAAGGCCGCCTAATGCTGCATATATTAAAGGTGCTTTCCAGTATTTTTTATTATAAATTTGCCCTAAGCTTGGAAGGCAAGCACTCATGATGGTTGCTTTTCGCGCATTTGAATAAATAGCTTTATTAACGGCACGCTTTTTTTGAATAGAATCTTTTCTTATTTCTATACGTAAAGAATCGTTTCGTTGAGCCTTTGCTAAAACACCAAAGCAAATGAAGAATAATATTAAATATGATATTGAAATGTTCACCTAATCAAAATTAATCACAAGAAACTATTTTATTAATTTCTTGTGATTAATGGTTAGTTAATTTATGTCAAAAAAAGATAAAATATGTTCTAATTCGGTATCGTTACTAAAGGTTAAAGTGATAGCGCCTGTACCTTTTGGACTGCGTTTAAAGTCGAACGATTTGCTGAAAATTTTCTCAAGTTTTTTAGCGATTTGTTTATCCTCAATAGTTAGGGGTTTTTCTACACGAGTGGTTTTTGGTTTGAATGCTAATTTTTCTCCACGAGCTAATTCTTCAACCTGACGAACGGATAATTCATTTTCAACAGCCATAGCAAAAATTGCTAATTGCTTATCTTCATTTTCGATACTCAATAAAGCACGTGCATGACCCATTGAAATATCTTTATCACGAACCGCTTTTTGAATAACAGCAGGTAATTTTAATAAACGTAAAAAATTGGTAACTGTACTACGTTGTTTGTTTACTTTTTCGCTTAATTGTTCTTGTGTGATATTACACTCGTCAATTAAACGTTTGTAGCTTAATGAAACTTCAATAGGATCTAAATCTTCACGTTGTATGTTTTCAATCAAACCCATCTCTAACATAGCTTGATCGTTAGCAACACGAATGTACGCTGGAATCTCAGTTAATTCTGCTAATTGAGACGCTCTAAAACGACGTTCTCCAGAAATCAATTGGTATTTATCATAACCAAGTTTACGAACCGTTATTGGTTGTATGATGCCATGTTGTTTAATAGAGTCCGCTAATTCTTGTAAAGCAATTTCTTCGAAATTAGTGCGTGGTTGAAACGGATTGGTTTCAATATTTTTTATTTTAATAATAGCTATAGATCCAACTACTGGCGCGCTTTCGCCAGTTTGCTTTGTTGTAATATCGGTTTTAGCATTTTCTAACAATGCACTTAATCCTCTTCCTAATGCTGGTTTTTTATTATTGCTCATGTTCTATCCTTCGTTAAATTCTGATTCTTCTTCTGTAAAAGTCATGGTACGATCTTCATCGCTAATTTTTGTTAGGCCGTTGCGTTGTAAAATTTCGCGAGCTAAGTTTAAATAGTTAACTGATCCTTTTCCAATAGCATCATGCATAATGATGGTTTTACCATGACTTGGTGCTTCTGCTAATTTTGTATTACGCTGCACAATCGTATTAAATACCATGTTTTGGAAATGCATTTTCACTTCTTCAACCACTTGGTTCGCTAGTTTTAAGCGTGGATCATACATCGTTAATAAAACACCTTCAATATCTAATTCGGTATTAATGTGAGCTTGAATTAACTTAATTGTTTGTAATAATTTACCCATTCCTTCCAAGGCAAAGTATTCGCATTGAACAGGAATAATAACGCTATCAGCAGCTGCTAATGAATTAATTACTGTTAAGCCTAATGATGGACAACAGTCGATGATAATGAAATCATAATCATTTTTAATTTTTTCCAAAGCCGCTTTCATCATGTAATCTCTATTAGGAAGATTCACGATTTCTAGCTCAATTGCTACTAAATCAGTATTAGTAGGTAATAAATATAAGTTTGGAGTATCTGTTTCTAGGATAACTTCTTTTGGATGTTTGTTGTCGATAATACACTCATACAAACCTGATTTTACATTTTTCGGTTCAATTCCAACTCCAGATGTAGCATTGGCTTGAGGATCAGCATCTACTAATAAGGTTTTATATTCTAAAACCGCTAAAGATGCCGCTAAATTAATTGCTGATGTGGTTTTTCCAACTCCACCTTTTTGATTTGCTATTGCTATGATTTTTCCCATGTTCTTATTTGCTAATCGTTTCTCCTATTTGTAAAAGAGTTAATTGTTTTCCTTGAGTACTAAATTTATGTTTCGCTTCTTCTTGATCAATTTTAATAAATCCAAATGTGTCATAATGCATACCAATTACATCTCCGCAATTGATGAAATCTTTGCAACAAATAATAGCGTTATCTACACCCATCGTAAAATTATCGCCAATAGGCAGAAATGCAAAATCAATTTTACGATAGTTGCCAATCAACTTCATGTCATACGTTAATGCCGTGTCTCCAGCATAGTAAAAGTTTTTATCAGTACTTTCAATTACAAATCCCATGGGGTTTCCACCATATGTGCCATCTGGCATGCTACTGCTATGCTCTGCTTTCACACATTTGATGGAACCAAAATCAAATGCTTTTTTGCCACCAGTATTCATTGGATGAATGTTTTCAACTCCTTTGCTTTTAAGCCACACATAAATTTCCCAATTACAAACTACAAGCGCATTTGTACGTTTTGCAATCGAAACAGCGTCGGCAATGTGATCTTCGTGTCCGTGAGAAATTAGTATATAATCAGCTTCTACTGTTGTTGCGTCAATGTTTTTGGCTAACTCGTTAGGCGTAATAAATGGGTCAAACAATAAATGTTTGCTATTAATTTCTACCCCAAAACAAGAATGACCGTAATATGTTATATTCATTAATATAAATTCAAAAAAATAGTACTTATTGTACACGTAAATTTAAACTATTTAGGCGTTTTATCTGTTTTTAGTTTTTAACAGTAAAATTCATAACTTCGCCAAAATGTTAATAATATAATGCATTCAATTACAATCATATCGGCAACTAACAGAGTTGATAGTAACACTGAAAAAGTAGCAAATAATTATAAATCTGTTTTAAAAAGTAAAGGTGTTGATGTTGAGCTATTTAGCTTAAAAGATTTGCCTGAATCGGTTTTACATACAGATTTATATGGGAAACGTTCAGAAGATTTTCAAAAGATTATAGATACATACGTTGATAAACAAACTAAATTTATTTTTATTGCGCCTGAATATAATGGGAGTTTTGCAGGTATTTTAAAGGTGTTTTTAGATGCTATTCCTCCACGCATTTGGACAGAAAACAAAGCTTGTTTAGTGGGTGTTTCAACTGGTAGAGCAGGTAATTTACGTGGAATGGAACATTTGACTAATATTTTGAATTATTTAAAAATCAATGTGTATCATAATAAATTACCTATTAGTAGAGTGGATACGTTGCTAGATACTCAAGGAAATTTAACGGATGCTGATACGCTTAAAGTTATTGATATTCAATTAGAAGGTTTTTTGAAGTTTTAGTTATTTTCTTTTATTTCTAAATGCTACAATTTGTAGCAAAAGCTTATTCTTAAATTATTTAATCTTGCAAAATATTTTGTAGAAAGAATAATTATGAGCGAAAAAGAAAATGGATTAACGATTCCAGATGAATTAGTGATGTCCCGATAGTTATCGGGAAAGATTTATCTTATTCGAAATCAAAAGGTAATGCTAGACAGCGATTTGGCGGAACTGTATCAGGTTGAAACTAAAGTGCTAAACCAGCAGGTGAAAAGAAATATAAAACGTTTTCCTGAAGATTTCATGTTTCAATTGACTGAACAAGAGTTTCATAACTTGAAGTCACAAATTGTGACTTCAAGTTGGGGCGGAAAAAGAAAATTACCGTATGTGTTTACAGAACAAGGTGTAGCGATGTTATCAGGAATTTTAAATAGCGACCGTGCTATAGCTGTTAATATACAAATCATGAGAATTTTTACTAGAATTCGTCAAATGTTAGCAGATAATACAGATTTACGTTTGGATATTGAAAAAATAAAAAATAAACTCGATAATCACTATAAGAATATGGAGATTGTTTTTAGGTATTTAGATGAGTTGTTAGAGAAAAAAGAAAACCCTATCGAGAGAAATAAAATTGGGTATAAAATTTAGGTTTATTTTTTACTTAATTCATAACCTTCATCAATTAATAAATTCTTGCTTTTACTTGCCGCTACAGCTAATTCGTCGCAACGGTTATTTTCTTTATTAGAAGCATGACCTTTTACCCACACAAATTTAATGTTGTGCTTTTTTTGAATTTCCAAAAAGCGTTTCCATAAATCGGGATTAGCTTTGTCTTTAAATCCTTTCTTTACCCAGCCATAAACCCAGCCCAAATTAATCGAATCAACAACATATTTTGAGTCGGAATAAACTACCACATTGGAGTTTTCTTTTTTTAACGTTTCAAGTGCTACAATAATGGCAATCAATTCCATCCGATTATTAGTCGTTAACTTAAATCCGTAGGCCAATTCTTTGCGTTGTTCTTTATATTTCATAACAATGCCAAGTCCACCTGGACCAGGATTTCCGCTACAGGCACCGTCAGTGTATATTTCAATTACGTCGTTAATCATTAGTTTTCAAATATAGGTTTATTCAAATTAAAAATGATATTTCTCATCTATCTTTTACCTAAAATAGTTCAAAAAAAAGCTTCAAAAATCGCCAATTTTTAATATATTTAAAACCTATATAAATTCAAGATATGGCAAAGAAAACAGCTAAAAAAGAGAAGAGTATTTTTAATCAAAATTCTTTAACATTTTTAAAAGACTATTTAAATAATCCTTCACCAACAGGTTTTGAAAGTGCAGGACAAAAAATGTGGTTAAATTATATTAAGCCATATATAGATGAACATTACGTAGATAATTATGGAACTGTAGTTGGTATTGTAAATCCAGAAGCACCCTATAAAGTAATTATTGAAGCTCATGCTGATGAAATTTCTTGGTTTGTACATTATATTACAAAAGATGGATTTATTTATTTACGACGTAATGGAGGAAGCGATCATCAAATTGCGCCCTCAAAACGCGTTAATATTTTTACGGATAAAGGAATTGTAAAAGGAGTTTTTGGATGGCCAGCTATTCATGTTCGAGATGCTGCAAAAGAAGAAACACCTACGTTAAAAAATATTTTCCTAGACTTAGGTTGCAAAAGCGATAAAGAAGTAGAAGAACTTGGAGTGCATGTTGGTTGCGTAGTAACTTATGACGATGAATTTATGGTATTAAATGATCGTTACTTTGTAGGTAGAGCATTAGATAATAGAGTAGGCGGTTTTATGATTGCCGAAGTGGCTCGTTTACTAAAAGAAAGTAAAACTAAATTGCCATTTGGACTATATATTGTAAATGCCGTTCAAGAAGAAGTTGGTTTAAATGGGGCCACAATGATTGCTCATAAAATAAAACCAAATGCAGCTATTGTAACAGATGTTTGTCATGATACACAAACACCTATGATGAATAAAATTGTGAGTGGCGACTTAGCTTGTGGTAAAGGACCAGTATTGTCATATGGCCCTGCGGTTCATAATAATTTATTGAAAATAATTATAGATGCAGCTACAAAAAATAAAATTGATTTTCAACGTCAAGCAGCGAGCAGAGTGACTGGCACAGATACAGACGCTATTGCGTTTAGTAATGATGGTGTGCCATCTGCATTAATTTCATTGCCTTTACGTTACATGCATACAACTGTTGAAAGCGTTCATAAAGATGATGTAGAGAATGTGATTAAATTAATTCTTGCTTCCTTAAAAAACATTAAAAACAATCACGATTTCAGATATTTGAAATAATTAATGAGATAGAAAGTTTTTGAATTAAAGATTAATTAAATTCTATAATTCTCGAATTCATAACTCACTAACTGAATAAAATGGCTATAATAGATTCTATATTAAAAGGTGCGGTTAAATTAGGAAACAGAATTCCTAAGCGTACTAATTATTATGTGCAACAAACAAAGGTTTTAAAAAAACTGATGACAAAAGCTGAACATACGGCTTTTGGAGAGCATTTTCATTTTACAAAATTATTACAACAAAAAAATCCAATCGAAGGTTTTCAATCTACTGTAAAAATGTATGATTACAGTAGTATTTATAAAGAGTGGTGGTTTAGAGCTCACAAAGGCGAGCCATATGTGTGTTGGCCAAATCATATTAAATACTTCGCTTTAAGTTCTGGTACTTCCGAAGCAGCTAGTAAATATATTCCTGTAACTAAAGAAATGTTGAAAGCCTTTAAAAGAGGAAGTGTAAGGCAATTGGTTGCTCAAGCAAATTATGATTTTCCTAAAGAGCATTTTACAAAAGGAATGTTAATGATAGGTGGTAGTACCTTGTTAGATTTTAATGGAAGCCATTATTCGGGTGATTTAAGTGGAATTACAGCGGCAAATATCCCTGTGTGGTTTCAACATTTTTATAAACCAGGTAAAACAATTTCTAAATATAGAGATTGGGAAACTAAATTAGCAGAGATTGTAAAAAATGCGAAAGATTGGGATATAGGCGTTATTGTTGGTGTGCCAGCTTGGGTACAGATTTTGATGGAACGAGTAATTGAACATTATAAAGTAGACACAATACACGATATTTGGCCAAATTTAAGAGCTTATGTTCATGCAGGTGTTTCTATTGAACCATACAGAAAAAGTATTGCAAAATTAACGGCATTCCCACTAATTTTTTCGGATACGTATTTAGCGTCTGAAGGATTAATTGCTTATCAAGAAAGACCCAATCCGTCTCAAGGGATGCGAATGCTTTTGGATAATGGTATTTTTTATGAATTTGTTCCATTTAATGAAGATAATTTTGATTCGGATGGTAATATGAAACTTGGCGCTAAAGCTTTAACTATTAAAGACGTTGAATTAGGAAAAGATTACGCTTTATTACTAACATCTTGCTCTGGCGCATGGCGCTATTTAATTGGAGATACTGTTCGATTTACTGATTTAGAGCATGCTGAAATTGTTATTACTGGGCGTACAAAACATTATTTAAGCTTGTGTGGCGAACATTTGTCTGTTGAGAATATGAGTCGTGCCATTAAATTAACGGCAGATGATTTAAAAATAGAGTTAAATGAATTTGCAGTAGCTGGCATTCCTCATGGTACCTTGTTTGCTCATCAATGGTATGTTGGTTCAAATAAAAAAGTATCAGAAGATGATATAAAAGAACGGTTAGATTTTCATTT
Organism: Bacteroidia bacterium; assembly: GCA_044238845.1. Classification (GTDB taxonomy): domain Bacteria; phylum Bacteroidota; class Bacteroidia; order B-17B0; family Aurantibacillaceae; genus UBA4416. The sequence goes on from JBIICN010000013.1 coordinate 36,617, forward strand.
AAAAGAAATTAATGATGATTATCGAACCGAAAGAATTGCAGCTTTAAAAGATGTTTATGTGAAAGTTCTTCCCGACGAAGCGTTTATTGATTTTATGGCAACAAAAGGCAAATTAGGTTCAGCGCATAAATTTCCAAGAGTATTAAAAGGTAAACTATTAGAGGAATGGCAAACGTTTATTGCTAATTATAAAAATACATTTTGATTTTAAGTTTAATATATCAAGCTATAGTAATTATTCTGCTTCTTACGTTTTCGTTTGGACCAGCATTTTTTGCATTGATCAATACTGGAATTAAATTTGGTTATCGTACTGGTTCTTTTTTGGCAATTGGTGTTGTGATGAGTGATTTCTTTTTATGTTTATTGGTTTGTGTGTTGGTGCATTTTGGAATGGCTAATTTATTGCACTCCGAAAAAGCTCAAACTTTTTTTGCAATTATTGGTGGCATTATTTTAATAGTTTTTGGGGCTTTCTTTTTTAAGAAAATACCTGTAAAAACAGATGACGTTATTGATATTGAAAATCAATTACCTAGTCCTAGATTAATGTTTTTTAAAGGATTCTTTTTAAATTTATTTAATCCCACAGTTTGGTTGCTTTGGCTTGCAAATGTAACAGCAATTAGTAAAACTTTAGATTACTCTATGCTAAAAATGATTGTTTTTTTTAGTATTGTTTTAGGAGCTGTGTTATTTGTTGAGTTATTTAAAGTGAAGTTAGCCGGTAAAATAAAAAACTATTTAACAAATAAAATTATGATGATTGTTAACTATATTACTGGAACAGCTTTAATTGCTTTTGGATTATTACTTATATACAATCACTATTTTAATAAATAATGGCAGCAGATACATTTAGCGAGTTAAGAAAAAAATTGGAAGAAAGTATTACTTCTTTTCCATATGTATATATGTTTAAATTTATTATCAAAGCCGATAATAAAGCTATGGCTTTAGTCGAGGTTATTTTTGATAATGATGCAGAGATTATTCAAAAACAATCATCTAAAGGTAATTTTATAAGTATTACCGTGAAACAAGTGGTTATGAATGTAGATGAAATTATTTCTATTTACGAAAAGGCCGCGAAAATAGAAGGGGTAATGTCTTTGTAATGCCAATATTTCAATTACAAAATAATCTATTGTCTATTGTTGTTAATTCGTTTGGTGCCGAATTATGTTCAGTTATTTCAAATGAAACAAATATAGAATACATTTGGCAAGCCAATGAAACAATATGGGCAAGGCATGCTCCTAATTTATTTCCTATCGTAGGTAAATTAAAAGATGGAAACTATACCTTTCAATCCAAATCTTATCAATTGCCTCAACATGGTTTTGCTAGAGATCATGAATTTATTTGCATAGAAGAATCTAATGATTTTTTATTATTTGAATTTACAGCAAATGAATCTACTCTTGAGAAATATCCTTTTCATTTTAGTTTGCAAATTGGGTATAAGTTAATTGGTAATAAATTAGAAGTGAGTTATTCTGTATTTAATCCAGATAGCAAAGAATTGTACTTTTCAATTGGTGCACATCCAGCCTTTAACTGTCCTTTGCAAAAAAATGAGTCTTTTAATGATTACGAATTAGTGTTTCCTAGTAAAAAAAAATTAGTTGTTAATTTGTTAAATGATGGTTTAATTTCTGATCAAACCAAAGAAGTTGAGTTAATAGATTCAAAGCTTCCTGTTTCAAAAGAATTATTTAATTATGATGCATTGGTTTGCATGAATACACAAATTGAGGAAGTAAGTTTGATTTCTAAAAAAACAAAACATGGTGTTTCACTAGTTTCAAAAGAATGGCCATACTATGGTATTTGGTCTAAAAAAGGAACAGATCAATTTATCTGTTTAGAACCTTGGTATGGTATTGCTGATAGTGTGAACACAGATAGTGATTTTGAAACTAAAACAGGAATTATAAAAATTGAATCAGAGCAATATTTTAAATGCTTTTTTGATATCTTGTTTTTTTAAATCATGAAGGAGAAATTGCATAAGCCTTTATTCTTATTTAAATTATTGGGTTTTTTCTTACTTCTTTTAGGAATACATCGATTTATTTTTTTGATTTTATTTCACGCTCAGTTTTCCGAAGTTCTCTTTATTGAATTTGTGAAAGCTTTTTTTATAGGCACTTTAACCGATGCCATTTCTACAATTTATTTTTTATTGCCCATGTGGTTAGTGCTTTTGTTTTTTAATATTGAAAACAAGGTTGTAAAAGTAGTTGCATTACTATTGTTTTTATTGGGTTTTACAATACTATGTGTTTTAAATTTAGCTGACTTGGGTTATTATCCAATTACTAAAAAACGAATGGGAGCAGAGTTGTTAGATTTGTTGCCAGAGACCCTGCCTTTATTAAATTCATATATAAAAGATTATTGGTATTTATTTACCCTATTGATTTTATTTATAGTTTTTGCTTTTTGGGTATTCAAAAAAATGCTTAATAAGTATAATAATACCGAGCAAAAAACATCTCAAAAGTTGCTAAATACAATCTTAGTTGTATTGCTTTTTATTGTCATCATGCGAGGTGGTTTTAGTGCAAGACCATTTATGCCTTTTGATATACCATCTATTGTTAATCCTAAATTACAATGGCTGGCGAGCAATACACCATTTCAGTTTTTACATACATTGGATGATGAAACTGTGAAAATTGAAAATTATTATAGTGAAGAAGAAGCTGAAAAAATAATTGGTTTTGAAAAGACAGCATCTAATAAGGGATTTAAAAAGAAAAATATTTTATTTATTATTTTAGAAAGTTTTGGTTCGGAACGTATAGGCCTTTTAAATCAGCATATAAAAGGGTACACACCTTTTATGGATTCTTTATTGTCAAATGCTCGAACATATAAATATGGAGTGGCAACTAGTAAAATTACAATAGACGCGCTACCGTCTGTATTGTCTGGTATTCCATCGTTTATGGATAAAAATTATTGTTATTCGAAGTATAATAATAATGATGTGCATGCTATATCTTCTTTGTTAGAAAAAGAAGGATACCACAATGCATTTTTTTATGGCGGATTAAAAACCACTTTTGGCTTTGAAAATTTTATGAATATTAATTTTACTAAAAACTATTACGATCAAGAAGATTATGATAGCTTATATGAAAATGAAGGATGGGGAGTAGACGATCATTTGTTTTTGCCTTACGTTGCTAATACCTTAAAATCTTTGCCCCAGCCATTTTGCACGTCTCTTTTAACACTATCCTTGCATCATCCCTTTCCTGTTCCTGAACCATATAAAACCTTGCTAGATTCAATTAAAGATCCTGTTAAAAAAAGTATTAAGTACACAGATTTATCACTTCAACTATTTTTTAGTAAAATTAAAAATGACGAATGGTTTAAAAACTCTATTATTGCTATTTGCGCCGATCATACCTCTGGTGAGTTTGGTCATTTTCAAGGAAACGCTATGAATCATTTTGCTATTCCTATTTCTTTTTTTGCACCTGGCGATACAGCTTTTAACAAAATACAAAATCAATCTATCTCTCAAATAGATATTTATCCAACTATTTTAGATTATATGGGCTATAACAAACCATATGTGAGTTTAGGAAAGTCGGCTTTAGCAAAACAAAACCCAAGTATTGTGTTTGGAGGAAACGCTGTTTATCGTATTTTTGATTACCCATATATATTGGAATATGATAATAATACTCAAAAAGTGTTTAGTTTAATTCATAATGATGAAAATAGAGTTGTTACTTACCTAAAAATAGATGATTCTAATAGGGCAGTTGCAGAAAGATTAACTAGTTATTTAAAAGCGCAAATTCAGGTATTTAGCTATCGCATTAATAAAAATCAATTTTGATAAATACAATTGTAATTCATAATTTTAACCCAATAACAAATAGATCATGATAAAACACATTCAATCTCGCATACAAGCTTCTATTGATTTAAAAACATCTTTATTATCCAATGCTGCTATTTTAAATACAGTACAATCAATCGTTCATGAAATTGTAACTTGCTATAAACATGATGGCAAAGTACTATGGGCTGGAAATGGAGGTTCTGCTGCCGATGCACAGCATTTAGCAGCTGAATTAAGCGGACGTTTTTATTATGATAGGCCACCACTATTCAGCGAAGCACTGCACGTAAACACGAGCTACACAACTGCTGTTGCTAACGATTATAGTTACGATGTGATTTATAGTCGTTTAACCCAAGCTATGGGACGCAAAGGAGATGTGTTAATAGGATTATCAACCAGTGGTAATTCAACCAATGTAATCAAAGCACTAGAAGTTGCTAATCAAATAGGAATGATAACAGTTGCTTTTACTGGTGAAACTGGCGGGAAAATGAAAGATAGTGCTAAATACTTAGTTAATATTCCTTCTAAAGATACGCCTCGTATTCAAGAGTGTCACATGATTTTGGGTCATACCATTTGTGAGTTAGTTGAAATTGCTTTATTCCCTAAGTCATAATATACTTTGCTAAAAGAAGCCATTATATTAGCTGGAGGATTTGGAACACGATTGCAAGCTGTTGTAAACGACGTTCCTAAGCCAATGGCTCCAATAAATAACGAACCTTTTTTAAATTATGTGTTTGATTATTTGAAACATTATCAAATAGAACACGTTGTTTTATCTACAGGCTATTTATCTGAAAAAATTGTTGAGTATTATAAATCAGAATATAAAGGTATTAAAGTCAGTTACGCAAAAGAAGAAACCCCATTAGGAACAGGCGGAGGTATTCGTTTAGCGATGACAAAATGCAGTACAAAAGATATATTAGTGTTAAACGGTGATTCTTTTTTTGACGTTGATATTACCACTCATTATCAAAATCATATCTCTAAACAAGCAGATTGTACTTTAGCTTTAAGAAAAGTGGATAACGCTGCTCGTTATGGTACAATTGTTCTTGGAAGAGAAAATACTATTGAATCATTTAAAGAAAAAGATAATATTGAACAAGTTGGTTTAATTAACGGCGGTGTTTATATTTTAAATAGAGAATTGTATTTAAGTAGAACAGCCGAAGCTAATGCTTTTTCAATTGAGAAGGATTTTTACGAAACAAAAATAAAAGAATTACAAATTTTTGGATTTGAATACGCTGGTTATTTCATTGACATTGGTATTCCTGAAGATTATAAAAAAGCACAAATTGATTTTAAGAATTTTAATTACTGATAGGTTGGTTATATTTTTATTAACCACATAGAGACATAGAATAGAAAAAATGATAAAGAATGAGATAGAAAACATGTTTTTTCACCTAGAGAGCTATGTGAAAAGCGAAGCTTCTATATAGTGTCTTTTGATACCTAGCCACTATGTGACTATGTTTTTTTTATTAAAGATAATTTGAGATAATGAATTTAAAGGATTTACATATAGATAATACATGGACATTGTTTTTAGACAGGGACGGTGTTATTAATAAAAAATTAGAAGATGATTACGTAAAACATACTACGGAATTTGAATTTATTGAAGGAACCTTGAATGCTTTAAGAATATTAAATCCACTCTTTAAAACAATAGTGGTGGTTACAAACCAGCAATGCATTGGTAAGAAAATTATTTTCCCAGAAGATTTAGAATTAATTCATCAAAACATGTTGTATGAAATTTCCTATCTCAAAGGAAGAATCGATAAAATATATTATTCGCCCTATTTAGCAGCCGAAAATCATCCAACACGTAAACCAGGAATAGGTATGGCACTTAAAGCACAAGAAGATTTTCCGCATATTGATTTCAATAAATCTATTATTGTGGGAGACAGTATGAGTGATATGGAATTTGGAAGAAATGCAGGGATGAAAACAGTTTATATAAGCAATGAGGCTATAGTTGAGGAACGCATTGATTTTAATTTTAAGTCTCTAATTTATTTCGCTCATTCTTTAACTCAATTATAAAGTTTTGAAAGTATCTATTATAACTATAACATACAATAGCGAATCAACATTGATTGAGACGATTGATTCTGTATTAAATCAAACGTATAAAGATATTGAATATATTATTGTGGATGGAGCTTCAACAGATGACACCGTTTCTATTATTCATTCTTACAAAGAGAAAATTACCAAATTTGTTTCCGAAAAAGACAATGGCTTGTATGATGCTTTGAATAAGGGTATAGATATGGCTACGGGTGATGTGATTGGTATTTTGCATAGTGATGATTTTTATACGAATCATCTTATTATCGAAAATGTAGTGAATACATTTAAGTTAAATCAATCGGATGCGGTGTATGCCGATTTGTTTTATGTAGATAAAAATGATACTAATAAAATACATCGTAAATGGAAATCTGGAAACTACACACATGGTATGTTTTTAAAAGGTTGGATGCCACCACATCCTACATTTTTTGTAAAGCGTTCTATTTACCAAAAGCATGGTAGTTTTAATTTAGATTTAGTATCAGCTGCTGATTATGAATTGATGCTGCGCTTTATTCATAAACATAAAATTAAGTTAGCCTACTTACCTGAGTTTGCTATAAAAATGAGAGTAGGCGGGAAGAGTAATGCCTCACTTAAAAATAGAATTACAGCTAATAACGAAGATAGAAAGGCTTGGAAAATAAATGGGATCAAACCACATTTTTATACTTTGTACGCAAAGCCATTAAGAAAAATTATTCAATTGTTTAAGAAGTAGTTTACTTCTTCACCTCAAAGGTTTCAAAATTTCTCACTTCACCTTCTTCGGCAATTACTTCGGTTACTTTTGATAAAGGAGAACCTACATAACACCAATCAATTAATTTATTGATGTCGTCTTCTAAACCTTCAGCTTCAATTAATACATCACCGCTATGCAAGTTTCTTACATAACCTGTTAAGTTACATTTTAAAGCTTGAGCATGTGTGCAAAAACGATAAGATACTCGTTGCACTTTCCCTTTTACGGTGATGTTATAATGACGTATCAAATTATCTATTTAGCGTTTCTAAATTACGATGTTCGGTTTTATTTAGTTCTTCTTTTGATAAAGATTTGAAATAATCATACGTAATTTTTAAACCTTCAGCTCTGTTTACTTTTGGTGTCCAGCCTAAAATTTCTTTTGCTTTTGTAATATCTGGTTTACGTTGTTTAGGATCATCTTTAGGTAATGCCAACGAAATTAATTTTTGATTAGAGCCAGTTAATTTTAAAATCTCATCAGCAAAATCTTTGATACTAATCTCGTCTGGGTTCCCAATGTTTACTGGTAAGTGATAATCACTCATTAATAAACGGTAAATACCTTCCACTAAATCGTCTACAAAACAAAAACTACGTGTTTGGCTGCCATCACCAAACATGGTTAAGTCTTCGCCACGTAACGCTTGACCAATAAAGGCAGGTAATACGCGCCCATCGTTTAATCTCATTTTTGGTCCGTATGTATTAAAAATGCGAATGATACGAGTTTCTAAGCCATGAGTTTCGTGGTAAGCCATTGTTAAGGCTTCCATAAAACGTTTTGCTTCGTCATAACATCCACGTGGGCCAACTGGATTTACATTTCCCCAATATTCTTCTGTTTGAGGATGCACTGCTGGATCTCCATATACTTCACTGGTTGAAGCAACCAATACTCTTGCTTTTTTCACACGAGCAAATCCTAAAACGTTATGTGTTCCTAACGAAGATACTTTTAAAGTTTGAATAGGAATTTTTAAATAGTCAATAGGGCTTGCTGGAGATGCAAAATGTAAAATATAGTCGATGTTACCTGGTACATGTATAAATTTACTTACATCATGATGATAAAATTCGAACTGAGGTAATTTAAATAAATGTTCAATGTTTTTTAAATCACCAGTTACCAAGTTATCCATGGCAACCACCTGCATACCTTCTTTAATAAAACGGTCACATAAATGCGAACCTAAAAATCCTGCTGCTCCTGTTATTAAAATTCTTTTTTGCATAATATTTTATTAATTAGTTCTTACTCCTATACAGTAATAGCTGTAACCTATTTTTTTCATGTCTTGAGGGTCGAAAATATTTCTTCCATCAAATAATGTTTTTTGTTTTAAACGTTTAGTGATTTCATCAAAATTAGGTACTCTAAACTCTGGCCATTCTGTAACAATTAGTAAAGCATCTGCACCATCTAAGGTTCCATACATATCTACCGAGTATTCAATTGTATCTTTTAAAGTGTGTTTGGCTTCTTTCATTGCTACTGGATCGTAGGCAACAATACTTGCACCTTCTTTTAATAATTTTTCGATAATCACTAGTGATGGAGCTTCACGCATATCATCTGTTTTTGGTTTAAATGATAAACCCCATAATGCAAATTTCTTTCCTTTTAAATCTCCATTAAAATGTTTTTTTACTTTATCAAATAATACTTCTTTTTGACTTTCATTTACATTTTCAACAGCATTTAAAATACGCATGTCGTATTTATTTTCTTTAGCAGTTTTAATTAGTGCTTTTACATCCTTAGGAAAACAACTTCCTCCGTAACCAACGCCAGGATAAATAAATTTTGTTCCAATACGAGCATCGCTACCAATACCTTTACGAACCATATTTACATCAGCACCCATAATCTCGCAAAGGTTTGCAATATCATTCATAAAACTGATTTTAGTGGCTAACATGGCATTAGCGGCATATTTAGTCATTTCTGCAGATGGAATATCCATAAAATAAATTGGATGTCCGTTCATTAAAAATGGTTTGTATAATTTACGCATTAATTCTTCTGCTTCTGGTCTATCAACTCCAACTACAATTCTGTCGGGTTTCATAAAATCTTCAATCGCTGCACCTTCTTTTAAAAATTCAGGATTTGATGCTACGTATATATTTAAATTAGAGGCACGTTTTTCTAATTGTGTTTTTAGTGCTCCTCTTACTTTTTCGGCAGTACCAACTGGCACGGTACTTTTAGTAACTACCACTAAAGCATTTTGAGCATGCTCGCCAATACTTGAAGCAACCGCTAATACATATTTTAAATCAGCAGATCCATCTTCATCTGGTGGCGTACCAACTGCAATAAAAACAACTTCAGCCCCCTGGATGCTATCTTTTAATGAAGTAGAAAAATGTAAACGTTTTTTCTCAACGTTACGTTTTACCATTTCGTCTAAACCTGGCTCATAAATAGGTAATATACCTTTATGCAAATTATCAATTTTATTTTGATCAATATCTATACAGGTTACATCCATTCCTACTTCGGCAAAGCATGTCCCTGTTACTAATCCTACGTATCCTGTTCCTACAATTGCTACTTTCATAATTTATTTGTTTTTGACTTATTAAATTGTATTCTATTTCTATTTTTACCAAAATAATGACCTAAGAAATCCAGCTTTTTTTATACAACGCTGAATACTAATATCATATGTCTCCATAGTCTTGATATCTAGACAATATTGCTTCGCTTTTTTAAATGCTTTAACGGCATCCTTATTATTCCCTTGCAATTCATACATAATACCATATTCATTATAAATCGTAGGTTTACTTATTGTGTGAATTGTTAAGCACTGGTCTAAATGTTTCTTTAGTTCTTCAAATCTATTTTGACCTGATAATAGATAGGAGTAATTTATATATGAAGCATGATATGTTGGTTCTGATTTCATGGCTTGTTTGTAATGTAATTCAGCTTTTGCATGCTCTCCCAATTTTGTTTCATATATCCAACCAATGTGATTATGCGCTTTTCCAAAACTTGGTTCTTCTAAAATGATCGACTGCAATAAAACCATTGCTTCTGAAATTTTATTTTCTTTAATTAATTGGTCGGCTCGTAAAAAATCTTCATTGAATTTATTTTCCATCTGCTTACTAATTAACTAATTCTAATAAGTTATCTGTGATATATTTTAAAGTATCTTCATCCATTTCTGTATGCATAGGCAATGATAAAACCGTTGCACATAATTTTTCTGTTACAGGAAAGTCACCTTTTTTAAAACGATCACTTTTGTAAGCGTTTTGTTCGTGCAATGGAATAGGGTAATAGATCATAGCTGGAATCCCACGCTCTGATAATTGTTCTTTTAATTTAGTTCTATCAACTCCATTTAATTGTAAGGTATATTGATGAAACACATGCGTAGAATTTTTAACTCTTACAGGTGTTTTTAATTTTGGATGATTTGCTAATGCTTTATCATAGTAATCTGCGGCCTTATTTCGAGCGGCAGCGTATTCATCTAAATGTTTTAATTTTGCTTTTAATACTACTGCTTGAATAGTATCTAAACGTGAATTAACACCTAATACGTCATGAACGTATTGTACACTTTGGCCATGATGTGCTACCATGCGTAATTTTTTCGCTAATACATCATCATTAGTGTAAATAGCACCGCCATCGCCATAGCAGCCTAAATTTTTACTTGGGAAAAATGATGTACAACCAATAGTTCCAATAGTTCCTGCTTTAGTTTTTTTACCATCACTAAATGTATAGTCAGCTCCAATAGCTTGCGCTACATCTTCAATGACAAATAAATTATGTTTTTCAGCTAGAGCCATGATGCGCTCCATATCGGCACATTGACCAAATAAATGAACTGGGACAATGGCTTTTGTTTTTGGAGTAATGGCTTTTTCAATCGCTTCAATGTCAATATCAAATGTGTTGGGATATACATCTACTAAAACTGGAGTTAAGCCTAATAAGCCAATAACTTCAGCCGTTGCTACATATGTAAAACTTGCCGTAATGACTTCATCACCTGGTTTTAAATCTAAAGCCATCATGGCTATTTGTAAAGCATCCGTTCCATTAGCACATGGTATAACATGCTTAACATTTAAATACTTTTCTAAATCTGATTGAAATTCTTTTACAGCGGGGCCGTTAATAAAAGCGGTGGTGTTAATCACTTCTTGTATTCCTGCATCAACTTCTGCTTTTATTTTTTCGTATTGACCTTTTAAGTCAACCATTTGTATTTTTTTGGTAAGAGTGGCCATTATAAACTTCAAATTGTATCATGCGAATATAACGATTTTGACTCATCTAAACGACCATAAATGCAAAATATTTACGTGATAAATTTGAGTTGTTTTTAATTTTATTAGAAAACTGATGTAAGTTTTATTCGAAAAAATCATCCGAAAAATTCATCAAATAAATCTTTTCGCTAGCCCTAGTAAAAGCGGTGTACAGCCATCTAATATATTCTACATTCAACATTTCTTTGGTTAAATATCCTTGGTCGATAAATACACATGGCCACTGGCCACCTTGCGCTTTGTGGCAGGTTACGGCATAGTTAAATTTTACTTGTAAAGCATTAAAGTAAGGATTCTTTTTGAGGTAAGCCATGCGTAAGCCTTTAATAGGTTGGTCGGCCACGTCTTCCATCACCGCTTCAAATAAAAACTGCTGTTGCTCTTTTGTTAGAGCAGATGTATCAGTATTGATGGAGTCTAATAATAGATTTAAAGTAATTTCTGGAGAATCAGGATAATCACATAATTCTACAATGCATTCTGCAAAGTTAAAACCATATAATTCTTTTCGGCCAGTTATTTTTTTAATTTGTAAACTATCTCCATTGGCAATAAATCCAGCTTCTGTTTTTTCATCTAACCAAAAGTAATTATTCTTTACTACCATCATTAAATCTCCGCCACATAAATCATCATCCATATATCTAATGCGAGTTCTAACGGCTTGATTAAATAAATTGGCACGTTTGTTACTTCTAGTTACAATCAATACATCATTAAATCCGTACTTACTGTAGGCATTATTTAGTGCATCCTCTAGTTCATCTCCACTTAATCTCACCACATCTTTAAATGGTTGAAGCTTTGGAAATTCATCGCTTTCGTTGGCGATACATTCTCTTAAGTGTGTTGCATTAACTAAAATCCCACTAGCATCTTGCTGCCTAGCAACTTGTTTTAACTCGATGTGTTTGATGTTGAAATGATAGGCGGCTTTTAAATAATCAATATTTAATGCAGGACTTTCATGACTTCCAACTGGTGGCAATTGAGCCGTATCACCTACCAATATTAATTTACAATTATCGCCAGAATATACGTATTCAAATAAACTTTCTAGTAGACTTCCATATACCGATTCTGAGTTAGGATTGTCTAACCCTATCATCGATGCTTCATCAACAATAAAAACTGTATTTCGGTGTAAATTCTCGGCTAAAGTAAACTGCACACCTCCGTCGTTAGTAGGTATTTTTCGAAATATTTTTTTGTGAATAGTTTGGGCGGGTCTTTCCGAATAATTTGAGAGAACCTTTGCCGCTCTTCCAGTTGGAGCTAACAAGGCACTTCTCCATTTAAAAGATGGTAAAGTTTTTGATAATGCAGCTACCATATTTGTCTTTCCAGTACCAGCATACCCTTTAATCACCATGATTTCACGTTCATTATTGTTCAACATGAATTCGGCTAGCAAACTAATAAGATTTGATTGGTCAGAATTTGGAGTGAAACTTAAATAGCTAAGAAATATAGATGTAAATGATTGGATATTCAATGGTTTATTCAAAGTAAATGAAAATTAAAAATCAAAATCCGGGCATTTAGCAACACTTCGTTTGCCCTTATCATCCATCATATTAGTCATCATGGGTGTTAAACCAAGCATAAATTCAACAGTGTGAGGAGCTGCGGCACGCATTTTATTTATACTATAATCATAAGAAAATCCAGCGGTTAAATTTTTCAAGAAACGTATTTGAAAAATACCTGATACAAAATCTTTATTTCTTAAGGTTACTCCAACACCAACTCGTTTTTTAAAGTATGCCATTAGATTTCCTTCAATACTTGGAATGCCTATAAAGGAGCTGTGAACGTTAATTGCAGGAATTAATATAACACTGTTCTCTAAAATAAATTTCCTTCCTAACGACACGTACATTTGTTGAACTAATACTGATTTTGTTCCAACTTGTTTATCGCCTTGAACTTGTCTGTTTTTATATATTTGATGAATAGAAATATCTAAAAATGATTTTTTATTATAAAGCCTTATACCAGGAATAAAATTAGGATAAGTTAAAAAGTAATTTGAGTGAGTGGCGGCATAAACAGGATCGTCAATCGAAATTCGTGTTCTGTCAAAAGCCATATTTCTAACACCTGCAAAAATACCAAACGACATATTTAGTCTTTTACTCAATGGTAAATGAAGCGTGTATGAAAGATAATAGTTTTCATTTCTAAATAAACCAACCTTTTCTCTACCCATATAAATGCCTACGTTATGCCAACGTCTGTAACTTCTTTTTGGTTTAAAAGTGTAGTTCGCACTTAAAAAATTTGTGGCAGGTGCGTTATCAAAACCAATCCATTGTTGTCTTCCTCCAATAATAACTTCTAAGCCCGCGTTGATATTTGTGCCAGCTGAAGCTGGATTGTAACCGTATTTATTAAATGTAAATTGAGTAAATTGTACAGTTTGTTGTGCAAACATAAAGTACGAGAGAATTATAAAAGTATATGTTAATAGTTTTTTGATCATCTTATAATACTTACATCACCTTTAATAAAATCTTTTTTATTTGCTTTATCTAGATACAAAACATAATAATAAGTTGCATCAGGTAGAGGCAACAATATGCTTGATGCATCCCAAGGTGTAAAAGAACCAGACTGACGATGAACTAATTGCCCCCAACGATTATAAACATATAAATCAAAATTTGGAAAATGTTCTATTCTCGAAATATTCCAAGTATCATTATACCCATCACCATTTGGCGTAAAATTGTTTTCGGGTATTGGTTCACAGATCAATTCTTCAATTGTAAAATTAATAGTGGTATCGTTACTTAAATTATCAGTAATAGTAACCGAATAATCACCTTTTTCTAATTGTCCTATACTACTTGAAATTGACCCTGTACTCCATACTATTTGGATTGGCTGTGAGCCAGTAATTATGTTTATAGAGGCTTCACCTAATACACAAGGTCGTTCATTTTTTTCAAATGAAACTGATAAATCTTGTCCGCTAATTTTTAAAAAAATCAGGAAGAATAAAGAAAATATGTAGTAATGTTTTTTCACTTACAAAAAATCTGTATTAAATCATTAGCCGCTTCTATTCCTTCATTTTTTGCGCTTTGCAATGTTTCACAAGCGTTTACCTTGTCGCCATTTTGTGAATAAACATATGCTAAGGCGATGTATGCTTCTGTGTAATGTTGATCTATTTCTATTGCTTTTTTGTAATCCGTAATAGCAGCCAGATAGTTTTCTGATAATTCTTGCCAATAAGCTCTGTTGTAAAATGCCATCGCATAATTGGGGTTAATAGAAATACATTTATCTAAATCTTTAATAGCGTTTGAATAATCTTCTAATAAGCCTTTTGCCAGAGCCCTATTATAAAAGGCTTTTTCATGATTAGGATTTATCTCAATAACTTTATTAAAATAAGATATAGCATCTGGATACTTTTCTTTTTTCGCAGCTAATAATCCTTTCAGAAAATACGCTTCGTAATAATCTGGATTTAATTGCAGTAATTGTGAAATAGAAATATTGGCTTCTTTTAATTGATTTAATTTTATTTGTGAGTACGCTTTAAGATATATTATACTATCAAATTGTATTTCTGAAGTATTCATCGAATTTATTTCATCAATGGTTAATTGATAATTTTTTGTGCCAAAAGTTTCTTTTACTTTTTGCGCATTAGTTTGACTAATGCCATAAACACTCATCAAAACAAACACGACCAATAAATATTTTAAACTTAATTTCAATCCTTGCTTCTTGCTTTTTTTATTTTTTAACTATTTATTCATATACAGATTCGTGCCAAATTTGTAATCATTCTTCACACACAAATCTCACTTCGTAAATCGTACTTCTTAATTCTTTTCCACCCAATCACCGTGTTCTTTTATTAATTCAATCAATTCGTTTACGGCATCATCGCTAGGTACATTTTTTTTCACTACTTCTTTACCTTTGTATAATGATATTTTTCCTACACCAACACCCACATAGCCATAATCGGCATCGGCCATTTCGCCTGGTCCGTTTACAATACAGCCCATAATGCCAATTTTTATACCTTTTAAATGATCTGTTTTTTCGCGAATTTTTTGAGTAGTTTCTTGCAAATCAAATAAGGTTCTTCCACAGCTTGGGCAAGAAATATATTCTGTTTTACTAATACGAGTTCTGGTTGCTTGTAAAATTCCAAATGCTGTTGAATTTGAAATTTGTGGCGACGCACAGTTTTGTTGTTTTATCCAAACACCATCTCCTAAGCCATCTAATAATAATGCGCCAATTTCGGCAGAAGAGCCGAGTTGAAAATCTTGCTCAGAAATATTTTTATAATTTCGCTTAATAATTACTGGTAACGATATACGATGTTCAGCTAACGAAACAAATAAGCGTCTTAATTCTGGCATCGCATGTGGGTTAAAACTATCAGCTATCAAAACAACATTATTTGTGCTTTTTATTTTAGAAATAAATTCTTGAGTTAATACATCTTTTGTAACCGCTACAAAATTTAATTCAGAATGCGTTTTTTCACTTTTAAAAAACTCTTCTCCGCAAAATAGTGGATATTGCCTTACAGGATTTTTTAGTTCTTTCCAAGCGTCTGAATTATAAATAATACCTAATGTTCCTGGTATTTCAAAATCTACATGATTATTTCCAACATATACATAGTCACAAGCTAAATCATTAATATTCCATTTGTCTAAAGGAATTGAATAGTTGTATCCAACCGTAAAAAAAGTTGCAGGACTAATACTTTCTCTTTCACTAAAATCTGCTATAATACGCGGTACGTTATGCGCACCAATATTGTTTACAGAAATAGAATCTCTCCTTTGATAATCGTATGGATTATAGGATAATTTTATTTTACCATTTTCTGATTGCAATGGTTCGATTGATTGATGTTGACTGAGCTTGTCGAAGCTGTATCTATCTACTAAAGCTTTAGCTACAGGTATTTCAAATTCTGGATCTTCGGTTAATGATACGCGAACAGTATCTCCTAATCCATCTTCTAATAATGCTCCAATTCCTACTGCCGATTTAATTCTTCCATCTTCTCCATCACCAGCTTCTGTAACACCCAAATGCAAAGGATAGTTACGATTGGTTTCAATCATTTTTTGAACTAACAAGCGGTAAGCCTGAACCATTACCTGAGTGTTACTTGCTTTCATCGAAATAATAATATTGTGATAATTTAAATCTTCACAAATACGTAAAAATTCAAATGCAGATTCTACCATTCCCAATGGTGTATCTCCGTATCTGCTTAAAATCCGATCGCTTAAAGAGCCATGGTTTGTGCCAATTCTCATGGCGGTTCCATACTCTTTGCAAATATTTACTAAAGGTGTAAAACGTTGCCTGATTCTTTCAAGTTCCTGTTCATAGGCAGCGTTAGTATACTCAATCTCCTCAAACTTTTTCTTATCTGCATAGTTTCCTGGATTAACTCTTACTTTTTCAATTACACGAGCAGCAAATTCAGCAGCGTTAGGAGTAAAATGAATATCGGCAACTAGAGGAGTTTTATATCCAGCCGCAACCAATTCTTTTTTTATAACTTCTAAATTCTTTGCTTCGTTTATGCTTGGCGCTGTAATTCTTACTAATTCACAGCCGGCTTCAATCATACGGATACTTTGTGCCACCGTTGCTTTAGTATCCATCGTATCAGTAGTGGTCATGCTCTGTAAACGAATAGGATTGTTTCCTCCTATTCCAATATCGCCACATTTTACTTCACGTGTTACAAAACGTTTGTATTCTGTTAAACTATTGCTGTATGGTAGGTATAATTTCATGTCCATTCTCTAACCGCAAAGACGCTAAGTTTTTAAGCAAAGGTCGCGGAGTTTTTTAGGTTATTGTTTTAATTTAGTTTTTGCGCTCTCTGCGCTTATCTCTTTTTTCTCTGCGGTTAAGCTTTAAAATATCTTGTACAAAATAGGTTTACTAGGACTTGCATCATTTTCAAAACTGGCTATTTGTATGTTTAAAATATAAGTACCGTCGTCTACTTCGTTTGGTACATAAATAAATTCTGTAATGGTTTTATGAAATTGTGTGTTGTAGGGGTATTGCCAAAATGCATGGTGAGATATTAATTTACCTTCATCATGTTCTCTGTCGATTGACGGCATATCTATTAATAAATGCTGAACACCTAAATCATTCAAAAAACCAATAGCATCTTCTAAAATATATGGAGGATTGGTATTTGAATATTGCATGGTTAATTTATTTAATCCATTTGATAAGGTTCTAATAATAATCGCTTCGGGTTTTGTATTTTCTAGGGCAATTTCAAAATGTTTTTTTGTAATGACATAATCCCCGTTTTCAATTTGAGTTGGTAATACAGTAATAACTTCTGCTAAAAACATAAATTGCTTTAAACATTGATTAATGGTTATGAACTCTTTACTAATATGCCCTACACATTCTGTATGAGTACCATTTCCATGAGGATTAAAAAAAATATTTCTAAAATTTACGGAGCCCCCTTTACTCACATCGCCAATCCATGAACCGTTAATTATTGGTTCTAATTTCATTGGTTCAACGTACCAAGCACTAGTGCAATTTTTATCGGCACTCAAAGGAATTGAAATGTCGATAGGATTATAAAAATCTATTTTGTAGTCTTTTCCTTTATGAAATAGTGAACCAATCATTTTTTTGATTTTTTAATAAACCTGATAAATGTACAAACAGTTTCTATTTTTGTTTGAATTGTTTAATAAATAGTTATTGGCTCAATTTTGTTGATTTTTTGATTTCGTTATACTTATCAAATTTCAATTAAGTCAAAACTTAGTTTTATTACTTTTTGTAGAAAAATTGTAGAAATTTGTTTTTTAACAAAAAAAAGTTCAAAAAGTTTGATTTTTAATAAATATGCTTTAACTTAGTCCCCTAGGTATTTTAACTATACTTAACAAAAACTAAAAAAATTGGTATAACATGAAGAAAATTTTTACCACACTAACTGTTGCATTAGCAGCAATTACTAGCGTTTCATTCGCTCAGCAAGACCCACAGTTCACTCAGTTTATGCATAGTAAATTGATTTACAATCCTGGTTATGCAGGTACAAGCCAAGCAATTTGCGCTAATGTTTTATACCGCCAACAGTGGGTTAATTTTCCTGGTGCGCCAAAAACTGGTTTAGTGAGTTTTGATATGCCAATTGGACAATTACCAATTGCAGTAGGTTTAAACGTTATGACTGATCAAATTGGATACTCTAAAACTTTATTTGCGCGTTTAGCTTTGGCATGGAATCGTAATATTGGTCCTGGTGTTTTGGGTGTAGGTGTTGATGTTGGTATATTGCAACAACAATTTAACGGGAGTTGGATAACTCCAGACGGAAATCAGGTTCATGATGCTACAATCCCAGGATATACTTCAGGTTCAGGTACTGGTATTACCAATCCTGGTTTAAATAAATTATCATATGACTTAGGTTTTGGTGCCTTTTATTCAATTGCTAATAAAATGTATGTGGGTATTTCTTCAACTCACTTAGCAGCTCAAGATTTAAAATCAAGTGATAGTGTAAAATATAAATTAGCACGCCATTATTATCTTGTTGGTGGTTATACGTTTAATTTAGGTGAAGGTGGAAAACATGGTATTAATCCTAATGTAAAGGTTAAATCTGATGCAGCGTCTACTCAATTAGATGTTAATTTAACTTATATATTTAATAGAACGTTTTGGGTAGGTGTTTCTTACCGTATGCAGGATGCTATTGCTCCGATGGTTGGATATAGATTCTTAAAAGATAAAAGTTTGAAAGTAGGTTATTCTTATGACTTAACTTTATCAAAAATTAAAGGTTATAGTTCTGGAACTCATGAAGTTATGTTAGGATATTGCTTTAACGTGAAGAAACCTAAAAAAGTAACTTCATACCAAAATGCAAGATTTTTAGATTAATTTGTAACCTTTTAAAAAAAAGACCGTTTAAGTCCCTTACAATCTTTATTTTTATTTGTTCATAACTTGTTAATAAAGCTTAGTGTAACTAAAAACAAAGATTGGGATTATAAACAACAAGAAAGCGAAATGAGATCTATTACTAAAATTTCACTAGCTTAAAAACTAAACAAAAGCACTATGAAAAAACTGATTGTATTAGCTTCGTTTATTGCCGTTGTTACAGGTTGTAACAAAAAGGCAGGAGAGTTAGTCGGCGTTGCGGGTAGAGAACAATGGTTTCAGCCAGATCCATTTGGTACCTTATACATTCCTATGGGAAGTTACCATATGGGGCCAAGCGACGAGGAAATCACTATGGCTCATACAGCTAAATCTAAAATGGTTTCTGTTCAGGCATTTTATATTGATGATTCTGAGATTTCAAACAACGAGTATCGCCAGTTTGTTTATTGGGTGCGCGATTCAATAGCACGTAAGTTGTTGGCTTTTGGTTCAGGACCAGATGCTGAGGCTTTTCAGGTTTCACAAGATGATTTCTTATCTATGTGGCCAATTTATAAAGGTGATAACAATTTACAAGATCCTTACATTAATTGGGAAGAAAAAATTAAATGGGACAGTGATGATGAAGATTACCGTTTAGATTTGCAACCATTGTATTTACCAGAAGGCGAACGTTTTTATAACCGTAAGGAAATTGATGCACGTAAATTAAATTATGAGTATTATAGAATTGATATTCGTTTAGCAGCATCAAAAAATAATCGTTTCTTACCACAAAAATCTTTGGATATTCAAGATGCATCTCATGAATATAAAAAAGCAGAGTATATCAACGGTGTTCATTTAAATGATGGACAAAATGGAACTCCAGGTCAGCCTTCAACCGCTGTTGGCGATCCAGGTAAAGATCCAAAAACATTAGGTACTTATAATGTTGATGATCAAGTATCTGTAGGGCAAGGAAATTATGTTCCTCGTGAGCGTAAAGGTGTTGATCGTTCGGTATTTATTTTAAAAGACGTTATTAATGTTTATCCTGATACATTGGCGTGGGTTCATGATTTCACTTATTCATTTAATGAGCCAATGACTAACATGTATTTCTGGCATCCAGCTTATGATGATTATCCAGTTGTTGGTATTACTTGGAAACAAGCTCGTGCTTTCAGTATATGGAGATCAAATTTATTAAACAACTATTTAATTGGTAATGGAATGACCATCGTTAATGATTTCCGTTTACCAACTGAATCTGAGTGGGAATATGCGGCACGTGGTGGAAATGACTTATCTCCATATCCTTGGGGTGGTCCTTATATCCGTAATGCAAGAGGATGTTTCTTAGGAAACTTTAAACCAATGAGAGGTTCGTATATAGATGATGGTGGATTTCACTCTGTATATATTTATTCTTATAACCCTAATGATTATGGTTTATACTGTATGGCGGGTAACGTATCTGAATGGACAAGTAATGCATTTGATGAATCGGCATATGATTTCGCTCATGACTTAAATCCTGATTACGTGTATGAAGCACAAGATAAAGACGCGAATGTTTTAAAACGTAAAGTAATTCGTGGAGGATCTTGGAAAGATGTAGGTTACTATTTACAGGTAAGTTCTAGAACATATGAATATCAAGACACTGCTAAATGTTATATTGGTTTCCGAAACGTTATGACTTATTTAGGTCGTTCTAAAGGAGATGAAATTTAGTATTCTTAAATCGTAAAACACAAACACAACACATAAATACACACAAACACAACCAAAAAACAAAACAAAAATTCACTAACTAAACAAAAAACAAAGCTATGAGCAAACTTCCTAAAGTAACCGGTTTTAAAAAGTATTTACACTTAGCATCATGTTTTGGTGCAGCAATCGTAATCGTTGGAGCCTTATTTAAAATTATGCACTGGCCAGGTGCTTCTGCTGCCTTAATTGGTGGTCTTGGTACTGAAGCCGTATTATTCTGTTTATTTGCAATTGACATTCCTCATGAAGAATATGATTGGACATTAGCATACCCTGAGTTAGGTGGTATGGGTGGTCATGAAGAAGAGCATCACAAAATTGATAGTGGGTTACCAGTATCTGCACAATTAGATGCAATGTTAGCTGATGCTAAAATTGGACCTGAATTAATTGAAAGTTTAGGTTCAGGTATGCGTGCTATTGGAGATAATGCTAGTAAAATGGCAGACATTAGTAATGCAACAGTGGCAACTAATGAATATGTTGATAGCGTTAAATCTGCTTCTAAAAATGTTTCTCATTTAGCTGATACTTATAGTAAAGCAGCTGATTCAATTGCTAGTTTAGCAGAGTCTAATGACGCTGGTTCTTCAATTGGAGGTTCTTTAAACAGTGTTGCTAAAAATCTTTCGGCTTTAAATGCTACTTACGAATTACAATTACAAGGTTCTCGTACGCACTTAGAAGCTACTGAAAAATTCTATGGTGGATTAGGTGAATTAATGAAAAACTTACATGATTCAGTGGATGATACTAAAAAATATCGTGCTGAAATGTCTCAGTTATCTTCTAATTTAACAGCACTTAATACCATTTATGGTAATATGTTAGGTGCTATGAATTTTAATAAATAGTATAAACCCACTATGTAAATGAATGAAAGATTTTCTTTCATTCATTTACTATAAAATCATTTAAACATTTAATCTAAAAAAAACACTATAGCATTATGGGAGGCGGTAAAGAAACACCAAGGCAGAAAATGATCGGTATGATGTACCTCGTATTGACGGCGCTTTTGGCAATGAACGTATCTAAACAAATTTTACAAGGATATATTTCTGTAAATGAGAGTATGGAGCGTTCGAAAGAAAATTTGGAAGCAAATAATAAACGCGTTGATGAAGCTTTTAAAAACACAATAGCAGGTAATGCAGGAGCAAAACCCTATTATGATAGAGCTGTTGAAGCACAAAAGGAAATTAAACAGGTTTACGATTATATTGGCGAATTAAATAACATTGTTATTGGTAAGGTTCATCAAGTAGATCCTAAAATAGCAGATACAATGCAACTGCGTTATATGGAAAAAATGGATGATTATGATGTTCCAAGCCATGAGTTAGGCATATCTGAACCAAAAGAACCAAAATCGGGAGAGCACACTGCAGCTGAGTTAAGAGATAAATTAACAGGCTTAAGTGATAAGTTAATTGCAATGTTAGATAAAATGCAAAAAACTGATGGGCAGCACTTGTTGAAGGAAGATTATGAAGCAATGAAAAAGAAATTTGCATCTATTAAGCCTGTAGATAGTAAACGTGTAGAAGATGGAATTGAGTTTAACTGGGCAATGGATAACTTCTATCACTTACCTTTAGCAGCAGTTGTAACTAATTTTAATAAAATGCAAGCTGACTTAAAAAACGTTGAAGCTGAAGTTTTGCAAGTGTTCTCTGGAGCAAGTGGAAAATTAGCGATTAAGTTTGATGCGATTAAGGCTCGTGTTGTTGCGCCATCTTCTTATATTGCAGCTGGTCAACCTTATGTTGCCGATATCTTCTTAGCAGCATCTTCTTCTAAATTAGCAGCAGGCGATATGGAAATTTTGTTGAATGTCGATTCTGCAGCTGCTGCAGGAGGAGCTAAAGGTGAATCTGTTCCAATTGAAGGAGGTGAAGGTAAATTATCAAGAACTACAGGAGGAGAAGGTGATCAAGAGTACAAAGGAGTTATTAAATATAAAAACCCTGATGGTACATATAAATATTATCCTTTTACTGGCGCATATAAAGTAGCTAAATCAGGAGCAAGTGTTTCTGCAGATCAAATGAATGTGTTTTATGCAGGTGTACCAAATCCAGTTACAGCAGCAGCAGCAGGTATTTCTCCTGCTGATATTAGTGTAAGTGCTACTGGTGGTGGCGTAAGAGTTACTCCAAAAGGAGCTGGAAAATATGAATTTAACTTTACTGGTGTTGGTGAGTGTATGGTATCCGTATCTGCAAAAACTAAAGACGGAGTTAAATCTCAAGGTCCTCCAATTAAATTCCGTGTAAAACCTTTGCCAAAACCTGAATTAAAAATCGGTGGTAAATTTGCTCCTCAAGATATGAAAAAAGGAGAATTAGGTATGGTGAGCGGTTTAGGTGCTGGTGCTAATGGATTTGATTTTCAAGCTAACTTTATTGTAATGTCTTATGAAGTTACAGGTAAAGCTAAAGGAAAGTTAATGCAAGAATCAGGTACTGGAAATAACTTAAGTGCGGGTGCTGCTGGAATTTTAAAAGGAGCTGATGTAGGGACAAAAGTTTATATTGACGCTAAAGTAAAAGGACCAGACGGAAAAATTACATCAACTACTGTAGGTATAAAAGTTATTAAGTAATAATTGATATAAATTTAAATTCTAATTGTATGATAAATTTCAAAAGTATATTGTTTTTAGCAATCACATTGATGGCTTTAAATGTAAAAGCTCAACCTGGTGTATTCCAGCCAGGCGATTATCGTGATGGAATTTACGACAAAGAAAATTCTAATAACAGAAGGTTTATTCCTTATACACATCTTCGTGAAGGTGATGTTAATTGGGAGAAACGTGTTTGGAGAAAGTTGGATATGCGTGAAAAGCAAAATCAACAATTATATTATCCAACGGAGGCTGTAACTAGTAGAATATCTTTAATGCAGTTAGTTTTAAAGTATGTTCTTTCTGGTCAAGTAATAGCATTTGTTGATGAAGAATTCTTACAGCCTTATGAGTTGTCAGCAATTAGAAATAAAATTGTTATTGTTGGAGATACTACAGATGTTGAGGAGTTTGATGCTAATGGGAACTCTGTAATGGTTAGGAAGCCAGGAGTAACCGATTCTACTTGGATTTATGAAAACTTTACTTCTTTGGATTTAAAAGAAGATTGGTTTTTTGATAAACAAAAATCTGTATTAGAAGTTCGAATTTTAGCAATGGGCTTTAATGCGTTAAAACCAGGGAAAGAAGATATTGGTGAGTTTAATATGTTTTATACATATTTTCCAGCTTGTCGTCCTTTCTTTGCAAAGCACGAAGTTTATAATGCTAAAAATGACGCTGAACGTAGAACATTTGAAGATATTTTCTGGAAAAGACAATTCTCTTCAATTGCTACTAAAGAAACAAACGTTTATGATAGAACTATCGAGCGTTACTCAAAAGGGATTGATGCTTTGTTAGAGTCAGATCGTATCAAAAACGACATCTTTAGATGGGAACATGATTTATGGCATTTCTAATTTGATATAAAATTAAAAACCTCCTAAGAAATTAGGAGGTTTTTTTATGTGCTATATTTTGAGTTATTTGATGCAGTTTAAACTACCACCTTTTTCAAAAAGCTTATCAACTCGTCTTTCAATTTCTGGGATTTTTTCTAAGGCTGGAGCATGATGAGGTTTTATTCGCGCGTCAATAATTAAATTATCACATCCAAAGTGCTTGTATTCAGTAAATGAATTAATACCATATACATCATGACTTGGATTAGATCGTGTAAAAGTAACCCATAACCAATTCTTTAAAGTTGCTGCTGTAAAAGAAGCATCATCCACAACAACAATCATTGGAAAACCTTTTAAATTAGTGTTTTTTTGATTGACTTCATGATTAAAATTATCAAATTCAAGTTTTGCTTTTTCGTAGGATTCAAATTTGTTGCCTTGTAATACTAGTACGCCAGGAAATACAACTTGAGGATTTTTGAAAGTAGTTAGTTCTTGCAGGTGATTATTAGTAGAAGTTGATAGTTCTCGGATTTTATTACCGTAAGCGGCTACAACTAATTTACTTCCACTATTTAATCCAGTTCCGCTATAGTCCAAAGTATCAATGCTTGTATTAGTTTGAAAATGTAAATCTCTCTTTAAATTAATTCGCTCAAGCATATATTGATAAAACTCTGCTTCGTTATGAGTAGAAATTTTTGTTGCTGAGCCTGCCGAAGTATTGGTTTCATCCGCAGTAATAAATAAATACTTGGCTAAACTTAATTGTCCCTTACCTAAAATATGATTAGCGATCGTTAGTAACTCTGCTGGTTGCTTGGTTTGATTATATGGCGTATAACGCTCGCTACCTATTGCTAATAATAATGGATGAACACCTGCTGCATCAACAGCATGAACTTCTTTTACGCCAGGTAATTCATGTTTAATAGCATTGCCAGTTAATTCATGAATGATTTGTCCGAAACTTGTGTCTTCTTGTGGCGGACGACCAACAACCGTAAAAGGCCAAATGGCTTCTTCTCTATGATATACCTTATGAACTCGCATTAAAGGGAAATCATGTTTTAAACTATAGTATCCAAGATGATCTCCAAAAGGTCCTTCTGGTTTATTTTCGATTGGATAAACTTCACCAGTGATTACAAAATCAGCATCAGTACTCACACAAAATCCGTCTTGATAAGTATATCTAAATCTTCTATTTCCTAATGCTCCAGCAAATGTCATTTCGCTTAATCCTTCAGGCAAAGGCATCACTGCTGCTACCGAATGGCTTGGTGGGCCGCCAATAAAAATTGACACTTTTAAAGGCTTGCCTAATTTGTTGGCCTTACTTTGATGAACTCCAATTCCTCTATGTAATTGATAATGCAATCCAATTTCTTTATTTAAAATATAGTCGTTTCCATTTAACTGAATACGATACATTCCTAAGTTGGCATTCATAATACCTGGTTTATCAATATCCTCACTATATACTTGTGGTAAAGTTACAAAGGCGCCACCATCCATTGGCCAATGTTTAATTAAAGGAATTTTATCAATGGTAGTTTCTTTAAACAATACTGGTTTTGATAGAGGATTTTTTAATGGTAGGGCTGATAATGCTGTTAAAGATACATTGGCATATTTGAATGGATTTTTGAGTGCTTTAACAGGATTATTTTTTATTTCGATTAAGGTTTGAATTTTTTCAAGTGTATCTCTAAAAATAAACTTACTTCTGTCTAAAGTGCCAAAAATATTGGACGCACATTTGAATTCGGTTCCTTTTACATTTTCAAATAATAAAGCAGGACCATTCATTTCGTGAACACGTAAATGAATAGATGCCATTTCTAAATTTGGATCTACTTCTTCTTTGATTCTAATGAGATGATTGTTTTTTTCTAAATCATCTAAACAGGCTTTTAAACTCTTATATCCCATATATTTTAAACAGTCTAAAGATAAAGAGGTTTAAATTAATAATTACATTTATGCAATTATATTTACACGATGTCAGCACAAAATAATAAACAAATTGCTACAAAATGGTTTGAAGCATTTAACGAACATGATTTAGAAAAACTATTGGCCTTGTACGATGATAATGCTCAGCATTTTAGTCCTAAATTAAAAATTAGAAAACCAGAAACCCAAGGCTTAATTAAAGGAAAAGTTGCTTTAAGAGAATGGTGGCAAGATGCCTTTGATAGATTGCCCAGTTTACAATATGAAGTTATAAAATTGACTGCCGATGAAGAACAAGTGTTTATGGAATACATCAGACATGTTGATGGTGAAGAAGATTTATCGGTTGGTGAAGTGCTTCAAATAAGTAATGGGCTAATTGTATTTTCGAGAGTGTATCATGGTTAATCTTAATTTAAAATATTAAACCACATAGCAACATAGAAAAAGCGATTACTAAAATATAAGGGTAGAAAACTGTGTTTTGCGCATAGTATGCTATGTAAAAGCGTAGCTTCTATATTCAATTCATGTTTCATAAAAACTATGTGCCTATGTGTTTAAAATTTAACAGCTATTAACTAGCCATAAATTCAGGATTTCTGTATCTTAGACTTCGTAATGAAAAAACTATTTCTAATACCATTATTTTTATTGTTAACTATTAAAGGTTTTAGCAGTTATATTTTAATTCCTATGGATGATACTCAGAAAAATCATCTAAAGGCATACGGAATTGCGTATTGGAGTTTAAAAGGTGAATTAGAAATTCAGTGGTTAACGAATTATCGTGGTGGTAGTTTTTTAGTTCCTAATTCAAAACCTGTAACTACAGAATGCACAATTAGAGGAATTAGTTATGAAATTATTTCGGATGCTCAAGCAAATGGAATTTTAGCTGAAATAGCAAATCCTGAAGTGAATCAAGATGCTATTAAATTAGAAAAAGCACCTCGTATTGCAGTTTATTCTCCTAAGATTAAACAACCTTGGGATGACGCTGTGACATTGGTTTTGAAGTACGCTGAAATTCCTTACGATGTGGTTTATGACGAAGAAATTATTGGCGATAAATTAGCAGATTACGATTGGTTGCATTTACATCACGAAGATTTTACAGGTCAATATGGGCGTTTTTACGGAGGTTTTCACCAAACTGCATGGTATCAAAACGAAGTAAAAGATAATGAAGAGCGCGCTAAAA
The DNA here is from genome assembly GCA_044238845.1 of Bacteroidia bacterium. Lineage (GTDB taxonomy): Bacteria > Bacteroidota > Bacteroidia > B-17B0 > Aurantibacillaceae > UBA4416. Next base: position 64,001 of record JBIICN010000013.1, read on the forward strand.
AATTGGGCTTTACAAAAGTGTCGCAATTAAAACTAGCGGTTGCAAAAAAAATAAATGACTATGTATTTACAGGTGGCTTTTTATTTGCGATGTGCAGCGCAACAGATAGTTATGATATTGCTTTGGCTTCTGAAGGTATAGATATTTGCGAATCCATGTTTGATCATGACCCTGCTGATCCAGCTATGAATAAGAAAATTGATTTTAATAAAGGTTATGCTTTTGAAAAATATCAATTAAGTACAAATCCTTATGAATATGAATTTTCAACCATCGATGCCACTACACCACGCAGACAATATGGGATGACAAAGGATAATGATGTATTTACTTTGTTTGAATTTTCTGCTAAATGGGATCCAGTGCCAACGATGCTTTGTCAAAATCATACTCAAACGATTAAAGGATTTTATGGACAAACAACTGCTTTTACAAAAACATACATCAAGAAAAATATTTTAATTTTAGGGGAAGCTAAAGCTTATAATGAAGCTCGTTACATTCATGGAGACCACGGTAAAGGTACTTGGACCTTTTATGGTGGTCATGATCCAGAAGATTATGAGCATCGAGTAGAGGATCCACCAACAGATTTAAGTTTGCATCCTAATTCTCCAGGATATAGATTAATTTTAAATAATATTTTATTTCCTGCTGCTAAGAAGAAAAAACAAAAGACATAACCCGTCATTGCGAGGATTACGCCTTGGCGTGAGACGAAGCAATCTCAAATTATTCTTTTATTTTACTGCATATGAGATTACTTCGCTCCGCTCGTAATGACGAAATCACTAAAATAACTTCTTACATCATCGCGTAAGTTGTATTTACTTGCCATTACTTCACCGTAAGCGCCAGCACTTCTAATAGCAATAATATCACCACGTTTGGTTTCTGGTAATTCAACTGCTTTTCCAAAACAATCGCTGCTTTCACAAATGGGACCAACAACATCATATTTTATAATATTGTTTGATAAAGAAGTAATATTTTCAATTTTATGAAAAGCTTGGTATAACGCAGGGCGAATTAACTCTGTCATTCCTGCATCTAAAATAGCAAAGTTAGTGTTAATGCCATTTTTGATATAAAGTACTTTGCTGATTAAGTTGCCACATTGTGCTACAATGGCTCGACCTAATTCGAAATGTAATTGTTGATTTTTTCGTAATTCAATAAAATCGTTGAATACTTTAAAGTAGGCTGCAAAATCAATGATAGATTCATTATCTGGTTCATGATAATTAATGCCAACACCACCTCCAACATTAATAATAGGTAAATCATACCCTTTGTTTAAAAAGAAAGTGTTAATCTCGTTTACACGAGTACACAGTTTTTTATAAGGACTTAAATCGGTTATTTGAGAGCCAATATGAAAATGTAAACCAATTAATTTAATATTAGGTAGTGTTTTTAGTTTTTCAATAACCGTTTCAAATTCATAAGGATTGATGCCAAACTTATTTTCTTCTAAACCAGTAGTAATATATTTGTGCGTGTGCGCGTCCACATTAGGATTGATGCGCAAGGCAATGGATGCTGTTTTATTTTGGTTACCTGCTAATTCATTAATTACTTCTAACTCTTGCATGCTTTCACAGTTAAAACAAAAAATGTTTTTTTCTAAAGCATAATTAATTTCGTCATCGCTTTTTCCAACGCCAGCAAATACAATTTTAGATGAATCAAATCCATTTTCAATGGCACATTTCACTTCATTACCACTCACACAATCTGCACCAAGTCCGCTGTTTTTTATGGCATGTATAATTCTTGAATTAGCATTTGCTTTAAAAGCATAATGCACATGATAATTGTATTTTGAGCTTTCTGCATTAACAACATCTAATGTTTTTTGCAGTAAAGCTAAGTCGTAATAATAAAACGGAGTTTTATATTGCGATATGTTTTTGATATTATTTTCTGAAATCATCTTGTTATTATTAATATCCAAACAATCCTTTATTTAAAGCCACTAATGCTTCTTTTTTTAATTTAGAATTTACCAAAACGCTAATATTATTTGCGCTTCCACCGTACGACACCATTCTTAATGGAATATCTTTTAAGGATTCTAAAACTTTAAAACCATAGCCAGCTTTGTCTTTAGGTAAATTACCTACGATACAAATAATAGTTTGGTTTTGTTCAATTTCAACATTTGCAAATTCTTCTAATTCTTTTTTGATTTCGTTTAAAGATTTTGTGTTATCAATGGTTAATGATACAGCAATCTCTGATGTTGTAATCATATCAATGGAAGTTTTGTAACGTTCAAAAATTTCGAATACCGCACGTAAAAAACCATGTGCTAATAACATTCGATCACTTTTAATATTAATTGCACAAATGCCATCTTTTGCAGCTACCGCTTTAATTCCTTCTTTAGCATTTATATTTGAAATACATGTGCCTTTTGCTTCGGGCTGCATGGTGTTTTTAAGTAAAACTGGAATATTTCTTTTTTGTGCAGGTAAGATGCAAGTAGGATGTAAAATTTTAGCGCCAAAATAAGCTAACTCGGCTGCTTCATCGAAACTTAATTCGTGAATAGGATGTGTTTTTGAAACAATACGAGGATCGTTATTATGCATGCCGTCAATATCTGTCCAAATTTGAACTTCGTTAGCTTTAATTGCTGCACCGATTATTGAAGCGGTATAATCACTTCCTCCACGTTTTAAATTATCTATTTCTCCAAAGGCATTTCTACAAATGTAGCCTTGTGTTATAAATAAATTCGTAGATGGATATTTATCTAATTCTGATTGTAAATTTTTCTCTATATAATTTAGTTGAGGCTCGTCGTTCTCATCAATCCGCATAAAATTAAGAGCAGGTAATAAAGCCGAATTAATACCTAATTCTTGTAAATGAAAATAGAATAGGGCAGTACTTAGTAATTCACCTTGTGCCAAAATAGCTTTTTCTTCATTTACGGTAAACATATCAAGCGTAAATGCTCGTAGATAATTAAAATGGTTTTTAATTAAATCATGTCCTTTGGTTTTATAGTCAGAAGTTTTATATAGCTTTTCTACTTCTTCAACATATTTTTTCTCTAAGGCATTAATAATTTCGTTTGCTTTATCATGTTCTTTTTGATAAAGAGCATTACAGATTTCCACTAAAGTGTTCGTAGTGCCACTCATGGCCGATAAAACAACAATTTTTCTATCGCTTTTAGATATTAATTGAACCAATGCTTGCATGCGTTCAGCCGTTCCAACACTAGTTCCTCCAAATTTTAAAATATTCATTGTATATAATTTTTATTGACTGCTTTTTTTTGCAGATTTAAATGTAATAATGTTTTATTGATTTTTTGAATGTATGTGAATCAATCCCTGATTCTGGCATACGAAATTAAATATGGCTCGGGCGAGCCTTACGTTTACACTTAGATTTTATGTAAAGTTTGTTTTTCATTTAATCTGCTGCAAATAAATACATTAAATTTTAAATCACAAAAAAAACGTCTCGAAATTTTCGAGACGTTTTAAACAAAGTGAAATTAGTTTATTGTTTTAGAACTTTGTATGTTCTCACAGCATCTTTAGTTTCTAGTTTTAAATAGTAAATTCCTTCAGCTAAATGAGAAATATTAATTGATTTAGTGATAATACCATTACCAGAAATTGCCTCATTAAAAACTAATTTTCCATCAATTGACGTAATGGTTAAAATTCCATTTACATCTGAGTTACTATTTAATTCAACTTTAAAAACACCAGAACTTGGATTTGGGTATACGTTAATTCCGAAGTCTTCCAATGATAATTCATTTATATTAACGCATGCGCTAACTATCAAAGTGTCTTTTGCAGCATTGGAGCAACCGTTTGCACCTACAATATTATAAAGTATAATATGATTTCCTTGACCTGCTTGACTTGGGTTAAATGATGTGTTAGTTACTCCAGCACCAATGTATGTTCCATTGGCTGGAACACCTTCAACTAATGATCTGATGATGTTTTCCGTTACACAGTATGAGTGTGTTCCGACAAATACTAATGAAACTGTTGGTAAAGGTTTAGACGTAATATTAATGATGTCAGATTTTACACAGCCAATTGAATTTGTTACTACAACTGAGTAAGTTCCCACATTTCCTACTGAAATAGATGAAGCGGTTGAACCAGTGCTCCATAAATAGCTATTACTCGCACCTGCGCCAGCATATAAATTGATAGTTTTGCCTTGACAGAAAGCAGTATCAGGCCCTAGAGTTACAATTGGAGATTGACCTAAAGTTACTAAAACAGTGTCTGAGTTGGAACAACCATTTGAGTTCGTTGCTCTTACCCAATATTTACCTGGAGTTATTATATTTAAATTTGAGTTAACTGAATTGTTACTCCATAAATAACTATTTGCAGTGGTATTAGCATTTATAATAACAGGTAAGTTACAAAATAAAGAGTCGTTTCCTAAATTTGGTGTAGGTGTTGGTTTAACAAAAATTTGAATTGTATCATAGGTCATACATCCACCAACAGTCCCTTCAACGGTATATGTTCTCGTGGTAGACACATTTGCTATCGGATTAGCAATATTAGTAGCTGATAATTCAATTGCTGGCGACCATGAATAAGTAATAGTTGCTGGTTGAATAAAGTAAGTATTAGGTCTTTGAGATAAATTTCCGTTTGGAGTTGTAGAAGAGCAGATTGTTGGATCAGAATCTGCATAATCATAAACAGACGATGAAAATGCAGTAGAAGATTGCAGAACAGAAGCATTTCCTCCAGTTGGACCTATATCATTATTATTAAAGCAGTTTTCAATAATAATATTTGAGACGCCGTCCCAAACATAAGGCGTGATAAATGTATGAGTATTAATTCCTAAAACGGGTGCATAGGAAGAAGATGAAAAATATGATGTAAACCCTGCAGTTTGTATGGTTGTTAAAGACGATAATGTTGTTGTTGCTATAGAAATATTGTAATTAATAAGTGGTACCACGGTATTTAAATTTGCTACATTAAAATTAATCCCATTTATATTTCCTGCAACAATACCTGCAGCTGTTAATTCAGACGCTAAATATAAAAATTGATGTTTAGCACCACCAAAATAATGTCCATATGGAGTTGGGTATGAAGATCCACCATTTTGAATAGTACCTGTACCAACTTGTTTTGATGTACTATAAGAAGTATTTAATTGAACAGGAATCCCTAAACACACGCTATCATTTGGCAAAATGCTTTTGCCGAAAACAGGATTTCTGGTAATTGTTAAATTAGTTGTATCATTTAATGCAGTGCCATCACCAACTACCGTTGAAAAGGCTTTTAATTTATAAGTTCCAATATTTGTTAAACTATAATTTGTACTTAAAGTGAAATTTTGAGTGGCATTAGCCGCTAATGTTCCTGAGGTTAAGGCAAGTGTATACGTAGAAGCATTCGGCCCAGTGCTATTAACAGTTAAGGTAGTTTGATTAATACTAAAGTCAGCAGTTAATGTGCCATAATTTTTTAAGGTTGCAATTATGGTGTCTGACGTATAACAAATTTTTGAAGATAATGGTTTTACAAATGCGCTTATTCCTAAATCTAATGGACTAGGAGCAACAATGGTTACATTATAGTCTTCTACTTCTCCCCACGACGGATTTGTGCATGGACCAGGGGCAGTACTCGATTCTGTTTCAATAATACGCATACGAGTTGTTCCCGGTAAAGCAGTCATTGGAATGGTCACGCCTCCAGAAAGAGATACAGAGGTCCCCGCCACAGCAAATGCAGTATATGCAGATATAACAATAGTTTCTCCTGGATCAGTAAATACTCCATTTTGGTTATAATCAATCCAAACTCCAATTCTTCCGCTATACCCAAGTGTTCCACACATACCAACTGTTACAGAAAGAGGATAATTTGAACCTTGAAATACAACTGGTGCCGGAATATTTGTATAATTACTATACATATTTTTTATTGAACCTGGACCTCCTAATGAATTACAAGAACTTGTATTATTTAATGAACCAAAAGTTACATTAAAGATATCATCATCATCAGCATCAGTAGCTGCTGCAGTACAATAAGATTGACTAACCCCAATGTTTGAAGCAAAAACAATAACAAACAATAATAAAAAATTTTTGTTTTTTTTGAAGAAGCTTGTAAAGAATGGCTTTTTTAATTTAATAGAGTAATTATTTTCCATTTTGTTACTTTTTAGTAATCTTATAAAAAGATATTGTTTAGTACAAAAATATAACATAATTTTTTGAAATCCTATAAAATTGGTTAACAAAAATGCATAATCCCAGATTAAATATCTCTATTCTTACATTCTTATTTGTACTTTTACAACATGAATTCTTTACTTATTTTATTCTTAAATTTAGGAGGAGGCGAAGTTGTATTAATTTTGCTTGTTATTTTGTTAATGTTTGGAGGAAAAGGTGTTCCAAATATCGCAAGAGCTCTAGGTAAAGGTATTCGCGAGTTTAAGGATGCCGCCAATGGTATTCAAAAAGATGTGATGCAAGGAACCGGTGGTATTACTAATACTATTCAAGAGCACATACAGGAAGTAAAAAAGGAAGTAGATACACTTTCTGATAATAAATAAATTACCGATGTTTTTTAATTTTAGTACAAGTAATCATTTGTTAAGTTTATTAATAGGTGTGTTTATATTATTCATTGGTTGTAATCCTTCCAACGAAAATCAAGACAAAAACACATTTAATCACGAGAAAGTGAAACAGCAGTTTGTAAAGGCAAATCAACAAGTTGTTATAAAAGAAAATGATGAGATGGATTATTATCAAAAAACTCATAAAATGTCTTTTATTAAAACTTCAGGAGGAATTCGTTATTTTGTTTATGATGCCTCTATGAAAGGAGATTCTATAAAAAATGACGACGTTATTAAAATGAATTATACGGTTTCTTTATTAGACGGAACGGAGTGTTATTCTTCTAAAGTAGATGGTGCTAAAGAGTTTACTGTAGGTATGGAAAATATTGAAGATGGTATTCATAAAGCAGTTTTGTTTTTAAAAGAGGGTGATAAAGCATTAATTTTAATTCCATCTCATTTAGCGCACGGGCTCTTGGGAGATTCAAAAAAAATACCACCTCAATCTCCAATATTGTATGATGTGGAAATTCTTTCTGTTAAAAAAAATCAGTTGAATTAAAATGGTAGGTCGATTTTTAGCATTACTATTAATTATACTATTAAGTTTTTCTTGTAAAAGAAGTGAGCAGTTTAATGGTTACACAAGAGATAGTAATGGCTTTTATTATAAATTGCTGTTTATTGGAGATGGAAATGAAAGCCCATTAAAAGAAAGTGTTGTAGTTGTAGAAGCGGTTATGAAAACGCAATCTGATTCGGTGTTTTGGGATACGAAACACGACGCCGCTAATGGTTTATTTATTAAATTAAATTCAGACAATATTTCAGGTTCTTGTAATTCATATTTTGTAAAAATGGTCGAAGGTGATAGCGCCTCTTTTTTAATAAAACCATCTGTACTTTTCAGAGATTACTTTGATACAATAGTTCCTAATTTTTGTAAGCAAGATACTTTGGTACGATTAGATGTAAAATTGTTACAAATAATGTCTGAAGCAGAGTTCGAGGCTCTTAAAAAAAATGCTAAGGGTGTGGATAATGAAGAGGATAATGAATTATTTGAATTGCAAATGATTGACTGTTATTTGACGGAAAATTATAAATTTGTAAAGTCAGATGAAAATGGCATTTATATACTCCATAAAACTAGCACCAATTTAGAAAAAGTTACTGCCGGAAAAAGAGTTAAAGTAGCCTATAAAGGCACATTTATAGATGGGAAACCAGTTGATAAAGTAGAACAAACTATTGAATTTATTTATGGAACACCCGATCAAATCATTAAAGGGTTAAATATTGTTATTGGTTCGCTAAAAAAAGGAGAAACTACAAAAATAATAGTACCTTCGCGACTGGCTTTTGGCGAATTAGGAAGTAGTAATGGATCTATTCCTCCTTATACACCTCTAGTCTATAATATTAAAATAATAGATATAAAATAAAAAAAATGAACAAAATCACTATGTTATTAGGTTCTGCGCTTTTAGTAGGACTTGCTTCTTGTAACAAATCCGAGTTTGAAGGATTTACTAAAGCTGAAAACGGATTACATTACCAATTTTTTACTCAAGACGAGGCTGGCGTTAAAGCTGCCGAAGGAGATGGAGTAAGTATGAGCATTGTTTATGCTTTAAAACGCCAACCAAAAGATTCTATTTTATTTGATTCAAAATTAAATTCAGATGATGGGTCAGGTGTTATTCGTTATATATTACCTAAATCTTCTTTTACAGGAAGTTTAGAAGATGCTATTGGAATGATGGCTAAAAATGATAGCGCTGCTTTTATTATTAGTGCAGATTCTTTCTTTTTAAGAACTAATAGAATGCAAGCATTGCCTCCGTTTGTTAAGCCAGGAGATAAGTTACAAGTAACTATTAAAATGGTAGAAATTAAAACTAAAAAAGAGTTAGATGAAAATCAAAAAAAGCAAGATGCAGAAATTGCTAAATTATCTGAACAAGAAAAGCCTAAATTAGATGCCTATTTAACTGCCAATAAAATTACAAATGCTCCAACAGCTAGTGGATTAATTTTTATTGAAACACAAAAAGGTAAAGGAGGAGCTCATCCTTCTGCTTCTGATGAGGTTACTGTTCATTATACTGGAATGTTGTTGGATGGAACTAAATTTGATAGCTCTGTTGATAGAGGTGAGCCTGCTAAATTCCCATTAAATAGAGTGATTCCAGGTTGGACGGAAGGAATTCAATTGATGACTAAAGGAAGTAAAGCAAAATTAATTATGCCTTCAGCTTTAGGATATGGATCAACAGGTGCAGGTGCGCAAATACCTCCTTTTTCTTCTCTTGTTTTTGAAGTTGAATTAATTGATTTCAAAGCTGCGGCTCCACAACAAATGCCTGGACAATAATAGTTTTAATTAGCTAAACAGTTATAAAAATGAAAAAAATAATTTTAGCATCTTTGTTTGCCCTTGTATCAATAGGATTGTTAGCAAATGCAGATAAACCTAAAAAACCAAAAAAAGTAAAATTAACTAAAATGGATAAAGAATTTTTAAGTAAACAACCAGATGGCATGTATGCCAAATTTGAAACATCAAAAGGCGATATTTACTGCTTATTAGAATTTAAAAAAACTCCTATGACGGTTGCTAATTTTGTTGGATTAGCCGAAGGAACTATTAAGAATACTGCAAAAGCCGAAGGTGTTGCATATTATGATAGTTTAAAATTCCACCGTGTAATTCCTAATTTCATGATTCAAGGTGGCTGCCCACTTGGAACAGGAACTGGAGATCCAGGTTATAAATTTGGAGATGAGTTTGATGAAACATTAAAACATACTGGTCCTGGTATTTTATCAATGGCAAATGCTGGTCCCGGTACAAATGGTTCTCAGTTCTTCATAACTCACGTTAAGACTGAGTGGTTAGATGGAAAGCATACTGTATTTGGTCATGTTGTTCAAGGTCAATCCGTGGTTGATTCAATCAAAGGAAATGACTTATTAAAACACTTAGTTATTTTACGTAAAGGTAAAGAAGCTGAAGCATTTGATGCGGCTAAAGTATTTGAATTTGAAAAAGCAAATTACGCAACAAAGGCTGAAGCAAAAGCTAAAGCTGAACAAGAAAAAATGGACAAAACTTTAAACGAAACATATGGTGGAGCTAAAACTACTGCTAGTGGTTTACGTTATATTATTGAAAAAGAAGGTGAAGGTGAAAGTCCAAAAGCAACTAGTAGCGTAACTGTTCACTATACAGGTTATTTATTAAACGGTAGTAAATTTGATAGTTCTGTAGATAGAGGTCAACCAGCTACATTTGGCTTAAATCAAGTAATTCCAGGTTGGACAGAAGGTTTACAATTATTAAAACCAGGTGGAAAAGCTAAATTAATTATTCCTGCTAACTTAGGTTACGGAGCAAATGGATATCCTCCAGTTATTCCTCCAAACTCGTGGTTAGTGTTTGATGTAGAATTAATCAAAGTAAACTAAGATAAGATTCAAATAATTAAAAAGCTTCGCAGAAATGCGGAGCTTTTTGTTTTATAATTGTTCGTATATTTAGTTAATGCAAGCTAATCTATATAAGCAAAAATACAATGCCTTGCTTTTGATGGCATGGCTTGTCGTATCTTTTTATTTGGTATTAAGAACTTATTTTGTTGATATTACTGATGATGAAGCTTGGTCTTATTACAATGTAAAACATTTTTGGTGGGTTGAGACATTATGCTCTGGAAATACACATTGGTTTAATTTCTTGGCTATTAAAACAGCGCTATTATTCGGTTACGAAAAAGCTTGGCAATTAAGGTGGTTTAGTTTGCTCTCAGGAATTACTTTTTTGTATGTAGGCTACCTTTGGTTAAAATCACTTGATAATCTTGGAATAAAGCTGCTTGCTTTCTCGTTATTGTTTTTAAATCCTTATGTTATTGAGTACTTAACTTTAGCAAGAGGATATTCATCTGCCTTATGCTTTATGGCATTGAGTCTATATTTTTATTCTACAAGGGATAGGAAATTTATAATATCATTATCACTCTTATTTGCTGGTTCTAGTGCTATTGCCAATTTTAATTTCTTTTACTTTTTTGTGCCGTTTGCCGCAATTTATTTTCATAAACATTATTTACAAAACAGATTTGAATTTTTTAAAAACAAACAGTTTTATAAAGATGCTTTATATGCTTTAGGCATTGTTTTTTTAGTGCTTCGAGCTTTAGCATTTATAAAAGAATGTTCCAATGATATTGGAAGTTTTGGAGGAAATGATTTAGTGACTTCTGTGTTTTGTAGTTTTATTGATACATTAGTTTATGGTCAATTTTTAATTCCTATTTTTATAAAATACGTTTTAGGTTGTTGCTTGTTAGCATTTGTAGTGGCGGCTTCTGTTTATGGATTAGTAACGTATAAACGACATGCTAATAATTTGTATTACTATTCTAGTTTAATTCTATTAGGAATGTTGTTTTTGGTAACTTTTAATCATTGGATTTTTCATGTGTTATACCCAACTGAACGAACGGCCTTAATGTTTTATCCATTAATGATAATTGTATTAGTTTTGTTTTTTAATTACATCTCCATTAAAACTATTCTAAAAAACAGTATGCTGTATTTAGTTAGTATTTTATTAGTGATTAATTTTAGTGTTAATGCAAAATTGGTTTCAGGATACGATCATTCATACTGCATGAACACTAATCAGTATTTTGAATACTTGAGTAGCTTAAAAGCTAAAAAAGTTTGCCTTGGGGTTGAGGTGTATTTTATTTATTTAAAATATTACCAATATACTATTGCTCCTTTTTATGCTGAGTCTATTAATGAATATAAAACCAATCCAAAATACTTGTTTAATCATCAGTTGCAAGACTTTGATTATTTGTTATTGTTGCCACCTTATAATTTAAAGTACTATAAAAAGAGTTCTATCAGATTAAAAGCCCTGAAATATTTCCCTCATACAAAAGCACTTATTGTAAAAGTAGAAAAGAAACAATAGCTTTATTAATTATAGAAAACCAAATGTCAAACATTAAAACACGATTTATATCAAACACCATCTTCTTTTTTTTGGTGTATGCTATTATGTTTTATGTGGTTGTAAGAGCAGTGAGTATGGTAATGACTCACGATGAAGCCTATTCGTTTTATAATGTAAAGCATTTTTGGTGGGTAGAAACACTTTGCACTGGAAACACTCATTGGTTTAATTTTTTAGCAATAAAAACTTGTGTGTTGTTTGGTTTAGAAAAAACAAGTCAGTTGCGTTGGTTTACTGTACTGTCGGCAGGTATATTTTTAACTACTGTTTATTTTTGGATTAAGAGTTTTAAAGATATTTCAATAAAAGCATTTGCATTTTCTATAGCTTTATTAAATCCTTTTTTAATAGATTATTTATCATTAGCACGTGGCTATTCAACCGCTTTAATGTTTGAAGTATTGAGCATTACTTGTTATTATTTAGCTTCGAAAAATAACAAACGAAATTTATCAATACTGTCATTGTTTTTGGCTGGTATGGCCGCTATTGCCAACTTTAATTTCTTTTATTTTTTCGCAGCCTTCTGTTTGCTTTATTTTTATAAATATTATTTTAAGCAAGGTTTCGGTTTTTTAAGAATCAAATTGTTTTACATCGAATGCTTTTTTTCCATAGGAATTGCCGCTTTAGTAATTAAAGCCTTACGTTTTATCACTATTTGCTCTAATGATATTGGTGCTTTTGGCGGTAGTGACTTAGTATCAAGTGTTTTTGGAAGTTATATTCAAGTATTAATATATGATGAAAGTGCATTAAGTTTATCTGTAATTCAAGTTTTAGCCTATATATTGATTGTGTTTATTTTAATAGCAGTTATCTATGCCATTTTTTTTTATAAAAAACATAAATGCGATTGGTTCATATTTGCTAGTTCAATTTTTTTAATAATGATTATACTAACTGTTTTTAATAAATGGTTTTTGGAGGTATTATATCCAACCCATCGAACAGTATTAATGTTTTATCCAATTATTGCCATGGTAATTGTTGGTTTTTTTAGCACATTATTAGTGACACAAAAAATAAAAACAATTGTTGCATATACCATGAGTGGCATTTTAGGTCTTCATTTTTTTATGAATATAAGTTTGCATAAAACCTTTGATTATTGGCAGCAAGCAGATACTAAAACTTGTTTTAATTATTTAGATAGCGTAGGTGCTAAAAAAGTGGGGATAGCTCCTGAGTTATTTGGGGTGTATCGTAACTATTATCAATTAACGGATAAATATAAATTTAAGTTTGAAGGGAAAAGTATTAATTCGGCTTTTCCCAAAGGATTGGACGCTTCTCAAAAAGAATTGCAACAATTTGAGTATTTAGTTTTATTTCCGCCCTATAATTTGAGTTTTTATAAAAATAATAGAATGAAATTTAAAGGAGTTAGGTATTATAAGAATACGGGGACTATAATTGTTGCTTCAATGAATGATTGTTAAGTTTTTTTGAAATGAAAAAATGAATTATATTTAATGAAATTATTGATTAGAATTATGTTAAAAGATTTATTACGCATTTTATTTATTGTTTTTTTTTGTTATTTAAAAAGCTATTCACAGCCAACTAATATTGATTTCAGTGCAGGGAATTTGACTGGCTGGAGTTTTACTGAGGCTCAAAATATTGATTCTTATTTTATGACTAATGGTGCATTTAGCGTGTCTTCTAAACACGCTTTGATGATGCCTGGTGTTTTAGAAACGAATAATGTACCTGTTACAATGGTTTCTCCTTTGGGTGGAAAATTTATACGCATTGGAAATACAATTGACGGGGGGCGTTCCTATAAATTAAGTCAAACCTTTAATGTTAATGCTGCTTCACAAGCTCTATCTGTTAGTTATGCTTTAATTACTAAGTTTGAAAATAATTATTGTAATGATAAACCTTACTTTAACTTTGTTTTAAAAGATAATTTAGGAAACATTATTCCTAGTTCGAATTCTTATTATACGGTTTCTGGCTCTAACTGTTCTAGTGGAGACCAATCATTTGTTACATCTGGTAATTATGACTACAAAAACTGGACAACTAAAAATTTCTCATTACAAGATTACGTTGGTACAAACGTTACTATAGAAATGGTTGCTTCTGGTTCTGCTGATTCATTATCAACTCAACCATTTTATGCTTATGTTGATGCAGCTATTTGCTCAAATAGCTTTTCTCCAAATATTTTAACTGTAAATACTAATACATACAATTTATTACAATCACAAAATTCTATTTTAGTTTGTGGTACAAACACTGCTAATGTTATAGCACCCGCTGGTGCAACGAGTTATTCGTGGACCGGAGCAGGAATAACAGGCGCTACTAGTCAAAGTGTAACTATTAATCAAGCAGGAAAATATCAGTTGATTTTTAATAATCCGTCGGCTTGTTCAAATACTACAAGTGTCTCATTTACATTAGCGCCAAATCCAACTATTAGTATTTCTGGCATTTCAAATACTGTTTGTGCAGGCAACTCATTTACTATGACTGCTAGTGGCGCTAAAAATTACACATGGAATCCTTTTTTTAATGATACTACTGGAGCCAATACGAATTTTACTTCGTCTCATATTGTTTATCCTTATACATCATCCACTTACACAGTTTTGGCTAATGATACAAATGGATGTTTCGGTACTTCACAGTTTTCTTTAACAGTAATTCCTAAGCCAATATTGAGTGTATCAGGAAATACGGCTATTTGTTTTGGGGCTACATCTTCATTAACTGCAGTTGGCGCAAATAGTTATACTTGGACTCCAGTTAATTCATATAATTCAACTCTTACTGTAACTCCATCTTATAATACAACTTATACAGTAATTGGTATAGATTCTGGTTCGGGATGTGTGGCTGATATACTTGTGAATGTCTCAGTAGACAGAAATATACAGGACAATTATTTTACGAGTAATATCTGTATTGGTGATAGTATTTCTCTTACTGCAACTGGAGCCACTACTTATACATGGAGTAATGGAGTTATGACAAATACAGTTGTCTTGAAACCCACCTCTACAACGGTTTATACATTGTCAGGTAACTCAGTTTGTGGGCTTGTTCAAAAAACATTTACTATTACGGTGAATCCACTTCCAAATGTTATTGCTAATGCTTCTAATACTCTTGTTTGTTATGGAAACTCAAATAAGTTATATGGAAGTGGCGCTATTTCGTATAATTGGTCAAATGGAATTTCAAACAATGTTTTTTTTAACCCAACTGTAACGACTACTTATACCGTAGTAGGTACTACCGGTATTGGATGTAAAAATAGCGCATCAATTACTGTGTCAGTAAACCCAACACCTACATTGAATATTATGCAAACTTCCTCTTTATTATGTTTAGGTCAAACAGCGACATTAAGTGTATCAGGTGCTAATACATATACTTGGAATAATGGACAAAATACATCAGGAATTGTCGTTACTGCAACAAATACAGGTGTTTTTAATTATAATGTGACAGGTATTAATAGTGTAGGATGTTCTAAAAATGCTTCAGTTTCAGTATCGTGTTATTCCGCTTCACCCTCATTTAGTTTTACAAGTTCAACAAGCACTGTATGTGCAGTTAATTCCAATACGATTTCATTTCCTTCTCAATCAACATATCCTTATTATGTTTACTCTTGTTCACAACCAGGTACAACTTGTACAATTAATGGTTTAGTGCTTAATCCTAGTCCATTACTACCAACAGTTTATTCAGTAACAGCAACAAATGGTTGCGGTGCAGTTACACAAACTATTCAGGTTTTACCTCAATCCTTACCTATGATGGTGCTTGCTTCGCCCGATTCATTATGTTCAGGCGCTGCTTATAGTTATTCAGTGTCTGGTGCAGATTTGTATTATTTGAATGGAAGCGGAGCTAGTGCATACTCTACGGTTAATACTTTTACAGCAAATGCTCCTGTTTATCCTTCGCAAGATTATATAGCGATAGATGGAAAGTTTTTTAATGGATGTAAAAATGATATCGGGAAACCTATTAAAGTGTTACCAAACCCTTCAATAAATATTAGTGGAAGCAGCACACTAACATGTTCATCTTGTACTACTAATTTAGTGGCATCAGGAGGAAATACATATAGTTGGAATACAGGAGCAACAACATCTAACATAAATGTTTTTCCTACTTCTACTGCCGAATATTCGGTTGTTGGAATAGATTTGAATAGCTGTGTTTCATCTGCAAAAACTACAATCGTTGTTCAAGACTCATTAACCTTGTGTTTTAATTCGCAATTAAATTTAAGTGGTAGTAATCTTAAAGATTTAGTTTCAGCAGATTTTAATGGAGATGGTAAAATGGATATTGTTACTTCAAATACAACTAATATTGGATTATCTATTTATGTAAATAATGGGAGTGGTGGATTTTTACCACCTGTTAATTTTGGTTCATTTACTGGTAAATTTGGTTTAACTGCAAGCGATGTTAATAATGATGGCGCGCCTGATATTATTGTTCCCAAAAACACATTTTATCCTGATATAATTTCGGTTTATATAAATGACGGATTAGGGAACTTTATTGGTCCAAATAATTATAATCAAAACTTAGGAGGCTTAATAAATATTCAAAGTTTAACTGTTGCCGATATAACAGGAGATGGATTTAGTGAAATTATTACTGGAAATTTTAATGGCATCACTGTTTTACATAATTCGGGTTCAGGAACTTTCAGCTCAAATGCAACAAATTATAATGTTAATAATATAAGTCGTTATGTTTATACAGCTGATATAAATAACGATAGTAAGTTTGATATTATCTCTATGAATGGATTAGACTCAACGTTTGTTTTGATAAATAATGGAGCTGGCGGATTTTTGCCTTTACAAAGATATTCTTCGGGTAGGTGCGGTGTAATTTGCGATATAACCGCTGATGGGAATTTAGATATTGTAACAGTAAAACCAAATGCATTATCAATATTAGTTAATAACGGATCGGGCGCATTTAACAATCCAATTAATCAAACAGTTAACTTATTAAGCCCTTATAATGTTTCTTCGGCAGATTTTAATAATGATGGTTTTGAAGATTTAGCTGTCACAAATTATTCTAATACTGTTGTTGCTTTAGAGTATATTCAAGTTTTAGTGAATTTAAAAAACAATTCATTTCACAGCCCTGTAAATTATTATCCATCTTCAACGGCAGCATTTTTAGGAATAGATGTTTTAACTAAAGATTTTAATTCAGATTCAAGACCTGATTTAGCTACAATTAACGCAGCAAAAGATAGTGTTTTGATTTTGTTTAACTCAACCATTCCTTCACTAACAATTACACCTCAAACAACTTCTGCTTTATGTTCTGGTTCTAGCCTCACTTTAACAGCAACAGGAGCAAATACTTATACTTGGAGTGGTGGGATATCAAACGGAGTAGCTTTTAATCCCACGCAAACACAGACATATACAGTTAACGCTACTGATGTTAGTGGTTGCTCAGGATATGCTGTTGCTACTGTTTCTATTTCTCCTAATTTAAGTGTTATATCTTCGAGTCCAAACGTTTGTATTGGAACAAGTGTCAGTATTACAGCTACTGGGGCAGATACCTATAGTTGGAGTACAGGTGCAATTACAACTAGTGTGAGTGTTTCTCCAACTACTACAACTGTTTATTCGGTAACTGGATCAGATATTTCAACAGGATGTAGTTATACTCAAACCGTCAGTTTAATAGCTGATTCATGCGAAAACGTTTGGCCTGGAGATGCGAACAGCGATGGGATAACGGATAATTTAGATGTATTAGAGCTAGGATTACATTTTAATCAAACAGGTTTTGCAAGAGCAATTGTTAGTAATGCATGGCAAGAATTTTCTGCAGCTTCTTGGATTGGATCAATTTCAAATGGAGATAATTTAAGTCATAGCGATTGTAATGGAGATGGAATTATTAATAATAACGACACCTTGGCAATTTTTAATAACTACGGCTTAACTCATGCTAAATCATTAGAAACCATAACGGTTAGTCCGCAAATTACTATTGTTCCTGATCAAGCAATGGTTGTTAAAGGTAATTGGGGATCTGCCTCTGTTTATTTAGGTGATGCAGTTAATTCAATTAATAATATCAACGGGGTGGCATTTACAATTGATTTTGATAACACGTTAATTGAGCCAAGTAATATTTACATTGAATATCAAAACTCATTCATGGATGCTTCTCAGAATTTATATTTTAGAAAACTAGATTTTGTAAACGGGAAAATATATACGGCATCAACTCATACAATAAATAATAATGTAAATGGATTTGGTAAAATTGCCACATTACATTACCAAATCTTATCTACTTTAACAACCGATCAGGTTTTAAATCTTGGATTATTACAAGCTAATCAATCAAATGTATTAGGAGTTATTACTCCTTTAACTTCTGGTTCAGGAACTTTAATGGCTGTAGGAGCAAGTGTAGGTGTTAGTCAAATAAATACTGAGAAATTGTTTACTATAACTCCAAATCCAACAAACGGCTTGTTAACAGTTATTAGTAATGATGTAATGCAAAGCATAACTGTAACAAATATAGCGGGACAGGTTTTGTTATTAGAGCAAATAGCCGAAAAAACACATCAGTTGCAACTTCAAAATTATGCAGATGGCATTTATTTTATAAAGGTGGTATACGCAAATGGGATGAGTGTGGTGAAAAAAGTTATTAAGCAATAGAACAGTCTTTTACTTTTTGCAGCCAAAAGTATTCAAAAGCTTTTGATTTTGTGATAGGCAAAAAATTGACTTTTTGTCTTGAAACAAAAAGTTGACAAAAAAATCAAGGCTCATTAAAATTTAGCTAAAATCTGCACATCTGCGAACCGATTATTCGAAGCGCTTCGCGAACAGCCCGAACAATCTACGCACATGCTCTCGCATTTGCAGTTGCTTAATTTATACGCTAAATTTTAATATGCCAACAATTTACTATCACATATTATAGCCATGAATTTTTGTATGGGACACAAAGAAAGTATGTTCTGTTCTCTTTCAATAACGAATCGTAAAAATTAAAAGAGTGCGGGGCTATCTCCCGATAGCTATCGGGATTTTGTTTCACCGCTCATGCCGGCCTAATTCTGCACAGCACAATTATCCTGTATCAAGACAAAAAGTGCTTAACCATCTCATTCTTACCTTAAAATCAGCTCAAAAATCTTATAAACAATCGGTTGAAAAGTACGTTACTTAAGGCATAGGAATTTCCTTAAATTTGTACCTCTTAAATAAATAATTACATATGACTACTGATAAATTTGTTTCCCGTCATAACGGTCCACGTGAAAATGAAATTAAACAAATGTTGGCCAAAATTGGCGTTTCATCTATCGATGAATTAATTAGCCAAACTGTGCCTGCAGGTATCCGTTTAAAACAACCATTGCAAGTAGCTCCGGCTATGAGCGAGTATCAATACTCAAAGCATTTAAAAGCTTTAGGTAAAAAGAACAAGGTATTTCGTTCTTATATTGGTTTAGGGTATTACAACAATATTTTACCAGCAGTTATTCAGCGTAACATTTTAGAAAATCCAGGTTGGTACACAGCATACACACCTTACCAAGCAGAGATTGCTCAAGGACGTTTAGAAGCGATTTTAAATTTCCAAACCATGGTCATGGATTTAACTGCCATGCCAATTGCTAATGCGTCTTTATTAGACGAAGCAACAGCTGCAGCTGAAGCATTATTTATGTTTTACAGTAACCGTAGTAAAGCAAAAATTGCAAATGGTGGAAATAAATTTTTTATCAGCGAAACAGTTTTTCCACAAACAATTGATGTGGTTAGAACTCGTGCGGTACCATACGGCATTGAATTAGTTATTGGTGATGCTAACACGGTAGCATTAGATGATTCATTCTTTGGTGCCTTAATTCAATACCCAGATATTAATGGTGAAGCAAACGACTATCAAACATTTGTAGCTAACGCACACGCTAAAGAAATCCAAGTAGTAGTAGCTACTGATTTATTAGCGTTAGCATTATTAACTCCTCCAGGTGAGTGGGGGGCTGATTGTGTTGTAGGTAACTCTCAGCGTTTTGGTGTGCCATTAGGATATGGTGGACCTCATGCAGCTTTCTTTACTTGTAAAGAAGATTACAAACGTTTAATTCCAGGACGTATTATTGGCGTGTCTGTGGATGCTCAAGGTAATCCTGCGTTACGTATGGCGTTACAAACACGTGAGCAACATATCAAACGTGATAAAGCAACGTCTAATATTTGTACAGCTCAAGCCTTATTAGCTATTATGGCTAGTATGTATGCGGTGTATCACGGGCAAGAAGGTGTTAAAGCCATTGCACAAAGCGTTCATAATGCAACTAACTCTGTTGCTGAAGCTTTAAAAGGATTAGGATTAAACGTCAAAACAAAATTATATTTCGATACCATTATTGTTGAGTGTGATGCAGCTAAAGTCATTGCAGTTGCTGAGGCTAAAGAAATTAACTTCCGTTTAGTAGATGCTAAACATGTTGGTATTTCATTAGATCAAACGATTGAACAAAATGATTTAAATGATATCGTTTCTGTTTTTGCGGCTTCGACAGGCTCAGCCGCCGATGTAGTATACAGAACTTCAGATTTAATTAAATCGTCAAACTTAAAACGTACATCTGCTTACTTAACACATCCAACATTTAATTCTTACCATAGTGAGAGTGAAATGATGCGTTACATTAAGCGATTAGAAAATAAAGATTTATCATTAGTTCACTCGATGATTTCTTTAGGTTCTTGTACGATGAAATTAAATGCAGCGTCTGAGTTATTACCTTTAACATGGCCTGAGTTTGCAAGCATTCATCCATTTGTGCCGGTTAATCAAGCGCAAGGATATGCTGAGTTAATTGAACAATTAAATAAAGATTTATCTGAGATAACTGGTTTCGCTCGCATGAGCTTCCAACCAAACTCTGGTGCTCAAGGCGAGTACGCTGGCTTAATGGTTATTAGAGCGTATCATATTGCTAATGGAAATGCACACCGTAACGTGGCATTAATTCCATCTTCTGCTCATGGTACTAATCCTGCATCCGCTGCTATGGCTGGCATGACGATTGTTGTAACTAAATGTGATGAAAAAGGAAATATTGATTTAGCGGATTTACGTGCTAAAGCAGAGCAACATAAAGATAAATTATCGTGTTTGATGGTAACGTATCCATCTACACATGGCGTTTATGAAGAGTCTATTACAGAGATTACTAAATTAATTCACGATAATGGTGGATTGGTTTATATGGATGGGGCTAACATGAATGCACAAGTTGGTTTAACTTCTCCAGGAAATATTGGGGCTGATGTGTGTCACTTAAATTTACACAAAACATTTGCAATTCCTCACGGTGGTGGTGGACCTGGCATGGGACCAATTGGTGTGGTTGAAAAATTAGTGCCTTTTTTACCATCTCATAAAATTGTAAACACAAGCGGTGACAAAGGAATTACAGCAGTATCAGCAGCGCCTTATGGAAGTGCCTTGATTTTATTAATCTCTTACGGTTATATTAAAATGTTAGGTTTTGATGGCTTAAAACAAGCTACTGAAATGGCTATTTTAAATGCTAACTACATGAAAGAGTTGTTGTCGCCTTCTTACAAAATTTTATACACTGGTAAAAACGGACGTTGTGCCCACGAAATGATTTTAGATTGTAATGATTTTAAAATGGCTTCGGGTGTTGAGGTTGCCGATATAGCAAAACGTTTAATGGATTATGGTTTCCATGCACCTACAGTTGCTTTCCCAGTAGTGAATACATTAATGGTTGAGCCAACTGAATCTGAATCAAAAGCTGAGTTAGATCGTTTTTGTGAGGCGATGATTTCTATCAGAAAAGAAATACAAGAAATTATTGATGGTAAATACGATAAAGTAGATAACGTGATTAAAAATGCACCACATACTTGCAAACTAGTGGTGGCAGATGATTGGAAAAAACCATACACTCGTCAAAAAGCGGCTTATCCATTACAATGGGTTGTTGCCAATAAATTTTGGCCAAGTGTTGCTAAAGTGGATAGCGCTTATGGCGATAGAAATTTAGTATGTTCTTGTGCGCCAATTGAAGCGTATATGGAAGAAGCGGTAACTGCTTAATCACTTTAATAAATAACAAAAAAGCCTCTCAGTAATGAGAGGCTTTTTTGTTTGAAAAAATATTTTTTATATCTAATTAATTTATAATGCTACAATTTATAGCAAGGTAATTTCAGTTAATATTTAATTTTGTTTTTTGAAAAACCTTTTACGATAAGGTAATGTCCCATCGGGACATGCTGTTTGTAGGATAAAAACAATAATATTAATAATAGCTCCGTAGGAGCGACCTGTAAAATGCCGAACACCTATTCGCAGATATATATTCAAATTGTGTTTGCCGTAAAAGGTCGAGAAAATTTAATTTCTAAGGTTCATCGCGAAGAATTGCATAAATATATAACAGGCATCGTTCAAAACAGAGGGCAAAAAATGCTGTCGATTTTTTGCATGCCTGATCATGTGCATTTGTTAGTAGGGATAAAACCATCTATTGCAATTTCTGATTTAGTGAGGGATATAAAAGCAGGTTCGTCAAATTTCATTAATCAACAACATTGGGTAAAGGGAAAGTTTAATTGGCAGGAGGGATTTGGAGCTTTTTCTTATTCAAAAAGTCAAATAGATACTGTAATAAAATATATCTTGAGTCAAGAAGAGCATCATAAAAAGACTACATTTAGAGAAGAATATTTTGATTTTTTGAAAAAATTTGAAATTGATTATGACGAGAAATATCTGTTTGAATGGATAGAATAAAACAGGTCGCTCCTACGGAGCTAAATACAATAACATTTATTTTGCTAGTAACAGAAGACTCCTACGGAGCCTGCGAAAAATGAAATGAATATATTTTGTTTGAATAGAATACTCCTGTAGAGTTAAAAAACATTCAATAAAAAACAGCAAGTTTAAACTGAACCAAAAATTAACAATACAATTAATAATTAAAAACATGTCTTTATTCATCACCTCATTAAATTCGGGAAGCAATGGTAATTGTTATTACTTGGGTAATCACAATGAGGCTGTATTGGTAGATGTTGGTATTTCTTGCAAGGAAGTAGAATTGAGAATGAAACGTTTGGATTTA
>JBIICN010000090.1:0-7533 GCA_044238845.1 Bacteroidia bacterium
ATTAGTTGAATGCGGAACAGCAATCATTACAGATGCAGATGAGAAAAAAATAATTAACGCTTTTCAATCTTTAACATCAAAGATAGATTTAAAGTTTCCGAAATTATATGGTGATGGAAAAGCTGCAGAATTTATTTGTGACGAGATGTTGCAGCACTTGATTTAAAAAACAGTTTCATCTACAATAGGTTCATAAGCTTCTATTTTTAAATCATCTACAAAAATAGGTTTATCACTCATGTTCCAAAAATAACTTTGAATAACATCTCGTCTATCCCAAAAATCTGGTGTTAAATTATAAAACTGAATATAATTCCATTCATTCTTTTTTAAATTCAGTTTTCTAGTGTCTATACATTTAAATTCATAAATTTTTCCTTTATGTTGCATATTTAATACCAATCTTGCCTCTGCGCTATCGGGATTGCATTGCATAAAAACTCGAGCGCTTACCCTAAATATCAAATACGTTTTTTTTGTGATTTCATTATAAGGTTTTTTTATATCTCCAGCAAAAGCAAAATTTTTATCTGTAACAAAACATTGCTTTTTTGAAAAATAAAGTGAATCAACTATATTTTGCTGTTCTTTTGATCTATCATCAAAATTTTCTTCTTGCCTATAAACCAATTTATATTTTGGCAAATTGGCTTCATCAAAATTTAAAACATCTGATGACGAATATCTATCCATTAACAACAATTTTCTTTGTTCATCTGAAGCTCCAGTAGTTTGTAAAAAAACTGATTTATAATATGCCCTTGTCATTCTCGATCCGTCTAAAATACCTTTAGATGCTTGCCAAGATTGAAATATATTAAGCGCTATTAATAATACAAAAACAGGAATTAAAAGAAATTTACTTTTACTATTAACAACTTTAGTTACTAAATATCCAAGTGGAATAGATAAAACGACATAAGCTGGAATAATAGCTCTCGAGCTAAAGCTGGTTCCATACCACCAACACGACCAACTTGACATTACATACAAGTTAAAAATAAAATAAGCGGAACATGCAAAAAACCATTGCTTACTGTTTTTAAAGAAGTAATAAAATCCAAATAAAGAAAAAATCATTATTGGCGTAAAGATTAACCACCCTTTTCTAAAACTAAATAAAAATTCAAGTGTATAAGGATGGGCAAAATTAAAGCCTTCGTTTAAATGATCACCGTAGCTATCAAATAAATACTCTCCAGTAATTATTTTCCAATAAAACAATTGATAACTTACAATAACCGTTATAATAGTTACGCATGCTATAATGTGTTTTTTGTAATAATAAATTAAACTAATTTTTTGTTTTAAACTTTGAATACTAAATACATTGTATAATATCGGAACAAAAACAATTAATATCTCAGTAGGCCTAGCTATAATAGTTAAGCCAATTGTTATACCTAAACCAATTATATGTTTTAACTTAAAATTTTTGTGCCATTTAATAGTGAAATAAATAGTTAAGGCATGCAGCGAAAACACAACATTATGAACCATAGCGGGTTGAGCATGTATAGATACATGCAGTAAATAGTTGGTTCCAAATACAACTAAAATTAACGTTATCGCAGAAACAACATCACTAAAAAAATGTAATAATATCTTTCTAAATGCAATTAATCCAATAACAGTATATATATAACAACCATACAAAACACTTAATTGGTATGGTAATGAAAAGCCATCAGTAGGGTACTTTAGTAGATGAGCTAAATTATCTCCAATCACATAAAACGGATAATACATAATTGCCATACCCATAGGATATTTCATTACAAAATTTCCATTTTCTACTCTAAAAGCATGAGAGAAACCTTCAGATGTTCCGTAAGTAGCAAGAATACTTTGAAATTGATCAAAATTATTTAAAGCAATATCCTTGTATTTACATCCAGCAGGCAAATACAAATAATAACCTAACACATCATACGCAAAAACATTTAATGGTATTGCTGAAAACACCAAATATCCAATAACTATAATTGCAATTAATAATGCCGTTAAAGAGTATCTGTTTTTGGTTTGATGATTTATTTCTTGCATATGAATATTAGCTAAAATTATTTTGCTTTAAATAAGCCATATTTCAAAATGCAATATATTGCTCTAAACCCATCTTTCCAGCCAATTTTTTTACCCTCTTCATATGTTCTACCATAATACGAAATACCAACTTCGTAAATGCGAATATTTTTAATTCTTGAAGTTTTCGCGGTTACTTCAGGCTCAAATCCAAATCTATTTTCTTTTAAAGAAATTTGTTTAATAATATCTGCTCTAAATAACTTATAACATGTTTCCATATCTGTTAAGTTAAGATTAGTAAACATATTTGATAAAGTAGTTAAAATTTTATTTCCAATAGAATGCCAAAAAAACAAAATACGATGGGGTTTTCCACCAATAAATCTACTTCCAAATACAACATCGGCCATATTCATTAAAAGTGGTTTTAGTAAAATATTATACTCTTCTGGATCATATTCCAAATCCGCGTCCTGAACAATAATAAAATCGCCTGTTGCTAATTCAATTGCTTTTCTAATAGCTGCACCTTTACCTTGGTTAAATGGTTGTTCAAATAAAATACTTTCAATTTCCGTATGTTGTTTAAAATAATCGACAATTACTTGCTGTGTATTATCTTTAGAGCAATCATTAACAATAACTATTTCTTTCTTTAAGCCGTTAACTAATTTTACAGCCAATACTTTATCTAGTATTTGACGAATTGTTCTTGCTTCGTTATAAGCTGGAATTAATATAGAAATTTTTTGACTCATCATTTTTATTGTATAATAATTAAATACAATTTGTAACTGTATTTATTAGTAATCATTTTTTTCTTTTTAAAATAAATCTAGCATTATCAAAACTTGCTACTTTATAATAATTAGCTTCTAACTTAGCTACATCTTCGCCCAATACATAATAATAATCTGCATCTGAATTTACATCTACTTCTTTATTATAATTATGCAAATTAAATTTAGTGAACTTTCCAGTATATACATAAAAATAAAATGATGGATGAAATAGCCAATTTGTTCTTAAATTAATTTGCTCGCATTTTGCATCATTCCTTAAAAACTCCACCACTTGAAATGTATTTTCATCAAACCACCACTCTCTAACACTCTTAAAACTAAATGTATCTTTAAAATGCCATGTTGAGAACCATAAAATACTGAAGCCAACTATTAATTGAGGAATTAAATGAATTTTATTTAATGCAGCAACTAAAGAGCAAATTACTAGAGCAAATAAAGGATAAAATAACAAAGCCGTTCTACCATTTAAATTAGGAGTATTTGTTAATTTACAATTTAAGATGCTAATTAATGCTGTCAGTAATAAAATAGTATTACTTAAAAAAACAGGATTTTCAAAAACTTCTTTAATAGCTTTATGTTTAATTATTCTGAAAATCCAAAACAATTCAATAAAAATCACTAAAGAAATAATTATTATAGAAATTATATAGCTATCGTACTGATTTAAATCATAAGAACCGTATTTAAAGTGATCAACTGTTGTAATAACAGACTCTTCAACAAATCCTTTAGACGTCCAATATTTAAATTGGTCATCTTGTTTCATTTTAATAATAGGATTAGCTATTAATGCTCCATATCCAGCGCAAATTAATAGTAATATAAAATTATTCCAGCTTATAATTTTTAATTTATAATTGTTTTTTTGAAAGAAATACAATGTAAACATTAAACAACTGCACATGACATAAATTAAACTGGTAAAATTAGCATAAGATCCTATAATGGCTAAAGCAATTGCCAACCAAATGTACATGTCTTTTTTTTCAATAAAAGATTTCAAAATATAAACTGCTGAAATAGTAACAAATGCACAAGACAATCCATAGCCTCTACTTAAACTAAAAAAATCAATGAGATAAAAATTTAAAACAAAAATTAAAGCTCCAAATAAAAACAGTTTACTATCGGGCTTAAACACGAGTTTTAAAAATAAATATATACCATAAGCATAAATCCAAAAACCAATTAAATTTGGTATACGAACAATCCATTGCTCTTTTGTAAAAGTTGTAATAAGCCATTTTACAGATAATGTATTAAGGATATGATTATTTGGCCAGCTATCTGGATACATCAATATTTCCCAGTAGCTATAAGTGCTATAATGCACCGTTGTAGCACACTCGTCATGAGTTATCGGAATTGTAATTGCTTTAAATAAAACCACAAAAAAACATGCAGCATAAAAAATCAAAAAGCCATATTTGTTAGTTTTATTCATAAATAGACCCCTGTATAACTAGTTTATGTTCATTTCAGGAATTTCTCCATCTATAATAAGTTTACCTGCAGTAGCATTTTTTATTTGTTCAATACTAACTCCTGGCGCTCTTTCTAACAAACGAAAACCTCCACCATTTATTACATCTAAAACTGCCAATTCTGTGACTATTTTTTTCACACATTTAATCCCAGTCAAAGGTAAATCACATTTAGGCAACAATTTCGATTCTCCAGCTTTATTTACATGTTGCATTGCCACAATAATATTTTTAGCACTGGCAACTAAGTCCATTGCCCCTCCCATACCTTTTACCATCTTTCCTGGAATTTTCCAATTAGCAATATCACCATTCTCACTAACTTCCATCGCTCCTAAAATAGTAAGGTTAACTTTTTGAGAACGTATCATTCCAAAACTAACAGCGCTATCAAAAATTGATGATCCTTTTAACAACGTAACAGTTTGTTTACCTGCATTAATTAAATCAGCATCTTCTTCTCCTTCAAAAGGAAAAGGCCCCATTCCTAAAATTCCATTTTCTGATTGCAATACTACATTTACTCCAGTTGGAATATAATTAGCTACTAACGTTGGAATACCAATGCCTAAATTAACATACATTCCATCTTTAACTTCTTGAGCAATTCGTTTAGCAATTCCGTTTTTATCTAACATATTTTTATACTTAAGTTAATTAGCTATTTTTTTTCTACTTTATACAATGATAACTCAACATCATCTGCATCCAAAGTAGAATGAGCTTCAGGATTGAAAGAATATGTTTTGATTAATAAGCCTGAATTATTAATTAAATTTCCAGAAATAGTAACACTATCAATAACATTTACCCACTTATTAGGCTCTGAAACATAACTTTTTAAATCTATTTGAGACCAATTAATTACTTGACCATTTACATCTTCTAATGAAATCGCATATTTTTTATCCTTTTGCAAATTACCAACTCTAAACCAAGCATTCATTTTTACTCTCAAATCTTTTTTCAGTAAACTATCTTGAATTTTAAAAATAGTACCACAACCGTAAATACTTGCGCTATCTGCCCTAGAAAAATATTTACCGCCATGAGCATCTCCTTCTATTTTTTTACCATTTGGTAATGTGTCTTCTAAATCAATATTTCTTTTTTCGATAAAAGTTATTTTATCTTCGCTTTTGGGAGGTGCGCATCTTGACATTAATACAATAGTTACACTTAATACTATTAACGTTGCAAACTTAATTTTACTGATATTCATATTCTTTGTTTTTTAATTTATAATTGTTATGCTTTTTTTCTTACAGTTACTTGCTCTATTCTTTTTTCATATTTCTCTCCTTGAAAGATACGATGTACATAAATTCCTGGAGTATGAATTTGATCTGGGTCTAGTTTACCAACTTCCACTAATTCTTCGACCTCAGCAATTGTTATTTTACCTGCCATAGCCATCATCGGATTAAAATTACGAGCTGTAGAACGGAAAATTAAATTTCCTGCCGTGTCTCCTTTCCACGCTTTTACTATTGCAAAATCTGCCTCAAATGCTTTTTCTTCAAGGTATTCTTTTGTTTCTCCGTTATAAGTAAATGTGCGAACTGGTTTGCCAATTGCTACTTCTGTGCCAACTCCTGCTGGTGTATAAATTACTGGCATGCCATATCCTGCTGCTAAACAACGTGTAGCTAAAGTTCCTTGAGGAATTAATTCTACTTCTAATTCTCCGCTTAACATTTGTCTTTCAAACTCAGCATTTTCGCCAACATATGATGAAATCATTTTTTTAATTTGCTTAGTTTGCAACAACAGCCCTAAACCAAAATCATCAACTCCAGCATTATTACTTATGCAGGTTAATCCTTTGATGTTTTTATTTACTAAGGCTGTAATACAGTTTTCGGGTATACCACACAAACCAAAGCCACCTACTAATAACGTCATATTATCTGTAATATCTTTTACAGCTTCTTCCGCATTTTTTACTACTCTATTAATCATATTCTATAAGTATAAAATCTATTAAAATTAAACAGCCTATTAATTTTTGGCTAATTTAGCCAAATTAATTTATGAATTAAAAGAATTTATACTTTCAATGTTTCGATAAAAATGAAATGCAAATAGGTTCTAACTCCATTTTAAACCTCCTATTAATTTTTACAGAAAAATATAATCATAAATCAGCTACATCCACTTAATAGAGATGGATTAAACAGCAATTAGGACTCTTATTTTGTTGAGCTCTGCGAATAAAATTCGTTTGATAAAAGCAATTTTATAATATGAATTATAACGTATCCCGATTCGGGAGCAACTTTATTTAAAAACTAATAAAGATTATTTATCTCCGTTGTCAAAATCTAAATCCTCAATTGGAATGTCTTTTTCAGTTTGGGCATCATATGCACTACAATCTAATTCAATGTCACCCATATTAGCTGGTTTAACAAAACCATTTTTAGTAACTTTTAAACTAACATCTGCATATACTTTTTGAAAAAATTTACCCCAAATTGGCAAAGCCATACTAGCTCCTTGCCCTTCATTGGTTGAATTAAAATGCACACTACGCTCTTCGCCGCCAACCCAACAACCAGCAACTAAATCGGGAGTTAAGCCCATAAACCAACCATCTGCATTATTTTGCGTAGTGCCTGTTTTACCTGCAATTTCATTACGTAAATTGTAGCGCGAGCGCAAACGGGAACCAGTACCTCTATCAACCACTCCACGCATTAATTGAATCATTGCATAGGCTTTTTCTTCACTAAAAACCTCATCCGTTGTTGGATAAAATTCTTCTAAAACTTTTCCATTTTTATCTTCTATTCTCGTTATAAATGTTGGCTGAATATAGGTTCCTTTATTAGCAAATGTTGCGTTAGCCGCCACCATTTCAAAAACCGAAATATCGGGTGTGCCAAGTGCAATAGATGGAACCGCATCAATAGGCGCTGTGATTCCTAAACGACGAACTAAATTAATAACAGCGTCAGGACCAAACTGTTTCATAACCCACGCTGTTACATAATTAATAGAACCCGCAAGAGCATAACGAAGTGTAACCATTTTACCGGTTCCTTTATTGCCATCTGAATTATCTGGGCACCACGCAGGCTGACCAGGTGTTTCAATACAAGTTCTTACATTTGCAACCTGATAACATGGCGAATATCCTTCTTGAATTGCTAACGCATACACAAATGGCTTAAATGTGGAACCTACTTGTCTACGACCAACTTTTACAT
>JBIICN010000091.1:0-7517 GCA_044238845.1 Bacteroidia bacterium
CAAAGTTTTTTATGATACAAAGTTAAGGTCATTTAATTATTTAATCAATAAAAAACAGCATTCACAATACTAATCATTTGACACCATGAAAACAATAGCCTTAATTGATTCCGCAAATTATGATACAAATAGTCATGAATTTCAAACTATTTCATCTCACTTAGTAAAGCAGTATAAAGATTTATGTTCATTTTTAATATATAGTACTGGTGATATTAAAACGGATAGTGATATCATTTGCACAAATAAAAATATAGTTAAGTGTATCGTTGTTCCTAAAATAGGGCATAATTTGTTTGTGATGTTACACGCTTTGTTTTACTCAGATTTGATATTTATAAAAGATATTCATTTGTCGTGGTTTTTTCCTTTTTTTAAATTGTTTTTTCGTAAAAAAATCGTTTTGTTATATACGCATTCTAATATTCCACAAAAGAAATCATTGTTTAATTTTATTAGTTTGATTAGAGAATATTTAGCAATTAAATATTCTGATCATGTTATCACTAATCATGAAGCGGTGCATGATTATTTATGTGCTAATTTTTCGATCAATGTAAATTTTGTTGAAAACGGAGGTAGTGATGTTGAAAGAATAGAGTCTACAGTTTTAGATCATATTCATTATCCATTTTTAAAGTACATGTATGCTATTTGTTATTATAATGGCGAATCAAATAGTTATTTTGAATCTGTTTTAGATACCTTTAAACAAATTAAGCACAAGTATTTAGTGGTAATTGGTAATTGGGACCTCAATGAACATAGTTTAGGACTCAAAAATAGATATGCTGGTTATTCTAATATTCATATGCTTTATCCTATTAACAGTAAACGTGAAAATGACTTAATTTTAAGTAATTCAATCTTGTTTATTCAGCCAAGTCCATTGATTTTTGATAGTAAGTTTTTGAAAGAATCCATGAGTATCAAGCTTCCAGTTTTAGCTTTTGAAAGCATCAATAATAAGTACTTAACAGAAGGGAAGGCGTCATATTTTAATAATACTAATGAAGTAAAATTGTTTTTAGAGAACATGAGTGTTGAAAAATTGAGGAAAAATGCGAATTCAATGTTTGATATAGCTTATTTACGTTTTAATTGGGATAGAATATCAAAAAACTATTTTGAAATAATTAATCAAGATTTAGAGGCTAATGATTCAATTAGTTCTAAAGATAAAAGTATAAATTTTAAAATCAATAGAAGCGCTGGCCAAGCTATACAGCCTCGTTTATCATTCCTAAGATCTATTTATAATTTATTTATATAACTGCGTCATTTGCGTTTGTATAGCGGTATTTGGTTAGTGTTTATGTCGTTTTTCGATTATCATTTGATATAACATCAATATTAAAGTGAGAGGTTTGTTAAACCGTTTTTATTCTAAATTTGATTAATCTTCAATAAAATTCATTAGATATTTATGAAAAATGTCTTTGTTTTATCAATAAAATCAACGATTTTTAAATTATTTTCAAATTTATTTGGAAGTAAAGAAATAAATGTTTTAAATTTGTAACAAATTACTACTCACCCACGTGTGTATTAATTTATGAAGAAGTGGCGAGAGAATAGGCTCACTGACCCACTGGCAACCAACTAAAAGTTTCGGTAAAACGAGATTGGAAAACCGGTGCCAATTCCTACTCTGATGAAAAACAGAGATAAATAAATTAAAAACAAAAAAATGAAACACACAAATTCAAAAACAAAGTTAAGAGTTGCACAACTGGATGCAAACACTGTAATTAATTCTGTTCTTATTACCATTTTCATGATGGCTTGTTGTATGTGCTGCTGTTGCATGTGCTAGGCTATTTTTCGTTTTAATCTTTGCGAAAAATTAACCTTGGCAAATCCGAGGCACTTTTGATGTATTCTTTATTTCGAGAAATGTCATCAATCTTAAATTTTTTAAATACAAACAAATTTTAATTAAACATCATGAACTCAAAAAAATATACTCAAATAACTACACAAACTACAACTAACCTAATAGGCGAATCTCGTCATCGTCATTTTCTAAAATTACAAGCAGCATATGGCTTTTCTCAAAGAGGAGGGGTATCCTTTCCGGATGCAAGTCAAGAACATAGTAAGCGTTTAGTAAGCGACGTTAATATTTTAACATCATTAGAAAACAAACATTTAGTTTTTTCAGAATCCATTTTTAGTAATTAGATAGAAAGTCAAAAGAAAGTGACTAAACGTTTTTTTAAAGTTTTCGTTTTGTCGCTCTCACAAGG
Organism: Bacteroidia bacterium; assembly: GCA_044238845.1. GTDB lineage: Bacteria > Bacteroidota > Bacteroidia > B-17B0 > Aurantibacillaceae > UBA4416. The sequence goes on from JBIICN010000091.1 coordinate 2,250, forward strand.
AAAAAGAATTTAACCACATAGTAACATAGAAAGAAATGAATAATAAAGTAACGATAGAATGCATAACTGAAAGCGTCGCTTTCAGTCTACTGTTTACTATCACTTATTGCGTTATTATTTAATCATCATTCACTATGTGTTTTAAAAGAAAGATAAATAATATGAGTCATCAAACATTTACATATAAAAAAAGATTTCAATTGGAGAATGGATTATCCTTACCACAATTGGAAATTGCTTACCATACCTACGGAACATTAAATGCTGATAAGAGCAATGTGATTTGGGTTTCCCATGCTTTAACTGCTAACAGTGATGTATTTGATTGGTGGGCTGGTTTATTTGGAGAAAACGATTTATTTAATCCCCAAGATTATTTTATTGTATGCGCTAATAATTTAGGCTCTTGTTATGGTACAACAGGTCCTTTAAGTATCAATCCAGATACAAATGAGCCTTGGTTTAGTTATTTTCCACATATTACTATTCGTGATATGGCTAATACACTTCAAGTTTTAAAAAGTCATTTAGATATTGATAAGATCCATACGTTAATAGGTGGCTCGCAAGGAGGGCAAATAGCACAAGAATGGGTATTGCAAAATCCTGAAATAACCAAAAATTTAATTATAATTGCTACTAATGCTCAGCATTCTCCTTGGGGTATTGCTTTTAATGAGTCTCAACGTTTAGCTATTAAAGCGGATAGAACCTATTTTGGTAATACCACTAATGGTGGCGAAAAGGGTTTACAAGCTGCTCGTAGTATTGCATTATTGAGTTATAGAAATTATAATACTTATAACAGTACTCAAAAAAATAACGGTAATAATAACATTAATAATCACGCAGCGTCTTCATATCAACGTTATCAAGGAGAAAAATTAGTGAAACGTTTTAATGCTTATTCCTACGTAAGACTTTCAGAAGCAATGGATTCTCACAATGTAGCTCGAGAAAGAGCATATAGTGTGGAAACTGTATTAAATGATATTGAAGTTCCAACTTTAGTCATTGCTGTTAGTTCTGACGTTTTGTTTCCGCCAAATGAACAGCAATTATTAGCTAAAGGAATTAGAGCATCTGTGTATAAAGAAATTGATTCTCTATATGGGCATGATGGTTTTTTGATTGAAACAAAACAACTGACAGATCATATCAAACAATTTTATCAAACAAAAAACGTAAAAACACAAACAGTAACTATATAAAACAAAAATTATGAGCAAGAAATTAAAAATAGGATTATTTGGATTTGGATGCGTAGGACAAGGACTTTACCATGTGTTAAATAACAGTACAGGTTTTAAAGCTGATATCGCAAAAATAGTTGTGAAAAATAAAAACAAACCTCGTACAGTAGGAGCGGAGTTAATTACTTATGATAAATGGGAAATTTTAAATAATCCAGAAATAGATGTAATAGTTGAGTTAATTGATGATGCTGACGAAGCTTTTAATATAGTGAGCGAAGCTTTAAAAAAAGGAAAGCATGTGGTAACGGCTAATAAAAAGTTATTGGCTACTCATTTAGAAGAGTTGTATCGTTTACAACAAGATAACAATGTGTCTTTATTATACGAAGCATCAGCTTGTGGAAGTATTCCAATCATTCGTTCATTAGAAGAATACTTTGATAATGAGGAATTAGAAAAAGTGTCTGGTATTTTTAATGGAACTACTAATTACATTTTAACTAAAACCATTGCTGAGAAATTATCATATGCGGATGCTTTAAAACAGGCTCAAGATAAAGGCTTTGCAGAATCTGATCCAACTAATGATGTGGAAGGTTATGATGCAAAATTTAAAGCAGTCATTATTGCATTGCATGCCTTTGGTTTAATTATAAAACAAGAAGAAGTATTAAATATTGGTATTACAACTTTGCATGATAACGATATTCAATATGCTTCCGAAAAGGGATATAAAATAAAATTAACACCTATTATTCAACGTTTAGGAGATGACAAAGTAAGCGTATTTGTGGCGCCGCGTTTTATTAAAGAACACAATCATTTATATAACGTAGATAATGAGTTTAATGGTGTGATTGTAGAAGGTAAATTTTCTGGTGAACAATTCTTACAAGGTAGAGGTGCAGGTTCTTATCCAACAGGAGCTGCAGTGTTGTCGGATATTTCTGCTTTATCGCACGGATATAAGTATGAGTTTAAAAAGTACGCGCAGAAACATGCGCCTACATTTACAAATGATGTTGTTATTGAAGCTTATTTCAGATACAATAATAGCGATGATTTAAAACAAATTGTGTTTGATGAGATATCTGAAAAATACACAAGTAAAGATTATCATTATGTGGTGGGTAAAGTTAATTTAACACACTTAATTGCTAATCGTGAATATATCTTAAAAAATAACTTATTTATTTCATTAGTGGATGAGAAGGTGAGTTTAGCTATAGATGAGACAAGAAAAACAGTATTTAAAAAAGAATTAGCTGCATAACTAAATTGATTTTTAAGTCCTACTAAAATAGTAGTATATTTGCAACATAATTTTAATAATTCGAATTATGTTACAGAAAAAAACGAAATATGCAATCAAAGCCTTATTGTCTTTAGCCAAAGAATACAAAGACAATAAACCTATGAAAATATCTGAAATTGCTGAAAAGGAAGGGATTCCTCGTAAGTTTTTAGAAGCTATTTTATTAGAATTAAGGCACCATGGTATAGTGGGAAGTAAGATGGGAGCAACAGGAGGTTATTACTTGTTAAAGCATCCAGAAGAAATTATGCTAAGCAACGTGATTAGATTAACTGGTGGCCCTATAGCTTTATTACCTTGTGTGAGCTTAAATTTTTACGAACCCTGCGTAGAATGCGTCAATGAAGAGGTTTGTGGATTGAGAAACGTCATCTTGGAGGTAAGAGAAGCAAGTATTAAAATCCTGTCCAAAACCAGTTTAGCAGATATTTTATTAAGAGAATTAAAGTTGAGTAAAAAAGTAAAACCATTGAAAACAAAGAAATAGAGCGTTTTAAATCCTACTATAACCATAGGAAATGTAGAAAATAAATCACTTTTTTCTTGCATAGTAAAAATAAACTTCATTAATTTGCGACATCAAAAATGAAAAACACAGTTTTAAATATAAATTTCAAAAATAAACACAAGATGTGTTGTTGGATGTGTCGATGTTGTTAACGGAAGGATTTTTGTAAAAAAATATTTGCCCCTCCGTATAGCATGGTGGGGCTTTTTTATAAAATATTTAATAAACACTATTAATACTTAAACATAAAAAAATGGAAAAAATATTTATTAGCGAAACAGGACCAGAAGTATCAGCAGCCATTTATGGTTTTTGGAGATGGAATACAGCGGCATTAGCTACTCAAAAAAAGATTGAAGATATCATCAACTATAATTTAGAATTAGGAGTGAATTCATTTGATCATAGTAATCATTATTACAATGGTAAAATTGAAGAATTATTTGGGAAAGCCATTGCATCTAGTTCTATTAATAGAGAAGATATTATTATTTCTTCTAAAGCGGGTGTTAGAAAATTTTCTGATAAAGGAACAAAAGGAGAGTATTATGATTTAAGTCCTGAGCATTTAACTAAAAGTGTGGAAGAATCTTTAAAACGTTTAAAAACAGATTATATTGATATCTTTTTATTAGAACATTATGATCCATTATATACAGTTGAAGAAACTGCCTCTGCTTTAATTAAATTATTGCGTAGTGGTAAAATTAAAAATATAGGTGTTTCTAATTTCAATGTGTTTCAACATCGTTTATTAGCAAGCCATTTATCTCAACCAATCGTGACTAATCATATTGAGTTAAACTTATTACAAAGTTCAGCTATTGATGATGGTCGTTTAGATTTTATTAAAGAACAATATAGCAAGCCAATGGCGTTTGCGCCTTTAGCTGGGGGCCGTATTTTAAATGGAAAAGATGCCAAAGCTGTAAAAGCAAGAAAAGTGTTAACCAGCATTGCTAAAAAACATTCAGTAAATGTAGAGCAAGTGGCTGTTGCATGGTTATACAAATTAGGAGCATTGCCAATTATTGGAAGTCCTGATAAAAAGCGTATTAAAAATGCTGCTAGTGCATACTCAATTAAATTGACTAACGAAGAATGGTATAAATTATATAACGCCGCTAAATAATAAATTATGCAAAGTTTTAGAACAGAATTAGAATTAGTAACTCACTCAGGTAAAGTATTGGTTGAGAAAGATATTATTGATTTGGACAAAAAAATCAGAGAGTTTCGTGAAGGTAAAATTAACGATGAAAAATTTCGTAGTCTTCGTTTAGCTCGTGGTGTTTATGGTCAACGTCAACAAGGCGTTCAAATGATCCGTATTAAATTACCTTTCGGGAAAGTTTCTACTAAACAATTATTACGTATTGCTGATATTAGCGATGAATATTCTAATGGTAATTTGCATTTAACCACTCGTCAGGATATTCAAATTCACCATGTGAGTTTGGATAGAACTCCTGAATTGTGGGCAAAATTAGAACAAGATGACATTACTTTACGTGAAGCTTGTGGTAATACCGTTCGTAATGTTACAGCCTCTGCTGAAGCAGGCATAGATACTAATGAACCATTTGATGTGTCGCCGTATGCTTATGCCTTATTTAGTTATTTTTTACGTAAACCATTTGGACAAGAACTGGGACGTAAGATAAAAATTGCCTTTTCAAATAATGATAAAGATACAGCTGTAACTTATATTCATGATATTGGATTTATTCCAAAAGTAAATGAATTAGGCGAAAGAGGTTTTAAAGTTTTAATTGGAGGTGGTTTAGGAGCGCAACCATTTTTAGCACAAACTGCTCACGAGTTTTTACCAGAAAATAAATTAATTCCTTTTGTTGAATCAACTATTCGTGTATTTGATAGACATGGAGAACGAGTAAGCCGTCATAAAGCACGTATTAAATATTTAATCAATAAAATTGGTGTAGCTGAATTTTTAAAATTGGTAGAGGAAGAAGAAAAAGCCATTTTAAATAAAGTGTATGAAATAGATCAAACGAGTGTTGATGTTGAATTGCCTAAAAGTGTAAACAATACTTTAACGTTACCTCAAGTAGATGAAAAAGAATATAAAATTTGGTTAGATACCAATACCTTTAAACAAAAACAAGAAGGATTTTATGGTGTTTATGTGAAAGTTTTATTAGGAAACATATCATCTGCTAAATCTAGGTTGTTGGCAAAAGTGATTGATACCTATGCTTCATCACAAGATTTTAGAATTACAATCA
>JBIICN010000093.1:0-7458 GCA_044238845.1 Bacteroidia bacterium
CACAGGCAACGCTATTCAAGTACGCAGAGATTGCGACAATGCAACTACGAATATTGGTTTTACAGCCTGTGGTGATTTGGATACTACAGCATTAAGAAATTTTGTGCTTGTTCCAAACCCTTTAAGCGCCATTACGCCTGCGGCTCAAGGCGCTTACAGTTTAAGAAAATTGAGATGTGCCTATTCTGGAAACGCTATCAACGTTCGTCGTTCATGCGATAATGCAGCAAGAGATATAGGATTTACATCCACAGGAGATTTAGATACGGTTGCATTGAAAGCATTCGTTATGGCTTCTAATCCAATTAGTGCCCTATCGGTAAATGCCAATGTTGCCTATAGTTTAAGGAGATTACGTTGTGCATACGTAGGTCCAGCAATTAGAGTTCGAAGTACTGCTGTGGGTACTCCAACTGCTGATATTGGATTTACTACAAACGGTGATTTGGATACCACTGCATTAAAAACTTTTGTTGGAGTCGGTAACAGTGGCTTTGTAACAATATGGTATGACCAGAGCGGAAACGGGATCAATGTTTCGCCTCCTGCATTAGCAAACCAACCCAGGATTATTAACGCTGGTGTTGTTGAGCGCAGAAATGGAGTGCCTACACTATTTTTTGATGGAACAACTGACTACTTCACTACAAATTCTTTTTCAACAACTGGATACTCAGGTTTTACTGCGAATGTTATAGCATCTTGGACAACTGGAGGCGGTATCCGCGTATTAATTGATAATAATCATGATTGTAGTAGGGGATTTGTTTTTCAAGACAGAAATGATTTGGCAAGTCGACCACTTGAAATGGCGGTGCCTCCGAATGGGGCTTGTAACTCAGTTAAGGACATAATTACAACAGGAAATGGTTCTTTACGTATTTTATCATACGTTAATAATACGACTAGCGAAACTGGTTACCGAGACGGAACCACTTATGCTACTCAAGCCTATGCTGGAGCTTATGTAATTCAAACACGTTTTATGATTGGAGCTTGGAATTCAGGTCCAAGCCGTTTTTTCTCTGGGCAAATGTCTGAGGTGATTTTATTTAAAAGCGCACTATCAAATACTGATCGCCAATACCTTGAATGGGGGCAGTCTCAATACTATAATGTAAGTGGACCAACCCTATCATCAACCTTACCTGCCGGAGCACCAAGCGCATTTGTAGCAACATGGTATGATCAAAGTGGTAATGCAAGAAATGCGACACAGGCAACAGCCGGGTTACAACCGAGAATTATTAATGCAGGTTTGATAGAAAAAAATGCTTCAAACCGACCTACAATATTCTTTAATGGTACTTATCTTAAAAATACATTTTTTCTTACAACTCAGCCAGTAAGCACCTCCTGTGTTTGGAGAGCAAGAGGACTTGCTAACCCCGGTGGCGAATTATTTGGCTGGGGCGATAACGGCGGCGGCGGAAGAAGATACGGAGCCTGGTTTGCCTTTAACAGTGCAACACAAGGCAGATATGGTGTAGAAAACCTGGGAGCAGGCACAGTGGGTTCATCTTTATTAAACACAAACACATGGTATATATCCTCTCAGATTTTGCCGGGAACATCTTTACCCGCTTTAACGCAATGGATTAACGGAACCTCACAAGCAATGACTAATATCGGCGCACCGGCTGCCATGAATATTACTGCGGGAGAATTTGCTATTGGCACCATACCTACTGCTAATACTCAAGGCCATAATGGAGACATTCAGGAATTGGTTTATTTTAGCTCGGCATTATCTGCAACAGACAGACAATACATAGAATATGGTCAATCAGTTTATTACAGAATTACCGGACCTTCTGTTCCTCCTGCACTACCTGTAACGCCACCTAGCGCGTATGTTTCTATTTGGTATGATCAAAGTGGTAATGGCAGAAATGCCACACAGCCTGCAATTGGCAATCAACCTAAAATTATTAACTCAGGAGTTATGAGTTTGCAAAATGGTAAACCTGCTATATCTTTAGATGGAACCAGTACTTGGTTAATTCAATCAACGATGAATGTTACACAACCCTATTCGTTAAATACCATTGCTACTCGCACAGTAAATGGCGGTTGTTGTGGAGGGTATCAAAGGCTTGTAAATATAAGTTCAACTGGTGATGCTTTTGGTTACTTAGGTGTATTAGCCGGAAACTACGCCACCTTTAATGGAAATGGAGTTGCAACCTGGAATGACATTGCTGCATGTACACCTGCTACTGGAATTGCATTAAATTCTCAAGCAATAATGACGATGGTATCTGCAACTGGAGCAACAGGTTTAATTCCAAGTGCAAATGGAACGGCATTGACATTGAAAAATGGCACATCCGCCGCAGGAACTGGTTTCCTTTTGGGCGGAGCTTATAGTACCAATAATACCTCGCAACTTTGGCCTGGTAATATTTCTGAGTTTCATATTTTTTCGTCCGCACTATCAACTACCAGAAGAAATCTATTAGAAACAAATCAAGCATCATATTACGCAAGAATTATTAGTAATAATAAATACACCCCGCCAACTTCAACAAGCTATAATTTATATGTAAACGGAATAGGAAGAGAAAGTGCAACGGATAGTGTTGGTGGAACGAGGAGCACTGGTGGAATGGGTGTTGCGGTAACTACTGCAGCAACCGCATTTTTAAAAGACAATGGTGACTATCTTACTTACGGAATGAATTGTTTCGCCACTCCATTTACTTCTGCGTCTAATCTACCAGCTCCTGTTCTTCTTCGTTGGACAAATGACTGGTACTTAAATAAAACAGATGTTGGTTCAAATAATGGACTAATGACTATCTTTTTTGATTATAGTGACTATGGGGCTGGGGCTGGACCTGGTGTAGCTTCAAATTATGTATTATTATACAGAAGCTCAGCAGCTGGTACTTTCAGCATAGTTCCAAGCACAACAGTAAGTACAGCTGGAGATAGAGTTTTGTTTAACGTTGATGGATCAAACATTACAACCAATTATTTTTATACGATTGGCACTATTGATCCCGCTTCAAGTCCACTTCCAATTGAATTAATTGATTTTAATTGTAATTTAATTAATTCGCAAACAGTTGAATTAAAATGGACAACTGCCTCCGAATCAAATACTTCTTATTTTTCAATTGAACGCTCAGAGGATGCCGTAAATTATACATCCGTAGGAAAAATAAATGCTGCAGGAAATAGTTTAAATACTTTAAATTACTCCTTAACAGATGAAGATGCCTTAAAAAACATATCTTATTATCGTTTAAAAAGTGTTGACGTTGATGGAAGCTATAAATTTTCAACTATTTGTTCGGTATCTAATGATGAGCTAGATACTAATGATGATATTCATATTTATCCTAATCCAACAAATAGTTTACTAATAATTAATTTTAAAAATAATACGTATATAAATACAGATTCTTATTCTATAATGGATATTAGTGGTAAAAAAATTGAAGCATCTTATTCAATTGTAGGTAATAAGATCATTCTTGACCTATCTTATCTTAAGTCGGGATTATATTTTATTGAACTGAAAAATATAGCTGGTCAAAAAACGGTTAAAAAAATCGTTTTACAAAAGTAAAAATGTAATTGCTTCGATACTAGTAAAATTTTTTAATAGAGTTCATGATTTTTTTCAAGGCATTTATATCAATATCTTTTTCAGGATTAATGCGATATATTTTGATTTGCTTTCTATTCTCGCTAACTAAATCTGGATGATCGATAAGATGACCTTTCACGAAACCAATATAAATTTCGTGTTTTCTTTTAGCACTATATGAAATATAACAAAACCATTTTCCGTTATAATAATAAAAAGGTGTATTAAATTTCCAGTTTTCCTGTAATTTCATATTTTCAATAAAAAACTGCCGAAGAAATAATAAGGCTGATTGTTGTGGTTCAGGAATTTTTAAAAAGAAGTTATCTAAAGATTGTTCCATGACAAAAATTAATAGTCTCTATAAAAATTATGTATACTCGTTTTAACTCCAAAATAAATATAAGGAGATTGTAATTCGTAACCTAAATCATCTTTAATACTTCTTTGTATGTATCCTAACTCAACTCTTAAATTCATTTGTGGAATAACATAGTAAGTAAATTTAATGTCGCTTTGCATTAATTTCATTTTATTACCTTGTGTTGTTTTATGTCCATACTCATATGGTCGAGTTGTATAGCTTAAAAAAATATTTTGTCCCATATTAGAGCCCATTGTATCCATTCCAATAACTGCAGATAATCCCTGAAAACTTAGCATCCAACGATTAGCCCTATAACTTACAAACCCTAAATATTCTTTAAAATTAGCGCCAAATGGATGCGCTAAAGATTGGCCATAATTGGCATAATTTTGTTGTACACTGCCGTGTGTATAAGTATAAGGTCGCACTTGATTATACTCTGCTTGAAGTGTTAATCCTTTAATTTTAAATGCATTAATATACTTAGCTCCAAACTGCCAACCTTGCTTATTTGCCCACCAACCATTTCGCTTCCTTAATTCTTTAAAAAAAAATTCATCGGCTACCACTTGGGCATATAACTTAAGGCCTCCAAATAACTTTGCTGAAGCATTTAATCCCATCATGGAGTTATCTGCCGAACCAACAGAATATTCTTGCGGGCGATAAAAAACAATTGGGTTTAAATAATTAACTTCAAATGTTCGCACGCGATTGGTATCTGTTCCTTGCCAAATGATGTTTTCAAAAAAAGATATATTTAAATTTTTTAAAGCGTTAAAACTTAAATAATGAAACGTACCATATTTATTTTGCAAACTTTTCTGAGAGCCATCGTATTGAGAAAAATCTTTCATCCACGAATACCAAACATTATACTGTATTCTCCAAATGTTAGCATTAATCCCTATATATGGATTATTATTCGAAAAATCCGATAATAATAAAGAGCGATAACCATCCCCTACAAAATGTTTATCTTTTCCTAATTGAAAATTAAATATCTTATTTGGACTATATGACATGTAACCTGTTACATTTGCAAATCCATAACTACCATCGTTGTTTTTAAATGCTCGTCCTAAGCCAGGAATTACGCCCGTAGATTTAATGTTTGTATCTATAAAATCAGGATAACTTACTCTTCCGCCTATTGCTGATAAGGCAAATGTGAAATCGTTATTAATATTTAATTTAGCATGGGCTCCACCAAAAGTTTCCGAAACAAATTTAGACGTAAGCATATCATAGCCAGCCTGCAAATCAATAATTGGAAGCGCTTGAAAATTATATTGATTGTGTTTGTTTGGTCCTTCGTTAAATGTTTTACTTAAAAAATAATTTTTAATTGGGTAATGTAAATAATGGATTGAAGTATCTGAAAAATCTTGAAGGGTTGAAGAAATATAAGGTTTAAATGAAGAATGAAACTCAAAGCTAGGATTTGAAATATCAATAACATCAATATTTTGTTGAGTCTCTGAATTTATAAAACTATTTTGAGCTTGAGGGTTGTTTTGAGCAGAAGACATAGATGTACAAAACAAAAAAGCAACATAAATACTATGAAGCAAACAAATTGATTGTATCCTTATATGCGTTTTCAAATTTACTCTTTATTACTCTTTTTATTTTTTACAGATTGATAAGAAAAGTGAACAAATAAAATAAATATTCCACTACTTCCTAAAACTGCAAATAAGGATAAGCTTGGATTTAAAAAATAACTCAACAAAGACACGCCAAAAGTTAGCAAACTAAATACATAAATAATTATCACTGTTTTTACATGTGAATAACCGCAATCTAATAAACGATGATGTAAATGACTTCTATCAGCCGCAAACGGCGATTGTCCCTTTGCAGCTCTAATAATAAATATACGAAGTGTATCCGTTAATGGGTAAGCTAAAGCAGCAATAACAATAATTGGTTTTGAAATATGAACCCAAAAATCATCTAGTCTTGTTGTTGGATATTCAATTAATTTTATGCTTAACACACAAACAAACATTCCAATAATTAAAGAACCACTATCCCCCATAAATATTTTGGCTGGAGAGAAATTAAAAATTAAAAATCCTAATAACGCACCAGATAATGAAAAAGATAAAGATGCTAAAGTGTATTCATTTGCAAAGATAAACCAAACTCCAAAAATGGATGCCGCTATAAATCCAACACCAGCAGCTAATCCATCAATACCATCAATCAAATTCATCGCATTTACAACTACTATATATGTAAAAAGAGAAAGAAATATACTTGCCCATTGTGGAATCTCCTCCACTCCAAATACACCATGTAATCCAGTAATTCTTATATCTCCCATTAAGATCAATATTAATCCAACTAAAATGTTTGCAAATAACTTTTTTACTGGTGATGTTCCAATAATATCATCCTTAACTCCAACAAAAAATAACACTAAACTTGTTGCTACTAATATTTTAAACTCCTTAACCGATTCATAAATTTGATCGTATTCATGCAAATCATCAATATTATACCACAGCGAAAAAGAAAATAAGGTAGCTGCATATATGATAATGCCTCCAATTGTTGGAACTGCTCTTTTATGAACCTTTCTGTCTTCGGTAGGTAAATCTATTAGCCTTTTTAAAACAGCAACTTTAATAAGCGCTGGTGTTGAGTACAAAACAACTGCAAAAGCAGTTACAAATACTAAAATTAATATAGCCATAATCTTTTTCTAAAAATCGTAATACGTATTAAATAAATTTGACTTTAAGCTTAATGTGTAAAAAGTTGTTTTATTATTAGAATCATTAAAACCTAAAAAATCTTGGTATCGATAATTATAACCTAAAGATACATTAAAATTATAAGCTATGTTAATAGTATAACCTAATTGAATTTTTGAAAGTGTATTATTATAAAAATTAAATTTATTTAAAGTCATCCACTGCAAATTTAGCCTTGCATTTAAAAACGTTCTTTTATATTTAAAATCACCTAACAAAACCAATTCTTTTCCATAACCTAACGTATATGCTAAATTTTGGTTATAATGAGAATAACTTTGATTACTATATGTGCCAAACGGGCTATTATACGAACCCTCTGCCACGTCGTTATACTCTGCTTGTAACATTAAGTTTTTTAATTTAAAGGCGTCGAAATATTTAACGCCAATTTGGTAACCAAATGCATTTCCTAATGCAAATGTATTACTAAAATCATCTCCCATAAATTGTGCATAAAGGGAAATTTTATTAGTGAGTTTAATATTGGCCGTTGTGCCAATCACAATATTGTTTTTATTATTCAATCCGTAAAAACTTAAATTTGTAAAAATAACTGGATTAAAATATTGCCATTCTAAATGTTGCCTGTTCATACTATCTGCCGCATTCCATATCATTCCTTGAAACAATCCAATATTTATTCGTTTGTTTACATTATAACTTAAATACTGAAAAGAAACTGCTTTCTTTTGAAACAAAGGTTCTGTGTTTTTAGGAGTTGGGGC
>JBIICN010000049.1:0-24595 GCA_044238845.1 Bacteroidia bacterium
GGCTATTTTAAAGAATTTGGAGATACGATTCCGTCTGATTCAATTTATACAAACACAGAAAAACATATTGGAACCATTGCCCCTGATTTGTTTAAAGACCAGTATTTAATCATCGATTATGCCAACAAACGAATTTGTGTTACCGAAAAATTACCTAGTAAATTAGCGCAAGCAGATTTTCAAACTTGTTCAATCGAAGATGGTCGCATTACCATTCCATTAACAATTAATGGTAAAGTAGAGAACTTAATGTTTGATTCAGGCTCCAGTATTTTTACTTTACTATCGAGCGAGGAGAATGCAAAACAAATATCAGATAATGCCATCATTGATTCATTGAGTGTAAATAGCTGGGGTGATTACTTAACGGTATATGGTCAAAAGATAAACGCTGATGTGAAATTTGGCAATATTACTTTAGCATCATCTAATGTTTATTTTATTAAAAACCCAATGATCGCAGATTTCTTTAAACAGCAAAATATTTGGGGAATTACTGGGAACGCATATTTCTTAAACAAGATTGTAATAATCGATTATAAGAATAGCCGTTTCGGAATAAAATAAACGCCACATAACACAACATACTTCGCAGTTCAAATCCTTCATAAAACCAAAAGCCCAGTCCGATAATAATGCACAGGACTTTTGACTTTGGCTTTAATTACCTTACTCAATTATTAATTTACTATGAGTTATATCATTTACGTTATGTAACTTAACAGCACTTTATCATGAAATAGCATAACTTAAAAGACTTCATTGCAATCATAATAAGCTCTATTTTTATTTTTCTCCCTTAAAAATATCTTTAATCTTATCTTTTAAGAGGATTACTTTTTCGATATTTTCTTGAAATGCAGGCACCGTCATTTCAGTAATTTGAGAGTCGCTTAAGGATTTTAACGATTCTGGATAAAAGACAATAAAACTTGTAAACTCATTATTTTTATTTAAAGTTTTAGGCATATTATCAATATGAAAATCAAAAGATACTGTTTGTTTTCGACTACTCAAAAAGATGAATAAATCATCCTCTTTAACTTTATCAACTATTTCGCTATCCTCAAAACCATTTACAATTAAATAATTATAAAATTCACGTTTCTTATCTTTGTTTAAGGTAGTAAATGCATCTATAGTTTTTTGTTGTCCATAAACGACGGCATTACTTCCTACTTGTTTTAAAACGGCATTTATTTTACGTACTACTAAATTAAAACCACTTTCTAATTCGCTATTAGGCGCTAGTAAAACAACAATTCGTTTATAGGTATTTAATGGCTGTAATACTTTAGATATAATAATAGCTTGTTTTGTTTTAACCAGTAAATTATCAGCAATACTTCCAAAAATTAAATTACCTGTTCCTTGCTGCGCTTTCCAACTTATTAATATATCAGAAATGCTATAGGCTTTAGCCGAACGAGCAATTCCATCAACAATACTTAAGTCCACTTTTTTTAATACTTGAACTTTTTTATCACCTGAAGATATTTGTTCAACAACACCATCTATGACTTTTTTAACGATATTTATTTTTTCGTCAGCATCCTCATTTTCTTCCACAATTGATAATGGATAAATTGGCTCTTGTGATTTATCATCCTTGATAATAAGTGCTAAATCAATTAATCGGGCAATGTTTTCGGGATTACTCACTGGAATTAAAATACGTTCCGTTCTGTCAATAATTTTTTTAGAGGTTTCTTTATCGGTCATCGCAATTTTACGTGCAGCTCTTTCGGTAACAAAGGAACTCACCATGCAGGTGATTAAAATTAAAATAATGGTTCCATTAATAACATTTTGATCAAACAATCCGATATCATAACCAACTTTAATAACCGCTAAGGTAGCAGCTGCATGAGATGCACTTAACCCAAACATTACTCGTTTTTCGTATTTAGTATATTTATAAATTGCCCCTGTAGCTTGAGCGGCAAGCCATTTAGTAACCAATGCTACTAAACTTAAAATACCAGCAAATATTAAAGCATCTGTTCCCCTTAAAAACAAACTAAAATCTACCAGCATTCCTGCACTGATTAAGAAGAATGGTATAAATAAAGTATTTCCAATAAAAATAACTCGATTCATTAAAACCGAATTGTGTGGTATTACTCTATTTAAAGCTAAACCAGCTAAAAATGCTCCAATAATGGGCTCTACGCCTGCTAATTCGGAAAAGAAGCCAGAAATAAATACTACGGCTAATACATAAATATATTGAGAACTGCCTTGTCCTTCGATATTTCTAAAAAACCAACGACTTACCTTTGGTAATAAATATAAAACCGCAAAACATAATAGTCCTAAGGATACAACCAATCTAATCCAAAACATGGAGTCTATTTCTCCACCAACTACATTAGTAATTACTCCTAATAAAATTAATACCGCACTATCTGTAATAATTGTACCTCCAAACGAAATTTGCACGGCTCTGTTTTTTACAATACCCATATTACTTACGATGGGATAACTTAGCAAAGTATGGGTAGAAAACATACTAGCTAATAATAATGCTGGCCATAAACTAAAACCAAATATGTATACGCAAACTAAATAGCCTATGGTAATTGGTATAAAAAATGTAAAAGCTCCAAAAACTAAACTCTTGCTTCGATTTTGTTTATACTCTTGCATGTCAATTTCAAGACCTGCCAAAAACATAATATACAATAGACCTGTTTTACTAAATAATTCAAAACTGGTAGATTTTTCAATTATATGAAGCGTGTTAGGGCCAATGACAACACCAGCGATAATTAATCCAATAATACCCGGAATGCGAAAACGCTTCAGAACTAATGGTGCAAATAAAATAATGAGTAATGTTAATGCAAGAATTAATACAGGATTTTTAACAGGCAAGTAATGTCCAAAAAACTCATGAAAGGCTTGTAAATTACCAGCTAGTAAATGCATAAATCATCTTTATAAACAAAAATAAAGAATTAATGCATACTAAAGACAAAAATCTATGAAATATAGATTATTAAAACGTTAATACATATTGTACGGCCGCCGTTCTTGGTGATTCAACTTTTAATGGTCTTAATGAATACTCAACATTAAACACATTATTAAAAACGATAGATACTTTTTGTTTTTTATCTACATTATAACTTAAACGGGCATCCCAAATACTAATATCTAAATGTTTTTTCCAATACCTTGTTGCATAAATAACATCAAAAAATTGATTATTTGTAGATGTTAAATCTTCAATATACTCAAATGCCTTATCAATATTTTGCATTTTGGTATAATACTTATTACTTATTCCAAAATTAAATCTATAAATTTTGAATTCTATGTCCATTTTAAACATATGCTTAAATCGATATTTCAAAACATTATCAGTAGTATCCATACTACTATTTTTATAATTTAATGCTGGCCCTACTGAGCCATCAATATTTTTACTATATCCATAAATGCTATCAGGAGTTAATGTTATGGGCTCGATATAGGTATATCCAATAAGTGCGGTTATACCAAAACGTTTATTCGTTTCAGAGGTAGTTGCTGCAATAGATAAGTCTATTCCCCTAACCTGTGATTTTCCTGTATTTAAAAATTTGAAACCCACAATTGATACATTAGGATCCCAAATTCCAAAAAGATATTCTATGTTATCTTCATACTTTTGATGAAAAGCAGCCACATCAATATACCCCTTACAATTTCCTATTTTAAATCCTTGCTTAATACCAACTTCAAAACTCTTACTAGTTTCTGGCTTTAAATCTGGATTAGGAAAAACGCCAAACATTCCTGCTTTAGTAGTAATATATCGCTCAGTAATAGTAGGGTAACGAAAACCTGTTCCATAAGATGATCTTATAAAAGTACCTCTTGTTAATTGAAGATTTCCTCCTACCCTGTATATAAAAGCATCTTCATTTTTTAAACTATTTATTTTAAAATTCTCATACCTAACTCCTCCTGATAAATTTAATATTCTCCAAAACTTTTTATCAAATTGAATATAGGCTGATGTATTGACAATTTTATTATCTGGTTGCCCACTAGAGGCATATAATCTAGAAGTTGAATAAGAGATATTGCCAGTAGTACCAGCAATAAAATTTAAATCAATACTTTTAAATTTCTTTTGGATTTGATATTCTCCAAAATACATGGTTCCCTTATTTGATTGGTTATTTGAAATCACATTATCCGAATGAAATACTCGTGTTTGTAGGCTATGACTTAATCCGTTTTTGGTGGTGTATTTAATAAATGGATCAATATTAAACAACACTTGATCTTCTGAAAAAACGGCACCTGGATAACCTCTATATAATCCTAATGAATCATCCAACCAGGCAAATACCATGTTGGTTTTGTTCAACATAAAATTAGCATTTACGCCAAAATTTAAGCCTTCAATGTTTTTAGCTCTATAACATAAATTAAAATTAACTCTCGCTCTCTTTTTAATCATATCATTATTGGTAAACAAAGGCATCGTATCCTGAACATGCAAGGCTTCTTTTAAATCATTAGGAATAAATTTTGCTGGAGGTGGTGGACCAATATATCCCTGATCAATATTGAAATTAGCCCCAACAACAAAATCTAAATTAGTTCCAATAATACGCGAATGAAATAAATTTAGATTACTAAAACCAGGAAAGGAATTATTTCCTCTTGTTCTGTACCAATTTTCGGAAGGAGATTTTGGGATACTATATTGCCCCGCAGAATAATTGATACTTGTTTTAGGTTTACTGCGAGGATAAGCTGAGCGAATATTAATAACTCCATTTAAAGCCGATGAGCCATATAATACTGACGAAGCGCCTTTAATTACTTCTATCTGTTCAATGTTTTCTACAGGAATATAACTCCATTCGGGTCTTCCTGCATCTCCGCTTAATAAGGGAACTCCATCAACTACAATGGCTACCCTGCTACCAACACCAAATGTAAAGCCACTACCGCCACGAATTTGAGGGTCATTATCAATAATAGTTAAACCTGGCACCTGTTCTAAAGCAGTTTCAATACTTGTTGTGTTTTTATTAGCAATTAAATTAGGTTTTAAAACCTCCATTGATACAGTTAATTCTTCTATTTTTTGCTCAAATTTTCCTGAAGAAACAACAACGGTTTCTAAAGTTTTTGCATTTTGTTTTAGTAAAATATTTTTTTGAAAAATTTCATTTTCTTTAATTTTAACCGAAAATGTATCGCTTTGTAAACCTAAATAACTGCATAATATTTTATAGTTACCCGTATCTAAAACCAACACATAATTTCCTTCAATATCCGAAGCTGTACCTTTTGATAAATCGCTTAATAATTGAATGGTAGCTCCAATAATAGGCTCTTTGGTTCCTTTATCCAAAATACTTCCTTTTAAAACGCCTGTTCCGGTTTGCGAAAAAAGTGAAATAGAATTAATACATAATCCAATAAATAAAAGTAAGCGAGTTGTATACATAATTTATAAAAAATAAAACCCTAACTGTTTATGTTAGGGTTTTAAAAATAACTATTAAAGCCTATTAATCAATAAATATTTTACCGAATTTTCCTTCAGATTTACCACTGATTTTATATATGTAAATACCTGTTTTTAAGCCAGATACATCGATTGTTTGTAAAGATGAATTATCAATTTTTTGAGATAAAACAATTTTCCCTGTTACATCATATACATCTATAGTAGATTGTTCTAACCCTTTAGTACCTAAATTAACATATAGGTTTTTTTCGAAACAATAAACTTTAGCACTTTTATCTGATTCGATTTCTTTAGTAGAAGTAACCGTATTATAGATAAAGGAAATATCGTCAAACCAAATTTTACTTCCGGAAAACGTAGTCAATTGATTATTTGAAGGCGTCATATTTATCATAATATATGAAGGATTAGCCGCACTTGTATATACAAACGGGACAGAAAATCTTGTCCAAGTTGAATTAGTTCCAGTTGGAGTCAAAAATGTTGCTCTTGCAATTTTATCAGCCGTCGGATCTGGATGATTTGTTGAAGGTGTTTCTGGATCATAATAATGATTATTGTGCAAAATGGCGGTTATTTTTCCTACTTCACCAGAACCACCAGAAGTATATTGATACCATCCAACAATACTATCTGGACGACCAGTAAATGCTAATCTTCTAACATCATTTGCATTACCATAATTTGTTGTTCCCAAATAGCCATCTGCTTTATTTGTGGAAGGTGCGTTAACTACACCCGTCGTAGCACTTCCGTTTACAATAATAGTTGTAATAACAATATTTACAGACTTATTTTCAAGTCGTAACGAATATAATCCACCATGTTTTATTGAAGCATCTCTGAAGCAAGTTTGAGAACCATTTCCTCCAAGTTGAGCTGTTGTAGAACCTGTTTTATTTGAATTAAAATCAACGGGCTCTTCAGTTGCTGTGCCTGTATTTTCCCAATTTTCAAAACCTCCGTTTGCAATTTGAGTTTGTGCTATTGAAAACAAGGAAATAGATAAAGATAATAAAGTTGTAAATATTTTATTCATGCGCAAAAAGTTTATAGTTTAATATATTTCTGTAACCAATAAAAAAGAGCTGATTTATTGTAAAAAATTAGTCGAACAAATTTACAAATTAAATACAGGTTTCATAGTAATTAGTTTGTATTAATGAACAAATTAATTAACATACTATTAAATAGAAACACCCTAAAACATTATATTTTAGGGTGTTAAAAAAACAGTTTTTTATAAAACTTTATTTTTCTTGAGAATCAACATGTATTCCATGTTTATCAATTGTTACTTTAGATTCTTTAGAATGAATTTTAACGCCATTACTATCCACTTTTATTTTAGCATCTTTTGCGTTGATATTAACACCATTCACATCAATCTTTATATCTTTTTCAATATCCTCATCTAGTCCATTTATATGATCGCCAACAGAAATCAATCCGTCACAATCTATACATCTTAAGCCATTTTCTGTCATTGTCCAACGGCGATTTATCATATCTCCATCATAAGTATTAGTTACATTTTCGATATCATAAATCATATTTTCTAAAGATTTATCTAAGTAAATTGTTTTACCTACAGGTAACTTTACAATGATGCTTAAATCTTGTACTCTAAATTTATCCGCATTATTTACTTTAAATAAATTATCAAATTCAATTAAACTATCTGTTTGCGAGATCACATAAGAAATATTCTTAGCTCTATCGGTTGCAAAGGACTTATTAGAACCTTTAGCTTCTTTTACAACTACAATTTCTATTTTACCAGATTGAGATTTGATGACGTTTAATTGAGCATGTCCTAATAAATATTTTATGCCGTTGTTAGAACCAATCATATAATCATTATCCCCTCTGCTATGGCGTCGATAATTTCTTTCACCTTCTTCGTCATCATCACTTTCGTGTAATTCTCTTGAATTAATAGGTGTTTCATGCATTTTTAAAAATAAGGTCTCTTTTTGAATAACACTAAAATTCTCTCTCACTTTAGCTGTTTTATTAAAATCACTTCCAGTTTTAACACCTACATACAACAACATTAATAAGCCAAATAACCAAATAACCCCAGCTGTTAAATTTACCCAACGATTAGAGTATCTAATTTTAAATAAAATTTTAATACCTCCGTAAATCATCATCACTACAGGAACACCAACAAACATTAGGATTCCAAGAACTCCTAAATAAAAGTCTTTTCCATCTAATAATAGCAAGTCAACCCAATCTCCTCAATTTGAACTATCTGTCATAAACGATAAACCAAAAATAGAACTTGATAATCCTAAAAAGAATATGATACCAATGATCACCATAAAAACACCTATAATTTTCAGTAACACTCTACCGATATTAGTTAAAAGGTCTCCTAAAAAATCGACTATTTTCTCTATCGTATTTCTTGGAGCCAAACGACTATCAGCAGCCATGTTTTTAAAATCATCGCCGTATTTTTCCATACGTTTTTTTAAATGTTCGGCTTCTTCTTTTACAGCTTTAGAAATATTATTTATATCAGCTCTTTCACCTTTCATCGCTAATTTTTCGGCGGTAGTTTTAGCTTCAGGTATGGCAATCCATAAAATTAAATACAATAAAAAACCTGTACCTGCAAAAAAGAACATCAGTAATAAAGCGATTCTCAACCAAACGGCATCAATATCAAAATAATTACCAATACCCGAACATACGCCTCCTATAACTTTACTATCTCCATCACGATACAAACGTTTTTTTACTGGTTCACTATCTTGATAAGACGTTTCTGTATTTTCAGCAGTAGAACTGTTTTCGTTTGATTCACCAGCAAACTCTTCAGGTTTACCCATGCTATCCATTACAAAATCCACATCGCTCATTAACACCACTTGCTTAATTGCACTGGTTTTACCTTGCAACATTTCGGCAATACGCGCTTCAATGTCACTCATGATTTCGCTACCACCTTCTGATTTATTAAAATAGCCTCTAATAGTAGTTAAGTATTTACTTAGCTTTTCATAAGCTTCTTCTTCGATATGAAAAATAATGCCACTTATATTTATAGTTACTGTCTTATTCATTTGATTTAATTTTTTAGTCTTGTTTATTAATGGTTTTGTTAACGGCATCTACGAGTTCATACCACGACAGATGTAATTCTTTTAAATACGTGGTGCCTATTTCGGTAAGCATATAGTATTTACGTGGTGGTCCCGAGGTGCTTTCTTCCCATCTGTAAGTAAGCAATCCTGTATTTTTTAATCGTGTTAAAAGTGGGTAAAGCGTTCCTTCTACTACTACTAACTTTGTTTCTTTTAATTTCTCAATAATTTCGGTTGGATAAGCGTCGCCTTGAGAAAGGATAGAAAGTATGCAGAGTTCCAGAACACCTTTGCGCATTTGGGCTTTTGTGTTCTCTGAATTTACCATAATTATATTGTTTTAAAATTAAATACTACACTATAAGCATTATTAGCTTTTAATTTATTAAGTTTTAGTTTCATAAACTGTGTTTCGATTGATTTTTTTATAGTTTCATTAGCGGTATTTGCAATCACTAAATTAACTTCACCGGTTTCATTTACTGTAAACACCACATTTACTTTTTCTTCTTCATTAAAGTGTATTAAAAAATTAGGAAACTTAATATGCTCTTTAATTGTTTTAGTAGCGTCCGAAATTAATACTGATTTTGGATTTTCATTGTCTTTAGCATTTATGTTCATGCTTAAAAACAAACTGGCCGTTATCATAATTATTGTTTTATTAAATATTGTTTTCATTGTTGTTTAATTTTTTTAGTGTATATTTTTATTTATTCGTTCTTATCATCTATTTATTTTTCAAATCGCGAGTTTGATTTTTAAACCTGATGCTCTGAGCCCATTTTAATCTGCAGTTTAAAATGAATTAAGAAAAAGAACGTTTTTTAGTACTATGCCAAGTTTATTAGTTGGTGACACAAAGATATGAATTTTATTTAGTACCATGCAAGACATAGTACTAAATAAATTTATAACTAATTGATTATCAGTATAAATATTTTTTAGGTAAAGATTTAAAAAGCAAGTATATTTGTGTTTTGATATAAAAATATGCACAGTTTTGCTTCCGACTTATCTAGTTTACTTACAGTAAATGGACTAGTTACCTTATTAACCTTAACCATTCTTGAAATCATTCTTGGTATTGATAATATTATCTTTATTTCAATTGCTGTTGACAAATTGCCACGCGAGCAACAAGCAAAAGCAAGAACTATTGGTTTACTATTAGCCTTAGTAGTTAGAACCGTACTATTATTTTTTGTTGGTTATATTGCTGGATTAAAAGAACCTTTCTTACATATAGCTGGATATGGAATTTCTGGCAAAGCTTTAATTTTAATGGGAGGCGGAATCTTTTTATTGGTAAAAACTTGGCAAGAAATACAAGAACATATTCACGGAGATGAAGATGAAATTGGACCTGGTAAAAAAGGGAAATCCACTTTTAATGCCATTATAATGCAAATCATCATTATTGACTTTGTATTCTCTTTTGATAGTATTTTAGCCGCTGTGGGGCTTTCGGGCGTAGTATTAATTATGGTTTCGGCAGTAGTTATATCGATGATTTTAATGATTTTATTTTCGGGATTAGTGGCAGACTTTATTAATAAAAACCCAGGAATTAAAATGATTGCTCTTTCCTTTTTATTGGTTATTGGTGGTATCTTGGTGGCAGAGGCATTAATTGACAGCTATAATACAACGCTACCGCACGAACAACATATTGAGCTAAATAAAAACTACGCCTACATCGCATTAGCTTTTGCGATGATGATTGAATTGTTTAATATCAAAGAGAGAAGAATTAAACGTGATAAAGATTTTACTCAAGAAGACAAAGAGTAATTTACATATCGTTTACCATTTCTTGCATAACTTGGTATGATTTCATATCCATTAGACCTGGAATTTGCATTTTATAATAATGCAACAAACAATCTAAGAGTGCTAAGCGCTCGCTCCTATTTATTTTTTTTTGATTAGATAATGAATACGAGAATAAACCAGCAAACAATTCGGATTGCCAAAAATCAAAACCTAAAGGAAAACTTTTGATGGTAGATTGAAATTTCCCTTCTAGTGTATCAAAATACACTAAATGGTTGTCTCTATTATTAGCTGGATAAAAGCCCAAATGTTTAGTTAATTCAAACAAAAAATAAATATGAGTATCTAAATATCCGTCATCTGCCTGATCTAACCATTGATAAGTGTGACATATTAAATCAAATAAATCGTCATTAGGAGTTTGCTCTTTTAAGCATTTATACAATACTTCGTTTAAAAATTGAGCAATACAAAGTTTAGAAAAATTGGATTGTAAATCCGTGTAAACAAATAAGCACTTTAGTTCGCTTAATTGCTGAATGTCTTTATTTTCTTTTAAGGAAAGCACAAACTCAATTTGCGTTAAAGGCTGAATCACTCCAGATTTAATTTTTGCTTTTGGACCATTTCCAACATTAATATTGGCCGAAATTAATCCAAAATCTTTCGTGTAAATTTTTGAAATAATTTTTTTGTCGGCATATTTTATATTATGCAAAACAATGCCCTGAGTAGTATAGAGCATTAATTTACAATCAATAGTTTTGTAGTAGCCGATTTGTCACCATTTGCCGACGCACAGTAAATCATATAAACACCACTAGCTGCTTTTGTTCCAGCAAAAGATTGTAGATTCCAAATAACTTGTCCGCCTTGAGATTTAGTTGACCAAATTAAATTACCGCTTACATCGGTGATTTTTACATCAGATTCATCTATTAAACCTGTTATACAAACCGGTCCAGAAAATCCTGGTCTAATAGGATTTGGAAAAGCATGAACATTAGTATAATCCTCAAAACCTCTTATTATAGGTGTTCTGTATGATTGTATTCCTTTATCCGTTGCAAAAAACACATCTCCAGTAGTTTCATCAATGGCTATATCTCTTATCAAATCTGAATAAAGTGGACTGTTTTCTGCCGTAAAATGATAAATCTCTTCTTGCCCATCAGATGAAAGGCAATATACTCCTGAATTCTCGGTACCTATCCATTTTCGGTTAACGCCATCAATAGCTATAGCATTGATGATGTCATTTTCCAATAATATTTTCACTTGACCGTCTTGATCAATTAAAATTTGCTGACTATCCCAGTTTCCCGCTGTAAATATATTTTCAGGATTATAAAATACGGCCACCCCCTTTCCTGTTCCCACCCAAATGTGCCCATCCTTATCTTCACAAACAGAATGAACATCTAACGAAGGAAGATAACCATTACCAACAGCGGTTGACAATAATTTTGTATTACTAGCGTTTGGCTGGCTCAACCCATTTACATCCTTATAAACCATAATACCAACATTTCGAGGAAGAATAATCCAAGCCTGATCTTGTTTATCAAAAATAATTTTTGATACAGTTGGCTGAACAACAAATTGCTCAAAGTCAAGCAAGGTCCATGTATTGTTAGGCTTTCTAACGGCAACACATTTTTTACCTAAAGTAATAGAAGCCCATAACTTAGCATTTTTATCATAACTAACGCCTGTTATCCTAACATCACTTGTACTATTGTAACCTATCAATGGAGAATTACCGTACACAAACACATTTTGTATTTGATCTGATTTTGTTTCAAGAATACCACTTGACATACAACCAAAAGTAACATGCTCCTTGTCATTAGGATCAATAGAAACTGAATTTAAATCTCTGATTGAATCGGGTACTGTCATTGTTCTCCATTCTCCGTCCTCATAAATATTTGGTTTTACTATTAAATATTGAGAGTTGTAAGTTTCACCTAAATTAACGGGGGCAACAACTAACTTTCCATCTTTGATACTTAAATCATTCGCTAGGTTATTAACTGGGCCGTTTATTTTAATTTTTTCGCTAGCAGCAAAAGCTCCAAAAGATTTAACTAGGCCATGTCTCATATCTGCCAACCAATATTTTGAATTATCGAAATATCCGTCGTTAACTTCAGCATCAGCAAACCCATAATCAGCAATATAGTTAATTCTCACACCACTAACGTCAAATTGGGCCATATTACTAAACTGATCTATAATAAATAAATGGTTAGTCGTATTATTGACAAACATTTTTTTATTTTCAGACCCCATGTGATAAGAATTTATCGAATATTTTTTCCAACCTAAATTAGTAAACTCATAAAGTGTATCTTTTGGTGCTCCGTTAGATTTTAATCTTTCAGAATAATTTGCGATAATTTTACCATTAAAATTTACTATTGAATTATAAGGTCCTGCAGCAATTCCTGTGTTTAACGATTTCCAATTTTGATAATAACTTAAGTTTAAATTATTTTTTCCATAAAAAACACCAGACTTGGTGGCGGCAAAAATAGCGGTGTCATTTTTAGTTACTTGATAAACCTCTAAGTTACTAATACTACTTCCCAAATAGTAAGTATCCTTAATTTCGATTTTTTCAGTATCAAAAACAACTATTCCAAAACCACAAGAAATATAGGCTAAGTTATCTTTAAAAAACACCTCATTGATAAATTTTTTGCCTTGAATAATTTTTCTTTTAATGTCAGAAACATTTATAATTCGTCCGTCAGGTTTAATAATATCAATATTTGTATTATCATAAATAACTAATATACAATTATTGAAATCATTTTTTCTTAACAATTTAACGCCAACATCTGACAACCCTTCAATTTTAGTTAATTTTTCAATGCTATTATCGCCTTCATTATATTTTAAAATCCCAGAACCATTAGAAGCGTAAACAACATTACCAACTTTTGTTACGCTGTTTGTAAAGTCATATGATAAATGATCTCTCCATTGCCCTACCCTTACTTGTGCAAAAGACAATGTAGAAATTAATAAAAAAACGAATAAAATTATATTTTTCAAATGCATGTTTTTATAACGAATGTAAAGTTGAAATATTGTACTTAATAAGCATAAATTTAATACTTATATTTGTTAAATAAAATGGCTTTGTAGTACAATGGATAGTATTTGGGTTTCCGAAGCCTACGATTCAGGTTCGATTCCTGACAGAGCCACTATTTGGAGGGGTAACTTATTTACTTTGTTCTAGTAAATCTCAATCATTATAATATCTTCTAATTCTTGAAAATTTTACTAGTGGAAACGAAATTAGATCTCTCAAAATTTACTTTCAAAAAATAAATACCATGAGGTAATTCTTCTAAATACACGGTTTGTTTAGATTTTCCTGCATCTATTATCTCTTTATTTGAAATCAATACCCTACCCGTTAAATCTATTATATCGTAACTTAATTCTCCTTTAATTGGTGCAAAAAACATGAAATCAATATTTGAAGAAGTTGGGTTAGGTGAAATTTGACTCACAGATACTCTAGAATTATCATCATCAATACTGACTATATTTGACTGCTTATACTGCCCATTGAAATCGACTTGGGTTAATCTGTAATAAGAAACCTCACTGCTAGGATTTTCATCAATAGCAAAATAATTAGTTGATTTAGATGCATTTCCGATTGCTTTAATTTTTTGTATTTCATTAAAATTTATTCCATCTATTGATCGTTCTAAAATAAAATAATCGTTATTCTTTTCAATAGTGGTTTGCCATTCTATATTAACAGTATTTGCATTTCGGGAAGAAGTGAATTTTGTTAATTCGATAGGTAATAAATTACACAACAATGGTGTTAAAGCGACTGTTGCAGTATTTGAGCAACCTGTGTTATTTGTAGCCGTTAATGTAAATGTTCCAGGACTCTTAACATTAGCAGTTAATAATCCACTTCCCGAATTAATTGTACCTGTACTTGTACTCCAAGCATATGTTGGAGAGATTGTTCCTGAAGCTGACCCTATTAAATTTACTGTTGTACTATTTGTATTGCAAACTGGAGTTGCAATTGAAACTGTAGGAGGTGCAATTGCAGTGATATTACTTATTACAATATTTTGAAAAGCAGGATTAGAACCAGTAAAATAAGCATTAACATCTGGTGCATTTTTCGCGCAAGAATAAGTTATAGTTACTCGTTTTATTTTCCGAGGTGCAATTGGAGACTTTAAAGTAAAAGTTACCCTATTACTAGAACATCCATATACATTAGTGCCAAAACAACCATTTGTACCTCTACCAATACGCATATTAGATTGCCCCGCACCTCCAGCGCCACCAACTGCCATTGTAGCGCCAGAACAATCGCCTCCACCACAAGTTGACCATAAATAATTAGCTGCCGTTATAGGTATTGGAGTGCTATTTTGATCATATCCTACAACCGTGATTTTATCTTCAAAAGGAAAACTCCCAGAATCACCGTTTAAATCATGCAAAATGAAACTTAAATCTGCACAAACAGGCACAGTAAAAACAACATCAATAACAACATTGGATGTAGCATTAGCCCAATCTACTGCTAATCCTAATCCAGTCATATTCCAATTTGCACCACCCGTAGCAGTTAAATAATATGGGGAGCTAGTTGAACAACTCCCTGCAGGAGATGTTGCAGTGGCAGGCCTACCAACATTAGTTAAATTTGTTCCACTTATTGTAACAACGGCATTAGGTGTATTTGAAGTATTAACTGTTCCTACACATCCAGATCTTATAGTACTCCAATCTACAACCGTGATTTGTCCAAAAAAAGTATGAACATAAAGAAAAAACAAAACAACTAAATTTTTCATTTAAAAATCATTTAGATCTAATTATCAAATCTAAAGACTAAAAAAACTAAATATAAGAGTGCTAGCACCTTAATGTATAAGGTCTAATTCTTAACACAAGAGATGTTTTTTAACAAGATTAAAAAAATGGTAATTAAATTGAACTTAACAATAACTCAATTTCCTGTTGTGTATTAAAAGAATGTAAACAAATACGAAGTCGCTCTTGTCCTTCCTTTACTGTAGGGCTTTTGATAGATTTCACAAAAACTTCTAATTGATGTAATTTTACTTCCACCTCTTGAACTTGCATATTACCGGTAACTAATTTGCAATGAATTGCACTTTCACTTTTTATAAAATTAGAAGAACTATTTGCTCTCGCATTAAAATAAGAAATAAGACTTCTTAATTTTTCTATTTCAGGTGTTTTAAAAAGTAACTGATATGCTGCCTTAATTGCTAGTAAACTATGTTCAGGCATAGCTGTAGTATAAATAAAAGAGCGAGAAAAATTAATTAAGTATTTTTTCAACTCTCCGCTACCAACAACTGCTGAACCATGACAGCCCATTGCTTTGCCATAAGTATAAATACGAGCAAAACAATTCTGTTCAATATTTAATTCTTCACACAATCCTCTTCCTTGTTTTCCAAAAACACCAATAGCATGAGCCTCATCAACTATTAAGTGAATGTTACTATCATTACAAAGCTCTGCTATATCTGTTAATGGGGCACTATCTCCATCCATCGAATAAACACTTTCTACAACAATATATATATCATTAAACGAACCTTTATGTCTTGTAATTAATTCTTTTAAAGAAGTTACATCATTGTGTTTGAATTTATAATGTGTCGCAAAACTCAATCTTATTCCATCAATTAAAGAAGCATGTATTAATTCATCACTCAAAATCAAATCGCCTTTTTGAGGAACACTGGATAATAATCCCAAGTTTGCATCATACCCAGAATTATAGATTAAAGCTGATTCTGCATGGTGAAATTGAGCTATCTCATTTTCTATCTCATCAAATAATTTTGAATTTCCACTAATCAATCGAGAGCCTGTAGATCCAATTTTTAGGGATGGTTCGAGAGTTAAAACTTCTTGATGTAAATATCCCTGAGTAGAAAAACCTAAATAATCATTACTGGAAAAATCTATTTTAGGATAAAATGAAATAAGGGAGCGTAAGCTCCCTTTATTTATTCGAAGTTGCAATAAAGAGGTAATAGTTGATGGATTTTTTTTTTGTCCACTCATATTTTGTTGTACCTCTTGTTATAATAAAATTAAACTAATTCCTCTTTTTTCAATTTATCTACAAAAGCTTGTTTCGTATTTAAACCTAATATTTTAAACATTTCCATGTCCTGATTATACAATGGATTTGGAGTGGTTAATAATTTTTCTCCAGCAAAAATAGAATTTGCGCCAGCCATAAAACACAAAGCTTGACCTTCCATGCTCATACTTAAACGACCAGCTGATAAACGAACTGCTGTTCTTGGTAAAACAATACGAGCTGTTGCAATCATACGAACCATATCCCAAATCGGCACTGGTGGTTGATCTTCCATTGGGGTTCCTTCTACTGCTACTAAAGCATTAATAGGCACAGATTCGGGCTGAGGACGTAATAAACTCAACGTATATAACATCCCTACTCTATCTTCTACTTTCTCACCCATACCAATAATTCCACCCGAACAAACAGTTAAGCCTGCTTTACGAACATTATTAATAGTATTTAAACGATCATCGAACTTGCGAGTAGAAATAATGTTTTCGTAATTCTCTTCGCTTGTATCAATATTGTGATTATAAGCATATAATCCAGCTTCTGCTAAGCGTTTAGCTTGATCTTCAGTTACCATGCCTAACGTAGCACAAACTTCTAAACCTTTGCTATTAATGGTTTTTACCATATCTAATACGGTGTCAAAATCTTTATTATCACGTACTTCACGCCAAGCTGCTCCTAAACACATACGACTTGCGCCACCTGCTTTTGCGTTATTTGCTGCAGCATCTACCTCGGGAACGCTCATTAATTTATGAACTTTCACCTCTGTATGATAACGAGCTGCTTGAGGACAATACGAACAATCTTCAGGACATCCTCCAGTTTTTATTGATAACAACGAACTAATTTGTACTTCGCCAACCGTGTGATGTTGCTTATGAACTTCTGCTGCTTTATATATTAATTCCATTAAAGGCGTGTTATACACCTCTAAAATTTCTTCTTTTGTCCAATCTTTAATTGCCATGGTATATTTTCTAATTATAACAAATTTACTACAAATGCCACAAACCACAAAACGGAATTGTCTAACAAAATATGTTAGTAATTTTTATATTATGAAGAGTATCTTTTTAAGATAAAGCCGTTATTTGTAATAATGAAAAAGTTTCTAGCCATATCTCTATTTTTATTTTTTATAGGTCAATTACCTATAAAAGCCCAATTTACTGAAAGTAAAGAGCGCAAAAAGATGTGGCGAAAATCGGGCAAAAGACATAAAGCCCGCGAAGCATATAATCCGTATTTAAAGAAAAAACAAAAAGATAAACCTAGTGCTAAAGCAGCTAAAGCTGAGAAAGAAGGCACTAAAAAAATGCGTAGAGATTATAAAAGGCAAAATAAAAAAAACATGAAAAAATTGGGGATTAAACCTCAAAAAGTAAAAAAAGCATAAACTGATTCTAAAAAAATTAGCAATACTTTATTGCTAACCTAATAGAAATTGCTAATACAACTAAAATAAAGATAACTAAAGCTGCAATTTTTAATACAGAATATGGTCTTTCGCCTTGAACTTCTCCGGTGCGAGCATTAACTAAAAAATGATAGACTTTTCCCTTAAATTTATAAGAACTCAACCAAACTGGAAGCAAAATATGCTTAAAAGAAATATCATTGTAGATGGTTGTAACACTCGAAATATCTTGAGTATCACCTCCGATATCAGTTCTAACCGCTGAGTAAATAGAAGAATCCATCCTGATTTTAGCCTTAGCAAATCCTTCTTTAACATTTAATTGATAACTCTCAGTTACAAAACCACTTAAATAATTGTCGTTGTATGAATTTAGATCAGCCAAGTCCCAAGGTTCCAAATCATTGGCTAATTTTTCAGGTAAGGATTTAGACGCAACCACTAACACATCATCAAAACTCTTATAAACCGTTCCGTATGCGGGAGTCCAACTTGTTTTTCGTACTTGGCGTGTTTGTGATTTACCTTGACTATCGGTATATGACTCAGTTACATAATAATAAGTGCCACGCGCACCTGTATATTTAGAAATTGTATTAGAATCGTAAGTCCAGTATGGAACATAAATACCATTTAATTTTTCGGCCGAATGTTGGGCGTAATCTTTTATTTTACTTGGAGCAAACCATAATCCAGCTGCCCAAGAAATAAATAACTCTGTTGATTTTTTTCTATCAATTTTAAATGGCAATAAATAAGACGGCTTTATTATAGAAGACGTAGAAGCATTTTGAATTACTAAAGGCGTATCGCAATAAGGACAATTAGATGATGTGACATTTGGTTTTAAAGTAGTTGAAGCGGCACAATTAGTACATTTTACGGTGCTAATTTCTTGTTTATCTTCTAAATGTGCTTTGTCATTTAAAAAATCTTCATAATCATATTCAATTATTTCTGCAGTTTTATCCGAAACTATCTCGTTTTTAGCGCCACAATACTCGCAATTTAAATAGGGAGTTCCAGGTAAATACTTCAAATTTGCCCCACAATCCATACATTTAATTATATTGCCGGTATCCGCTGTTTTTTCGCTAAAATCGTTTGACATATTTTAAATAAATTATTTAACTAAATTAATATTTTATTCTAAGAATAAAATTAGTTAAACAAAAAAAACAATAAATTGTTGTTTGAACATGAACTTGAAATTTATTGCAATATTATTATTACTTCAAAATGTTATTTGCGCTCAAAAAGACAGCAAATTTGGAGTTCCTTATTCTTATTGTAATTGGTCAAATACTAGCTTAAACAAAAATTATAATCCAACTATAAACGATACATGTTTATTTGTCATTTCTACAAGAAATTATGATGAAAACAAACATGAATTTGTAGATTATGATTATGATACAACGGGTACTTTAAAATATTTCGCAGTCTATTTTAATCATAATCAATGGATAGCTGTCCCATATGCTTCATTAACCGAATTATTAAACATTAAAAAAGAATTTCAGAATCTAGTCGTATTTACAGAAGGTTTAGGAAAAACATTTACATCTGGTATGGATAGGGCGACCCAATTAATGAGGCTGTACAACGTTGATGAATTGTTTTTTGATTGGCCAACCGAAAGGCCATACTTAAAACCTGGTAAAAACATTAAGGCAACATGTATTTTAGCGCCAATTGTTTCTAAAAATTTCGCTCAATTTATTGAAGAGTTTCAGAAATATAAAATTGAACGCGCTGAAAAATTTAAAACAACCACCTTACTGAATCATAGCATGGGAAATCTTTTATTAATGTATGATTTACAAAACGATTATTTAAAAAATATTCATTTGAATTTATTTGACAATGTTATTATTAACGCCGCTTGTGTCAATCAAAAAAATCATAAAACGTGGTTAGATAAATTATCTTTTTCGAAAAACTGTTACTTAACAATTAATGATAAAGACAGGAACTTAAGAGGCGCTAGAATACTTTTTAAAGCCAGGCAATTAGGAGAAAGTCCGCAAGCAGAATTTTGTAAAAACGTAAACTATGTTGATTTTTCGGAAGTGTTAAGTATTGAACATAACTATTTCTTAATGCAAAAGCTATTAATACAAAAACCATATTTAAAAAAATTTTATGCAGATATTTTTGAGGGAAAAATACCTCAATTAAAATTCACCGATATGTCAATTCCAGACGCAGTAAAAAAATATTTACCTGCGCAATCTGACAATGGCATATAAAAAAAAGTCTGCTAAATAAAGCAGACTTTAAAATTATAAAACAATAAAATTTAGTTATAAGATTCAATCGTTTTTTTGATAATTGCGGCGCACTCTAAAATTTGTTCTTTAGTAATTACTAATGGTGGAGCAAAACGAATAATATCACCATGTGTAGGTTTTGCTAATAATCCATTTTCCGCCAATTTTAAACATACATCCCAGGCAGAAATTCCATCTTTTTCTTTAATGATAATGGCATTTAATAAACCTTTACCTCTAACTAAAGTAATTCTATCTGATTTAATTGCTCTTAATTCTGTTCTTAATAATTCTCCTAAAGTATTAGCATTCTCTGCTAATTTTTCATCTAACACTACTTGCATTGCCGTCATAGCAATTTTACAACCTAATGGATTTCCACCGTAAGTTGAACCATGTTGACCAGGCTTAATGCACATCATAATCTCATCATTTGCAAACACAGCTGATACCGGATACATACCGCCAGACAATGCTTTTCCTAAAATCAACATATCAGGTTTTACTCCTTCATGATCGCAAGCTAACATCTTACCAGTACGTGCAATCCCTGTTTGCACTTCATCTGCAATAAATAATACATTAGCCGCTTTACACATTTCTGAGCAAGTTTTTAAGTAACCATCGTTTGGCACATAAACACCTGCTTCACCTTGAATTGGTTCTACTAAAAAACCAACAACCGTATTATCTTTTAAAGCCTCTGCCAAAGCAGACACATTATTGTATGGAATAGTTACATAACCAGGAGTAAATGGTCCAAAATTTTGACGAGCATCAGGATCAGTACTTGCAGAAACAATAGAAATAGTTCTTCCGTGAAAGTTACCTTCGCACACAATAATTTTAGCTGTATTTTCTACAACGCCTTTTTTCTCATAACCCCATTTACGAGCTAATTTTAAAGCTGTTTCAACACCTTCCGCACCAGTATTCATTGGTAACACTTTATCAAAACCAAAAATGCCTGTTACAAATTTTTCATATTCGCCTAATACATTATTGTGAAAAGCACGAGACGTTAACGCTAATTTTTGTGATTGTTCAATTAAAGTTTGAGTAATTTTCGGGTGGCAATGTCCTTGATTGACTGCACTATAAGCTGATAAAAAATCATAGTATTGCTTTCCATCCACATCCCATACATGAACACCAAGTCCTTTTTCTAAAACAACGGGTAACGGGTGATAATTATGCGCTCCGTATTTGTCTTCTAAATCTATTAACTGTTGGGCTTTGGCTGATAAGTTCATTTCTGCAATCATGATGTTAAATTTATATCTCGTAAAGATAAGAAAAGGGGCTTAAACCGCCTAATAGAAATTTTAAGGTTTTTGAACCATATAAGTCATCCTTCGATAAACTAGGTAACAAAAAGTACATAGTAGGTTTGTAAAGACTAAGAGATCTCCACCATTTTGCGCCGTAGCGTATTTGCGAGAAACTAATATTTATTGAACCATATAAGTCATAAAAGAAAGCAAAAAGCAATCAACTTTATTTCACCATAAACTCTTTGCGTCTTTGCGAGAAACTGTTGAACGTTTCGCAAACAAAACTTATATGCCTTATTTGGAAAACCCTACTCCTTTACAAATTTCTTAACGACTACACTATTATTTACCTGTAATCTAACAAAGTAAATTCCTGAATTTAAATCACTCACATTAATCGTAAATTTATCAGAACCTGTGTGTTCATTTGCTATCACTACTTTTCCTAAAACATCTACTATTTCATAGTTTACTTTTATAGTTCCATTAATAGTTGAAGAAATGGTAATTAATGATTTAGCTGGATTTGGAAATAAAGCAAAATCATTTTGTTTAGGCACCTCTGTTATACCAACTGTAATTGACTGTAAACAATTTGGTTTACTTACCTGATTATAAAATGTATTTACTTTTTGAATATCTGTTTTTAATTTTCCTAATGACATAGAACCACTAAAAGCAGCACTACTGTCAAAAGATGTTACAAAAGCATATTCTACTTCCTGCATTTGCCCTGCATTTAAAGTAAAAGGTCCCGAGCTTAAAATCAATCTTCGGTCTCCACTAACCCCCGATTCGTTCCATGGAGTTGAACCGCATACACCATTTGTATAAGTATCTGCTGTATATACCCAACTTGCAGGAACGGATCCTCCATAGGCATTTCCTCCACAGGTAAAAGGAGAGCCATCTTTCCAAAACCCTGACATATAATTATAATACTCTTGCCCCGTAGTTGGGCCTGTTGTTCCTAAAGGAACTCCTGAAAAATTATTACTAAAATAAGTCAACTTATTCATTTTACAATCCTCTCCTATTTCATCAGTAATCCCATT
Source organism: Bacteroidia bacterium (assembly GCA_044238845.1). Taxonomy (GTDB): domain Bacteria; phylum Bacteroidota; class Bacteroidia; order B-17B0; family Aurantibacillaceae; genus UBA4416. Next base: position 22,527 of record JBIICN010000049.1, read on the forward strand.
ATTATTATTGTCAATGCCGTCATTTAAATTCGCCAAAGGACCTTTTACAATATTAAAGCCTTGTGCTGGAATGTAATTGCCATATCCCGGAACTCCTGATACCGTTTCATCTACTCCGTCTGCATTATAAGCATAACCATAATTATCTGCCACATTGCTTCCGATGTAATCATCCCCATAATACCCTAAATCAACATCACTCCACATGCTCACAAACACATCATGGTAATTAGTGGAAGAACGGTTAATAATTTTATAATCATAAAAGGTAGTATACGTTAATTCATTATGTCCATTAGTAACGGCTGGGCAACCATAAGCATACGCCATTCCCTGAACTTCAATTCCCATTGGCGTAAACGAAGTGCTATGAGCGGCTAATTTATCGTTATATATAAAATATAAAGTTTGATCTCCTTTAATTTTAGGATAATCACCATCATTTGGATTGTACAAACCATCACTATTATAATCAACAAACGGGGCTAAATTTCTAGAATTATTACCGGTACCTTTTGCTGGCCAAGTTAACATATCGGCTGTAGCTACAACACTACCACTATTAAATGCATTAATAAAAGTATTGATATCCGTATAACTTACTTTCCAAATTTTATCATAGTTTTTAGAAGTTGTAGTGTCTATTGTTGCAGTAATTGTATCTAGAGGCCCTGGCCAAAAATCAACACCACTTTGACGATAGGTTTGAGCCCCTCCATGCAATTGATTAGAATTATCTAATCCTCCAATCCACAATGCCGAAGCAAAGTTAGAGTGTTTGCCACTTCCTTTTGGAACCTCATATAATGGATTTCCATTACCTCCTATATTCCAGTGCATATCTCCTCTATTAGCTATTCCTGCTCTTACATTATTGATGTCTAATGTTTTAAAGTTATTTGGATTTACAGCCCCCAAAGGCATTGTATAGCTTGCTGAATCAAAACTATAATAAACTTTTGGAGATGCATAACTTAATGTAGAACCACCTTGTGATATTAAAATTTTAGAACCATCTCTCTTTACGAAATCTCCTAAATTGTATGTTGACACAGGATAATAATATTGATAAACTTCGTTATTAGGAGCTAATTCAGTCAAACCACTTCTGGTTCCTGAGTTGGCAACGCCTGTTGTATGTTTAAATACGATACCATTATGCAGCCCAGCAGTAATATCAGTAACCTTATTTGGAATACTCGAACCGAAAAGAACAAACATATTATTTGCATTGTCGAAAGTTGAACCAGTATATTTTAATACACCAATATTAGTTGTCCCAAGCCACTTAGCATTTTGATTATCAATGTAAACGCAATTGATATTTCCCGGAAGATTTGGTATACTATAATTTGTATAGCTAGTTACTGTATAAGCCCCGTTAATATTAAATTGAACCAATTTGTCTTTGCCTCCAAGCCAAATTAAATTACTTGTTTCTGATTTGATAGATGTTATCGTATCGCTTGGAAGCTTGCCGTTAAGAACATTATAGCTCGTAAAATTTGTTCCGTCAAATCGGAATAATCCAGCATTTGTGCCAACATAAACTTGATTATTAACCACTTCTAAGCAATAAATAATCGGCGTTCCTAATCCTGCATTGTAGGTAGTAAACGTAATTCCATCGAATTTAATCAATCCTGAAGTTGATCCAATCCATAAATTGCCTAAATTATCAGAGGCTAAGGCAGTAATTGAATTTGTAGGCAAAGCTGGTGAGCTTGTAGTATTGTACAATGTCCAAGAAGTATTGTTATATTTTACTAACCCAACATTATTACCAGCTGCATTTACAGCTCTAAAGCCTATCCATTTATTACCTGAATTATCTACCAAAAACGAAGTTTCTCTCAACACAGTTCCAGTAAGACTTAAGTTAGTTGTAAAAGTTGTAAATCCGTTTTGTGCATTAGCTCTAAATAAAGAGATACAAGCAAAAAATAAAAAAAGTTTTTTCATAAAAAAAATGATATAGAATAAGATATTATATAAAAATAGTACTAAACTCTTAAAAGATAAAATATGCTTTATTTATTATTACATAGCATATAACAAATTATTAATTA
>JBIICN010000014.1:0-83535 GCA_044238845.1 Bacteroidia bacterium
TATATATCAAACCTAGTTCAAAAGTGAAAAAAGGAGATATGATTTGTGATTGGGATCCATATAACGCGGTTATCGTTTCTGAATTTGCTGGTGCTGTAGAGTACGAAGGCATTAAAGAAAACATAACTTACCGTGAAGAATCTGATGAACAAACAGGTTTCCGTGAGAAAGTAATTATTGAAAGTAGAGATAAAACATTATCACCATTAATCAGAATCGTTGACAAAAAAGGTGAGCCTTTAAAAACATATAACTTACCTATCAGTGCACACATTGTTGTGAACGAAGGAGTGAAAGTTGAATTAGGACAAATTTTAGTGAAGATTCCTCGTGTTACTGGTAAAACGGGAGATATTACAGGTGGTTTACCTCGTGTAACTGAGTTATTCGAAGCACGTAACCCAAGTAATCCAGCAGTAGTTTCTGAAATTGACGGTATCGTTACTTTTGGTAAAATTAAGCGTGGTAACCGTGAGGTAATTGTTGAAGCTAAAACAGGTGAACAACACCGTTACTTAGTGTCTTTATCTAAACATATCTTAGTACAAGAGAATGATTTTGTGAAAGCAGGTGAGCAATTATCTGATGGAGCAACTTCTCCTGGTGATATCTTAGCAATTAAAGGCCCTACAGCAGTTCAAGAATACTTAGTAAATGAGATTCAAGAGGTATACCGTTTACAAGGACAAAAATTGAATGATAAGCATTTCGAAACGATTGTTCGTCAGATGATGCGTAAAGTTCAAATTGAAGATCCAGGTGATACAACATTCTTAGAGTTACAGTTGATTAACAAAATCCACTTCATGGCTGAGAATGATGAATTATACGGTAAAAAAGTAGTTGTTGAGCCAGGTGATTCTGAAAACTTGAAACGTGGACAAATTGTAACAGCTCGTAAATTACGTGATGAGAACTCAGTTTTACGTCGTAAAGATTTAAAATTAGTTGAAGCTCGTGATGCAGTTCCTGCAACAGCAACTCCAATTTTACAAGGTATTACACGTGCATCGTTACAAACAAATAGTTGGATTTCTGCGGCATCGTTCCAGGAGACTACTAAAGTATTAAACGAAGCAGCTGTAAACGGAAAAGTAGATACATTACAAGGATTAAAAGAAAACGTAATTGTTGGACATTTAATTCCTGCAGGTACAGGTTTACGTCAATACGAAAAAATCGTAGTTGGTAGTAAAGAAGAGTACGAGCGCTTAATGGCATCTAAAGAAGAGATTGAAGAAGAAGCATAATTAATATAAGGTATAAGTTTTGAATGTTGAATTGAACAAACAAAACGTTATAAATAATAAAAACCCTTAACAGAAATGTTGAGGGTTTTTTGTTTATTTGATAAGGTTTTAAAAAGCATAATAGCGGTATTTTTTTAGAAATATTTGGCTTATATTTGAAATAAAAAAAAGACTTTTATGAAAAAAATAATTCTATTAGTATTCTTTGGTTTATCTGTATTTATTATTAAATCTCAAAATTACTCATTTACCCAATCTACCTACACAGCTAACGGTTATCCAACTAATGTATTGAAAGGCGATTTTAATAATGATGGTAAGATGGATTTAGTAATGCAGAATCAAAACGGAATTAATTGCTATTTACAGGCATCTGGAAACACCTTTTCAACAGTTGTTACAACTTATACTACTTCTTTACAAATTTATAATTGCGCTGATTTTAATGGTGATGGAAAATTAGATGTTTTAGCAGACAATAGTCATTTGTTTTTGGGCATAGGAAATGGTTCTTTTTCATTATCGCCAACTAATTTTGGCTCGAATGCCTCTGATTATGCAGCGATTTCATTAGATTTTAATAAGGACGGTAAATCTGATTTAGTAAGTGTAACTTCATTCACAGGTCAAGGATTGAGTTATTTTTCAATTCAAAGTGGTTTAGGGAATGGCAATTGTAATCAGCTTCCTTACGTAAGTATAAATGGCGAAATCCCAAGCCCAAATTCTAACAACAGGAATAGAATAGCTGTTGATGATTTAAATAATGACAGCAATAAAGATATAGTTGTTTCTACACTTAAGAACGGAACTGGTTACTTATCCATTTATAATGGAAGTGCAACGGGTGATTTTAGCATTGCGACTACTTACACCTATAATTTTGATATTACTACAGTTAAAATATCCGACATGAATATGGATGGTAATAACGATATAGTTTTTAGTTCTCGTAACAATGTGTATGTCCTTCAGGGAGACGGATTAGGTGGATTTTTGTCTTATTATAATCACGCAATATTAAGCACATCCATAGATATAGGAGATGTAAATAATGATGGTAAAATGGATATTATTAATTTTTTCGGAACTAATACAGGATTTTTTCCGTATAGTCTTTGTGTTGAAACAAACACTGTTTCAATTATTGACAATACGGGTTTGGGTTTTTCTCTTAGTGCGAATACCTTTTCAATAAATTCATTTTATGGACCTCATTCACCAATTATTTGCGATGATTTTAATAGTGATGGTAAATTGGATTTAGCAGTGAATACATATAGTTGTACACCTACATTATCAATTTGTTATAATACCACCACAACACCTTTAACACTAAGTGTATCTTCTGTAAGCATGTGCGTAGGATCTTGTAACACACTTACAGCTGTGGCATCCGGAGGAACTGGTCCATACACATATAGTTGGATTCCAGGTTGGTTAAGTGGCTCATCAATTCAAACATGTCCCTCTTCATCTGGCATTTATTCAGTGGTTGTTACAGATGCAATGATGAATAGTGCAACTTCATCAGCTATAGCTACTGTTAATTCAAATTGCCAAGATGTTTGGCCAGGAGACGCAAACAGTAATGGTATTACTGAAATTACGGATGTTTTTGAGTTGGCTTGGAATTTTGGTTTAACAGGAACACCTAGATCAAGTGTGAGTAATAATTGGCAGTCGTATTTTTCTAGTAATTGGACAGGAACCATTACTAACGGAAAAAATTTAAATCATAGCGATTGTAACGGAGATGGTGTTATTAATTTAGATGACACTTTAGCTATTTATAATAATTATGATTTAACTCATTCATTTAAAGCTTCGCAACCTTCCTTGGTTAATCCACAAATAAGTATCATCCCTGATCAAATTGCCGTTGCAAAAGGAATTTGGGGAACTGCATCTATTTATTTAGGAGATGCAACAACAAATATTAATAATATTAATGGCGTAGCATTTACGGTTGATTTTGATAATAACTTGATTGAATCAAATAGTATTTATATTGAATATCAAAATTCATTTATTGATGCAGGCCAAAATTTGCGTTTCAGAAAACTTAAATTTTCCAATGGCAAAATATATACAGCAACAACACATACAGTTAGTGGTAATGTGAGTGGGCAAGGGAAAATTGCAACCTTACATTATCAAATAAAATCAACTTTAACAACTGATCAAGTTTTAAATTTAGGAATTAGTCAAGCTAAAAAATCGGAATCACCTCGAATAATTACTCCTTTAACTTCAGGCACAGCTACACTAATGGCTATTGGAGCAAGTGTTGGGTTACAAGAGTTAAGTAACAACTTAATTTTAATAAGCCCCAACCCAACAAACGGTTCATTAACCATTCATTCAAAAACCGAATTACAAAAAATTGAGTTTACTTCAATAACAGGGCAAGTGTTATTAAGCGAAGTGTCAACTAATGTGTCGCATACATTGCATTTAGATAATTTTGCTAATGGCATTTATTTTGTGAATGTATATCAGAACAATCGTATTGTAAAGAGAGAGAAGGTGGTATTGAATAAATAAATTTTTACACTATAAATGTTATGAAAAAAATAATAAAGAAAATAGCTTCGGTTTTAGTTTTTTTAAGTTTCTGTGTTAAGGCAGAGGCTCAACTCAATTCAGTATGTTTTGATTATTTAAATAGTGTTAATACATCAAGTGTTGGATCCGATCCAGTATCAATAGTTAAGGCAGATTTTAACGCTGATGGTTTACAAGATTTAGCTACAGCAAATTATGGTTCTAATAGCATTTCTGTGTTAACTGCTATTGGAAATGGGGCATTTAATTCGGTGGCAAATTATTCAGTGGGGACAAATCCTTACACAATAAAAAGTGCTGATTTCAACTTGGATGGTATATCGGATATAGTTGTTGTAAATCAAGGATCGAATAATATCTCTGTTTTATTAGGATTAACAGGTGGGGCATTTATGTCTCCAATTAATTATTCGGTTGGTGTTAAGCCATATAATGTTGCCGTAAATGATTTTAATAATGATGGTAATCAGGATTTGGTGACCAATAATTATACTTCACGAACTCTTTCAGTTTTATTAGGATCGCCAACAGGTACATTTTCTCCAGCGACTACTTTTAGTGCTGGAATTAATCCTCAATCAATTTCCTCAGCTGACTTTAATAATGATGGTAAAATGGATTTAGCGCTTACGAATTTTGATGGTTTAAATATTTTGTTAGGAACAGGTGTTGGGACTTTTTCTTATTTACCTCCGCTAAATAACTCTGGGGTTATGTATGAGATAGTAAGTGATGATTTAGACCAGAATGGTAGTTTAGATTTAGTAATTAGTAGTAGTAATGGGTTGTTAGTGTTTTCTGGTAATGGAACTGGAACTTTTTTACTCCAAAACATAAATGGGGATCATAAGACTGGAAGAAAGATAATTGTTGTGGATGTCAATAATGACTTAGTAACTGATATTGTAGCTTTAAACTCATATGATTTTAGGGTTTTTTTAGGAGATGGTCAGAAAAACTTTTCAGGTAGCCCAAACAATTATAGCTCTGGATATGGATGCACGTCCTTTACTGCAGCAGATTTTAATAGTGACAATAAATTAGATTTTGCAATTGCAAATTCAGGAATTAACAAAATTACTTGCGTTTTTGGACTCGGGAATGCAAGTTTTTTAACCCCGATAAATTATAATTCAGGTTTACTAGGTGATCCAAGTGGTCTTTGTACAGGGGATTTTAATAATGATGGTAAACTTGATGTTGCAGTTGGTAATGATGCATCAAATGCAGTATATACAAATCTTGGGAATGGTAATGGTCTGTTGTCTGAAGCAACCCTTTGTGGTGGTAATTTAAATAGTCGTGGGGCAGTTGCAGCTGCTGATTTTAATGGCGATGGTATAAAAGATTTTGTGACGTGTGGATATTCTTCGACCAGTTACACTGTGGCTATTTTAATTGGAAATGGAACGGGTAGTGCATCACAAATTAACTTTTTTGGTCAAGGAATGGGTGCGGACCCTAATAATTTAACTTGTGCTGATTTTAATGGAGATGGAAACATAGATGTTGCAACCTCAAATTTCGCTGTTAGCGGACTTTCAGTGTTTCTAGGCACAGGTACCGGCAGTTTGTCACTTCCAACAAATTATATTACTGGAGCTTTAAGGGGAATCACCAGTTCTGATTTTAACAACGATGGTTTTGTTGATTTGGCTACGGCTGGCGGGTCTAAAGTTGGAATATCTTTTGGTAATGGAACGGGAGCATTTGGGGCAATTACGTCTTATACAGTTGATCCAGATCCGTATTCAAATGTTTATTGCATCACAACTGGCGATTTTAATAATGATGGGAATGTTGATATCGCTGCTGCTAATTATGGTTCAGGTAATGTTAATATATTATTAGGCTCAAGTACAGGCACCTTTGTTTCTGCAGCGAGTTATAGTGTAGGTTACGGACTAACGTCAATTCACGCTGCTGATTTTAACAACGATGGGAAAATAGATTTAGTTGCAACTCAAGTGGCTTCATATAACATTGTACCGTTAGTTGTTATGTTATATGGGCAAGGGACTGGCATTTTTAATGCGCCACTGGCTTATAAATTGGACTATAGTGCTTCAAATGTTTCGAGCGGAGATTTTAATAGTGATGGTAATCTAGATTTGTTATTATCGGGAGGTAATGGAACGAAAATATTTATTAATAGCAGTGCTGCACCTCTCACTATAGTGGGGCCTAGCCTAACTTGTTCTGGTACCAGTATTAATTTGTCGGTTTCTGGTGGTAATCATTATAGTTGGAGCACAGGTGCTGCAACACAAACTATAGCAGTTTCACCAAATTCAAACAGCACTTATTCCGTAACGGGATTTAATTCTATGGGCTGTGCTATTTCAGGAACTACTCAAGTTCTAGTTAACCCATCACCAACGGTGAGTATAAACAACGCAACAGTTTGTTTAGGCCAAACATATAGTATTACACCAGCTGGAGCTGATAGTTATACTTTTTCTAGCGTTGTTGATGTTGTAACTCCAACTGTAACTACAACCTATACAATAATAGGATCCAATTTTTATAATTGTACTGATACGGTAACTACACAAATTATAGTGAATCTCAATCCAAGTATTTCCATTGTTTCAACAGGTTCTGTTTGTCAGGGTTCATCAATAGGTATTATTGCTAGTGGCGCAAATACTTATATATGGAATACAGGAGCAACAACATCAAGTATTTCAGTTATGCCTACAACCACAGGTACATATACAGTCACAGGAACAGATTTAAATAATTGCAGTAATACACAAACAGTTAGTGTAATTGTAGATCCTACCTGCCAAGATATATGGCCAGGAGATGCCAACAGCGATGGAACAGTAGACAATTTAGATGTATTGGAACTGGGCTTGCATTATACGCAAACAGGCCCACCAAGAGTAAGTACTAGCAACAGTTGGCAATCATACTTTGCTAATAACTGGATTGGTACAATTACTAATGGTAAAAATTTGAATCATAGTGATTGTAACGGCGATGGAACCATTAATGATGATGATACATTAGCTATTTACAATAATTATGGATTAGCCCATGCATTTAAATCAGCACAAACAACAACTGTTAATCCTCAATTAAGCATTGTGCCTGATCAAACATCCCTTGTAAAAGGAAGTTGGGGAACAGCTTCTATTTATTTAGGTGATGCTGCAACAAATATAAATAACATTAATGGCGCAGCGTTTACAGTTGATTTTGATAATACATTAATTGAAGCGAACAGCATTTATATTGAGTATCAAAATTCATTTTTAGATGCTGGACAAAATTTACATTTCAGAAAATTAGATTTTGCTAGTAATAAATTATTTACTGCAAGTACACATACTGTGAGCAATAATGTGAGTGGAAATGGGTTGATAGCAAAACTACATTATCAAATTAAATCTAGTTTAACAACAGATGAGATTTTAAATATTGGTTTATCTCAAGCCAACCAATCTAATGCTTCTGGGATTATTGCGCCACTCACAACGGGAGCAGGAACATTAATGGCCATAGGTTCAAGTGTTGGTTTACAGGAGTTAAGTGGAAATTTGATTTCAGTTAGCCCTAATCCAACCAATGGGTTATTAACTATTCATTCAAAAACAGAATTACAAAAAATAGAAGTTGTTGCTATTACAGGACAAGTGTTATTATCAGAAACACCAACTAACGTTTCACATACAATGAACTTAGATAACTTTGCTAATGGAATTTACTTCATTAATCTTTATCAAAACAATCGTATTGTAAAGAGAGAGAAGGTGGTATTGAATAAGTAAATTTTGAGTTAGAAACACCTGTCAGGTTTATAGCAAACCGCTTAGTAAACCTGACAGGTGTATAGAAGTTAACTACTTCAACTTCGTTGTATCTCCAACAGTTTCAAAAGCTTCGTCAACTTTTACAACAATGTTTTCGTAATCGCTTTTTGCAGCTGCAATTTCAGGTTTTATCAATTCTAATTCATCCAATTGTGCGGTGTAATCTTTCTCAACCTGTTTCGAATCTCCCGAATTGCTTTTCACTTGCTCAACTAAAGTTTTATTTTTTTCAATCATTAATTCCAAACGCGTGATGAGTGGATTAATTTTTTGACTGAGGTTGTTTAATAAAGAGTCTTCGGGAGTGCCATTTTTAGTGGTGTCTGTAAAGGCTACAGATGACAGCTCCGAACGATAGAATACTAAAATTGAATCTTGTTGTTTTAACTCAGTTTGTGTGGCTTCTATTTTTTGAACGAAGGCATCTGTATCATCGGTACATGATGTAAAGCTGATTACTAAAACAATAGAAGTGGCGATTGTTGCAATTTGATTTTTCATGGTGATTGAAGTTTTATGGTTTAATAATTGATTACATCAACATTGTTTTGTAACCCATCGTTAACATATATTAGGAATTGGTGAATTCATTTGTCAGTTCGATTGAAGTGACAAAAGGTAGTTACATTTTAATCTTTCGTAACTCTTTAAACGCTGCACGTTCAATAGCAGCAATGTTATCAAGCATATCAGCGCTTTCTAAAAAATCTTTTTGTTCGTTTAATCTACCTTTAAAAATACGTCCCATATTAATAGCACTTGCACGCCACAAATCACCTGCTTTGGTGAATTCATCCGATAATTTTAATAGTCTTTGATCTCCTGTAATTTCACTTGCTTGTTCTAAAAAAGCAGCGTATAAAAAACGAAAGCCTCCTCCACCTGTTCCAATTTCTTCTTGCATACGCACAATTTGCCCCATGTATAAACCTGCCTTACGTGGACCTAATTTATCTCTCCATTTACGTATTTGACGGGCAGTATAATTAATGCCATCTACACCTGCTATTGGCCCAGGAATGCTTAGCATATCAAATGCTGAGCGATGAATAGCTTTATAAATTACTTTTTGTAAATGTTCTTTACTTACTGGTTTTATATTTTCGGGATAATATACATGTCCCTTTGGAGCTAAGGGTCCTTTTGCAAAACGCACCTTCAACATATCTTCTTCAGTAAGCGTAGTTACAGTTTCCATAACGGGATCACTTACTAAATAATTTCCATTTTCTTTTCCGTATACTACTAAATTGTGTGCATTAAAGTGAAAACGATATTCCGCTGGAAAATAAGGTAAGTTGTAAACTCCTACCTGACAGCCAACAGGATTGCCTAATTGTATTTGTTTATTTAAATAATCATAAGCTTCTTTTTCGCTATTAAATTTTCTACGATTAACTTTTACGCCCAATAATTTACTTGCTCTACTAAAGATCCAACCTGGCATACTTCTGTACGAAACAGCCGGGCCACCATTTACCATTAAAAAAGGAATATGAATATAAAAGATACCAGAACCTAGTCCAAACATTAAGGGCTCCGTCATAAATTCTAAACCATGATGCCTTAAAAGACCAGTAGCTACTCCGTTTTCGCAATGAGCAGTTTGTATATGATTATAGGGAAGTATTAATTTATTATCCATTGAAATTTTTTAATTCTTCTACACTAATATCAAATGCTTTGGCGTAGGTATTTAATTTTGATTCGTTTAATGATTTAAATACAGATGGTTTGAAATGTCTTTTGATTGTCCATTTCCAAAAACCAGTGTAACTTGATAATAAAGTTAAGTCCATTAATTTTTTTTCCATGAAATAAAATATTGGACTTATCTCTCCATTTTTTACTTGGAGCGCAGCTTCCTCAACACGTTCTTTAATATCATCCCAAGCATTATCTAAGGCTTGTTTTTTTACATCCCAACCAATACTTAAATCGGTGGTGTATTTACCATCTTTGTCTTTCACATAACATACATCACGAGTGACACCAGCCAAGGCAGAGGGATCTTGAGGCACGTCTTCTTTTTTCATGCAGAAAAGTTGTTGTTTTTTAAATGTTGCATGGTAAAATTATCTAAAAAAATTATTGAAACACTTGATAATTTTTTCATTGTAAAAGATAATTAGCAAACTGTTAGTAAGCAGTACGCATAGGTAAAACGCGCACTTTCAGGAACCATTAGTAATATTTTTTGACCTGCTTTTAATTTACCTGAATTCATTAATTCTTCAACCATCATAAAAATAGAGGCTGAGCCAATATTTCCTGTAGAAGATAAATTAGTGAACCATTTTTCTTGAGGAATTTGGATATCGTATTTTAAAATTTCTTCAGCAATTTTTGCTCTAAAAAATTCAGATGATAAATGAGGCAAGAAGTAATCGATAGTCGTTACATCAAAACCTCTTTTATCTAATATTTCTTTTAAGTATTTTGTGCCAATAGGTACAATTTCTCTTCCTAATAATTTTGTATCCTGTTTAAACGAGAAGATTGATTTTTGTAACCATTCTTCTGGAGTAAATTCTTTCCAACCTTTAGTTGATCCATCTGCGTTCTTGTCTGCACCAACATACATACATGTATCTAATTGGTTGGCATAAGAACGAATATCTAACCATTCGATTTTTAAATTAATTGAATTTGGACGAGGCTTGTTTTCCAACAATAAAGCAGCAGCCCCATCAGAAAGCATCCAACGTAAAAAATCTTTTTCAAAAGCTATGATGGGATTTTGTTCCATTTCTGCTAAACGCTCCGTTTCTTTTTCAAAATTAGAGGCAAGCATAAATGCTGATAGCTTTTCTGAACCTGATACAACGGCATTTGTTGTATTTCCAGCTAATATTGACAAGTATCCAGTTTTTAACGACTGCATACTTGCACAACATGAACCTGAGGGGGAAATTAATTCTAGTGGTGCGCCGCCTTTTAATTCTCCGTGAACCATAACCGCGTGTGAGGGCATATGATTATCAGGAGAGGCAGTTCCACAAGCTAGTAATTCAATATCATTAATTTTGAAATTTTCATCCGTTAATTTTTCAATAGCTAAAGCAGCCATTTGAGCATTTGAATGAGTAGATTTCCCGTTTTTGTCTATAGAATAGTATCGTGTTTTGATGCCATTATTGCGAAGAGTTAATCGTTTACCTTTAGAAGGTACGCCGTCAATCATACCTAAATAATCTTCCATATCATCATTAGAAATGGGGTTATTAGGTAAAAATTTGGCCGATTTTGTTATGTAAACTCCTTGCATTTTGTGATTTATAGAACAGTTAAATATATCAATTAATTATAACAAACTAAAACTGGTATTGTTTATTCGGTAATGCCGAAAAACTCGTTATAGCTAACTTCTTTAGTATCTAACTTGCAAGATGTTTTTAAAACATCTAATACTTTTTTGCTATATAATCCTTCAAATATTTTTTGTGCTTCTTCTTGTTTTCCTAAAATACCATCAACAATTTTAGCTACTTCTGTTTCTTCTGGAACTTGACCGTAACGAGCAAATTGAGAACGCACATAATTACTAGCCTCTTCTTTTGCTTCCTCAATAGTTACAGCAAGGTTATTGTTTTTGATGATTTTATTTTCAATTAATTTCCATTGCATAGATTTTGCATACGATGGGTATTCAGCCTCTAATTGCTCTTTTGTTAATGGTTTCTCGTTAACTGCCATTAACCAACGCTTTAAGAAATCATCTGGTAACGTAATGTTTAATTTCTCAACTAAAGTTTTTTCAACCCCTTCAACAAATTTACGGTCAGTGTCTTGAGCAAACATTAAAGCTAATTCACCCTTGATTTTATCTTTAAATTCTTCAAGTGAGTTGATTGTTCCAGCACCATATAATTTATCGAATAATTCTTGGTTTAATTCAGCATCTTCCATGCGCGCAATATTGCGAACAGTTAATTGTAAGTTTGAACTAAAGCTTTCAGCAACTTCTTTATCAATACCTAAAGAGATTGATTTATCTACTGCTGAATCATATAATTCATTTGCATTAATAATAATTTTATCTTCTTTTTTAGCGCCCGTTAATTTAGCTTTAGCAGCTTCGTTTTTCAAACGATCAATCCCAATACTAGTTGATTTAAAAATACCACCAGCTACAATATTGTTATCAGCATCTAATTCAACGATATCGATATATAAAACGTCTTTCTCCTCAGCTACTTCAGGATTTGAAGGCTTACCATAGTTACGTTTTACATCTTTTAAATATTTTTCTACTAACTCATCATCAATTTTTACTGTATTGTATACAAATGATTGAGAGTTGTCTAATTTTACATCAAACTCTGGAGTTAATCCTAATTCATAGTTAAATGTCCACTCAGTTTGCTTTTCAAAATCAATTTTATTATCTTCCTTAGGCATTGGATTTCCTAGGATTTCAATTTTATTGTCGTTAATGTAGTTATATAAAGTCTCGTTTAATATTTTATTGATTTCATCTACTAAGATAGATTTACCATGTTGTTTTTTAATTAAACCTACAGGTACTTTTCCTGGTCTGAAACCTGGTAAAGATGCTTGTTTTTGTACTTTTTTAATTGCATTTTCTACTTTTGTTTCGTAATCAGCCGGAGATAATGTAATACTTAATTCTGCAGTTAATGCGTTAATGTCTTTTTTAGATATGTTCATGTCGTTTTTCTTAAATATATATAAGGGCTGCAAAAATAAGGGATTTTAGCTAAAAATCAACGATTTAACGTATTTTTTAGAGAAATACCCATTACTACTTAGTTTTAAAGAACAAAATCGCATTTTTTATTTAAATATTTAATTTTCAATGATTTGAAATGAATAGGCTGGAGTAATTGCGAATAATCTGCTGCTTTATAGAGAAATTAGTTACATGAAACTGAGTTTTAAAAAATTTAATTTTTTTTAAACTGTTATTTACAAGGCTTTTGTGAAAAACTAATTTGCGAAGCAGAATCTATTGGCAAAGTATTTTAGATATTGCTTTTTTAAATGCATAAACCTTTTCATACTCTAGTATTTTTGGCACTCACATTTTTAGTGTTGTGTGTAATTAGTTTAGTGTTTCCCGAAAAAGGAATATTTATAACAGAAAAAATAGTTGTTCATTACCCTACATTCAATTCTTTGTTTTTAGAGAAGAAAGAACAGAAAACAGACATTACAAATATTATTGCATTAGCTGATGCAGAAGATAATGCTATTGAATCCAATGCCGACACACTAACTTCTTCAGAAAAAGACAATACATCTTCTGCATTCGCAAAATTAGTGAAAGTAGATACAGCATTGAGATTGATTACTAGTATTCAATATAAAAACGAATCAAAAACAGCGATGGCTAATTTCTTTAATTCATTAGCTAATATTGCTAACGAAGAAAAGAGTATTCGCATACTTCATTACGGTGATTCGCAAATTGAAGGAGATAGAATTAGTGATTACTTGCGTTTAAAATTACAAGGCGAATTTGGCGGCGAAGGTCCTGGCTTGATTTCATTTATGCCCGTAGCGCCTAGTGTAGTTAATAAAATTTCTTGGAGTAATACATGGGATCGTTACTCCGTTTTTGCAGGAAGAGATAAGCGTGTGAAACACAATAATTTTGGAGCTTTAGCACATATTACTCGTTTTTATAATTATACAACTATTACTGATTCTACTCAATATAAATCGGCTTGGGTAAAAGTAGTCACCAGTAAAAATGGGGGGCCAAAAGCAGCAGCCTATAAAAAAATAAAATTGTTTTATGGTGGCGCTCAAACAAAAACTCATGTGGAGTTGTATGAAAACGGAACATTAAATGCTTCCGATTCATTAGTAGCAGGTGGTAATTTTAATATCAAAGAATTTAATTTAAATCAAGGGGCTTTATTACAAGAGTTTAAATTTAAAGGAAAAGATAGTCCCGATTTTTATGGTGTTTCCTTAGAAGGTGGTAAAGGTGTGATGGTAGATAATTTTGGGTTACGTGGAAGCTCAGGCACTTTTTTTAATCAAATAAATTTTGGGCAGCTCAAACAATTTTATGATTACCTTAATACAAAATTGATTATACTTCAGTTTGGAGGAAACTCTTTACCCTATATTACTACTAAAGAACAAGCCTATGCCTTTGGAAGTTATTTAAAAGCACAAATTAACATCATTAAAAAATTATCTCCACAAGCTTCTATCCTTGTTATTGGCCCTGCTGATATGAGTGTAAAAGTTGGAGCAGATTACGAAACACATGCACAGTTAGAAGATTTACGTGATGCTATTAAAAAAGCAGCTTTTGATTCGGACTGCGCGTTTTTTGACATGTACAGTTGTATGGGAGGTAGAAATAGTATGTTGGCTTGGGTAGAACAAGGAATAGGAGCAAAGGATTATATTCATTTTAGTTCGGGTGGGGCACGTAAAATAGCGGTATTGTTATATTCAACGCTAATGAGTGATTATAACCAATTTGTAAAAAATAGATAGAAAGATTAATGAAAAGAAACAGAACTATAAACATAATTTTCACTTGTCTTTTGTCATGTGTACTTTATCTTGTTTCATATCAAACAAAGGCACAGCAATATCCTTTCATCAACTACGATCAAAGTAAATTACGTTTCGGGAAAGATAGTTCTCAGTTTATGAACTTCTATAAAAAAATTGATGAACTCAGAGAAGGGAAGAGAAAAAAAGTAACCGTCGTTCATTTTGGAGGCTCGCATATTCAAGCAGGTTTTTGGACAGAAGTATTAATGGATGGATTTCAAGGAATTGGAAATTTTAAAGGAGGAGGAACTTTTATTTTTCCTTTTAAAATAGTAAAGACAAACAGTCCACATTTTTTTAAATCATTTACAACGGGCAAGTGGATTAGAAAACGTAATGCCTTGTCAAAAGAAATGTGCGACAATTTAGGAATGGCAGGCATGGCAGGTATCACTAATGATAGCGCCAATACTTTTGGATTTAGTTTATTAAAAAACAATCATCATCAAAAGTTTAATTCCTTACGAGTGTATCATAATTTTAATCCCAGTTTCGAATTTTCAATTGCCACTCAAACAGGATTGAACTTTGTAAGAAATGATTTTAGAAAAAATGGATACTCCGAATTTTTCTTCGAATCTTATATTGATTCAGTGAATTTTAATTTAGTAAGAAAAGATACGATCATTCCTGATTTTATGCTTCGTGGCTTTAGTATTGAAAATGATAATCCAGGATTTTATTATGCATCTATTGGAGTTAATGGTGCCAGTACCTCGTCTTATTTAAGATGCCAAGAATTTGTTAATGAGTTAAGTACTATACCACCTGATTTAGTTATTTTTTCTTTGGGAGTTAATGATACACATGATGTGAATTTTTCGAAACAAAAATTTATTCAAAATTATGATAGCTTAATCACACTCATCAAAATAGCTTCACCTAATTGCACATTTTTGTTTACAACTGTAACCGATAATTACATGAACAGAAAAACCTCTAACAAGCGTCCTATTAAAGCGCAAGAAGCCATGTATGAGTTAATGGAAAAACATAACACGGCATTGTATGATTTATATGCGGTAATGGGAGGATACAAATCTATTTATAAATGGTATAAGGCTGGATTAGCCGCAAAAGATAAAGTGCATTTTAATGGGCGAGGATATAATATTTTAGCTACCATGATGTTTGATGCCATAAATAAAAGTTATAGATATAATAGTAAGGTTAAATAGAATTGAATGCTATACTCACATATTTAAAATCTTGTTTCCTTTATGTAAAAGGACAGCCTGTGATTTTTACTCAATTATACTTTTGGGGATTTTTTGCTGTGGTTTTAGGAATTTATTCCTTGATTTACAAAAAGAATACATTAAGAACTCTTTTTTTATTACTAGTTAGTTTTTTCTTTTATTATAAAACAAGTGGAGTTTTTTTAATATTACTCATCTTCACCATTATTAGTGATTACAATTGGGGGCGACTCATCTTTGAATCTAAATCTGACAAAAATAAAAAAGTTTACCTAACCATTAGCTTATTGCTTAATTTAACTTTGTTATGTTATTTTAAGTATGCCTATTTCTTTACAGAGAGCGTCAATCAATTAGCTGGAACAGATATTTCGTTCTTTAATCACTTCACTCAATTTAGTAATACCTTTTTAGGAACTAAAGACCCCGTAGATAAATTGATATTACCAGTGGGAATTTCCTTTTTTACGTTTCAGTCCATCTCATATACCATTGATATGTATAGAGGAAAAGTGACTCCCGTAAAATCTATTTTTGATTATGGTTTCTTTGTCTGTTTCTTTCCGCATTTAGTGGCTGGACCAATTGTAAAAGCAAACGAATTTTTGTATCAGATTTATCAACCCTATAGTTTAAAGCGTAAAGAATTTGGCTACGCTATTTTTTGGATATTAAATGGTTTAGGTAAAAAAATATTGGCAGATTATATCGCCGTCAATTACATTGATCGAATATTTGATAATCCAAATTACTACTCTGGGGTAGAAACCGTATTTGGTATTTTCGGGTACTCTTTACAAATTTATGCTGATTTTAGTGGCTATACCGATATTGCTATTGGCGTTGCATTATTGTTGGGCTACCGTTTAAAAACCAATTTCAAGTCACCATACAAAGCACAAGATGTGAGTGAGTTTTGGAAACGCTGGCATATTTCTTTATCCACCTGGTTAAAAGATTACTTATACATTCCATTAGGCGGAAATAAAAAAGGAACTATTGGTTCTTATATCTGTATTGCTTTTTTATCCATCGTATTAGTGATGCTTACTGGTAAAATTTGGCTGCTATTATTGTTATTATTGATGGCAATCGTGTTAGTATTATTAGCATACTTCTTCCCTAAAGTCAAACAAAGTGTGAATACCAATATTAATTTATTAGTAACGATGTTGCTCGGAGGCTTTTGGCATGGAAGTTCATGGTTGTTTATTATTTGGGGAGGTTTAAATGGCGTAGGTTTAGTAGTTCACAAACTGTGGCAAAAAATTTCTCCATTCAAAGACTCTAATTCATTTGCTGTAAAAGGAATGATGGTTTTTGTTACTCTTTCTTTTATTAGTTTTACGCGTATCTTTTTTAGAAGCGACAGTTTAGATACTGTTAGTTTAATTTTTGATCGAATCACCAATCATTTTGGAGCTGCTTTAACCTTTAATATTATTCAAGGCTACGCCTTAGTGTTTACGGTAATTTTAATTGGGTACTTAATACACTGGATTCCAGAAACGACCAAAGAAAAATACCGTTTAAAGTTTGCTGAATTACCTTTACCAGTAATGAGTTTAGTGGCAGTGATATTTGTTTTTTGTATTTACCAAATGGTAAGTGGCGAGATGCAGCCTTTTATTTATTTTCAGTTTTAAGAACGTCTACTTAACTTTTACACTTTTTTGAAAGTTAAGACCTTAGTAGTTATCAGTATTTTTTAAGTAGATATTTATTGGATTACTATTTTTTTAGTGAAAACATTGTGTGTGTCATTAGTTATTTGTAAAAAATAAACTCCTGATTGCATTGATTGAGTATTGATTTTCAGTTCTTTTTCATTTAAAGGTAACGAAATGATTTCTTTTCCTAGTAGGTCAATTATTTTAATTGTTTGAATGTTATTTGACGAACTAGTTACTGTAAAGTACGATTTTGTTGGATTAGGAAAAATCTTATAACTATCTGAAAAGTCTGAAACTTCCATATTTGAAGTGATATTACAACTAGAGGATATCCAATTAGAAAGATGTGTTTGAATATATGAGTTCATAGAATTTTTTTGTCCTTTTGTAAACATATAACAACAACAAAAAGATAAGCCCATAAAATTTTCTACCATATCTGGTGGATCAACTCCACCCCAATGCATTCCATCTTGTGCCAGTGAAGTGGCGTTAGAATTCTGCAAACTTGTTGAACAAACACTAGAATATCCAGTTGCTGGTAAAATATTTTCTATACCACTTGGTGTGTCAGATATTAAATCTGAATTGACATGTTCCAAGCCAAATACATGTCCTATTTCATGAACTAATAATTGCGGTATTAGTGGAATGCTGTTTGTTGCTACAACAGCATAGTTGAATGTTGCCCCCATTTGCGGTGAGGTAGGAGAAGAAGCCCAACCTCCTAGCACAAATGACGGGAAACCAGGTTGCGGGTAAACAGGAGTAAGGTATACATTGAAATAAGTGTTAGCGTCCCAAATTGGGGCATCAGGGTTTTGAGTATCTCCAAAAGGATAGGAAATTAAATCATGAGTAATGCCATTTGTAGTTATTCCATCTGGTGTTAGTGTTGCTAAACAAAGTTGAATATTTGTATTTGCCCATAGCGTATCGAAAATTGAGCTAGCTCTTGTAAAAGTTGGCGATAGTTGTTTTGAAAATCCTTTATTTACTTCATTAATGTAATTTTGTACAGTTATATCTGAAATGTCATTAGCTGATGATGTGTATAGAACATGAACCACAGTTCTTATCTGAGTTACCTGTGCATACGATGCGAAATAGCTTGAAAAAAGGATCGTTAATGAATATAATATTTTTTTCATTTTGTCATTTGTTTATTCAAAACTACTTTAAAGGTTATATATGCTAAAGCAAGTGTGATTATTTATTACATAATCAAATATATTTATAGGATTATTTTGAATTCTACTCTTCGATAAATTTTGATACTTATCCTCCAAGAACCTTTTTTTGAATTGAAATATTGTCCCGTATTGCACTTAAATAATTTATGTTCGACAGCAATATTTTATTTATTACTTATCCAAATATTATTTGTTAGTTTAGTTAAATGTTTAAACAGCGACAATTACGTTTTTTTTGAACTGAATATTAAAGCACTCTGTAATTCTTATACTCCCCAACTTTCCAGCCAGTTGTTTTTTCAATAAATAATAAGAATTTATCTTTTGTACTTAATTTGATTTGTGATTGATCGAATTTAAAATTCCAATCAGCTGCCTTTACACGAGCTTGAAACACTTGTGGATGCGTGCCTTTAAATTCTTCTAAACTATCTATTTGTGAGTAATCAAATTCTTCTACCTGAGCAATATTTTTTTTCATCCACTCGTCATCGTGCCACATCTTATGAAAATGTTCTTGCTTTGCTTGTTGAGCCTTTGGTGGTTTTACCCAGCCGTAGTGATAAATCTCTGCGTTAATTGGCTTTACGTTTAGTTTAGAGTTATCTGTTTTTCTAAATCCTTGCGCGTCTTTATAAGAGCGGATAGATTTGTCGTTTTTAATCACACGAATTTCTTTTCTGTACCAACGACGCGAATTACCAACGTAGTTATAAGTGCCATAAAAATGAACGTAGTTAAATAATAAACCGTCAACCTGTTTATCATCTTTATATTTCTGCATGGCTTCTTTAATCGAAGCTAAATGTTTTTCATGCACACACTCATCACTTTGAATATAGAAACACCAATCCACATCTTTACTAATCGCATCAAATGCTTTGTTAGTTTCAATGGCTAGTACTTGTCCGCCTTGGCGTAAATTATCATCCCAAACGGTTTCAATAATTTTGATTTTTGGTGAATTGATGTTTTTGATTAATTGCAGGGTTTCATCTTCGCTATTACCAACCGCTACAACAAACTCATCGCAAATAGGTAAAATAGAAGTAATGGCTTCTACCACTGGATAGTCGAACTTAATCGCATTTCGTATGATGGTGAAGCCTGCTACTTTCATTTTATAACCTTTTTACGTTTTGGTCACCCTGAACTTGATTCAGGGTCTCATGAGATGCTGAATCAAGTTCAGCATGACTGTCCTAAAACTCCGGATTTTGTCCTACAAAGTTTTGTGGTGTAATATTTAATAACTCTGCTTTTACTTCTGCACTCACATTTAATCCATTAATAAATGTATGCATGGAATCTTTTGTGATATGTGTATTGGTGCGAGTTAAATCTTTCAACGCTTCATAAGGTTTTGGATAACCTTCTCTACGTAAAATCGTTTGTACAGCCTCCGCCACAACTGCCCAGTTATTTTCTAAATCTTTATTAAAGATTTCTTCGTTTAAAATTAATTTATCTAAACCTTTTAAAATGCTTTTGTAAGAAATTAAAATATGAGCCACAGGAACTCCTAAGTTTCTTAATACCGTACTATCAGTTAAATCTCTTTGTAAACGAGATACAGGAAGCTTAGCGGATAAGTGTTCTAAAATAGCATTTGCCATTCCTAAGTTACCTTCTGCGTTTTCAAAATCAATTGGGTTTACTTTATGTGGCATTGCCGAAGAACCAATTTCCCCCGCTTTTAATTTTTGTTTAAAGTAATCCATACTCACGTATGTCCAAATATCGCGACATAAATCTAACAAGATAGTATTGATGCGCTTCAATGCATCACAGTAAGCAGCAATATTATCATAGTGTTCAATTTGTGTGGTGAATTGACTTCTACTTAAGCCTAAAGTATTATTCACAAATTCGTTTCCAAATTTAATCCAATCATTTTTTGGATAAGCTACATAGTGCGCGTTGAAGTTACCAGTTGCGCCACCAAACTTAGCCGAGAAAGGAATGGCATTTAATTGGTTGATTTGAATTTGTAAACGCTCAACAAATACATAAATCTCTTTTCCTAAACGTGTAGGAGAAGCAGGCTGACCGTGAGTGCGAGCTAACAACGAAATGTTTTTCCACTCCTTCGCTAAGCCAGTTAATTTATCAGTTACTTGTTTTAAGTTTGGCAATACCACTTCATTGTTAGCTTGTTTTAACGACAATGGAATAGAGGTATTATTAATATCTTGAGAGGTTAAACCAAAGTGTACAAACTCTAGATAGTTTTCTAAACCTTGTGCTTTTAATTTTTCTTTAATGAAATACTCAACCGCTTTTACATCATGGTTAGTTGTTTTTTCAGTTTCTTTAATTATCTCTGCATCCGCAAACGAAAAATTTTGATACACTGCTTTTAAGTTAGTAATTTGGCTTTCGGTTAACTTTGGTAATTGAGGTAAGCCTTGTTGTGATAACAAGACGAAATAATCAATTTCTACTTGTACACGGTATCTAATTAATCCGAACTCAGAAAAGTAGGCTGCTAATTCGTTAGTTACACGGCGGTAACGACCATCAACAGGAGATATAGCGGTTAAGGTATTTAATTCCATAATTTAAAAAATAAAGGGCAAATATAGGGAATTTTTGCTGAAACACCTGTCTGGTTTTAAAAACCTGACAGGTGTTAAGAGTTATTCTGTAACCACAATTTTTTTAAACTCCACTTTTTGGCTTCCAATCAGTTTCACAATATACATGCCTTCTGCATAACCTGTTAAATCAACCTTATATAAGATGTTTTGAATTTTATTTTCGGAAATTAATTTTCCGTTGATGTCGTAAATTTCATACTTGTTAAATGTTTGTTCTGTTTGAGAAATGGTGATGCTGTTTTTAGTTGGGTTAGGGAAAATTCTCCAAGTATAATCTGGAGAGACAGATTCTTGCATGCTAGTTGGCAATCCGTTATATTTAATTTGCGCTTGTTGAGCACCAGTAATTAAGTTTTGTAAACTATCACCGCCAACTAAAGCAAATGCTATTTTTGCCGTTTGGTTTGGACCTAATTTAAAAGGTCCGCTACTCATCACGTTAATTACATCATTTCCATTACCGTTTAATCCAGCGGCTAAACGCTGAGTGGATAAACTTAAATACTTATCTTTTGTATCTACACCATTTGCAAAATCTAATCCTCCATTACCACCACTTACATGATCGACGGCATAAAAATTTGGCGGAGCAGTGTTGGTTAATAATTTTATCCCACCGTATTTGCCACTTGCCGCTGTGTAGTAGCTATATCCCATTTTTGTCCCTGTATGGTAAGCACTTCTATTTTGCCCATATGTCGCCCCATCAATATCCCAATCTGCAAAAATACCTGCATACAGTTTTTTAATAGTATCAGTAGGGTGAGTGTTAGTGATATGATATTCCCAAATTACAAATTGTGTGTTTGGTACTGTTGCCCATGCGTATGTGTTTTGTTCAATAGTTACAGGTAGTGGATTAAATGATAAATTGTCTGTTATTTTTGCTTTTGTATCAAAGTCGGAAGTAATGGATGGAACTTGTAAGCCTATACGGTTTATTGTACTAAAATCAAAATCTGCAATGCTTGTGTTTACTCCTCTAGCACAATCTGATACTTTTGTGGTGTCGCTTCCAATCATGAGTGCAGCTTCGTATAATAAATCAGTGTTTTTGTATTTAAAACCTAAACCTTGTACTTGAGCATCTAAATTGTATCCAATTTTTCC
Organism: Bacteroidia bacterium; assembly: GCA_044238845.1. Taxonomy (GTDB): domain Bacteria; phylum Bacteroidota; class Bacteroidia; order B-17B0; family Aurantibacillaceae; genus UBA4416. The sequence continues at coordinate 21,955 of JBIICN010000014.1, forward strand.
TTTACTGGTAGCAGTAGTTCTTACATCATTAATTTCAATATTGATATAATCGACATTTATAAACACACTAAAAAATTGTTTTGCTTGATAAATGCCATCACTCATTAATACTTCAAAATTTACAATGGTATTAATAGGAATAGAACCAGTTAATTTAAAAGTAAAGGGATCTAACGAATTTGTGGTACTTGCTAAGGTATTAATAACTCCTAAATTTGTTGTATTATCAATACTTATAGCGTAAGATGATAGAGGCGTAACTGTAACATTTAAAGCGGATGTTGGACTTAAATAATTAATAAAAGTTCCTACAATAAATAAGGTATCTCCGTTTATAAACGACAAATCATTACGATCGGAAACTGTTTTATTTGTCATAACTACACTAGGTTTGGCTGGATCGGTTAAAGCTCTGTACAGATTTATTCTTCCAGATCCTAATTTATTTATGTAGGAAGGATTTCCAGCATAAATATTATCGGCTGTTACTTTTAATCGTTCACCAATTTGTAAACCGTTATAGCTTGGAAAATGATTTTTAACGATTCCTGCAGCGCCTGCTACAACGGGTGATGACATAGATGTGCCTGACATGGTAATATAAAAGCTACCTGGATAAGTTGAATTGACGTTATCACCAGGAGCACAAACATCCACCATGTAGCCATAATTAGAGCTTGCTTGTTTTGTATCAATGGCTGTTGTGTTCCCAACGGATAAAACATAATTGTATGCAGCAGGAAAAAAATCTCCGTCTATATTATTATTTCCTGCGGCACAAACTACTAAACAGTTTTTATTGATTGTGGCATAATCGATAATGTCTTGGCCAAATTGGCTAGACCCACCGCCACCCCAAGAGCAATTAATGATTTGACAACCGTGATCGGCCGCATATTTTATACCTTCATAAGCAGCAATTAAACTGCCATTAGAGTCGCTAATTTTTATTGGTAAAATTTTGCAATTGAAGCCCGTTCCAGCACCTCCTAAATTATTATCTGCCGTGGCACCTGATAAACCACAAACATGCACGCCATGAGGATTTGATTCCCATGAAGCATCTTTATCATTTGTTCCTAAATCCCAACCCATATAATTATCAATATAATTATCGCCGTCATTATCAATGCCATCAGGTACATCTGCATAATTACGTTTGATACTATTAACTAAATCAGGATGTGTTAAATCTATTCCAGTATCTGTAATACCAATTACAATTGCAGAATCGCCTTTGTTAACATTCCAGGCATTAAATGCATTAATGGTTTGCAGATGATATTGATCGGTTGGATTTGCTAATGGATCGTTAGGAGCGTAAGTTGCTTTTGGAATAAAATGAGGTTCGGCATACACTAAAATATTTGATAATAGTAATTTACTGATAGCTTTTTCAATAGATAAATTAGACGTATAATTTAACTCATATACTAATGATAAATCTGCATACATTTGTCCTGCTGAATTTATAGACTTTTCAGGGCTTTTATCTAAGGGGAATTTTTTATGAAGATTTATGACTCCAACAGCATTAGAAAATGCTAGAAAGGAAGTATTCTCAATTTTATTATTGAAACATACGGAAGCAAAGGCTGGCTTCACTTTAATGATAATGGTTTTAGCCATATAATCACTACTCGTAATGTTTGACGGAAACTGATATGTTTTTTGCGCCTTTACTTGAACAATGGCCAAAACAAATAGTAGAATGGTGAAAAAAGTCTTCATACTGTATTTTTTAATCTAACAAATAATTTTGGTGTTTGTTGTATTTTTCTAGCGTACGAATACCTGATGAACTAATGTGCTCAAATTCTTTGTCGCAAAAAATATTGATGATTTTGATATCTGGTTTTAATTCTTGTATGTAACGGTATTGATTTTGTTCATAGTTAAAATCAGTAGAGTTTCTTAATCCTCTAACAACTGTCACATCATAGTCAAACGAATCAATATGGTCAGTTAAAAGATCATGATATTCTGTTTGTTGACGATTAGCAATGGTTTTTGGAATTGACCATGAGCGAACTGTTTTGTCTGGATTTTTGCCAAAAGCAACAATAACTTTATCAAATAATTTTTCGGCTTTTTGTAATATATTGTAATGTCCTTTGTGAAATGGATTAAAACTGCCAGCAAATACTCCAATACTTGGTTCAACAGAATTTACATAATCAATTAAATGATTTAAATTCCCATTCGTGTTAAAGTGTTTTAAAACTTCAATACGTTTTATTTTGTAGGTTTTATAATCTACAAATTGAAATTCTTTAAAAATTTGTTTTTCGTATTTAATTAATTTATCAAAAGATGAATTTAAAATAGCTAAATCAGCTTTAATAAATTCTTCAGAAAATTGAACAGAAGGCTTATGATGTTTTGTATCTAATATTAATTGTTTAATATGCTCTTTCTGTTCACCATTTAATGAAGATGAATTCGCGGATTTTATGAAAAACTCAGCCGAATCTTCTTCGTTAGTATTTGATTGTGGATTATAAATAATATCGTGAAACACTGCTGCTAAAAACAATTCATCATGTTTTAATAAATCAGCATTCTGTAATTGCCTTAATACATCTTCTATATGTTCTAAAGTATGATAAAATCTGTGAGGTTCATCATACGCATTAGTCACATCAGAGTTAAACTGAAGATGATTTAAACGATTTGATATTTCAGCTATATTCATTCTACTTTTTCTTTAAATAAAATAAAGTACTACAATTTGTTTTCTGTAAAATTTTGTTTGCTTGTTCTTTAATTCCTTCGGCTGTTACTTTTTGGTAATTTTCAATCTCTAAGTTTATCAAATTAGCATCACCTAGTAATTCTGAGATGGCAAGATTGGTGGCTTTGTTCAACACATCTGCTTCGCTGTAAGTAACGGTTGATTCTATTTTATTTTTACATTTTTGTAATTCATCGGCTGCTACTAATTCGTTTTGCATTTTTGTAATTTCCGCATCAATGCCTGCTTCAGCTTGTTCAATCGTTACGCCGTCATTTATTTTGCCAGAGATAACAAATAAACCTTTATCAAAATCGCCCATCACGTAGGCGTGTATATCGCTAAATAATTGTTTGTCTTTTATTAAGTTTTTATACAAACGTGATGAATTACCTCGAGATAAAATATCTGATAAAATATCTACCGTATGATATTCTTCGTCGTTACGAGCGCACATACGATATGCTCTGTAAATACTACTAATTGGCACATCGCGTTCAACGGTTAAGCTTCTGTATTCGGTTTGAGGAGGCTCTACTGGTAAGTTACGTTTTGGTTTTACGCCTGCATCAATTGGCTCGAACCATTTTTCAGCTAAGGCTTTTACTTGCTCAACCTCCACATCGCCAGCGACCACTAATACCGCATTACTTGGATTATAATGCTCTTTGAAAAATGCTTTCACATCTTCCATTGTTGCATCTTCAATATGCTTAATTTCTTTGCCAATCGTGGCCCATTTGTATGGATGTACGTTGTAAATTAAGGGGCGTAATAATAACCAAACGTCGCCATAAGGTTGGTTTAAATAGCGTTGTTTAAATTCTTCAATCACTACGCTGCGCTGAACTTCTAAGCTTTTTTTATCAAAAGCTAAACTCAACATTCTATCACTTTCTAACCAAAATGCCGTTTCTAAATTTTCGGATGGAACCGTACAGTAGTAATTAGTAATATCATTAGTAGTAAAGGCATTATTTTCCCCACCTACTAATTGTAAAGGTTCGTCGTAATTAGGAATATTGATACTTCCTCCAAACATTAAATGTTCAAATAGATGGGCAAATCCTGTTTTATTTTCGTCTTCATCACGTGCACCAACATCATAAATAATATTTAAGCAAGCCATCGGCGTACTTTTATCTTGATGAACAATGACAGTGAGGTTATTTTTAAGTTTAAATTTTTTGAACTGAATCATATATTTTTTGAGAACTAATTTATGTTTAAAGATAGTAAAAAGGCTTTAATACTTAAAGACTTCTTTAAAAATAACCACATAGAGACATAGAATGCTATTTGTTATAAAGTGCAAGATAGAAAACCTGTTTTTTACATAATAGTTGTACTATGCAAAAGCGAAGCTTCTTTAATCTTACTCAATCAAAACTATGTTTCTATGTGGTTAAAAAATCTTATTTTAGCTTGCTTTATGGAACTCTGGGAAAAGATAAAAAAGTACGAGAGTATGCACATTGTTTTTTGGTTAATAAAAGACAGTTGTTGGATGCTTCAGTTTAAATGGCTGGGAATACTCATGGTTATTCCTACCTTAACTATTGCAGCTTATATTGTTTATATCACTCGGAATAGTGTTGATATGTTTATAAATTTAGCTGTTTTCTCATGGATTTGTGCTAATAGTTTTTGGATGTTTATAGAGTTTTTTACCTCAGGTCAACTAAAATTGTGGGCTTCAATCCCTTTTGGTTTGGGCTTTATTTTTGTGGGTATTTATTACTACAAAACCCTTTTTTCCAAGACTTCTATTAATAAGTAAAAATTATAAGGTTTCTAGGACAAAACTCGTCTAATTTCTTGTGAGAAAGCCATAAAAACTATTATATTAGACACTTCAATTTTAAAATCATTTTCCTATGGAAACTACACCATATCAATCAACACACAAAATTCGTATTGTAACAGCTGCCGCGTTATTTGATGGACATGATGCTGCTATTAATATAATGCGTCGTATTATTCAATCAAGTGGAGCAGAGGTTATTCATTTAGGTCACGATAGAAGTGCGCAAGAGGTTGTAAATTGTGCTATTCAAGAAGATGCCAATGCCATTGCAGTAACAAGCTATCAAGGTGGACATGTGGAGTATTTTAAATACATGTACGATTTGTTGAAAGAGAAAGGCTGCGAGCATATCAAATTATTTGGTGGTGGTGGTGGAGTAATTCTTCCTGAAGAAATAGAAGAATTACATAACTATGGTATTGCTCGTATTTATGCGCCAGATGATGGTCGTGCCATGGGTTTACAAGGAATGATTAACGATTTATTACGTCAGTGTGATTATGCTACGGGTACTAACATCAAAAATGATGTGGCTAAAATAGCAGAGAGAGATTATAAATCTATTGCTCGTATTATTTCAGCTGCTGAGAATTTTAATGAAGAAAATATTGGTTTATTAAACGAATTAAAAGCAAAAGCAGAAAAATCAGAAACTCCTGTGTTAGGTATTACTGGTACTGGCGGAGCGGGTAAATCAAGTTTAGTAGATGAATTAGTGCGTCGTTTTTTAATTGATTTTAAAGATAAACAAATTGCGATTATTTCGGTTGACCCATCCAAACGTAAAACAGGCGGGGCTTTATTAGGCGATCGTATTCGTATGAATGCGATTAAAAATGACCGCGTGTATATGCGCTCTTTAGCAACTCGTCAAAGTAATTTAGCATTAAGTAAATATGTGCAAGATGCAGTGAACATTTGTAAAGCGGCGAACTTCGATTTAATTATTTTAGAAACATCTGGTATCGGCCAATCGGATACGGAAATTATCGAGCACTCTAATATGAGCTTGTATGTGATGACTCCAGAATACGGAGCAGCAACTCAGTTAGAGAAAATTGATATGTTAGATTTTGCTGACATTATTGCGTTAAACAAATTTGACAAGCGCGGGGCTTTAGATGCCATTCGTGATGTTAAAAAACAATACAAACGTAATCACAACTTATGGGAAATTGCAGATGAAGATATTCCTGTGTTTGGAACCATCGCTTCTCAATTCAACGATCCAGGTATGAATCGTTTGTATAAAGCGGTGATGAATACCATGGTTGAGAAAACAGGTAATAAAGCGTTAGCTTCTCAGTTTCATATTACTGAAGAGATGAGTGAAAAAATTTACATCATTCCTCCTTCAAAAACTCGTTACTTATCTGAGATTTCTGAAAATAACCGTAACTACGATAAGAGAGCCAATGCACAAGCAGAAGTTGCTCAAAAATTATATGGTATTCAAAAAACCATCGAAACGATTTCTGAATCTAACATAGATGATAAAGATCGCTTGATTAAAGGTTTGCAAGAAGCATTTGAAAAAACAAAATTAGATTTGGACCCTCGCCATTTATTAGTCATTGAAGGATGGGAAGCAAAGAAGAAATTATATAGCAGTGAGTTTTATGAATTTAAAGTGCGTGACAAAGTATTAAAAATCGAAACACATTACGAATCATTATCACATACGCAAATTCCAAAAATTGCTTCACCAAAATATACGTCTTGGGGCGATATTTTAAAATGGACTTTACAAGAAAATTTCCCCGGAGATTTCCCTTACACCGCTGGAATTTATCCATTTAAGCGTGAAGGCGAAGATCCAACGCGTATGTTTGCTGGGGAAGGTGGGCCTGAAAGAACAAACAAACGTTTCCATTACGTAAGTAAAGGATTACCTGCGGCGCGTTTAAGTACTGCTTTTGATAGCGTAACGTTATATGGTAACGATCCTGATTATCGTCCAGATATTTATGGTAAAATTGGTAACTCAGGTGTAAGTATTTGTTGTTTAGATGACGCAAAGAAGTTATACTCAGGGTTCAATTTAGCAGATCCTAAAACATCGGTATCGATGACCATTAACGGGCCAGCACCAACATTAGCTGCATTTTTTATGAATGCAGCAATTGACCAACAATGCGAAATTTATATCAAAGAAAATAAATTAGAAAAAGAAGTAGAAGCAAAAATCGCTGCTATTTATAAAGCAAAAGGTACAGTTCGTCCAACTTACCAAGGCGAATTGCCAGATGGCAATAATGGCTTAGGCTTAATGTTGTTAGGTGTTACAGGAGACCAAGTATTACCTAAAGATGTTTACGAGAAAATTAAAGCAAGTACTTTATCACAAGTGCGTGGTACAGTGCAAGCAGATATTTTAAAAGAAGATCAAGCGCAAAATACCTGTATTTTTAGTACAGAATTTAGTTTACGTGTGATGGGTGATGTGCAACAATACTTCATCGATCAAAAAGTACGTAACTTCTATTCTGTTTCTATTTCAGGTTATCACATTGCGGAAGCGGGAGCCAATCCTATTTCTCAGTTAGCATTTACCTTAGCTAATGGTTTCACATTTGTAGAATACTATTTAAGTAGAGGAATGCACATTGATGATTTTGCGCCAAACTTATCATTCTTCTTTAGTAACGGTATCGATCCTGAGTACAGTGTGATTGGACGCGTGAGTCGTCGTATTTGGGCTAAAGCCATGAAATTACGTTACGGTGGAAACGAAAGAAGTCAGATGTTGAAATACCATATTCAAACTTCTGGTCGATCGTTACATGCACAAGAAATTGATTTTAATGATATTAGAACAACGCTTCAAGCATTGTATGCGATTTACGATAACTGTAATTCATTACACACCAATGCGTATGATGAAGCCATTACAACTCCTACAGAAGAATCGGTTCGTAGAGCAATGGCTATTCAGTTAATCATTAACCGTGAGTTAGGTTTAGCGAAAAACGAAAATCCATTACAAGGTTCTTTTATTATTGAAGAATTAACTGACTTAGTAGAAGAAGCCGTATTAACTGAATTTGATAGAATTTCAGAACGTGGTGGTGTATTAGGAGCTATGGAAACCATGTATCAACGTGGACAAATACAAGAAGAAAGTTTATACTACGAAACATTAAAACATACAGGTGAATACCCAATTATTGGTGTAAATACGTTCTTGTCGAGCAAAGGAAGTCCAACGGTATTACCTCGCGAAGTCATTCGTTCAACCACCGAAGAAAAAGAATACCAAATTACCATGTTAGCAGAGTTACATAAAACACATGCTGATAAACATGATGAAATGGTAAAACGATTACAAACAGCAGCTATCCACAACAAAAATATTTTTGCTGAATTGATGGATGCTGCTAAGTTTATGAGCTTAGGCGAAGTGACTAAATGCTTATTTGAAGTAGGCGGGCAGTATAGAAGGAATATGTAAATAAATATGAGAATGTGACAAGACTATTATTTACATTGCTTCTTTTTTTTATTGGGAATAGTTTCTTTTCCCAATCGAGCGTATTAATTACAACACATGATCCTCAAAATGAGTTATCTAGGGTTGTAGCACATACTGATTCTTCCCTTTTTGTTTTAAATATCATCCAATACAAAAAGGGGAAATATGATTTCTATATTTCAAAATATCAAGCTTATAAATCAAATATAGGTTTCGATACTTGTTTGCATATTGCAAAGTTATTTGATGGGAATCTTGATGCCAGAACCTTTAAATATTCAATATTTCAATGTAAAGAAAGTATTCTATTTGTTTTTGATGTATATGCTGGTTCACATAAGAAAGTAATAGCTAAAGCAATAAATTTCAATGGTCATGTGTCCGATGCTTTTATTTTGGATGATTGCGATTTATCTAATTCTGAATTAATGGAGTGTATTTATACTTATGAACTAACAGATAAAAAAGAATTATTAATCACCTTAAGAAGAAAGTATAAAAGTGGATTTCAAAGAGATAAATGTCTTTTATACACAGAATACATGAATAAATTATGGGAATATGAATTCCCTAAAATTAATTATCATTATAATGTAAACGTTCTTGCAACTGTGTTTAATTCTAATCAATTAATTTATGATGTAGCAAATGGCTTTATAGATAAGACAGGAAATGAATGGATAGTTAAAGGTGATTATGATACCATTATGAAGAGATCCGTAGATGGCCTGATTTATGATTTAAAAATTCCGAAGGACAGTTTAAGTATTATCATAGTTAATCCTAATCAAAAAACAACTAGTCAGTATAGTGTTTATTGGCCTTTTAAAACTAAACCAAGATTAGTTCCAATATCTCCTACTCAAATTTTATTTTATAATTTGGTTAATATAGATGACGAGAAATTTGTTTTACCAGGAAAGATTGCAATGTATTATAAACGTATTGACATAAAAAATGGTAAAGTATTATTTGAAGAACTAGTTCCTTTTAATAAACATATTCAAGAAAATCTCACTTATTTATGTGGCGGTGGCTCAAATGGACCAACTTCAAAGCCATTTAGTTTGTCAATCGAGAAAATGATAGATGGAAAACTGTTTTCTGTTTATGAAAATACCTGTTTTGAAGAACGTGAATTATTGACAGCTTGTTTTAACATTTCAAAAAACATGATCGAATGGACATATTTTTTCCCTCGAAAAATTTCTACATCCTCTCCCTTAGGAGCATTGACTTGTAGTTATTATTCCGATATTTTTGAACTCGGTTTTTATGAAAATACTAAAAATTTTAACGTACCTCTTGAACTATATAGACATAATAAACATAAAATGGTGAGATGGTACGATGATTCACAATTTATTAGTTGGAAAATCAATGAAAGTGGTGAAGCGTTTAAAAATACCGTAAATATTAACTCTGAAGTTTTTTTATTTCCTTGGTTAAATAATAACAAAACATCACAAACGTTTTTTATTCACAGAAATTTTTTACCAGTTGGTTTTATTTCAAAACATCAGTGGTAGTTTCAAAACAAACACTTGCATTTTTTTAGAAATTTTGGTTTCAACTTTTGTTTTATAAATCATTAATTTTTTATCTTGTTCAACTCATTTATTCAACAAATATTAACGTATTTATTTTTTTGTTTAATTTTACTTAAATATTAAAATTATAACTCATGAAAAAAATTCTTTTCGTTATTATTGGCATTAGCGCTTTGTATTTAATCTTTTGTTTATTTGGCCCTTCAACAATTAAAGTGGAACGTTCAATAGACATTAAAACTTCATCAGTTAAAGATCTTCAACATAAATTGGCTGATTTAAAATTCTTTCATGATAAATGGAGTCCTTGGACAAGAAGAGACCCAAATATGCAAACTAAATACACAGGAGTTTGTTGTGAGCCTGGTAGTAGTTACAGCTGGGAAAGCGAAAAAGATAGCGTTGGTAAAGGAATTATGACCTTTAATAAATTTAATGGCGATAGTGTTTTAATGACTTTAAATTTTGATAACACAGGAGATACAAAAGTATATTACATTACAAAAGCTAATGATAATGGAACAATAAATGTAAACTGGGGAATGGTATTTGATATCGGGTTCTTTGGCCGTGCAGCTATGTTATTTATGAACATGGATAAAATGATTGGCCCAGATTATGAAACAGGTTTAGCGAATCTAAAAAAAGTAATAGAGTCAATGCCGATTGAAGTTGCTGCAAATTATGAAGTAAAAGAATTAAATTGGGATGCGAAAACATTTTATGGAGCTAGGAAAAAGATTTCATTAGAAAAAATCCCTGATTTTAGCGGTCAAACATACGCTAGTATAACAAACGCTTTGCTAAAAGCTAAAACAGAAACAATTGGAATGCCAAAGGCAATTTATTTTTCTTTTGATGAAAAAACACTGGTGGCAGATTTTGCTCCAATTATGGAAGTTGCTAATGGAACAAAGATAGAAGGAGTTGAAAAGTTTGAAACACCCGCAGGCAAAGTATTATTGATTGAATATTTTGGTGCTTATGACAAGTCTGCTAACGCACATTATGCCATGGACGCCTATATGAAAGAAAAAGGTTTAACACAAGCTTTTGTTATAGAAGAATATGCTAATGATCCAATGACAGTAAAAGACACAGCTAAATGGCAGATTAATATTTTTTATTTAGTGAAATAAGTGATTCTATATCTCTATTTAGAAAGCCCTCGCAATTTGTGAGGGCTTTTTTTGTTATATTTATATAGTGAAAAAGACTATTCTCATTCTAATACTTATTGTTGTTTCTTGCAGTTTTTTTGGGCAAAATACTGATTCGTTACTTACGGAACTTAAAAAGGCTAAACATGACACCACAAAGGCTTTCATATATTTGAAGCTAAGTGAGGTATGTTCATTAAATGAAATTATAGCTTTCTCTAACTCTGCTATCGCTATCTGCAATAAAAATTTAAAGAATGATTTACAAAAAGAATCAAATAGTTATTTGTCATACAAAGCAAGAGCTTTAGGTAATATAGGTTTTTTTTACAGTGAAAATGAGAAATTTGAAACGGCCTTAAAATACTATGATAGTTCTAGAGTCATACAAGAAAAAATTAAAGATAAAGCAAGTCTTGCAGTTACTTTTAACAATATTGGCTACGTATATGAATTACAAGGGCTTGTAGAAAAAGCATTAGAGTATTATTTTAAGAGTCTTAAATTACATGAAGAATTAAATAACAAAAAAGAACTAACGAGTTGTTATAATAATATTGGTAGTTTATTTGATGGATTAGGAGATCCTACAGCGGCATTAGAATATTATAAAAAGAGTTTAGCTTTAAAAGAAATAATAAAAGATAAAAAAGGAATTGCAACCGTTTTAAATAATATCGGACTGGTTTATTATAATCAAAATGACTTAGAAAAAGCGATGGATTTTTATAGTAGAAGTCTATTAATAAATGAAGAAATAAAAAACACTATTGGGATTTCTATTTCGCTTGACAATATAGGAGGCATTTACCAAAGTAAAGGTGATTTAACTCAGGCCTTAATTTATTTTAATAAAAGTTTGGCTTTGCAAGAAATTGATAAAAATTATGACGGACAAATAGTCTCCCATACTTCTATCGGAGAAGTTTATTTTTCAAAAAAAGATTACAACAAAGCTAAAGAACATACTTTAATAGGACTGAAATATAGCATGGAGTATGGATATGTTGATCAAATAAGACTTTCAGCAAATAGATTATATTCTATTTATATGAAACAGAAACAATTCGAGAAAGCAATTGAAATGCGTAATCTAGAAATACAAATGCGAGATAGTGTAATCAATGAAAAAACTAAGAAGGCAAGTTTAAAAAGTCAAATAAGATACGAATATGAGAAGAAAGCCATTGAAGATAGCTTAATTGTTGTGGAAGAAAGAAAACTAACAACATTGCAACTTCATCAGGAAAGAACACAACGTTTTGCTTTATATGCAGGGTTAGGATTATCATTAATCTTTATAGGATTTGTTTTTAATCGTTTTAAAGTCACCCAAAAACAAAAAAATATAATTGAATTAAAAGAGCAAGAAACAAAAAGACAAAATATAATTATTACTCAACAAAAAGAATTGGTTGAAGAAAAACAAAATGAAATATCTGATAGTATTAACTATGCCAAACGAATTCAAACATCTTTTTTGGCAAATGAAATGGAGTTTAAAGATCATTTCGAAGACTATTTTATTTTATTTAAACCTAAAGCCATTGTTAGTGGAGATTTTTATTGGGCAACCTCAGTTGAATCTAAATTATTTATGTGTGTTGCTGATTCTACGGGTCATGGTATTCCTGGAGCATTTATGAGTTTGTTAAACATCTCTTTATTAAATGAATCTGTTTTAAGTAGAAATTATAACTCCACAATAGACATTTTAAATTTTATCAGAAATATTTTAATTCTAGGATTAAAACCTGACGAAACAGGACAAGGAGGTAATGATGGGATGGATTGTGTTTTAATTATTATTGATTTTAAAACGCTAGAGATGGAGTTTTCTGGGGCTAATAATCCTTTATGGATTATTAGAAATAATAGCATAATTGAATTGAAAGCTGATAAAATGCCTATTGGCAGATCTCCTAAAGAGACTGTTTCTTTTTCAAGCCAAAAATTTCAGTTACTGAAAAACGATCTACTTTTTGGTTTTACAGATGGCTTCCCAGATCAATTTGGTGGCCCTAAAGGCAAAAAATTTAAATACAAACAATTAGAAGAACTATTAATTTCAATTTCTCTTGAGCCCATGGAAATTCAAAAACAAAGACTCGAAGAGGTTTTCGAAAATTGGAAAGGTGATTTAGAACAAGTGGATGACGTCTGTGTTATAGGATTGAGGGTTTAATAATATGTTCTGGTTTAAGTTGCTTATCATATATTAGTTCCTTTTTTATATTTTGCCCGTTCTTATGGTTAATTTCAATATGTTTTTTAAGTAATGTTTGTAAAGATTTATTCTTAAGTTGTATATTGTAATGATTGATAATACTATTATATTTGATGTATAATGACACCAAAGCTTTACATCGTTCCAACACCCATCGGTAATTTAGAAGACATGACCTTTAGAGCCATTAAGGTTTTAAACTCTGTGGATTTAATTTTAGCAGAAGATACTCGTAATACGATTCATTTATTACGTCATTTTAAAATTGAAAAACCTTTACGTTCCTATCATGCGCATAACGAACATGCTACGGTGGAGCAAATTGTGGAGATGATTGAATCTAATAAATCAGTCGCTTTAGTTTCGGATGCAGGAACGCCTGCTATTTCTGATCCCGGTTTTTTATTAGTACGTGAGTGTATTAAACATGGCGTAGCGGTTGAAACATTGCCAGGAGCTACCGCTTTTGTACCTGCTTTAGTAAACAGCGGATTACCCTGCGACAGCTTTGTGTTTTATGGATTCTTACCACAAAAAAAAGGAAGACATACTAAACTATTATCATTAAAAGAAGAAACTCGCACGATGATATTTTACGAATCGCCGTTTCGTTTAGTGAAATTATTAGAAGAGTTTAAAGAATATTTAAGTGGCGATAGACAAGTTTCTGTATCTCGAGAACTCTCCAAGATGTTTGAAGAAAATGCTCGCGGAACAGTGGATGAATTAATTGCACACTTTAAAGCGAAGACCGTGAAGGGCGAAATTGTTGTTGTGTTAGCTGGGAAAGAGGATTAGGTTTAGTTAAGTTGTTTTCGGAGCGTAAGTTCTTTCTCCCTTTCAAGGGAGATCCGCCAGCTGGCGGAGAGGGATGTGGCTCTAAACATCCTCCGTCCTGCGGACACCTCCTTCAAAGGAGGAAAGATCTAATTTCTATCTGCTATATTTCTTTTCTTTGAAAAGAATACAAAGTGTTTCTAATTCAAAAATTATTTTTTCGAGTTCAGCTTTTACAAAACGAGTTTGTTCGCTAACCAAAAACACATCAGAATTTATACTTTCTTTCACTTTACTAAAATCGGGTAAGGCTTCTTTTATATATGGTTGCGTTAAGTGTGATGATGTCCAATTCATGATTTTTTCTACTTCCAAAAAATAATTTGAGAGTTGTGGAATTACTGTGGGACGTTCTTTTTCGTTAATAGTTAAAGCTATCGATGTTATTTCGCGTGATAAACGAATCGTGACACCTGCCATTGCAAAACTCAAATCAACATTGCTTTGAATATGCTCAGGCTCTTGCACCATGCGCTGCACAGAAGCAAATACATCGTTGTTGGATGCTTCTGCTATTCTACGAAATTTGTTCCAAGATTCAGCTACTGTATTTTCGTTATTATAGTATTGAAGCACGCGTTGCAAATAATTTTTGTTTTGCAATAAGGCATACTCCATTAATGGTGGAAATCGCTTTTTTTCCCACACGGGCCAAAACACATAACTGGCAACCACTGCCAATAACGCACCTATTAAGGTAGATAAAACTCTCCAACCAATTAATTCCCATGAGGCTTGTTGCGAAATCTGCATCAAAATAACCATCATTATGGTTACAAAAAATACACCTACCTTATAGTTGTTTCGTAAAAAATAAGCTACAAAAAAAGACACGATAATTAATAACCCAACAAACACATCATGCGGCAAGGGTAATAACATAATGGCTCCTCCTAAAACAATACCTGTAACAGTTCCAACAATTCTTTCTATTCCTTTTTTTCGGGTAGCGCCAAAATAGGGTTGTATCACAATTAGCATGGTTAAAGAAATCCAATGACCATGATCTATTTTAAAAAATTTATATACAAATACACCTATAGATAATCCCAACGCCACCCGCAAGGCATAAATAAAGTGTTGTGAATTGACGTTGAAAGCTTCGCGAACTAATTCCATAATAGCGCGAGGTTTTAATCCAACTAAAAAGTTATTAAATGTGAGTTTATAATTCTCTAAATAATCGCTCTTCTTTAAATTTAGTTTTTGCTCAATTTGTAAAACGGTCTGTTGCAAATAACCATACGATTTATGAAGCGTGTTAATAAAATGTTGTATAGCTAATTTCTCTTTATGCGTTAAGGTTAATTCTTTACTTGCTTCTTCAAATAATTGAATAGCAATTTCGCAACGTTTTAATCGTATTTTAGTAAGACTTAAATCTTCGGACCTAAAAGTAAAAATGACGATTGATAAACGAGCGCTTGTTTGCGCAAAAGCCGATAAAGTTTTATAGAGAACGATGTTTCTTATTTTTTGAAAATCAGGATGATCCAGTATTTCTAACTCTTCATGCATCGTATTTAATGTTGCTCCAAATAATGATGACGTTTTACGAATCTCCATCATCATGTCGTAATGCTGCGTTTTTAAACGTGATTTTTTGTTATCTCTCCGTGCAAATAAATTAATAGAATGATTAACGGCATCTCTAATAGCGGTTTCTTTTTCAGTAACATCTATATTATCAATTATAGTATCTGATGCATGTTTTTGAATTAGAATATCTAAAAACTCAGTATTTGTTTTCCAAATTTTAGCTACCGAACGCCTAATAGGATTTGAAGGACGAAACGGAAAAGCAAGGATGGTAATAACAACCGACCAAGCAGCGCCTGCAAAAATATACATTCCATAATTTACAGATTCGGAAAAAGAAACAGGATTTGATAATCCAAACAAAAAGAAAAAACCAACCGCTACGCCAATGCTTGCACCATAATCGCTCCAATTACGAATTAATGCAGCAAACATTCCCACAACAAACATAGCCACTACCGATACTTGCCAGGAGTTAGCCGTATTCATGCCAACAATAGCAGCTAAAGTCATTAGTATGGCTTCTAGCGATTGAATGATTATTTTTTTATAATGTAGCCCTCGGTAATCTATCAACGCTAACATATAAGCACCAAAAGCCATCCACACCACCTCATAAGAAAAATGATCTTGATATAATGGCACAACAATTAAGGGAACATTTAATGCTAACACAACTCTAAAAGCCCAAGTAATAGTAGGCTCAAAATACTCTTGTTTTAAAACGGTTTGTAATTGTTGTATGGGTTGAAAACGCATGCTTGCTAATAAAGTGTAAAGATAGACATTTTAAAAAACCAAAAAGCCACTTATTAAAAGCAGCTTTTCGATTTGATAAAGTGGACTTGGCTCTCCCGTATCCCATTTGTTGCTCATGCTAAAATGTCGGGTGGTGGTTACTGATATAAATTTACGTCATTAATTCTTTTGCAATGTTACACAATTCTTACCTCAACGTTTTTTAACAGGATTTCTTTTCAACTATTGTGCTTTTCGGTTTAAGGTTGTTAACAGTGATTGTTAAATAGTTAATTACGTTTGCACATAAAAACACCTGACAGGTTTTTAAAACCTGTCAGGTGTATATGTTATCGTCATCGCGAGTTTTTCGGAATAAGCAAAATGGTTAAGCAATCTCATACATAGTTTTAATATTGATAGATGTGATATTAATTAACTCTGTTCGCAATGACGAAACCGCTGCATTAAAAATGTAGCGGAGCGGGGGCATTCTTATTGTTTTATTATTTTGAATACTTTTTCATTTATTTTTAAAAAATACAGGCCTTTACTTAGATCGTTTGTATTTATGTAATGAATTAATTGATTAGACTTACCTGATAAAATTGGTTTACCAAAACTATCACATATTTGCCAATTATATGTTTGATGATAAGGAAGTTTAATTATTATTTCATCTATTACGGGATTTGGTTTAATAGATATCATATCAAAGTTTATTTTACTAATACTTTGAATTATTGCATTAATAAATACTGTGTCCGATACGCATCCGTTTTCAGTAACAACTAATGAATATTTGCCATTTTGTGACATATAATAATATGGATTTGTTTCGCCCGTTAATAGCGTATCATTACGAAACCACTGATTACCTGAGGAGTGATTTGATACTAAAGTATCTCCATTTTGTAAAATAGATGGAGGCGTCATCACATAATTTTTTAGTTCACAACCGCTTTGAGAGAAGGTTAAAGCATTTGTCGATATATTACCCAATTGTATCCATCCATAAGATGTATCAATAGCTGATATAATTCGTACACCTATAAATACATTATTTCCAACGATTCCATTTGTTGTATAACTACAAGATCCTGGTCCAGGAGATGATTGAACGAAGTGATGTAAATAAAATGTCATTATCGAATTTTTCCATACGCTATTTGCATTAATAGTGTCATTTAAATTAAATGTTTTCGGTATGTCTTCTTTTAAAACTGTTCCGCAATTATTTGAAGTGATTGTATCAGTGCGGTCAAATACAATTTCATTAATGCCAAGTGGTTTTATGAATGAATTGAAAGAATATACGGCGCCTCCGGTTTGAAAAATTTTAGTTAACACAAAATCCTTTACATTATCATTATTTATATCTAAAGAATCCGAAGAGTAAATGATTTTTGCGGGGGAAAAATTTAACCATACCTGTCCGCAAATATGCTCGCCAGTTAAAATGTATTGTGAATAAGCATTATTGATAATGCTTACTGAGAAAATTATTAATAATGTTTTGTAAAATCTCATGTATCAAATATACCAATAAATATTCAAAGTCTATTATAAACGAAAACGCCCCACTTCCGATAGCTATCGGAATCTGTGAGGCGTTTTTATAAATTATATTTTTTAGGTGTTCGCTCTTCTGTTCTCGACTTCGCTCGAACTGACAGAACTAAACGATTACATCATTCCACCCATTCCGCCCATGCCTGGGTTACCCATTGGCATTGCTGGAGCGTCTTCTTTTTTCTCTGCTAATACACAGTCAGTAGTCAATAACATAGCTGCTACAGATGCTGCGTTTTCTAAAGCAACACGGCTTACTTTAGCTGGGTCAATAACACCTGCTTTTAATAAGTTTTCGTATTTCTCAGTACGAGCATTGAAACCATAGTCATCTTTTCCTTCTTTTACTTTTTGTACAACTATAGAACCTTCGATTCCACAGTTAGCACAAATTTGGCGTAAAGGCTCTTCAATAGCACGACGTACAATTTGAATACCAGTGTTCTCATCTTCGTTTACACCTTTTAATTTATCTAAAGAGGCGATTGCACGAATGTAAGCAACACCACCACCTGGTACAATACCTTCTTCAACTGCTGCACGAGTAGCTGCTAAAGCATCGTCTACACGGTCTTTTTTCTCTTTCATTTCAACCTCAGTAGCTGCACCAACGTAAAGTACTGCAACACCACCAGCTAATTTAGCTAAACGCTCTTGTAATTTTTCTTTATCGTAATCAGAAGTTGTAGATTCGATTTGAGCTTTAATTTGATTAACACGAGCAGTGATATCTGCTTTTTTACCAGCACCACCAACAATCGTTGTGTTTTCTTTATCAACAGTAACTTTTTCCGCTTTTCCTAAGAAAGTTAAGTCAGCGTTTTCTAATAAGAAACCTCTGTCTTCAGCAATAAAAATACCACCAGTTAAAATTGCTAAATCTTCTAACATGGCTTTTCTTCTGTCGCCAAATCCTGGAGCTTTCACTGCACAGATTTTTAAGTTAGAACGTAAGCGGTTTACAACTAATGTTTGTAAAGCTTCACCATCAACATCTTCAGCAATAATTAAAACTGGTTTACCTGTTTGTACTGCTTTTTCTAATACAGGTAATAATTCTTTCATCGCCGAAATTTTCTTTTCGTAAATTAAAATCAATGGATTTTCTAAAACCGCATTCATTTTTTCTACGTCAGTAATAAAGTAAGGAGAGATATAACCTCTGTCAAATTCCATACCTTCTACTACTTCAACAGTTGTATCAGTACCTTTTGCTTCTTCAACAGTAATTACACCTTCTTTTTTTACTTTAGCCATTGCTTCAGCAATTAACTTACCAATCACGTTATCGTTATTAGCGGAGATCGTAGCTACTTGTTCAATTTTTTTATTGTCGTTACCAACGTTTTGAGATTGTCTTTTTAAATCAGCAACGATAGTTTCAACAGCTTTGTCGATACCGCGTTTCAAATCCATTGGATTAGCGCCAGCAGCAACGTTTTTTAAACCAGCTGTTACGATAGCTTGAGCTAACACTGTAGCAGTAGTTGTTCCATCACCAGCTGCATCAGCTGTTTTAGAAGCCACTTCTTTTAATAACTGTGCACCCATGTTTTCTACTGGGTTTGATAATTCGATTTCTTTAGCTACCGTCACACCATCTTTAGTGATTGCTGGTGAGCCAAATTTTTTATCGATAATAACGTTTCTTCCTTTAGGACCTAAAGTTACTTTTACTGCATTTGCTAATGCATCTACTCCGCGCTTTAAAGCGTCACGAGCTTCTATGTTAAATGTGATGTCTTTTGCCATTTTGTTTAATTGTTGAGTTATAGAATTTTTGAATTGTTGAGTTGAAATAATTTATGAGTTGGAGACTTAATGAATTATGTAATTAATCAATAACTCTTTAACTCTCTATTTCATTAATTAGATAATTGCGTAGATATCGCTTTCGCGCATAATTAATAAATCTTTTCCGTCTACTTGGATTTCAGTTCCTGCGTATTTTCCGTATAAAACAGTATCGCCAACTTTTACAGTCATTGGTTCGTCGATTTTACCGTTTCCTACAGCTAATACTTTACCTTTCATTGGTTTTTCCTTTGCTGTGTCAGGGATAATTAATCCACCTGCTGTTTTTGTTTCTGCTGGAGCCGCTTCAACTAATACTCTATCAGCTAAGGGCTTTACATTTACAGTTGTACTTGATTTTGCCATAATTATGTGATTTTAATAATTTAAATTTTTACAGTGCCTATTTGTCTAAAAACATGCCAATAGCCGTTTTTTAGCATTAAGGCGACAATATTACCGTTTTTAACCAGTATGAAATAAAAAATGTCAGTTTAGTGGCAGAGAATGGGAACGCGGATCACGCCAAGGCGTGGCGGATTAGACTGATTTTCACAGATAAAATCTTAAATGAAAAATGTCAATTCATTGAATTGACATTTAAAATCTTAGAAATCCGTATAATCGGCTTTATCAGTGTTCCTATTCTCTTATTTCCCTACTTTACTTCCGTCGTAAGCCCATTTAATCCAAATAGAACCCCAAGTAAAACCACCACCAAAAGCAGATAAAATTAAATTATCGCCTTTTTTAAATAGCTTTTCGTAATCCCACAATAATAATGGAATTGTACCTGCCGTTGTGTTACCGTAACGTTCAATGTTCATCAACATTTTATCGGTACTTAAACCCATACGGTTAGCAGTAGCTTCGCAAATACGCTTGTTTGCTTGATGTGGTAATAAGTAAGAGATATCGTCTGCTTTTAAATTATTCTTTGCCATAATTTCGGCACTTACCTCTGCCATGTTTACAACAGCATGTTTAAATACAGTTTGTCCTTCTTGATGAACGTAGTGTAATCTTTTTTCAACACTTTCTTTCGAAGGAGGCATAAATGAACCACCAGCCACTTGGTATAAAAAATTACGTCCAGAACCATCTGCTTTTAAAATAAAATCTTGAATACCGCAGTCGTCTTCAGATGGCTCTAATAATACGGCACCGCCGCCATCACCAAAAATCACACAAGTAGCGCGATCTTCATAATTTAAAATAGCACTCATTTTATCTACACCAACAACCACCACTTTTTTATAACGACCTGTTTCAATAAATTGAGAACCTGTAGCCAAAGCATAAATAAAGCCCGAGCAAGCTGCAGATAAATCGTAACCCCAAGCATTTTTGGCACCAATTTTATCGCAAATAACGTTTGATGTACTAGGGAAAACGTAATCGCCCGTAATAGTACCAACAATTAATAAATCAATGTCTAATGCGGTAATGCCACGTTTTTTTAATAGTTCTTCAATAGCAAATACCATCATATCTGAGGTAGCTTTGCCAGGGATATTTAAAACACGTCTTTCTTTAATTCCGGTACGTGAGGTAATCCATTCGTCGTTAGTATCTACAAATTTTGCTAACTCATCATTAGTCATTACAAAATCAGGAACGTAGCCGCCAACGGCAGTTATTGCTGCTCTTTTCATTATTGAAATACTGTTTTAATTTTTCCGTTTAAGTCTGCTTCAACGATGTCTTTACTTAACACCATCATATTTTTAAATGCTAATGGCGTTGATTTACCGTGAGCAATCATAACGTTTGAGTTGATTCCTAAAATAGGAGTGCCACCGTATAATTCGTAATTAAATTGATCAAAATAGTCATCACTACGATTACGTTTTTTAATTAAAGAGTAAAACGCTTCAGCTGTTTTTAAAAATACATTACCAGTAAATCCTTCGCATACAATAACGTCTGCCTTATCTTCAAATACTTCTTGTCCTTCTACATTACCCACAAAATTAAAGTCTTTGCTATCTTTCATTAAAGCATGCGCAGCTTGTGCTACTAAATTTCCTTTTTCTGGTTCTTCACCGATATTTAATAAACCAACTTTAGGATTATCAATTTTATAAACTTCTTTAGCAAATACAGAACCTAAAATAGCAAATTGATAAAGTACATCTGGTTTACAATCAGCATTAGTACCAACATCTAAAATAATTCCAAAACCACCTTTTTCTTTAGGTACGATAGACGTAATACATGGACGAATAACGCCAGGTACAGCTTTTACGGAAAACATAGAGCCAACTAACATTGCTCCTGTGTTACCAGCGCTTGCAAAACACTGAATCTCGTTTTCTTTTAATAATTTAAAACCTATTGAAATACTACTTTGTGGTTTTTGCGCTAATGCTTTGGTTGGATGTTCACCCATCTCAATAACATCTGTAGCATGCACGTAATCAAATTTATCTTCTGCAATTCCTTTTGCTTTTAAATGACTTTTAGCTTTTTCGCTATCGCCAATTAAAACTATTCTAACGTCAGATGGTAATGAATCCAATGCCATGATAGCACCATCTAAACAATTTGCTGGAGCAAAATCTCCACCCATTATATCTAATCCAATCTTCATATTATATGTTATGTTGTTTAAACTCATTTTTTAATTCTAAATGAGCCAAAATCAAGCGACTAAGCAACTAATTTATGAGTAAATATGCAATAATTAGACGGCAAAGTTATTAACCTTACTTAGATAATAGTGTTTAAACTTTTTAAATTATGATGCTTTCAATCTAATTTATTGACTATGTGAAAGATAAAACTGTATTGTAAACTCATTTTTATCAAAATTGATTGTACTTTTGACCCCATGACAATTGCAGAAATAGAAAACGAAATTATAGATGAATTTGAATTGTTTGGCGATGATTGGGAAGGGAAGTATGAACATTTAATTGAGTTAGGGAAATCGTTACCAAAAATTGAAGAGAATTTAAAAACAGAAGATAGAATTATAAAAGGCTGTCAAAGTAAGGTTTGGCTTCATTCTGAAAAAAAAGAGGGAGAAATTATTTACACGGCCGATAGCGATGCTATCATTACTAAAGGTATGGTAGCATTGATGGTAAGAGTTTTGTCTCATCAAAAACCTCAAGATATTGTCAATGCTAATTTAGATTTTATTAATAAAATTGGATTAACAGAGCACTTATCTCCTACACGTGCCAACGGTTTAGTGAGCATGATTAAACAAATGAAATTAGATGCGATGGCATTGAGTTAATAAAATGAACAACAAAGCTATCTCCTGGATTATATTAATTGCACTTTCATTAGTTTGGGGTAGCTCGTTTATGTTAATGAAACAAGGCTTACGAGCTTTTAGTAGCGATGAGGTAGCGGGTTTGCGAATTACTATAGCATCAGCCTTTATGTTGCCTTTTTTAATTAGACATTATAAAATTGATTTAAAAAAGAATGTAAAAGGCTTGTTATTAATGGGTGTTTTTGGAAATTTAATACCTGCCTTTTTATTTACAAAAGCCGAAACACAAATTAGTAGTAGTTTAACGGGCATGTTAAATGCACTAACTCCCATGTTTACCATTATTATAGGTATGATAGCTTTTAACCACAAGATTTCTAAAAATCAAATTTTTGGCGTGTTGATTGGCTTTGTAGGCGCTATTGCATTAGTAGCTTTAGGTGATAATAAAGAGAGCGATCAAACTAAAAATATTATGTACAGCTTATTAGTAGCAGCAGCTACATTGTGTTATGCTATTAGTGTTAATGGTATTAAAGCTTATTTAGGCCATGTGAATTCTTTAACGGCTACTGTTTGGTCTTTTACCTTAATTGGGCCAGTGGCAGCTATTTATTTATTTGGTTTTACAGACGTGGTGGCGCACGCTACGCAGCACCCTGAAGGAATGAGGTCTTTAGGTTTTGTGAGTATATTGGCTATTGTAGGCTCGGCGCTTTCGGTGGTGATTTATAATACGTTGATTAAGCTATCAGGAACGGTGTTTGCGGCAAGTTGCACGTATTTAATTCCGATTGTGGCTATTGGTTGGGGATTATTTGATGGAGAAATCATTAATTTGGTTCAGGTTTTAGCCGTTATCGTTATTATTGCTGGTATTTGGATGATTAATTCTAATGGAAAGCCAAAAGACGCGAAAGTTGATAAATAGTTGGTTTTCAGAATCTTATCGCTTTTACTTTTGTTAAAAGCTTCAAAAACCTAAAAATAACGGGCGTTTTAGCCAAAATAAGTACTCAAAATCTTTGGCAGATACAAAAAACCACTTATCTTTGCCGTCCTTAAAAAAATTATTAACAATTAAAATTAACACTCATGTATGCAATTGTAGAAATAGCAGGGCAACAATTTAAAGTGGAACGTGGAAACAAAGTTTACGTTCACCGCCTAGATGCTAACGAAGGTGCTAAAGTGGAATTTGACAAAGTTTTCTTAATTGATAACGGCGGAAAAATCACTGTTGGTGCACCAACTGTTGATGGCGCAAAAGTTGCTGCCACAGTAATTGAACACTTAAAAGGCGATAAAGTTATCGTGTTTAAGAAATTACGTCGTAAAGGTTACCAAAAATGGAATAACCACCGTCAACACTTAACTCAAATCTTAGTTCAAGGTATCTTAACTAAAGGTGAGACTTTAAAAGATGAATTAACAGCTGAAAAATCAGTTCGCGAATTCTTAGCTCCAAGCCGCAGAAATCCTGTAGCTAAAGTTGAGGTTGTTGCTGAGAAAAAAGCTCCAGCTAAAAAAGCTGCTGCTAAGAAAGCACCTGCAAAAAAAGCAGCTAAAAAAACTGAAGAATAATTAAACATTAACCATTAAATTTTTAAACAATGGCACATAAAAAAGGAGCCGGCTCCACAAACAACGGTCGTGAATCACACAGTAAACGTTTAGGCGTTAAAATTTTCGGTGGTCAAGCTTGTATCTCTGGGAACATTATTGTTCGTCAACGTGGTACAAAACATAATCCAGGAGTAAATGTAGGAATGGGAAAAGACCATACTTTATTTGCTTTAGTAGATGGTAAAGTTGTTTTCAAAAAGAAAGCAGACGACAGATCTTACGTTTCGGTTGTTCCTGCATAAGGGCATAGAAACTTAATTTTTATTAAGAATTTGAAGCCCTTCCGCCAGCTGGCGGATGGGCTTTTTGTGTTTTATGCTGTTATTAAAAATAATTGTAAATCCGCTGAAATTTCATTTCAACCATTAATTTTGTCACACACAAAAAATCAATACTATGTTACAACTTAGTTACATCAGAGAAAATAAAGAAGACGTTTTAAAACGTTTAGCAATTAAAAATATTAAAGACGCTGAAAGTATTATCAATTCAATTATCGAATTAGATAATAATAGAAAATCAGCTCAACGTTTAGCTGATGATGTAAAAGCTGAAGCGAATGGTTTAGCTAAGCAAATTGGTGAGTTAATGAAATCAGGAAAGAAAGAAGAAGCTGAAACATTAAAAGCTAAAACTGCTGAATTAAAAGGCAAAGAAAAAGAGTTTGATGAAACATTAAAAAACATCGAACAAGATATTCACAAGATCTTAGTAACGGTTCCTAACTTGCCTAATGTTACAGTGCCAGTTGGTAAAACTCCCGAAGATAATGAAGTTGTTAACGAACATGGAACGATTCCTACATTATATGCAGGCGCAACTCCTCATTGGGAATTAACCACTAAGTATGATTTAATTGATTTTGAATTAGGTGTTAAATTAACAGGTGCTGGTTTCCCAGTTTACAAGGGAAAAGGCGCAAGATTACAACGTGCCCTAATTAATTATTTTTTAGATAAAGCAACTGCTAAGGGATATAACGAAGTGCAACCTCCTATTTTAGTAAATGCAGATAGCGGTTATGGTACTGGTCAATTACCGGATAAAGAAGGACAAATGTATCATTGCCAAGTGGATGATTTATATTTAATTCCAACTGCTGAGGTGCCTATTACAAATATGTACCGCGATGTCATTTTAAAAGAAAGTGATTTGCCAATTAAAAATTGTGGATACACACCTTGTTTTAGAAGAGAAGCAGGAAGCTACGGAAAAGATGTACGTGGTTTAAATCGTTTACACCAATTTGATAAAGTGGAGATTGTACAAATTGCACACCCTGAAAAATCTTACGAGATTTTAGAAAACATGCGTGAGTTTGTAAGTAGCCTTTTACAAGAATTAGAATTGCCATACCGTACCTTAAAATTATGTGGTGGCGATATGAGTTTTGGTTCGGCTTTAACTTATGATTTAGAAGTGTGGAGTGCTGCACAAGGTCGTTGGTTAGAAGTAAGTTCTGTTTCTAACTTCGAAACATTTCAAACAAACCGTTTAAAATGCCGTTACAAAGATGCGAATGGAAAAACTCAATTAGCACACAGTTTAAATGGTAGTGCCTTAGCATTGCCTCGTATCGTCGCTTCGTTATTAGAAAATAATCAAACAGAAGCGGGCATTAAAATACCTAAGGTGCTAGTGCCTTATACAGGTTTTGATATGATTAGCTAACTTATAGTTAATTAACAACGATAAAAAAAACCGCTTAGAATTTTCTAAGCGGTTTTTTTAATGTATTTTATTCAATTATTGTTTCACGATTTTTTGCGACGATAATAACTTATTATTTCCAATAATTTTCACAATATACAAACCTGTTGTTAACTGACTAGTATTTATCAAATTGCTTAATTCATGGAATTGTTTCGTTAATACCACTTCGCCAATCATATTATAAATTTGAATATATGAGTTTTCTGGAATTATATTGAAATCGACATTTAATATTTCAGATGTAGGATTTGGATAGGTACTTATAATGATGTCATTTTCTATTTCTAAATTGTCGTTATTAGAAAATGCAAGTCTAGCAGAAGTGGCAGGTGTTGTTATATTACACGCATTACCAAAAGCACCCCATACACCATTTACATAAGCTCGTACTTTTATACTATAAGTATAATTGTACTTAATTGTAGGAAAATATCCTTTTATAAAGAAATCGGTCCACTGCGCACCTCTTTGTTTTGTCAACACAATAGTTCCTGTGTTAACATCTGTTATTTGCCACTCATAGTTTGTAGCGCCTAAAACTTGATCGCAATATATTTTTGTGGAAGATGTTAAAGTTGATAAAGTTGTTCCACAGTATACATCAGTTAATTTTGTTGGTAACAATACAGTTGCAGGGGTTGTTACAGTACAAGCATTTCCAAACGATCCCCAAGTTCCTCCAACGTATGCTCGTACTTTTACGCTGTATGTTTTATTATATTGAATGTTTGGGAAGTATCCAGTTAAATAGAAGTCAGTCCACTGAAATCCTCTTTGTCTTGTAAATACAACTAAACCTGTTGATACATCAGTAAATTGCCATTCGTAGTTCGTTGCACCGCCTACTGGATTGCAATATAATCTAACTGAACTATTAAGAACTGTTAAAGTGCTGTTGCATGATGCAGATGTTAGCTGCGTAGTGGCAATACAAGTCGTTGTTATTACTGTTGTCACAGATATATTAGAACAGTCATTTAAATCTGTTCCAGTAACAGTATACGATGTTGTTGATGCGGGTGAAACAACTGTTAACGGTGTTGTTTCTCCTGTGTTCCATAAATATGTATTACCACCATTTGCGGTTAATGTTACGGAACTGCCAGCGCAAATACTGGCAGTGTTACCACTGATGCTAATAACTGGTAAAGAATTAACAGTAACAGAACTTATCGCCTGATTACTTAAACATCCTTGAGCACTGGTGCCAGTAACCGTATAATTAGTATTTGTAGATGGTGATACTACTGCCGTTCCACTGCTAAATGTGTAAGTATTTGCCCCGCTTGGAGAAATAGTAAAAGAATTGCCCGCACAAATAGAACCACTATTAACGGAAATAATTGGAGCAGTATTCACAATAACAGAACTTACCACTGAATTTGTACAACCAATTGCATCAGCTCCATTTACCGTATAATCAGTGGTAGCAGTTGGAGTAACCGTAAAATTAGATCCTGTTACAGAATAGGTAACACCACCGCTTGGAGTAATAGTGAATGAGTTTCCTTCACAAATAGATCCACTATTTACTAAAATATTTGGTTGAGTACATGCGCTAACTGTTAAGTTTAGAAGTACGTCATCTATACGCCAATTTGCAGTTCCCGTAGATGGACTGCCTGTGCCACTGTGACCATAAATTCTAAAAGTAACGCCACTTCCTGCTTTTGAAGACGTTGAAGCAATTGATGGGTTAGATAAAGCCCAAGTACCAGAAGTTAAAAGAGTTCCAGTGCCAATATTAGAAACATAATTATCTAAACTAGAACGAATGCTAAATGCCGCGGGTCCAGTGCTTGTTGAACGTGATCCAAAACTCATTGCATTAAGTGTAACAACATAATTTGGATTTGGAGTTAATGTGAATTCAAAATAAGCACTTCCATTTGATCCAGTAACTAGTGCGCCAGTTCTAGCAGCTGCACCGGCATTGTTGAGTCCAGATACGCCAGTATAGCCAGAAGATGCGCTACCATTTGTGATCATCGTTGTTGTACCGTTATTATTACCTTGACTCATAACCGATACACTTAAATTGGTAGGAATGTTGGTTGCCGAAGCTGATGTAAAATCCCAAGTAACAGGAGTAGGAGAAATAATTATTGGCGAACTTGTAGCAGATGTTAATGTGCTTGATGTTGTAATTAACGAATAGGTTCCAACTTGATCAAATTGCAATACACTGAAAGTAGCAACACCAGAAACCGCAGTAACAGATGTTGTTCCTGATAATATTCCTGGTCCGCTAGCTTTTGATACTATAATAGTTCCATTGAAATTAACATCAACAGAGTTATCAGCCCTTCTTGCTTCTACAGTAAATGCAGCTATATTGCTGCCTACATATCCTGAGGATGGAACACCAACAAATGCAAGTTGTGTAGCTAAACCAACTACTGTGAATGTGGATGATGTAGCTGCAGTTAGAGCATCGCCCGATGTACGTGTTGCAGTTATATTTACGCTCGTTCCACCAGTTGATAAAGTTACACCTGATACTACAGCAGAACTAGAACCTGCATTGATCGTACCAGTTATTGTACCTCCAATTGCACCTGCATTACCATTCGTCGACAATGAAAAAACGGTATTTGCAACTACATTTTGAGGCACATTTGAACCATCCCGTGATTGAACGGTTACGCTAAAACCACTACCAGCAAGTGGAGAAGTTGGCGTAATAGATGTAATAGCTAATTGCGTTGGAGGTGTTTGAGTGGTGCCGTTTGGTGTTATACTAAAATCATCAATCCCTAATCCGTCATCTGATCCAGTTGCGTTAAAATCTGTCCAACGAATCCAAACTGTTCCTCCAACTGCAATTGATAATGAGCCAATAGTTGATGAAATGGATGTTTTATTGCCAGTTAAATTTCCGTTTACAGCACCAACAACTGTCGATGTATTAGGTGTGACAAAATTTAATGCAGAAACAGATGTCCAAGTTCCGTTAGTTAAACTTGTAGCATTTAAGCTGTATTCAAAATTTAATTGATCTGCACGACCTGTTGCGCCAAACCGCCATTGCTCGCCAATGTAGCTTATATTTAATGATGTTATTGCAGAACCAGTACCATTTGTAAATGATGCACCAAGAGTTGAATTTACCGAACCACTTAACAAAGTTCCAAAAGCTCTTTCTCCGTTTGAAGCCGCTCCAAAACTATATGTATCGCCGCTATTACTTGAACCTGTTCCTACAGAATATAATAAATTAGCTGTAGTTCCTGCTTCTGAAAAAGCCCATCCAGAAGGTACAACCGAGCTAGAACTAGAACTTGCTAATCCATCAAAGTTCTGTGTGTAAGCAGTACCCAAATTTGTTAGTGACACTTGTGCTATTCCTTTCAAAAAAGGAAATAATAATAGCACTGTTATTAAAGTAAAGTATTGGAAATATTTGTTCCCAACTAAAAGATTTTTTTTCATGTTTTTTATTTTAAGTAACTGATTTTTTACAAAAGTAGAGCATTTATTACTTCCTGACAGATGTAAGTTTCTAACAAAATGTTACTAAGTTTTGTTTCTATTTCTTATCATTTTTTTGTTAGCTGATTTTCAATCAATTACTATATGCACTGTCGCTAATACTTGATTTTGCCGCATGATATTTAACATTTTGGCAACAATTTAGTAAAATCACGTATGTTAAAATAGTAAAAGGAAAAACTTTTTTCAAATATAAAATGAATAAACTTAATTTGTCTTTCACGTGATATTTATTTGTCACACTATTTCTCTTCGAGTCCTCAGCGAAAACACTTGGTGACCTTTGCGTTTAAATGCCACTAAAAACAATATCTCGTTTGCAATCGCGTTAATTAATTTCTACATTAGTATCAATGAATATCTACTCTCGAAAACAACAATGGAAATGGGCTTTATTTATAGTAGCCATCTTCATTGTATTTACCTCTTTATGGTACACTAATAAATTAGTAAATAGTATCAAAAATGACGAAGAGAAAAAAGTAAGATTGTGGGCAGAAGCCGTTCAAAAAAAAGCGGGACTGGTGAAATTCACCAACGACTTATTTCAAAAACTACAAACCGAAGAACGTAAAAAGGCAGAGTTATACGCTTTAGCCACGAAGCAATTAAGTTCAGATGTATTTACGGTTTCTGAATTTGTATTAAAAGTACTACAAGATAATACTACTGTACCAGTTATTTTAACGGATGACAATGATAACATTACTGCGAGTAGAAATTTAGATTCGGCAACTGAGAGAAACAACGAAGCACTTAAAAAAGAATTAGCAAACATGAAAGCCATGTATGAGCCCGTGGTGATTGATGTTTATAGAGGTAAGAAAAATTATTTATATCATAAAGACAGTCGTTTGTTTTCGGATATTAAAGTGGTATTTGATAGTTTGATTAAATCTTTTATTTCGGATGTAGCTATTAATAGTGCTGCGGTGCCAGTTATTTACACTGATTCAACCAAAGCTAATGTATTAGCGGTTGGTAATATTGATACCCTGAAAATTAGTACACCAGAAAAATTAAGTGCTACCATCAAAGAAATGGAATTGCAAAATACTCCCATTCCTGTTGACTTAGGCGAGGGGTTTAAAAACTATATTTTCTACGAACAATCGCCATTGCTCACGCAATTACAGTATTATCCTTATGTGCAGTTTGGCGTGATTGGTATCTTTTTATTAATTGCCTATATTTTATTTAGCGTGTCGCGAAAGGCAGAGCAAGATCAGGTGTGGGTTGGTATGAGTAAAGAAACGGCTCATCAATTAGGAACACCTTTATCTTCCTTAATGGCATGGACAGATTATTTGCGAGCTAACGGAACAGATGAAAGTATTGTGAACGAAATGAATCGTGATGTGATGCGTTTAAATATGATTACAGAACGTTTCTCTAAAATTGGCTCACAACCAACCTTGCAAGATGAAGATGTTTGCTTGGTGGTTAAAAATGCAATGGATTATTTAAAGCAACGTACATCCAAAAATGTAAACTATGTTTTAGAAATTCCAGACACCGAAATTCATGCACAACTCTCGGTGCCTTTATTTGAATGGGTGATTGAAAATCTATGTAAAAATGCGGTGGATGCGATGGATGGCAAAGGTGAATTTAAAGTTACTATTATTGACATACCAGAAGGCGTAGCAATTGATTTAACAGACACTGGAAAAGGTATCCCAAAATCAAAACACAAATCTGTTTTTAAACCAGGCTACACTACCAAAAAACGCGGTTGGGGCTTAGGATTATCGTTATGTAAACGTATTATTGAAAATTACCATAACGGTAAAATATTTGTATTGCATAGCGAAGAAGGAAAAGGCACAACCTTTAGGATTGTGTTGAAGAGGGGGTAGTGTTAAGAGTATATTTTAAAAAATATAATACTCAAATACGCCCATAATATCGAGAATATAACATGAACGGTTGTTTCAAATGTTTTACCTTTCCATAGGCTAGGAGAGTAACCAAAAAACTGAATCACTAAACGCGCAGCCCAAAATATGCCAAAACCCAAGCATATTGTTTTTCCAAGCTGTGTTTCAATTAATTCGTTAGTGACTGTGATACAAAGTAAGCCCATTAAAAATAACGTTAAAGCAATAAAGAAGGTATGAACCGTCATCATCTGACGATTTATTAAACTCAAGGATTTCAATTCCTTTTCCCAATTAAAATACTTTGGAAAAATAGCATGAACTACTGATAATACCATTAAGAGTAAGCCAATTATTTTTAAATGAATGTGCATCGTATAAAATTAAGGACAACTTTTAAATATTGACATAAACGGAGTGAACTTTGTTTCTTCGAAAGAAGTAAAACCGGCATTTAAAAATGATTTTTTCCAAACGGCTTTTGAAAAAAAATGAGTAAAGCCAATAGAAAACGCTAAGAAATTTGGAAAGTCACGCAAATGCTCAACCATTATCACTTGCCCTGTTGGTTTGCATACACGGTAGCATTCTTTTAAAAATTGTATTTTTTCCTCTGGCAATCTTATTTCATGAGCAGCCGATAATAAAAAAATAACATCAATCGATTTGTCTTGCAAAGGAATGTGATTTGTTGATATTACTTGTGTGTTGGGGAATACTATGCTCACTTTTCTTGCTCTCACAATAGCTGGTTCTGTATGCTGTTGCGGGTTATAAAAATCAAAGACGTTTATGTTGGCCTTTGGAAAATGATGTTGAATACTAAAACTGGTTTCATCAAAGCCTGCGTTGATGTTTAGTATTTGAAGAGAATCATCAGTATTAGTGAAATATTTTTTTAGCCAATTAAAATAATAATAGCCCGAAAAATCATATACATAAGCAGATACAATTAAAGGCATTATAAAACCATAAGCAAAGGAAGCAATAATGATCCAAAATATAATATCATCCCATTTCAACACTACTTGGCTTGCAATGATTAAAGCCAAAACCGCAAGACCAATTACATAAAAGTGTCTATTGAAACTTAAAATATTTAATACTCCTTGAAAGTTTCTTCTCTTTATTTCCATGGTTCTATTTTTCCTTTTTTCCAATAGTATGGAGTGTTTTTAATAACAAAGGCATTTGCTAAAATGGCGTTTTTAAGTTGTAAGTTATTAAAAAAATCAAAATTATAATCTAATACTTTTACAGGAGCAGGCGTCCAGTTTTCTCGAACACCTTCAATGATTAGAACTGCTTTGGTTACTTTGTTATACGTAAATGTAAATGGCAAAGGCCCTGCAAATCGTCGTGCTTCTTTCCAATCTGCAAATGGCGACTGTTGAGGTAAAGGAATATTATCTTCGTTTTTACTTATCGTTAATTTAAATTTTGAATGATCGGAAGTGATTTGTTTGTTGTCAATTTCATCTATTTGTTGAATATCAGTTGTGGTGTAATTGTAATGAGTAAATATATTTCCCATTAATTCCATTTTCTTTTTATCGGTTTCCGATTTTAAAATATATAGACCTCGTAAATTTTTTCCTGTGCTGTTGTTGTAACGTACAAAAATTCGATAACCAATTAAAAAGAAATCATTACCCATAAATTTCGGAAAACCTTTCGGACGTAAATCCTTTGTTTTTACCATGGCTACTGCTACAAAAGCCCATTTATCTTGAAAGGTATCCAGTTGCAAACATTCTGGAATTAAATCTTGTAACTGTTCTTTAGGTAAAGCAAAGGTTAACACTAGCGAACTTTCAAAAAACGCTTCAACGGCAAAAGGATGATTTTTTAAAAATGACAACATGAGCTTAATTTATGTTTTTTTGTTTAAATGAAACTCATTGAAATAAATAATCGTAATTAATAATAAAGCAAACAATGAATTGAATTTACCCCAGAGTAATAAATCAGGAACTAATATAAACTCCAAGGTATTCATGGTTGCAATGACAATTATTTGAGCAATGGAATTAAATTTGCTTTTATATCGGCTCAAAACCCAAACAGCCATGACGATTTCTGAAATACCAATTAAAATAGTTAATGGTCGAGCATAACTGTCTCCTAAAATACTAGCTACAATTT
Organism: Bacteroidia bacterium; assembly: GCA_044238845.1. Classification (GTDB taxonomy): domain Bacteria; phylum Bacteroidota; class Bacteroidia; order B-17B0; family Aurantibacillaceae; genus UBA4416. The sequence continues at coordinate 55,470 of JBIICN010000014.1, forward strand.
GCTGATGCCTAGGAACTAAATTTAATACTTTGCAAAACAACCCGTTTGCTAACCAAATGGCAGCAATTAAGTAGTTTAATATATGATGTAATAATTTGATTGAAATTTGATTTTTTGTTCTTTAATAAATCTACAAAAATTCCTTCAAACAAAAAACCCTCAGCTAGCTGAGGGCCTTGATATTAAGATTGTTTTCTGTTATTTATTTCGTCGCGTATTTTTGAGGCTAGTTCGTATTGCTCATCATCTAAAGCGGTTTGTAACAAGTTCTTTAATTCTTCCGTTGATTTAGATTGGTATTCGCCTTCAGGGTTAGATGAAGAAGAAATTTCTTCTACAGGTGCTGAGGTCATTGCACTTTCGCTGGATGGTAATGTTTCATCATCTAATACAATACCCGCCGATTTTAAAATAAATTCGTAAGTGTAAATTGGACAATTAAAACGAACCGCTAAAGCAATGGCATCACTTGTACGTGCATCAATTTCAACTTCGCGTGAGCCATCAGTACAAACTAACTTTGCGTAAAAAATGCCTTCTACTAAATTGTAAATTAAAATCTCCGTTACTTCAATAGAGAATGTTTCAGAAAAAGCTTTAAATAAATCGTGAGTTAATGGGCGAGTAGGGGTCATTTTTTCTAACTCAATAGCAATAGCCTGAGCTTCAAAACCTCCAATAATAATTGGTAAACGACGGCTACCTGTACTTTCGCCTAAAACAAGGGCATAAGCGCCACTTTGTGTTTGGCTATACGATAAACCAACAATTTCTAATCTAACTTTCTTCATTCCCATTTTTACGAAAATCTAATATACAAAAAATGTATGAATTTAGTTTTGATTAGCTTTGAACTTTTTAACCGCTTCAATTAATTTAGGAACAATTGTAAAGGCATCACCAACAATACCGTAATCAGCAGATTTAAAGAAAGGAGCTTCTTTGTCGCTGTTAATTACCACAATCGTTTTACTTCCGTTAACACCTGCTAAATGCTGGATAGCTCCAGAAATACCAATAGCAAAATATAAGTTAGGGCGAATAGCAACACCTGTTTGTCCAACATGCTCATGATGAGGTCTCCAGTGCATATCAGCCACTGGACGAGAACAAGCTGTGGTAGCTTTTAATTCTTTTGCTAATTCTTCAATCATTCCCCAATTCTCAGGTCCTTTCATTCCACGACCAGCAGATACTACTAATTCAGCTTCAGGTAATGGAATCATTCCACCAACATCCGTTGATTTTTTTTCTTTCACTACAATTTTAGAAGCCGCTAACTCAACTGCAAAATCAGTCACTGTTGCTGTATTATCTCCTAATTTAACTGGGAAAGAGTTTGGTAATAATGAAATAATTTTAATATCGCTATTGATAGAATAAACAGCGGTTGCTTTTCCTGAGAAAACGTTTTTCTTAACTTCTAAACTAGCACCATTTACTGTAGGAAAATCAACTGCACCTGCAACAAAACCAGCCTTTAAACGAGCTGCTAAACGAGGAGCCGCTGCTTTACCTGTAATATCAAAAGAGAAGATAATAATTTTAGCACCTTCTGCTTTAGCTGCTTGTTCAACAGTTGAAGAAATTAACATACTGTCTAAAGATGCTAAAGCATCGTTTTTAACAGATAATATTTTTTTAGCACCTGCTTTTCCAATTTCTTCTAATTGAGCAGCATCTGCATTAATAGCCACAGCAGTTACGCTAGAGCCTGTTAATTCAGCAATTTTAGTAGCGTAGTTTACGGCTTCTAAAGATGCTTTTTTTACTTTTCCTTTATTGATTTCTGTGTATACTAATACTGACATAATTTCTATTTTTTAAATATTTTTTGATTTTAGAGTTGTTCTCGACTCCGCTTGAACTGACAAAAATCTAAAATCTCATTTCTAAAATCTTAAATAACCTTAGCTTCTGTATGTAATAAGTTTACTAACTCATCCATGTTATTTTCATCAATCATTTTGCAAGTTGTTCTTCCTGCAGATAATGTATATGATTTTACATTCGTTAATTTATCAGACCCCGAAGCTGCAACAACTGTTAAAGGTTTTGTACGAGCTCCCATGATACCTTTCATGTTTGGAATACGCTGTTCTGCCATTCCTTTAGCACAAGAAACAACTAATGGTAATTCACATTCAACCACTTGAGTTCCACCATCTACATCATGTTCAACGGTTGCTTTATTTCCTTCTAAATCAAATTTAGTAGCTAATGAAATTAAAGGTAAATCCATAAAACCAGCAATCATAGCACCAACAGATGAACCATTAAAGCTAATGGTTTCTTTACCTGTCATAATTAAATCATAACCATTTGCTTTTGCATAGTTTGCAATTTGCTCTGCTACGAAATACGCATCAGGACCTTCAGCATCAATACGAACACCGTCATCAGCGCCTAATGCAAATCCTTTACGAATGGTTGCATCGCTATCTGCTAAACCAACGTGAATTAATGTTACTTTTTCAGCTTTACCAGCTTCTTTTAATTCTAACGCACGAACAAGAGCATACCACTCATCGTAAGGGTTAATGATAAATTGTACACCAGCAGCGTTAAATTCTGTATCGCCGTTAGTAAAAGCTATTTTAGTAGTTGTATCTGGAACATTACTAATTGGAACTAATATTTTCATTGTGTTTGGTTTTTTAAAAAGGTGAGCAAATTTATAAAAATATGGCTGTAAATCAAGAGATAAACAACCAAATTTTTACTTTGTTTTGACCAAATTATAAAACTCTGTAAGCGAGTGTTTTACAGCTTTGGCTACCAATAATCTAAAATCAGATAATTGCCCTTTTACATGGGCTTTTTCTAATGCTTCGTAATATTTTAAGCGGCTTGCCAAACTTCCTTTAATATTAGCAATATAGTAACCGTTTTTTAATAAAATCATATTCATTAATAAACGAGAGGTTCTGCCATTGCCATCAATAAAAGGATGAATTCCTACTAAAATTTGATGCATGTCTGCAGCTAACACAACTGGGTGTAATTGAGATTCGTTTCTGTTATAGTAGTTAATCAGATTTTCCATTTTTAATGGTACATCAAAAAACACAGGAGGTTCATGTTTGCTTCCTGTTATTCTCACATCCGTATTCCTGTATTTACCAGCATTATTATTTAAAATGCCTTTTAAAACTAAGTAGTGTAACTCTTTAATACTTCTTTCATTTAAGGTAATTTGATTATTGGCTAAGTTATTCACAAAATCAATCGCTTCTTTATGATTGATAGCTTCTAAATGTTCCCTAACACTTTTTCCGCCAATAGTAACACCTTCTTTAATTACCATAGCAGTTTCTTGCAAGGTAAGTGTATTGCCCTCTATTTTATTACTTTCATAGGTGTAATCTGTGAAAAAATAATCGTTGAGTTTATGCAATTGCGTTTTATTAAGAGGCTTTAATGCATCAATTTTTTGTTTTAAAATATCTATATCGTTTAATAATTTCATTATAGGTTTTGGTAAAACCTGTTGGGTTGTTTTATTTAATAATTTTTGATAGCCGGCAATGCTATCACTTACTATGTTTAGCACTTCCTCGGCATGTGCATAGCCTTTGATGTCTTCCAAAATCTTGTCAGATAGCCATGTATTCATTAAATCATTTGGCTTTGCACCTAAAACATCTGCTAATTTTAAAATTTGTGCTTTAGTAGGCTTACGTAATTCAGTTTCAAATTTACTAATCAAGGATTGATCAATACCCATTTTTTGTGCTAGTTCCTGGGTTTTTAGTTTATTTTGAATACGAAGTTCTTTTAGTTTGAGACCTAACATAATTACATTATTTGTCATGACAAAATTAGTCATAATTCTTTGATTTTAAATTTTTTTTACATCTTTTTTAGTTTTTATTTCCCCACACTTTTACATACATTTGGACTTTAATAATTTATATGAGAACTATAGAATTTAGAGAAGCCCTTCGCGAAGCAATGAACGAAGAAATGCGTCGTGATGAAACCATTTTTTTAATGGGCGAAGAAGTGGCTGAATATAATGGTGCATACAAAGTAAGTAAAGGCATGTTAGCTGAGTTTGGTCCTAAACGCATTATTGATACTCCTATAGCAGAGCTTGGTTTTGCGGGGATTGGAGTAGGCGCGGCCGTAAATGGATTACGTCCCATTATTGAGTTTATGACTTTCAATTTCTCATTAGTAGCCATCGATCAAGTTATTAATGCAGCGGCTAAATTTTTAAGTATGAGTGGTGGTCAATATAATTGCCCAATTGTATTTAGAGGACCAACGGCTAGCGCAGGAATGTTAAGTTCACAACATTCTCAAGCGTTTGAAAATTGGTACGCAAACTGTCCAGGTTTAAAAGTAGTTGTCCCATCTAATGGATATGATGCTAAAGGCTTATTAAAAGCTTCGATTCGTGACAATGATCCTGTTATTTTTATGGAAAGTGAGCAGATGTATGGAGATAAATGTGAAATTCCTGATGGAGAATATATTATTCCAATTGGAGTAGCTGATATTAAAAGACAAGGTACTGATGTAACGATTGTTTCTTTTGGTAAAATTATGAAAGTGGCTTTAGCAGCCGCAGCCGAATTAGAGAAAGAAGGTATTAGTGCTGAGGTAATTGATTTAAGAACAGTTCGTCCTATTGATTATGAAACAGTGATTTCTTCTGTTAAGAAAACAAATCGTTTAGTAATAGTTGAAGAAGCTTGGCCATTGGCTAGTATTTCATCTGAGATTACTTTCCGAGTTCAAAAAGATGCGTTTGATTATCTAGATGCACCTATTCGCCGTATCACAGCAGCAGATGTTCCATTACCCTATGCACCAACATTAATTGAAGCATCCTTGCCTAACGTTGCTCGCACAGTAAAAGCAGTGAAAGAAGTGATGTATGCGACAAAATAAAATAAATCAAAATTTATTAGTTATAAAAAAAGCCCGAAATCATTTGATAATCGGGCTTTTTATTTTCATGTATTTTTTTAATCAATTTGTTATTTAGCAGCAGCATAAAGCTCGCTAACTTTTGTCCAGTTGATGACATTAAAAAATGCCGCCATATAATCAGGACGACGATTTTGGTAATGTAAATAATAAGCATGTTCCCAAACATCCATTCCTAAAATTGGAGTCCCTTTGCAATCTGCGATATCCATTAAAGGATTATCTTGGTTTGGTGTAGAGCATACACATAATTTTCCTTCTTTAACGCATAACCAAGCCCAGCCTGAACCAAAACGAGTTGCTCCTGCTGCTGCAAAATCAGTTTTAAATTTTTCAAATCCGCCTAAATCTGTTTCAATAGCTTTTGCTAAATCACCAGTTGGCATACCACCAGCATTTGGTGCCATAATTTGCCAAAATAAAGAGTGATTATAATGTCCGCCACCATTATTGCGAACAGCCATTGGAAACTTAGAAATGTTTTTGCAAATATCTTCAATGCTCATTTTCTCAGCATCTGTTCCAGCAATTGCATTATTTAAGTTTGTTGCATAAGCTTGGTGATGCTTGCTATGGTGGATTTCCATTGTTTTAGCGTCGATGTGTGGTTCTAATGCTGGGTAAGCATAGTCTAATTTTGGTAATTCAAATGACATATTGTTTTGTTTTTATAGCCTACCTTTCGGCAGACAGGGTTTATATTTGTTTTAATTGTGTGATTGTTTGTGTTGGATTTGCACTTCCAAAAACTGTATTACCTGCCACTAAAACATCAGCTCCAACCGAAACTAATTTTTTGTAATTATTTAAATCAACGCCTCCATCAATTTCAATTAATGCTTTAGAGTTTTTTTCAGTAATTAATTTTTTAAGTGCTGCTACTTTTGTAAATGTATTCTCAATAAATTTTTGCCCACCAAAACCTGGATTTACACTCATTACACACACTAAATCAATATCAGCAATGATATCTTCAAGTAAATGAATTGAGGTATGTGGATTTAAAGCTACTCCAGCTTTCATTCCTGAATTTTTAATATTTTGAATGGAGCGATGTAAATGCGTGCAAGCTTCTAAATGAAAAGTTAAAATCTCAGCACCTGCATCTTTAAATTGTTGTGTGTATCTATCAGGATCTACAATCATTAAATGCACATCCAAAGGTTTTTTAGCATGTTTTTGAATAGCTTTTAATACTGGAAATCCAAACGAAATATTTGGAACAAAAACACCATCCATGATATCTACATGAAACCAATCGGCATCTGAATTATTTATTAATTCGATATCACGTTGTAAATTTCCAAAATCGGCTGATAAAACAGAAGGTGCTACTAAATGCGACATATTATAAATTGTATGCTCAAAATTATAAATTATAAATGGCTAAAAGGCATTTTGTTTTTAACAAAAATGAGAAAAGAAGTTAAAAAATTGTTATAAGAATAGGGACACAGATTTAACGGATAAAACGGATTTTTTAAATTAAAAATTTTACAATTTTCATCAGTGTAAATCTATTTAATCAGCGTCATCCGTGTCCCCATCATTAAGAAAATCACAAAAAAGGAGGCCAAACACAAGCCTCCTTATCCCGATAGTTATCGGGATTCACTAACGTACACAAAACTATCCTAAATAGCCCATCAAAACTTTGCTTCGAGAAGCATGCTTTAATCGACGTACTGCTTTTTCTTTAATTTGACGTACTCGTTCTCTCGTTAACTCAAATTTCTCTCCTATTTCTTCTAAAGAATGGGAGTGTCCGCCACTTAATCCATAATATAATTTAACGACGTCTGCTTCTCTAGCTGTTAATGATGTTAAGGCTCTTGTAATCTCATTTCGCAAACTTTCCAACATCAGTTCATTATCTGGTGAAGCTTCATGTTTATTTTCCATTAATTCATACATACTTCCTCCATCTTCCATAGTTCCCAAAGGCGCGTCCATACTCATATGTCTTCCTTGATTTTTCATGGTTTCACGAATATCTTCTGGTAAAATATCTAATATCTCCGAAATTTCTTCTGCAATTGGTTCACGTTCTAACTCTTGTTCGAGCTTAGCAAAGGTTTTATTGATTTTGTTTATTGCGCCAATTTTATTTAAAGGTAATCGCACAATACGAGATTGCTCAGCTAATGCTTGAAGAATTGATTGTCGAATCCACCAAACTGCATAGGAAATAAATTTAAATCCTCTAGTTTCATCGAATCGTTGGGCTGCTTTAATTAAACCCATATTACCTTCGTTTATTAAATCGGGTAAACTTAAACCTTGATTTTGATATTGTTTAGAAACCGATACCACAAAACGTAAATTTGCTTTCACCAATTTATCAAGCGCTTTTTGATCACCTTGTTTTATTTTTTGAGCTAATACTACTTCCTCATCTGCTGTAATTAATTCAACACGACCAATATCTTGTAAATACATATCTAGCGAAGCTGTTTCACGATTCGTAATTTGTTTGGTTATTTTTAGCTGTCTCATGGCTCAAAAAATTAAAAATTAAACTAAAAAAGTACTAAAACACTTGTCAATAGGCTTTTTGAGTGTTTCTATATTGTATTACGACCAAAAAATGATTTAGTTACATGGTTTTGAGTGAAAGCCCATTTTAAATGATTGAATGAATATATTGGTTTAGGGGCAATTTTTCTATCCGCCAATTGGCGGATTAAATTGTTGAAAAATGAAGGAGCATTTTAGGTAAAATATAAATTTCTACAGAATATAAATTCCGATATTAGAGCCTAGATATGTTACAGAATTTACGCATACAAAATTTTGCCCTAATTGAAGAAACGGAAGTTTGTTTGAATCAAGGTTTAACAGTTATTACTGGAGAAACTGGTGCTGGGAAATCCATTTTATTAGGAGCCTTAGGGTTAACATTAGGAAATAGGGCCGATGTGAGTTCACTACATGATAAAACTAAAAAATGTATTATCGAAGCGCAATTCAATATCAAAGCCTACAATCTAAAATCATTTTTTGAAAATAATGAATTAGACTTTGAAGAAGTTACATCCATTAGAAGAGAAATTACTCCCGAAGGAAAATCGCGTGCCTTTATTAATGATACACCAACTACTTTAAATGTATTGAAAGAATTAGGTAATCAATTAATTGATATTCATTCGCAGCACGAAACATTATTGCTAAAAGAAACTAATTTTCAATTTGAATTAGTAGATGCTTTTGCACAGACTACTCAATTATTTGCTGATTATAAAAAACAATTTAGTCAATTGACCAAGCTTAAAAAACAATTAGAAGAACTAACTGCACAAGAAATTCAAGCAAAAAAAGAATTAGATTATTTTCAGTTTCAATTTAATGAGTTAGAAGAAGCAGCTATTAAAGTTGGCGTTCAGCAACAATTGGAAGAAGAAAGTGAAACTTTAGAAAATGCTGAATTTATAAAGAGTAATTTATCTAAATCATCCTTAACTATTAATGGCGGGGATGAAAATATTGTTTCGGCATTGGCCTTGGTAAAACAACAATTACAATCTGTTTCAAAATTTGGAAAACAGTTTAATGAATTATTTGAACGTGTTAATTCGGTTAGTATTGAATTAAAAGAATTATCCAAAGATATTGATGCTTGCGAAGAAGATGTTGTTTATGACAATGTTCGTTTAGAAGAAGTAAACAGCCAATTAGATAAATTAAATCGTTTACTGAAAAAACACGGAGTCAATACCGAAGAAGAACTATTAGTGATTAAAGATGAGATTGAAACCAAATTACAACAGTTCTCATCGTTAGAATTAAGCATCGAAAAAACGAATAAAGAAATTGTTGCCTTAGAAAAACAATGCAAAACGTTAGCAAAAGATTTATCGGATAAACGTCAAAAATCAACAGCTGGTATTGAGCAAAATATAAAAACCATGTTAACGAGTTTATCAATGGCGAATGCTCAATTTAAAATTGATTTAAAACCATTAGATAGTTTAACGTCCAATGGACTAGAAGCAATTTCGTTTTTATTTACAGCCAACAAAGGCGCTGAATTTAAAGAATTACACAAAACAGCATCAGGTGGTGAATTATCACGTTTGATGTTATGTTTAAAAGCATTATTAGCAGAGCGCACTGCTTTACCAACCATTATTTTTGATGAAATTGATACAGGAGTCAGTGGTGATGTCGCTGATAAAATTGGAAATATTTTATTTGACATGGGAAAAACTATGCAGGTCATCACCATTACACATTTACCACAAATGGCAAGTAAAGGCAGTAATCATTTGTTTGTTTATAAGTCTGATAATAAAGACAAAACAACATCAAGCATTAAGCAATTAAACAAAGATGAACGTATTGCAGAAATAGCAAAAATGTTAAGTACAGGTACTCCAACAGAAACAGCATTAAAAAACGCACAAGAATTACTAAATGCTTAATTAAACCATATTTAGTATATTTGCACAACTAAAATAAACACTATGGCATACAACTTATTAAAAGGAAAACGCGGTATTATTACTGGTGCATTAGATGAAAATTCTATCGCTTGGAAAGTGGCTCAAAAATGTCACGAAGAGGGCGCAACCTTTACATTAACAAACGCTCCAATAGCGATGCGTATGGGCGAGATTAATAAATTAGCAGAACAAACTGGCGCTAAAATTATTCCTGCTGATGCAACTAGTATGGATGATTTAACTAAACTATACACCGAATCGATGGATGTATTAGGTGGTAAAATCGATTTCGTTTTACATTCAATTGGTATGAGTGTAAACATTCGTAAAAATATTCCATACACTGAATTAAATTACGATTTCTATCAAAAAGGTGTTGATGTATCTGCATTATCATTTCATAAAATGTTAGCAGCTGCTCACAAATTAGATGCTTTAAATGATCATGCTTCGGTTGTAGCTTTATCTTATATCGCTGCACAGCGTACATATCCTTTTTATACAGATATGGCTGATATTAAAGCCATGTTAGAATCTATTGCTCGTACGTTTGGATACCACTATGGTAAACAAAAGAAAGTACGTATCAATACTATTTCTCAATCACCAACTAAAACAACTGCTGGCGGTGGTATTAAAGGGTTCTCTGATTTTTATGAATTTGCTGATTTACAATCTCCATTAGGAAATGCAAGTGCGGATGATTGCGCAAATTATACAGTAAGTTTATTTTCAGATTTAACACGAATGGTAACTATGCAGAATTTATACCACGATGGTGGTTATAGCTCTACTGGTATTAGCACTGAGTTATTAGAGAAGATTCAAGGATAACAAACTAAAACATAATTAAATGCTCTTCAGCTTAAACTAACATGGCAACATACAGTTTAGATATTAACGCTGAAGAGCATTTTGATTTTGATATATTCTCAATTACCTGCACCGAGAGTATTTACAGAGTGGTTCATGAACTTAATCAAGCTCTAAATATTGATTTACAATTAAACGATTTACTTGATTTTACTCATAAAGAAGGTGAGGATTTTTATTTTCCATTATACACTTACACCCATGATGAATTAAATATTGAATTTAATTTATTGCCCAATCAAACATCCTTTCAACCAAAAATTGTGGGTACACAGCCAAAAGAATTTGATTTGTTTGCTGGTGATGTAGAACAAACTACCCGATTAATTCCAGAATTAGAAAACTCTGATTTTTTTTTATTAATAAAAGGCGATAATCGTTATTTATACAATCACACCATTTTTGAATCTATTAAAATAAATCCTGCTTTTATAATTGTACACGAAATATTTATAGAAGATTTAAAAGATAAAAAAGCAAAAGGGAATTTATTGTTTTAAACTTTTCATTAACCCAATCAAAGCAACTAAACTCCAAGTGCCTTCTAAAATAATAAATGGCAAAGAGTTTAACAAAACGCTGCCATAACAAGCAAAGGCGCCCCCAATAATATTTAATATAAAATATAATTTACTACTATCTGAAATATACTTAAAGGTATTTAAGAAAAAAGCAAGTAGAATTAATGAAACGCCTATGGTGCTTATGATATCCGTGTAAGTCATTACAGTTGAGTGTGATTAATACCAATAGTTTTTAAATGTTCCCAAAATTGTGGGTACGATTTTGAAACTACATTTGCGTCTTCAATAATTATATCATCTAACAAAATACTTAATGTAGCAAAACTCATGGCCATACGATGATCATTATATGTTGCTATTGAGGTGGATATTTCTTTTTTTATGGATTGTTCTGCACTCCATTTTATAGAGTCGTTTGTTACTTTAAGCTCAATTTCAATTTTTTTACACTCATTTTGCAAGGCAATAATTCTATCCGTTTCTTTTACTTTCAACGTTTGTAATCCAGAGAAACGAAAAGGCGTTTGGAGCCCAACACTAGTACATACAACAGTTTGAGCAATATCAGGACATTCAAGAAAATCTAATTCTAATTCTGATGTACTAACTTCATTAATTTTTGAAATTGTAATTTCATTATTTTTAAAAGTAGTTTCCACTCCAAAATTTTTATAAATGTTCGCACATGCACTATCTGCCTGTAAGCTGTTTTTAAATAAACTTTTAACCGTTAATTGAGTATTGATCTTTGATAAGGCCACTATACTATAATAATACGAAACGGCACTCCAATCACTCTCAACAATGAATTCTTTTTTATGATAAGTATATGGAATTGGCTCTACAACAATCTTGTTTTCTAGCCAAACTACGGACGCTCCAAATTCTTTCATGAGTTCAATTGTCATGTGTACATAAGGTTTAGATACTAACTCATCTTTAATGGTTAATTCTAATCCATGAGTTAAATAAGGAGCGATAAGTAGTAATGCCGTAATAAATTGACTACTTACTTTTCCACTTATTTCTACCGAACCACCTTGCAATTGTTTCCCTTTAATTTGCAGTGGAGGAAATCCTTCTTTGTTTTTATAAGTAATATCGGCTCCAAGAATTCTTAATGTATCAACTAAATCTTTTATAGGACGTTGCTGCAATCTTTCTGAACCAGTTAATTCGTAATCTCCTTTTTTTAAAGCTAAGTATGCGGTCAAAAAACGCATGTCGGTTCCTGCGTGACCAATATTAATAATTGCATTTTTTGTATAATTTTCTAAGGCATCTTTCAAATGAGTGGTGTCATCTGAATCAGATAAATTTTCAATCAAAAAATTGAATCCAGATAAAACTTTAATCATCAAAATTCTGTTGCTAATGCTTTTAGAACCTGGAAGATGAATATCACCTTTAATTTGTTGTGTTGGCTTATGTAGTTTTAAATTCATTAAATTTTAACCCCAATAGTTAATAGTAAAAAATGCCCATTAATATACATGCTACTTGGTGCAAATGATTCGTTAAAATAAAAAGGAGATAAGGCGTATTTAAATTGTAGTTCGGCATACACGGCATTATGTAGCAGTGGTGTATTTTTTTGAAACCCAGCACCAACAGTAAAAAACGAACTATTAACTGGATTAAAAGCAGGATTTTTAAACTTAAATGGTTCGTACTGATTTATCATTTCGTTACCATTTTCAGATACATTTAAACGCCCTTCTATTATCCATCTATAATTATATCCTGCAAAAATGTAACTCGAAAAGAGTGTATTTGTTTCTTTTTGAAAGGAATGTTTTAATAATATCGGAAAATCCAACTCATGCATTGTTAGATTGTATTTATATTTTAATCTTTCGGGTGTATATAACTTTAAACTATCGCTATAAAAATAGTAAGAACTGAAACTAAGTCCATGAAACATATATTCAGCTCCTACCAATAAAAAATTTTGATTATTTCTATCTAGCCTAATTTCTTCTTTGATAGAAAAATTATAGGCCATTTTAGGTTTTGCTTTTGTCGCATGATTTTTATTGGGTTTATAAAAGCCTAAAACCGGGGAAATACCTATCCTTGTTTTTACAATAGGATTTTTTCGTCGGTTGCGCAATTTCTTGCCTCCATCTTCCTGTGCAGAAATGACAGAAAACAATAAGACAAGTGTTAAGGTTATTAAATATTTTAATTGAGAAATCAAGAATATAAATATACGAATCAAAAACAATTAAAATAAAACGTAGATAACGCCGATACTCAAAATTATTTATGACTTTTTTGAAATTTATGTTTTTGGCAAAAAACTACTTTATAGAAGGCGCTTTATATAATGGAACCGTACTGCAAGGCTCGCCATACATAATTGATTTAGCAAAAGGTTTTAAACCTCGAACTAACTCCACATAGGCATTTGTACAAACAGGTAAACTACTGCAGCCTTTAATTACCACACGTTTATCTTTATAGTCTTCGTAAACAATACTTAATAAAGCTTCGTTAAAGGCTATGGCTTCTAATGCTTCTAAATCTCCAAATATTATTTTTTTCGCAAAAGGTTCTAAAGCTATGCTTACTAACATGTATGCCCAGGTAGGAATAATTGCATCAGCAGTACATGTAATGGCTACTAATTTATCTTGGTATTGAGTCCAATCATGTTGCTTGATAAACTCCCTGAAATCCTTTTCTTTTAAAATAAGTTCGTGAAATAAAAGTGGTTTTATATCAAATAAAACTCTTTCTCCTTTAGGATATAATTCTTCTAAATCAATTGTAATTAAACCACTGTTAGCTACCTTATTTATAATTTCGTCTGACATGGCGTGTTAATTAGAAGAACATTTTACATAAAGCCAAGTTCTAGTTGAGCCACTTCACTCATCATTTCTTTAGTCCAAGTTGGTTCAAAAGTTAAAGTTAATACAGCTGATTTAACACCTTGTACTAATTTTAATTTATTCTCCACTTCGGCAGGCAATGTTTCGGCAACTGGGCAATTTGGAGAGGTTAAGGTCATTGTAATTTTAAGTTCATCCTCATCATTCAAATCCAACTCATAAATTAATCCCAGCTCCCAAATATCTACGGGAATTTCAGGATCGTAACAAGTTTTGATTTCATCAATCACTCGTTGCATTAATTCGGTATTTTTTGTAATTATGATTGCACTCATTTGTTATATATAACCAATAAATAAGGTTATTGTTTATGGCTTAAAATTTATAATCTTTATATGTTTTAGTGAACTCAGCATCATCAATTTTTGGGTTTACTTGCAAAAAATGGTAATCGTATTGCTCAAATAATCCTTTGTCGTCTAGTATTTTAATACTGATAGGTAAATAATATAATTGATCAACATACAACGTAACATGTTTTGCATAAGCATTTGGAACTTTTAAAACTTGTCCTTTTTTTAGGATATGAAAATAATCGTTTAGTTTTGGATTGACTTCTAATATCATATACTCGCTAATGTGTAATTTACGAGCAATAGATGTAATACTTTCGTTTTCGCCAACGGTATAATTTTCGTAAGCAAAATCTTTGTTATCAATAATGATTTTATAGCAAGGACGATTATTAACTCTTTCTTCACCTTCAAACTTAAAATATGTATCAAAATGATCCATGTTTTTTAAAGCGATATATTCTATGATGCTTGCAAAATAATCTACACCCATCTCGTTTAAAGTATGATGTTGATCTTGACGCATTAAAAACCCCAACGGATCTAAACTTAAATTTACATAAGGAAATGAGTTAGGTTTAACGTAGGCTTTATTGCCATTCCATCCTTGAACCCACAACAATTCGATACCTTTGATGTATAAATAAATTTTTCGTGGCTTTCTGTTTAATTTCACAGAAGACTCATAATGGTTGTAGCCTTTTTTGCCTCTCTCGATAATTTTTAAACTGTACTTTAATCTCTCCAAATCGGTAATTGATTTTACCATTTTAAAGATGACATCTTTAGCTGTTGTAGATGGTTTTTGAGCAAACGAACCGTTGCTGATAAACAAACTAAAGAAAAGGATTATATATATGTAATTTCTAACTTTTAACATGGGCTGCAAAGGTAAAATAATCTTTAATAAATTTAAAGTTATTTAAATCATCTCTAAATAAATAACTACCTGTTTAACAATTATTTACCTTTTTTTAAACTATTGAATACCTTAATGTAAAAACAAATTGAAAAACGATTAAGTTTGTTAAGAACATGTGCATAAGATGTTTATTTCTATTAACAATTCTTAATCAATTGGTAATTAGTCTTTTAGTTTAAATCCTTGTTTTTTGCTAAATTCACTAGTATATTCAAATTAAAAAAGCAGTACATTCGAAGTCCTAAAATGATACACTATAACCAAATAACCAATTTAATTGCTGAACTATTGTTTAAGCATGATTGCGTTATTGTTCCAAATTTTGGTGGTTTTGTGGCTAGAAATTATAATTCAAATTTTAGCAAAGGAAGTAATGTTTTGTACCCTCAAAGTAAACATATACTTTTTAATAAAAATTTAGTACATAACGACGGTCTATTGATTTCGGCTTTAATGCAAAAAAACAATACGACTGTTGTTGACACAACAAAACAAGTAGAAGATTATAAAGATTATATTCAATCCTTATTGTCGGCTAAAAAACGTTTTGAGTTACACAATATTGGACTGTTATATATTGATGCAGAAAACACGTTACGATTTGAAGCAAAAGCAGATGTGAATTTTTTATTAGATTCGTTTGGCTTTGAACCAGTAATTGCTAATGAATTAGTTGTTGAAGTAGAAAAGCCGATTACTGTAAAACAATTTGAAGACAGAAAAATAGTTGTTGAACAAGTTTTGCCTAAGAAAAGATCTTATGCTAAAATAGCGACGTTAGCAATTGGTCTTCCGGTAACGTTAGCTTTTTTATTGTTTGCAGCGTATTCAAAGCCAATGAAGCCAATCTTACAATCGTCGTTTAATCCTTTTTATACACCCGAAAAAACATATACACCTCATGTACATAAAAACCATAAAGCTGTATTTATTAATAAAATAGAGAAACAGTCTTTATTAGTAGATGCAAATGGGTTTGCCAATTTTAAATTATCTGAAAATGGCCATGTATTAGTTGCGTCTATAAATGACAGTATTGCAAAAACTGATAAAACGACTGTTGTAAATCATACTTATATTACTTCAAACAAAGCCCGCACATTCGATGGAAAATATCAAGTAGTTGTAGGTTGTTTTGGTGTAGAAGAAAATGCCAATAAG
This sequence comes from Bacteroidia bacterium, assembly GCA_044238845.1. Taxonomy (GTDB): domain Bacteria; phylum Bacteroidota; class Bacteroidia; order B-17B0; family Aurantibacillaceae; genus UBA4416. The sequence goes on from JBIICN010000014.1 coordinate 71,520, forward strand.
TTAATTAAAGATTTAATTTCTAAAAAAATAAATGCAGGAATTAGTGGAGTTAATAATAAAGGATTACATGTTGTAAGTTGTGGGGGCTTTGATTCGAAAGAAGATGCGGCTAACTTACTAAGTGCCATTAAAACAGATTTTCCAAATGCTTGGGTAATGTCTAAATAATTTATCGTTTAGTTATAATAAAATCTTCCTTTTTTTCTTTTCCATTTTTAAATCCATTCATCACAACATTAACGGATGTATCTGATAGTATTTTATAGATTACTATAGATGGATAATCTCTAAAAGGATTTTCAAATGTAAACACCTTATTTTCTTGTTTAGTTAATCTAAATTCAACTTCCTTATTATCATTTTGATTTTTTACATTGAAATACATAAATACACCATTAGGTCTTTGCTGCAACTTCATTCGCTGCCTAAAAAGAGTATCTGTGTTTTCTGAATCCATAAAATAACCAAATCCAAAATGCGTTACGCTATCTATTTTTTCCCAATTTTCAAAGTAGTTGCCGTAGTTAGATGTAAGTTTGTAATTTCCTGAAATCCAATTTATCATTGTTTTTGTGTCAGACTTTTTTTCAAACTCCTGATTCTCATCAGAACATGACATCATAAAAATTATGACTGCAAAACAATTTAATGTATATAAATACGTTTTCACTGTATTAAAGATAGTATTTCTAGAACAGAAACTCTAATTTAAATAGTTAAATTGTTTTTTATATCTTCGTACTGTTGAAAAGCTTTTGCATAGTCGTATTTTGTGTTTTTTTTGGAGAAATGATTTTTGCCCAATCAGATTCAGCTAAAAAAGATTTTAATCCTAAAGAAGAAATTGCCCTCGATGGCAAACGCTATCGTGTTCACAACAGTTGGTTATCGGTAGGAGCTGGTGCTGGGTATAATACCAGATGGCCAAAGGATGAGAAAAGTATTGGCGCCGATTTTACTTTTTATATAAAACAACACCATTTTAGAATTGGTGGTTTTATGAGTGGTGCAAATTTCACGGCGTCTAACAACTACAGTTTTCATTTGTGTTATAGCTTAAGAAAAGAAGCTGAAAAATATAATTTATCAGCGAGTATTGGCCCTTCAAATTCATATTTTAGAAGACCATTAAGGGATTCATCTAACTACAATTTAGCAACCGTTTACAACGAAATAGGCGCCCATGCTTGCATTGAAGCGGTGTATAAATTTAAATATGATGTTGGCCTTGGTGGGCAAATTTTTTGTGATTATAATCGAGTGCAAATGGTTTATGGCGTAAGATTAATTGCTTACTTTTCAGGAGCCTATCGAGGCATTAAGTACGGCTATCATGCACCAGCAAAAAAGAAAAAATAATTTAACTAATGTTATCATTGTAGGACAAGGTATTGCAGGTTCTGTTTTATCTCTATCTTTAATAAATGCAGGATACTCCGTAGTTGTTATTAACCAACCATCCTTATCATCAAGTTCAAAAGTTGCTGGAGGCATTTGGAATCCCATCGTTTTTAAACGACTAACCAAAAGTTGGATGGCTGATGAATTAGTACCTGAGCTCATTTCATTTTATGAATATTGGGAACAACAATTTAATACCTCGCTCATTTGTAAACGTAAAATCATGAAGCCGTTTACCGAAGAACAAGAAAAAAACCTTTGGATAAAAAAATCTGCAGATAAGGATATAGAAAATGTTTTTTTAGATAAGGAAACGTATGAGAATTATCAACTTGATGAAAACTATCAAGTAAAATCATACTCCAAAGTTTTACATGCGGGAAACCTAGATGTCCCAAAATTTTTAGAATGTACTAAACAATATATAAATCAATCACATACTTTTATTGAGGAAGAGTTTGATCACAATCAATTAGATGTTTCTGCTGCTAAGGTGAGCTATAAATCGATTTCTGCGAAGCACATTATTTTTTGCGAAGGATACTTAATTTCTAAAAATCCATACTTTAATTGGATTCCGATGAAACCAGCAAAAGGCGAAACCCTAACTATTGAGAGCCAACATATCAATTTAAATACTGATATTTTCAATAAGGGCTTTTTTATCATGCCCATTGGTAATCATTTATTTAAAGTTGGAGCCACCTATGAGTGGAACGACTTAAATGATTTACCAACCGAAAAAGCAAAACAAGAATTAGTCACAAAAATTAACGCTGTCATTTCCTCTCCTTACAAAATAATTTCCCACGAAGCAGGTGTTCGTCCATCTGTTATTGATAGAAGGCCCGTAATTGGTCCTCATCCTGTGTATAAACACATTTATGTATTTAACGGTTTAGGAACAAAAGCGGTTATGATTGCGCCTTATTTTGCCAAACAATTTGTAGATTATCTTCAAAATAAAGCTAACATTGATGCCGATGTGAATTCAAATCGGTTTCTATAATTGCATATCTCTTCATTTCTTTTATTTTTTATGTTGAAGATTCTTTTTACATTAGGATATTAATCTAATTATGCGTCAACTGTTTTCTAAATACTTCTTCCTATTCGTATTTGCGTTTCTAAATTTATTTATAAATGCTCAGCAGAAAGATAGTCTTGTTTCAAAACCAAATGAAGTAAAAGAAGATATTAACGTTGCAAAAAAAAGAAAATTCATTTATTTAATTTCTGACAGATTAAGTGATGATGATAAATTTGATGTATTTAAATTATCTCCAAGTTCACAAACTCCAGCTTTAATTGTTATCAGAGGTCATATGGAAGTGATTGGAAATGCCAACGGGAAAAAAGCAAAAATTAGTGTCTATAATGTTTCGAATAACGAATTAGTTGGAGTATATAATTCAAGTTCATACACGGGTAAGTATTTAATGATATTGGCTCCTAACGTAAAATATTTATTTAAGGTAGAAGTGTCTGGTTATGGTACTACTCAAGAATACGTTGAAATACCTTTGAAAATTGATTACGAGATTTGTCAACAAGATTTAAAAATTAAACTAAACGAAAAAAACAAACCTGTTTTGATGATTAACAGTTTTTTTGCTGATGAAAATGAAAAAGTATTTTATTTAAAATCGGTTATTGACACTTCTAAAATCAATGGAGATAGCCAAGTTTTTACAAATGAAGAAATAAAAAAACAAATTAATAAAACTGGGCAATCAAATAATATTGATGAACTTGTAAAAAAGCAACAAGAAGAAGAAAAGAAAAAACCCGAAGAAGCATTAGCTGCCTTTAAAAATAATGATTTTGAAAAAGCACTTGAACTCTACGGAAGTTTATTGAAAAATGATGTGGGCGATCCTTTTGTGAATTATTACTATGGCGTTTGTTTATTAAAACTAGACAGAAATAAAGCAAAAGCTATCTCTTCTTTATTAATAGCTTCAAATGTAAAAGAAGTTCCTGTTGATGTTTATTACTATTTAGGACGGGCATATCACTTATCATATCTATTTCAAGATGCCATCAAGGCTTATGAGCAATTTAGGGGTAGAGTAAAACCATACGATTTTGAAGGACTAGATGGTCCATTGCTTCAAAAAAATTGTTTAAATGGAATAAATTTAATGAATGATCAAGTAAATATCGAAGTGGTAAAAAGAACAGCTACTCAACTTGACAATATCTTATCTAATTACAATCCTGATTTAATTAATGAAAGAGTAAGACTAAAAATGGATTTTTTTAATTCATCCATTGATAAGAAAAGAAATGCAAAGCTATTCATGAGTAACAATACATCCTCTGAATATTACCATTCGAGTTTTGGCGAAAAAGAACAAAAACATTTAGATCTATATAAAAACACCTTATTGCCTTCTGGCAGTCTTGGTCCAAATCAAATTTTAGGTCCGGAGCTTAACACGCCTTATGATGATAGTTATCCTTATCTCACAAAAGATGGCAATACTTTATATTTTTCATCAAAAGGACATAACAGCATGGGTGGCTATGATGTTTTTAAATGTACTCGTAAAGATAGTTTATCCCCTTGGTCGAGACCAGTAAATTTAGGCTATCCTATTAATTCAACTTACGATGACATTTTATTTATTCCAGATGAAAGCAATCAAACGGCTTCTTATTGCAGTAACCGAAGAAATAATTCTTTTGAATACATCCAAATCCGAATGCCTCAGCAAGCCATTACAAATTCTATCATAAAAGGGAGTTTTAGCACCTTAGATTCTGTTCCAAAAAAAGACGCCTACATCACCATTTTTAATTCAAATACAGGAGAGATCGCTGGTGTATACAAAACTAATCCCGCCACAGGTCAATATTTAATGATACTAGTATCTGGAACTAAGTACGATATGTCGGTTGAATCTGAAGGTTACTCAAGTCTTACTAGTTCATTTGAAGTGCCAGACAAAAAAGGAGAATTTGAACTTAAACAAATGATTAAGCTTCAAAAAACAGGCGCTCAACAAACCATTAAAGTAAATAATTATTTTACGGAAGCAGAAGCCGCAAAAATTTCGTTTGATGCACCTGCCGCAAAAACTACTGCTAAAACAATCGAACAAAAACCTATTAAATCAAAAAAACTAAAACGTACCGTTGAGCAAGCCGAAAAAGACAAAGAAGATTTAGCACTCGCTTTAAATTTATATAATCAAGAGGTGTATCAAGAAGCCGCCTTGGTGTATCAAAATTTAGAATTATATATCGACTTGGAACCCATTGATCAATACCGATATGGCGTGTGCTTATTTAAAACTAAAAAAGATAAAACAAATTGTATCACGGCACTAGAAGCTTGCTTGGGAATGAAAACAGTACCTATCGAAGTGTTTTACTTCTTAGCAAAGGCTAACCAGCAAAGCTACCGTTTTAGCACTGCGATAAATTATTATAAAAAGTACATGGCAGTATGTACACCTCAAGACATTAAAGTATTGAATCTTGAACAAGAAATTAAATATTGTCAACACGGAATTAAGTTAGTGAACAATCCAGTTGTTTTAGAAGTATATGGTAAAAAGCATGTCGATCAAAATGCCATTCAAAACTCATTAATGCAAATTGAATCGGGGGCCAAAATTTTAGTAATTACGGATGATATACGTTCGTCTATTGATAAAAAGAAAGAATTTAAATCCCTATTATTTTTATCACCCGATAAAAACACAGTACTCTACTCTAGTTATGGTGAAGATGAATCGAATGGAAAAGACATATACCAACTTAAAAAGATGGCAAATGGCAAATGGGCTCCTATTCCATTAAACATAACAAGCGTTAATACTCCTTTGGATGAAGAATATCCATGTCTTTCAAAAGATGGTAAAACCTTATACTTTTCATCAAAAGGCTATGAAAACATGGGTGGTTATGATATTTTTAAAAGCGAATGGAATGAATCTACTCAAAGTTGGTTGCCTCCCGTTAATATGGGTTCTCCAATTAATTCTCCTTTTAACGATATTTACTTTTTAGAGTAATTTTTAACCTAAAATAATTTTTCTTTACCAATAAAATGAATTAATTTGGAGTAGTATTATATGCTATCCCATAAACCCAAAATAAAATTAATTGGCCGAAGAGAATTTGTTAGTTTTCCTTTGTTAGAAATAAATAAAGTAGAAGCTAAAATTGATACAGGTGCCTACACATGTGCTATTCACTGCAATAATATTGTTTTAAAAACACAAGGCGAAAAACAAATTCTGACTTTTCAATTATTAGATGATAGAATCTATCGCTTTGAAGAGTTTACTCGCAAGAAAATAAAAAATTCGTTTGGCGAAATGGAAGAGCGTTATATTATTAAAACGTTAATTGTTATGGGTCGTAAAAAAATAAAAACCACCATTTCGTTAAGTGATCGTGAAAATATGCGCTATCCAGTGCTTATTGGAAGACGATTACTTAAAGGAAAATTCATCATCGATGTAAATTTAATTTACACCAATGGCTTACATTTAAATACCTTATTAAAATAAAAACACTTTATACCCAATGAAAATTGCTATTTTATCTCGTAACAAAAATTTGTATTCCACTAAACGTTTAATTGAAGCAGCTGAGCTTCGTGGACATGAAGTATTAGTGCTTGACCACATGAAATGCGTGTTGGTAATTGAACAAAGCCGCCCACACATTTATTATAACGGAAAAGAAGTCACTGGCGTTAATGCGGTTATTCCTCGTATTGGAGCTAGTGCTACCTTTTATGGCTCCGCAGTCGTTCGCCAGTTTGAGATGATGAAAATTTTTACTGCAGTTGAATCGCAAGCCTTAGTTCGCTCGAGAGATAAATTACGTAGCTTACAAATATTAGCTCGCGCTGGTATTGGTATGCCAAAATCAGCTTTTGCTAACGAACCCAAAGATATTGAATCCGTTATTGCTAGTATTGGTGGCGCACCATGTGTGGTAAAATTATTAGAAGGCACACAAGGTATTGGTGTTATTTTAGCCGAGAATGATAAAGCAGCAAAATCGGTGATTGAAGCCTTTTTAAAATTAGATGCGAATATGTTGGTGCAAGAATATATTAAAGAATCTAAAGGAGCTGATATTCGTGTATTTGTGGTTGATGGACAAATTGTAGGTGCCATGAAACGCCAAGCTAAAGAAGGAGAATTTAGAAGCAATTTACATCGTGGTGGAACAGCATCCTTAATTCAATTAAGTGATGAAGAAAGAGCTACTGCTATTAAATCGGCAAAAAAATTAGGGTTAGGAATTGCTGGTGTTGATTTATTACAAAGCAACAGAGGACCGTTGGTAATGGAAGTAAATTCATCGCCAGGCTTAGAAGGCATTGAAGGCGCCACAGGTATTGATATTGCTAGTAAAATTATTGAGTACGTTGAACGTAACGAATTTAATGCGCCTGGACAATAATGCAAGATTTCATCATCAATAATCAAACCGTTAGTGCGGGCGAAAGCAAACAAATTGTTTTAAACTCCTATGAGCTTCATACGAAAACAAACATCGAAATACCTGTATTTGTTTTTAGAAGTAAACATAAAGGCCCAACTCTTTTGCTATCTGCTGGGATGCATGGCGAAGAAACCAATGGCATTGAAATCATCCGTAAAATAATTACGCGTGATGAAATAAAACATTTAAACTGCGGAAACATCATTGCTATTCCAGTCATCAATAGCGTATCTTTTTTATTTGGCAGCAGAGATTTACCTGATGGTAGAGATTTGAATAGATGTTTCCCAGGCACCAAAAACGGATCATTTGGAAGCCGAATTGCATATGATTTGATGAAACATATTGTGCCCTTAATTGATTTTGGTGTTGACTTTCATACAGGTGGAGCAAAAATTAGCAATAGCCCGCAAATACGATGCGTGTTTGAATTTCCTGAAAATATTGCTTTGGCAAAAAAATTCTCACCGCCCTTAATCATTGATAGTAAATACCGCGAAGGAACTTTTAGAAAAGAAGCAGCAAAAAAAGGTAAACCTATTTTGGTATATGAAGGCGGAGAAAGCATGCGCTTTGATTATACTGCCATTAACGAAGGCGTAAACGGATGCTTACGTTTAATGAAAAGCTATCACATGATTGATATTGATATCCCAAAAAATCATGCGGTAAAAATTACCAAAGATACTTGGATAAGAGCAAACACGAGTGGCCTATTTCATATGAACAAATTAAATGGATCTTACGTATCTAAAGGCGATTTACTAGGTGTGATTTGCAATCCTTTTGGAAACATAGAACATAATATACTTTCAACAGTGGATGGTTATATTGTAGGCATCAATAATCAACCAGTCGTAAACCAAGGCGATGCTTTGATTCATATTGGAATGGAAGATTAATTTACTTTATTAAAGTAATATACCCATTTTTTTTATGGTCTTCGCCGTTAGCATCGATGTATTGCAAAACATAAAAATAAACACCGCTTGGTGTTTCTTCTCCACTGGTTGTTCTTCCGTCCCAATTTATTTGGGTGACTGAGGCTCTCGAAGTCACTGCGATTTCATTACCCCAACGATTATAAATATTTAAGCCTTTTAAAACATTGCCTTTACCCAAACTAAAACGCCACACATCATTAATGCTATCATTATTGGGTGTAAATACATTGGGGATAATTGGTTCAACAACTACAATTGGTTCGGGTGGAATACAATTAGCACTATATGTTACAACAATAGTTTGTGATGTTGTTGCGCAATTTGTGCTTTGCAACACGTAGGTTGTTGTTTGTGTTGGTTTTACTTTTATAAAACTGGTGGTATCTATGGCTGTGCCATTAGCAAACCATTGGTAGCGTGTTTGAATACGCGCTGTATCTCCTAAAACTAAGGTATCTGCATTAGGGCAAACAGTTATAGCATTGGATTGTAATTGAGGGGTTGCGAGTTCGTATAAAGAAACATCGTCGATGTGAATATAAGAACCGTTAAGTATACCTGAACCACAAAATCCAGGAGAAGACCAAGTATTACCTGAGTTTATTTTTTTTGTAATTACACCATCTTTAAAATTGCCAATGGTTAAGTGTTCTTCGCCACCTTGAGCGATAAAATAACCAGATATTTTTACCCAATTTAATGTATCCGTAAAATATTTAGTCGTGTCCCATTGTATTTGAGGTTGTATGGTATTAGTAAAACTACCAATACTTGTTGTAAATGTATTTTGTGAAAGATACATGCCAATTTGGTTTGATACTAAGCCACTCACTTCCGCAAGATTAGCATAAAACTCAGCATAATAACACTTATTTGCCTTTAAAGGACTTTTTAATTTTACGGAAACATATTCAACATACATATTAGTTGTATCAATATTAACGGTTTTATCATAAATAGCAATACCTACATAAGCATTCCCGTTTTTTGCATTTTGATATCCAAAACAATGAAGCGGAACAGTACTTTCACCTGGAGGTGGATTGCCAGGGTCAAAATTCGCACAGATGTTATAGTAATCAGAACTTGTATTGGCAGGAGCATACCAATTTTTTAAATAATTATTTGATGTTGAAGGAGTATTTACAACCATCACTATGAAACAATTATTTCCTATTCTGTCTTCAAAACTTGGATTAGGTACTAAATTAACTTGTGATTTGCTCGATACAAATATCAGTAAACAGATTAATAAGTATGTAGTACGTTTTAACATAGAATAAAAAAGGGAAAGCTTTACAGCTTTCCCTTATAAATTTAGTGAGTAATAATTACTTTACTACAAGAGTTTTTTAAAAATATCATATTGTTTGATAAGTGTTATTATTTTAAGGATAAGTGATTACTTTATTAAAGTAATATACCCATTCTTTTTATGCTCATCACCATTAGCATCAGTGTATTGTAATACATAAAAGTACACACCGCTTGGTGTTTCTTCTCCACTGGTTGTTCTTCCGTCCCAATTTATTTGGGTGACTGAGGCTCTCGAAGTCACTGCGATTTCATTACCCCAACGATTAAAAATATTTAAGCCTTTTAAAACATTGCCTTTACCTAAACTAAAACGCCACACATCATTAATGCTATCATTATTTGGGGTAAATACATTGGGGATAATTGGTTCTACTACAACGATTGGTTCGGGTGGTGTGCAGTTTGAACTATAAGTTACTACAATAGTTTGTGAGGTTGTTGTACAATTGGTACTTTCTAAAATATAAGTTGTTGTTTGATTTGGTTTTACTTTTATAAAACTGGTTGTATCTATGGCTGTGCCATTTGCAAACCATTGGTAGCGTGTTTGTATGCGAGTTGTATCTCCTAAAACTAGAGTATCAGCATTGGGGCAAATGGTTATTGCATTAAATTGTAATTGTGGAGTTGGGAGTTCGTATAAAGAAACGTCGTCGATGTGAATATATGAAGTAGACATTGTAGTTGTTCCACTACATGAACCTGGTCTAATAAACGTTGAATTAGAAGTTGTTTTTTTTGTAATAACGCCATCTTTAAAATTTCCTATGGTTAAATGTTCTTCGCCTCCTTGAGTCATAAAATAACCAGATATTTTAACCCAATTTAAAGTATCAATAAAATACTTAGTAGTGTCCCATTGAATTTGAGGTTGAATAGAATTTGTAAAACTACCAATAGTTGTTGTAAATGTATTTTGTGTTAAATACATACCAATTTGGTTAGAAACTAAACCACTCACTTCCGCAAGATTAGCATAAAACTCACCATAATAACATGTATTTGCCTTTAAAGGACTCTTTAATTTTACTGATACATATTCTACATACATGTGAGCCGTATCTACTGTTATTACTTTATCATAAATAGCAATACCAATATATGCATTGCCTGTTCTTGGAGATTGCATGCCGAAGCAATGAATAGGTAAAGTGCTATGTTGAGGATATGCAAAAGTATTCGCACAAACATTATAATAGTCTGGATTTGTTGGAGGTGATGTATACCAGTTTTTTAAATAATTATTACTTAAAGAATTGCTAACAAGCATTTGAAAAAAACAGTTATTGCCAACCGTATCTTCAAAAGAATAATTAGGAACTAAATTAGTTTGTGATTTGCTTGATACAAAAATCAGTAAACAGATAAGTAAATATGTGGTACGTTTAAACATAGAATAAAAAAGGGAAAGCTTTTCAGCTTTCCCTTATAAATTTAGTGAGTAATAATTACTTTACCAACTTTTAATTCGGTATCGTTGTTATATACTTTGTAAGTATATACACCACTAGCAAAATTGCTAATATCCAAGCTGTTATTATTAACAACTATTTTATCAGCCACTAAAACCCCCATGATGTTATATAACTTAATGTTTACTTGTGTATAATCATTTGCATTAACAAATAACTGATTATTAGCAGGATTTGGAAACACATTAACGTTAGTAGATTGTTCTTCATTATCAATTGTTTGAGCCATACGTTTAGATGATTTTGAAGGACTAACGTTTTCGCAAGCATTGCGATAGCTTTGTTTATTGATGTCAAATAAAACAGTACGAGCTTGATAAACCGATATACCATAATATGATGGGCATTGTTGGGCAATGCTAATCATACTTGATAATTGAGCAGGGTTTAATTTTTTATTTTGAGCTAAGTACTCTAAATAAAGTGTATTAAACTCTTGCTGACTTTGTTCTACTAAATTATTAGGAACGATAGCAGTATTAGCTTGTTTAGCATTATTAATGATAGATGATTTTTTTTCGGCTTGATGAATTAAACTATCTACGGCTAATAATAAACCTGTATTATTAGATTTGATACTATTCATAAAACCAGATAAAGCAGCATCTTGCTGTACATCTATATTTTGTAACACTAAGTTGTATAATAAATGACGGCGATTCATCGCTTTTATACTCACTGTATTATCAACACTATTATCGGCTGCATTTGCAGAAGCACTAGCCATTGATAAACCATTATTTTGTTCGTTATCAAAATCGGTTAAAATATCATCAGCACCTTGCATTAATGAAGCAAACCCATTACCCGCTACTTTTAAATTGCCTGGCGTTGCCGTATTTGCAATACAAGCTGTACCAGTTGCTGCTGCAGAACTATTGTTGCCTCCCATAGAAAAACATCCTGCACTCGCATCATTGGCTGATTTAGCAATAGGAATGTCGAATCCAGAACCTAAAGAGCGAGTAAAAAAGATGTGACTACTTGGATTACTACTACCTTGCATGTAAGTGTAGTAAGTTAAATCAGCACCTATATTAGGAATGTTCCATACATTATCAGCACTGTTAGTGCCGGTGTTGCCCGCTTGGTTTCCAATGACTGCATTATTGTGCATCCAAATACCAAATTTAGCATTTTGCATATAGTTGCTTTTTACGCCATCAGTGGCCGCTGTTGAGTTATTTTCTTTAAAAGTAATACTCATTGCTAAATTATTGATGCTGTTGCATTGTACACGAGGTACTTGATTTGAAGTCATAAAAATACCCGATTGCCAGTAAGCCCATTGATTAAGGCTAGGCATATCAACAATATTATTAATCACTTTGTTTGCATTGGATCCCGTTACAGCAATGCCAGATTGCCAGTGATCGTTTGCATTATCTTGACGCATGTGAACTTCGT
>JBIICN010000050.1:0-23408 GCA_044238845.1 Bacteroidia bacterium
TGACAGAATAAAACTTAATCTAAAAGGAATGAGCCCGATACAATATCGAGCTCATTATTATCCAAACTAATTTATAAATTTGTCTAAACTTTTGGGTTCAGTCTATTAATTAGCAGCCTTTTTTTATCTAAACACTTTTGTTTTTTATTCTTCTACTTTATAACCTTTTGCATTTGCAAATGAAATGATTGATGTTTTGACAGCAGAACCTAGATCATCTTGTTTACTACTTTGTTTTGATTTTTCTGTAATATATTTTTGTCGTTTAATTGCTAAATCACCAATTTCTTTTTGAATCGTTTCTCTTTCTTTTGATTTTTCTAAAACTATTTTTTTGATTTCTTCTTTGCTTTTCCCTTTATATTCAGCTGGTAAATCTTCGGTTTGAATTTTATCTAAATTACTTTCATTGTCTTTTACATTATCTACTAAGTCCCAACTCGAATTTTTATAAACGGCTTTACTTTTTGTAACAACTCTTTCGGTGGCATTTGCTTGAGAGATACTGCTAGCATTTGCATCTTCTTTTATTTGGCTTTGTTTTTTTGACTGACCTTGTTTACCATAACCAATATAGGTTTTGTTTAACTTTTCGTTACAAGCATTAATCTGAGTGTCGTAAGGTGTTTGAATATATTCTACTTTTTTATCAGAATCGATATTAAAATATTTGCCTTGTCCTTTTGTAGCTCCATCTTGCCAAAGTAAAGAAATACCTTCTTGTTTATTACCACAAAAAATAGTGTTGATATATACATTGTTTTTTAAGGCGCAGCTAATAGCTTCCTTATAGTGCACACCGCCTTGGTCAAACCCTTCGTTACCTGCTATATATACCAACTTCATGGTGTTAATACCATCGTCCCATTTTAAGTCTTTAACCGATGTTTGAATAACAGCCCCGCAATATTCGCTTCCTCCATTAGTTTTTAAAGCAAATAATTTTTCTGAAATTAAGTCTAAGTCGGTTGTTAAAGGTGCAACTTGTCGGATATAATTGTTGACTACTGGCAAGCCGTCGTTTCCGTATTCATACAAGGCAATCTCTATAATTGGTGTTTTGCCTTCATATTTTAAGGTTGTTAGTGTATTAACTATATCCCAAAGCCTTGATTTAGCTTGATCAATTAAACCATCCATACTATTTGACGTATCAAATAACAAGGCTACTTGTATTTTTGATGCTCCATCGGGAGGAAGTATAACCTTGTTTAATCCCAAATAAGATTTTACAGAATTTAATGAACTAGAATTTGCATTTGCAACTAAGCTTGTTAAAGCCATGGCACCGATTAAGATTAGAGTTTTCATAACGATTGTTTTTGAGATTTATTTAAATTAATAGGGATGTTTATTTTTTATTAGGAGAACATAAAGGAGATTATTCCATAAATGAGGCTAAAAAATTATTTTATTTCAAAGACTGCTTTTACCTCGTAGCGTAATTTTATTTTAGATAATCCATCCAGACCATTGTTTTCATTGTTTCCGCCGCCAGAATTTACATTACTAGAGTTCATGACAGAATTGGAACTCATACTTGAATTACTCACTGAATTATTTCCACTATTATTGTAGTATGGATTATCCCAATACCAATAGTGAGGGTAAGGTCGGCCACTATTTGTTTTTTCATTTTTATCAGCATTTACTTCATCAATAGATACTACGGAGCCAATTTTTTCGTCAATAGCTTCTAATAAATAGGTAGCTTTTTCCTTTGCCATTCTCATGGCTTCTTTTTTAACTTCTTTACGGTAAACCTGCATATCCTTATTGGTTGTAGCAGAAATGGCTATATTTTGAACCCAAGTTTTATTTAAATCTTTTACAAAGTCTAAAAAGTTAATTTTCGAATTAATTTTAAGTTTATAGGTTTGAGATACAGCACTTGAATTACGGTAATACCACCACCAATACCAGTGATACCAATCGTTATACCCTAAATTGTTTTTAAATGTCAGTTCAGAATCTTGAATTCCATGTTTTTCACAAATTTCAATCAGTTCTTTCTCATGTTTATCAAAACTATTTCTATCGGTATAAACGGTGATAGTTAATTCTACTTGGTCGGGTTCAATACTCATTTCGGCACTTCCTGTCACGGTAATGAGTTTTGGTGGCATATTGTTGGCTGATGGTTGACCTAGGAGTGTTTTAGTAGTTAATGCCAGCAATAACAAAATGCCACTGAAGCTAACAAGGGAAAAGAGTTTAAAGGATTTCATTTTGATAAATTTTAAAGTTTAAGACAAAATTATGGCCTATCACAAGTTTAAAATCAACCACTTGGTGTAATATGCTTTTCACTAGGTGAAATGAATTGTGAAAACAAATTAATTTGAGTTATTTTACTTTGTGAAAAAACAGCCAATCATATGTAGGATATTTTCGAGTGGAGTTCTTGCTTCTACATTAATATGTTTATGTCTTTTACACATCAATCATTCTGCTTTTGCTCAAACATACGACGACGGTAAAAAATCTAAACTCAAAGTAAAATCAAGCTCCATTGAAAGTGGTTTAAAAAAAGGAGATAATGAATTAACCATAGCGGCTAAATATGAAGATTTAGCTCAGGAATTGGTGAAAAATAATGAATTACTAAAAGCCGAAGAATATCAAAATAAGGCCGTTGAATTGTATAAAAAAAATAATTCAAAAAAGGAGTTGTCAATAGCTTTAAGAACTTTGGCTAAAATACAAGAGGCACAAAATAAAACACAGGATGCTATTCAAAGTTATGATTACGCTTCAAAAAACTCTGTTGAAGTTACTAATTCAAGCATTAATAATAACGATGTCACTCGTTTAAAAAATCTTAATGATCCAAAACAACAATCAAATTCTATTAACCAAAAAATTTCATCTCTTAAAAAAGAATCAAATCCAAAGGATAAAGAAGAAATTATTGATGCATACAAGCAATTAGCAGAAGTCAATATCAAGCAAAATAACTCTGAATTGGCTATAGAAAATTATAATAATGCTTTAGGTGAAGTTTCTAATAATGCAACCGAAAAAAATGTGATAAAAAATGAAATAGCTGATATTTATGCCAACACTAATAATTTAAATCAAGCAATTTCTATCAAACAGGATATATTAAATAATGTGGATAGTTTTAATGATGTGAATGCACAAATTAAGCAACGCCAAGGTTTAGCTAAATTATTGATATTGAATAACGAGGGTGATAAAGCTTTACAATTAATTCAGGATGCTTATAATTTAGCTCTTACCAAAGGCAAAACCATTGAAGCCAAAAACAGTTTAATTCAATTAATTTCCTATTATAAGACCAAACATGATGCAGAAAAAACATTGCAACTTTATGAAGTATTTTTACAAAAGCTTGAATCGCTAATTAAATCAGATTCTACATTAATTGATAAGAAATTATTTGAAGAAACTGATCAAAAAATTAAACAACTCGAAAAAGAAAAAGCTCTGCAAGACGAACTAATGTCTAAGAAAAACACCTTTAACTATTTTTTAATGGCTGCATTGATTATCTTAATTATTTTGGTTTTAGTAATTATTCGATATTCTTTTGCTGTGAAAACTAAAAACAAAAAAATATCACTTCAGTCGTTGCGACGTGAGATGAATCCTCATTTTATATTTAATAGTTTAAATAGTGTCAATCAGTTTATTGCTCAAAACAAAGAGATGGAGGCCAATAAATACTTAACGTCTTATTCTTCGCTTATGCGAAATATGATGGAAAGTTCTAGTAAAGATTTTATTCCTCTTCAAAAAGAAATTGAACAATTACAAAAATATTTAGAGTTGGAGCATTTGCGTTTTAGTGATCAATTTGATTTTACAATTCATGTAGATGAAACCATTGATACAGATTCGGTTTTGGTTCCTAATATGTTAATTCAACCCCATTTAGAAAATGCTATTTGGCATGGATTAAGGTATAAAGAAACAAAAGGGTTGTTGGTTTTAAATATTAAAAATAAAGCGTCTTATATCGAAATTACGATTGACGATGATGGAATAGGGGTTGAAAAAAGCAAAGCACTTAAAACTCAAAATCAAAGAGTACATCAATCTATTGGAGTTAAAAATATGAATGAGCGGATAGAATTATTGAATGATTTATATAAAATGACGATTTCTTCTTCTATTATTAATAAACCTAATCACTTAGGAACAACAGTTGTTTTACAAATGCCTTATTTAAATAAAGATTAGCTATGCAGTTACATAAAATAAAAAGTGTGATAGTGGAAGATGAGCTTGCGGCAAGAGAGGCTTTAAAAAGTTATATTCAAAAATATTGTCCACAAGTAGAAATTGTAGGTGAAGCACATAATAGCAAAGAAGGTATTGCTTTGATCAATGAAGTCAAACCTCAGTTGGTTTTTTTAGATGTGGAAATGCCGTTTGGCAATGCCTTTGATGTATTGGAAGGCTGCAAGGACTTATATTTTGAAACTATTTTTGTGACGGCTTTTTCTGAGTATTCGTTAAAAGCATTAAATCAAAGTGCGGCGTATTATTTGTTAAAACCAGTAAGTATTGAAGAGTTGATACTAGCAGTTAATAAAGTTCAACAACAATTGCAAAACAAAGAATTATTAAATCGTAACCATATTATTGTTGAAAATCACCGAAATACCAAGCCCGAAGCCCAGCAAATTATTTTGCCTACATTGGAAGGTTTTGAGGTTGCTAAAATTCAGGATATCATACGATTAAAGGGCAATGGAAATTTTACAGATATTTATTTTAGTAATGGCACTAAAAAAATGGTTTGTCGTTTTTTAAAACATTTTGATGAGTTGTTAGACCAACCTTTTATTAGAATTCACAAATCTCATATTATTAATCTTAACTGTGTGAAATCCTATAATAAAGGAGGCATTGTTACACTAATCGACAACTCAGAAATTGAATTATCGGCTACCTATAAAACATCATTTTTAAATGCCTTTGGTAAGTGATAAGTTGATTAAATTGACTCTGAATTGATTTTATTTTATTTTTCTGGCAACAACAATCATTTCTTCTCCGATGTTTAGCATTTCTAAAGTTTTATAAATTACATTATGTAATTTCATATATAACTTTAATTTCCACAACGGTTTTTGAGTAATGCTATTAAAATATTGTTGTCTTTCGGATGACTTAATGCTGGTGTTAGTTTCCATCAACGATTCCTTCTTGTTACCTTTTAATCGTTTTAAAAGAGGAAGTAGGGTGTACATTATAAATAGTTTAATTTCCCAGGACGATTTAATCGTTTCTACTTTATAGCCATGTTTTTCCAACAACAGAGTTATTGTTTTTTTACCAAAATAATTGACATGATCCACACTCATCATTTTCCAATCATCCTTATGTTTTTTTGCAAAATAAGAATCAATCTGTGGTACTTGAATAACAATGATTCCATTATCAGATGTTATACGAGCGCATTTAGCAATGACATCGTTTGCCTTATCAATATGCTCTAAAACATCCCACATGGTTATGATATCAAATTTTTTATCTTCTTTCATTTCAAAAAAGTCGATATGATCAACAGGTAATTTTAAATCGTTTTTCGAATAAAGATAGGGTTGTTCAGATATTTCAATTCCATATACCTGATAGCCTAGCATTTGTCCAGTTAACATAAAATGTCCCCAGCCAGCTCCTAAATCAAATAAAGAGCCACTTGATTTGTATTTTTTTATTAAGTCGTAACGAAGTTTGTGGCGTTCGATTTTTACAAAGTTATTTCCATTTCTTACGGCATTGGCAACATTTTCATCTTTATAATTATCATAAGAAATTTGTTTTCTAAAATAGGGTGGTATAAATGTAAAAGAGCATTTTTTACATTCGACTACTGAAAATTTTTCTTTTTCATAAAGTACTTTAAAGTCAGAAGGATTGGAATTGTTGCAAACACAACAGTGAATTTCTTCAAAAATATCAGGCATAATTAGAAATAAGGATTAAGGTTTTGTTTCTAGTTCAAATGTTGATTCAGTAATAGCTTTTGCATCTCTGAAATAAGAAATACCACCCCAACTAAAAATCTTTTTTTGATAAACATATGCAGATGTTTCTTTAACAACAACACGTTGGATAACAACCACTCCAGTACCAATAATAGTTTCTTCTGTTACACCTACAGGATATTTTGACAATAATGCCTGTTGTTTTGCATCAACTTCGGCAGCAGTGGCAACATCAGATTTAAGTAATTTTTCAATTTCAGCTAAACGCCCTTTTGCGTATGAATCTCCAGCTTTAGCAATTAATGCTTCTTCGTATGATTTTTTAGCGTCGTTATATTTTTTTGAATTAAAGAAACCATCAGCTTTTAAAATGGCTTCTTTGTATTTATCAACTACTGGCGAACTTGGTTTTTCTTTAGTTAGTTTACTTGCTGCGGCTGCCGCTAAAGCTGCTTTGGCAGCAGCTTCCTTATTCGCTTTATCATTTGCTAGTCTTGCAGCCTCTTCTTCGGCTTTTTTCTTAGCAGCTGCTTCTGCTGCTTTTTCTTTGGCTAAACGAGCCGCTTCCTCTTCCGCTTTTTTCTTAGCTGCTGCTTCTGCAGCTGCTTTTTCGGCAGCTGATTTGTTTTCTGATTCTTTTGCTAATTTATCTGCTTCGGCTTTTGCTTTGGCAGCAGCTTCCGCTGCCGCTTTATCGGCCGCTTCTTTATCAGCTTTTTCTTTAGCTAAACGAGCCGCCTCTTCTTCCGCTTTTTTCTTAGCAGCCGCTTCTGCTGCTGCTTTTTCGGCAGCTGATTTATTTTCTAATTCTTTTGCTAATTTATCTGCTTCGGCTTTTGCTTTAGCAGCAGCTTCCGCTGCCGCTTTATCGGCCGCTTCTTTATCAGCTTTTTCTTTAGCTAAACGAGCCGCTTCTTCTTCCGCTTTTTTCTTAGCAGCCGCTTCTGCTGCTGCTTTTTCGGCAGCTGATTTGCTTTCTAATTCTTTTGCTAATTTATCGGCTTCGGCTTTTGCTTTGGCAGCTGCTTCTGCCGCGTCTTTATCAGCTTTTTCTTTTGCTAAACGAGCCGCTTCCTCTTCCGCTTTTTTCTTAGCGGCTGCATCTGCTGCGGCCTTATCTGCAGCTAATTTATCAGCTTTTTCTTTGGCTAAACGAGCGGCTTCTTCCTCTGCTTTCTTCTTAGCGGCTGCTTCTACCTCTGTTTTTGCTAATTTATCCGCTTCGGACTTTGCTTTGGCAGCTGCCTCCGCTGCTTCTTTATCAGCCTTTTCTTTGGCTAAACGAGCAGCATCCTCTTCTGCTTTCTTTTTAGTTGCTGCTTCTGCTTCAGCTTTTGCTTTAGCTGCTGCATCTGCTGCGGCTTTCTCTGCTGCTAATTTATCTGCTTTTTCTTTGGCCAAACGAGCTGCTTCCTCTTCTGCTTTTTTCTTAGCTGCTGCTTCTGCCTCTACTTTTGCTAATTTATCCGCTTCGGCCTTTGCTTTGGCAGCTGTCTCAGCAGCTTCTTTATCTGCCTTTTCTTTGGCTAAACGCGCCGCTTCGTCTTCCGCTTTTTTCTTAGCGGCTGCCTCAGCGTCTGCTTTAGCTTTAGCCTCGGCTTCCGCTTTTGCCTTGGCTACCGCATCTGCTGCGGCTTTTTCTGCTGCTAATTTATCTGCTTTTTCTTTGGCTAAACGAGCAGCCTCTTCTTCCGCTTTTTTCTTAGTGGCAGCTTCTGCTTCCGCTTTAGCTTTAGCTTCTGCTTCGGCTTTTGCTTTTGCCGCTGCTTCTGCTGCTAATTTATCTGCTTTTTCTTTGGCTAAACGAGCAGCTTCGTCTTCTGCTTTTTTCTTAGCGGCAGCTTCGGCTTCCGCTTTTGCTAATTTATCCGCTTCTGCCTTTGTTTTGGCAGCTGTCTCCGCAGCTTCTTTATCTGCCTTTTCTTTGGCTAAACGCGCCGCTTCGTCTTCAGCTTTTTTCTTAGCGGCTGCCTCAGCGTCTGCTTTAGCTTTAGCCTCGGCTTCCGCTTTTGCCTTGGCTACCGCATCTGCTGCGGCTTTTTCTGCTGCTAATTTATCTGCTTTTTCTTTGGCTAAACGAGCAGCCTCTTCTTCCGCTTTTTTCTTAGCGGCAGCTTCTGCTTCCGCTTTAGCTTTAGCTTCTGCTTCGGCTTTTGCTTTTGCCGCTGCTTCTGCTGCTAATTTATCTGCTTTTTCTTTGGCTAAACGCGCAGCTTCATCTTCCGCTTTTTTCTTAGCGGCAGCCTCAGCGTCTGCTTTAGCTTTAGCCTCTGCCTCCGCTTTTGCCTTTGCTGCAGCATCTGCTGCGGCCTTTTCTGCAGCTAATTTATCTGCTTTTTCTTTGGCTAAACGAGCCGCTTCTTCTTCTGCTTTTTTCTTAGCGGCAGCTTCGGCTTCCGCTTTAGCTTTAGCTTCTGCTTCTGCTTTGGCTTTGGCTGCGGCTTCTGCTGCTGCTTTTGCAGCTGCATCCTCCGTGGCTTTTTTATTTAAGGCTTCTTGATCCTTAATAATAACTTCAATTTGAGCTAATTGATCTTTGGGATACAATTCGGCTGACTTAAAGGTTAAAGCTTGATTGTAACCAGCTCTAGCCATTACCCAATCTTTCTTTTTAAATGCTGCATCACCTGCTTTTATGGATGCCGTATAGTTTGCTTCTAGTTCTTTTTGTTTTCTTTCGGCTTCTAATGTTAATAATCTTAACCTTTCTAAAGCTTCTAACATTTGATTACTATAAGCTTCATCATAATCAAAATTATCTTTAGATGGATCATATGTAACCTTTACAAGTGGTTGATTTAAAACTGAATAATCGATATTAGGTAAAGGTTCAAATAAACTAATGGATTCGATATTAAACCCTTTAAAATTATCTTGTGTTTTGTCTGCGGGAACTCCTCTTGTTGAAACTTGAAATTTTTTAGTGCAATGACCTTGCTTAGTAACAATGAGTGTGTAGTCTCCATTAGGAGGTATTTGAAATTTAAACCCTCCATCTTCTCCTGTCATGGTTTGCATTATTTGCTTACCTCCTTGCATTAAGGTAACAGTAGCACCTTGTAATTTTTTTCCCGATTTTTCTATCCTACTCGAAAATGGCAGCGTCCATTCTTGAGAAAATGAAAGAAATGAATTAAAAAAAAGAAATAATATAAATAGTAAATTGTACTTCATACGTTACAAAGCTGTAGTTTTGTATTAAGGGTTAAATTTAACGAAAAATCCATAAAAAACCCCACAAAAATTATGCACAAAACTAGTCAAGACTCAAATTTTAGTTTTTGGGAAACCCAAACTTATTTAAAGGATATAGATTTAATTGTGATAGGAAGTGGAATAGTTGGTTTAAGCACCGCCATTTCGTATAAAGAAAAGTATAAAAATGCAAAAGTTGTTGTTTTAGAAAAAGGGTTATTGCCCTATGGTGCAAGTACTAAAAATGCTGGTTTTGCTTGTTTTGGAAGCGTGAGTGAACTATTATCTGATTTAAAGAAAAATCATGAAGATACAGTTTGGCAAACTGTTGAAATGAGAATAAAAGGTTTAGAACTTTTAAGAAATAGATTAGGTGACAAAAATATTGATTTTAAAGAATTTGGCGGATATGAATTATTTGATAAAACAGAAAGATTTGAAGAATGCGCTGAATCAGTTGATTATTTTAATAAACTGATGAAATCATATACAGGAATTAAAAATACCTATACAATTAATCATAAAAAGATAGATACATTTCAATTTAAACAAATTAAGGGCCTTATTTTTAATAAAAAAGAAGGACAAATTGATACTGGTAAAATGATGCAGAATTTAATGCAATTTGCCTCCAGTAAAGGTGTTATTATTTTAAATTCTGTAACTGTTAGTCATATAAAAGATTTAAAGGTTGAAGTTAAATTACAAACGTCTATTGGTATGCTTGCAACAAAAAGAATGGTTGTTGCTACAAATGGTTTTGCGAATCAACTATTAAAACTAAAGGATGTAATGCCTGCTAGAGCTCAAGTTTTAGTTACAAAACCAATTGAAAATCTTAAAATAAAAGGAACATTTCATTACGATGAAGGATATTATTATTTTAGAAATATTGGGAAACGAGTATTATTTGGAGGCGGTAGAAATTTAGATTTTGAAACAGAAACGAGTACTGATTTTAACCTAAATCCCAAAATTCAAAATCGTCTTCAGCAATTATTAAAAACTATTATTTTACCAGAGGTGAATTTTGAAATAGAACAGCGTTGGTGCGGAATTATGGGTGTTGGCAATGAAAAAAAACCTATCATTAAAAGAATTTCACCAAATGTTGTTTGTGCTGTAAGAATGGGAGGGATGGGTGTGGCCATTGGTTCGTTAGTAGGTAAATTGGCTATTGACGAGTTTTAATTTTTATATGAAACTAATTAAAGAATGTTTCTTTTATTATTCAAGTGGATTTAAGTTAAACACATTTTTTTTGTAACAGTTATTAAAACTTTGTGCTTCTACCTTTAGCAACAGCGGTGGCACTCCATGGATCATCTGGCCAGGCATGTTTGGGATAACGACGTTGCAATTCTTTTTTCACTTCGTGGTAAGTGGTGTTCCAAAAACTTTTTAGGTCGGTAGTAACCTGCACGGGCTTGTAGCCAGGCGATAATAAATGCAATACGGTTTTGATACTTCCTTTGTTAAGCATTGGTGTATCGGTCATACCAAACACTTCTTGCAAACGCACCGCAATAACTGGTTGCGCACCATTCATAAAGTATTCGATACGAATTTTTGAACCACTTGGTACTTCTAATTTTGCTGGCGCTAGTTGTTCTAATAACTGCTGCTGTTCCCAACTAAGCGAATGCAATAAAGCTTCATACAAATCTAATCGTTTTAAATCTTCGGGTTTACGACACTCTTTTACATAAGGTCCTAACCATTGTTTGGCGTTTTGTAATAAATGCAAAGTATTAGTTTGTGGCCAAGGTTCATTAGTATGCCATTGCGCCAGACTTCCAATACGATGTTGTAGTTGTGTAAATGCATCTGTAAAATCTAATAAACTTTCGCCTTCTGTTTTAATAGCGTTACAAATAGCATCTATTACTAAATCAGCATCTGGATTTTTGATTGGACTCGACTTTAATATAATGCTTCCAATTTTTAATTCGTTGCTAGCAATGAGTCCGCCTTTACGTGTATCCCAACTAAGGTTTTGTTTTTCTTTTACTAAATGAATCAGGTCTTTTGGATTAAGCGGAGCAGCCATAAATATTTTTCCGAGGCCGTCGCGTAAATCCATATTAGCAACAGCTAACCATGCTTCGTGAGCTAATTCGTCTTTATGGCCAGCGGCAGCTATTTTACCGTTAGCTAGTTGAAACTGTGCATTATTACCAGGCTTAGCTGAAGCAATTCGCTCAGGGTAGGCGTAGGCTAGGAGCAAACCTGTTTCATAAGAATCTACAATGCTATTGTCTACTTCTAAATTTAATAATTTACGATAGCTCGCTGCATTTTTTTCAATACGTTTAAATTTATTCGTAAAGGCATTATTGTTTCGCGCACGGCGTAAGGCTTCGATGCGTAAGTTTAAATCAATGCCACTGTCTTTAGGTAAAGGATCACGTTCTTCTAAAATAGCAGCAATGTCGCAGCCTAAGGCTTTCATCGCCGTGGTTTCGGCTAATAATAGCATGTGCGCAATACGTGGGTGGCAAGCCAGTTGATGCACTTGTTTGCCATGTTCGGTTATTTTGAATCTTGTGACTTCGATACTTCGACTTCGCTCAGTAACCATCTCAGTCACCGATTCAATAGCTCCAATTTGTTGTAAGGTATCGTAGGCTTGCTGTAAATTATTTTTTGGTGGCAATGTCAACCAACACATGTTATTGATGTTTTCCGTTCCCCATTTACTCAATTCTAAAACCAAAGCACATAAATCCGCTTCCATCATTTCCGGAATGCGATGTTCGGCCATACGTTCCTGTGTAGCTTTGGTCCACATTCGGTAGCACACACCTGCACTTAAACGTCCTGCACGGCCAGCGCGTTGGTTGGCCGCATCTTTTGATATGCGTAAGGTTTCTAAACGTGATAAACCAGACGCCGGATCGAAGCGAGAACGACGCCCGAAACCTGAATCTACCACGATGCTTATGCCCTCAATGGTTAAGGACGTTTCGGCAATAGAAGTAGCTAATACTATTTTTCGTTTACCTTGTTTGTTGGGCATGATAGCTGCATACTGTTCGTTGTGCGGTAGCATGCCGTAAAGAGGATGGATATTAAAGGTTGAACGTTGCTTCTCGACTTCGCTCGAAGTGACACGTTCAGATTTCAAATTCAGTAGTTGTATTTTTAGAATCTCTTCACATTTACGAATTTCGCCTTCACCTGGTAAAAACGCTAACACATCACCATCATGTTCTTTTACCGCACGGGCAATGGTTTGTGCTACCAACTCCGGTAATAAGTACTCATCGGCATCATTTGTATGAATTACTTCTACTGGATATTGTCTGCCTTTACTTTCAATCACCGGAGCATTTAATAAACTTTGCAGCTGCGGTATATTTAAGGTGGCCGACATAATCATAATTCTTAAATCGGGACGTAACACCTGTTGTGCTTCGCGGCATAAAGCCAGTGCTAAATCGGCTTGCAAATTGCGTTCGTGAAACTCATCAAAAATCACTAAACCAAACTGCTCTAAGGCATTATCACTTTGCAGCATGCGTGTGAGTATGCCTTCTGTTACGACTTCAATTTTTGTTTGTGCACTCACTCTGTTTTCAAAACGTATGCGGTAACCAACGGTTTGTCCTACTTCTTCATTCAATAGTTCTGCCATGCGCATAGCAATGCTGCGAGCTGCTAAACGACGTGGCTCCAGCATAATTACTTTTTTACCTGTTAAAAAAGCTTCTTCAAATAAACAGAGTGGGAGCAAGGTACTTTTACCAGCACCTGGCGGTGCGCCAATAATTATCGTTGTATGTTCCGTTAGTTTTTGTTGAACTTCGGGGATGATTTCTGCAACGGGTAGTTGGGTATTTTTGTAATCAAAGGGCATTTGGTAAAGATAAGTTTTTTTATTCCCCCTTTGAATGTGTAAACTGTACTTATTGAATTGAACGTGTTGGCAAGTTGTTGGAAGGAATTTTTTATTTTCTCTTTGTCAACCAATCATCTAATGGTTTTAAGGAAATGTTTATGGTAATAATGATAAAGGTGGCTATAAATGTTTCCACGAAATAACCAGCAGCGGCTAAGCAACCAACTGCTGAGCAACACCATACAGTTACGGCAGTTGTTAAACCATGCACACTAAGACCTTCTTTAAAAATAATACCTGCACACAAAAAACCAATTCCTGTTACCACCTGTCCAATAATCCTAGTGACATCACCTGTGCTTTTTTCAGTCATAATAATGGAAAGTAAAACAAAAACGGCGGCACCAACTGATACTAAAGTATTGGTTTTCAATCCTGCGGATTTGTGATGCCATTGTCTTTCTAAGCCAATGAGTAAACCGGCACATAAGGCGGCCAATAATCTTAAGGTGAATTCGGTATTTGACATGCGTTTACTGTTTCTTCATGTGCTATTGTTATTAGCATTAGTTGCGTTAAGGGTTACTCTCACTCATCAGTTTCTTTTTTTCTTGTTTCATCAGTTCTTTCTCCTTCTTGTTAATTGGAGGAAATGAAGGATTTAATTCTTTTAATTTTTCTAGGATTATTTTACTAGTTAGAAAATGGGCATACAGTTTATCATCTGCAGGAACAATATACCAAGGAGCAATTTTTGAACTGGTGTGTTTGATAGCTTGTTCATATGCGTTTTGATAGTTTGTCCAATAGGCACGTTCTGTTATATCGCTCGAAGAAAATTTCCAATGCTTTTCTTTATTTTCAAGTCTATCTATAAATCGCTTACATTGCTCACGTTTTGATAAGTGTAAAAATATTTTTATGATATAAGTACCGTTCTGAATATTTCTTTTTTCAAAATCGTTAATCTGTTTATAGCGTGTTTGCCAAAATAGGTTATTCACCTCTTCTATTTTAGTTATACCAGGTAAACGCTCCGATATAACAATTTCAGGATGAACTTTTGAAATGAGTACATTTTCGTAATGCGATCTATTGAAAATAGCAATCTCTCCATGCTCTGGCATTTTTTGTTCATGACGCCAAAAATAGTCATGCTCTAATTCAACACCAGTGGGATGTTTAAAGCTAGTAACACTTACACCTTGCGGATTTACACCTTTCATGATATGCTTTATAACACTATCTTTACCAGCACTATCCATGCCCTGAAATATGATCAGTAAGGATTGACGATCTTCTGCAAATAATTTGTTTTGGAGTTTGGATATTTCTCCAATATCTTTTTTTAACCTATTTTTTAAACTTTGCTTTTTAAGATTACTAGTATTTGAACGAGTGGCTATTTTTGAAAGTTTAAAGTTTGTGTTAGGGTTAACTTTACACTTTTTCCAGCCCATAAACTTTGTTATATAATAATTTAAGATTCTTTTATTTTTTTAATTCAGCTGCATTTTCTAATTCCATAGTGTTATCTTTTTCTCCTAGGTTCAATAATTCAATTTCACATGAAATTGCTATTTCATCTCCAACTACAAACCCTCCCGTTTCAATAGCAGTATTCCAGGTTAAGCCCCAATCACTTCTATTTAACATTCCTGTAACTGTAAATCCTGCTTTTTCGTTACCCCATGGATCTTTGACGATGCCTCCAAATTTGACATTTAGTTTAATGTTTTTAGTAACGCCAAGCATGGTTAACTCTCCCCATAATTCATGATTACCTTCGCTGTCTGCTTTTCCAATGGTGCTTGAAGTAAAGTTTATTTGTTTATGCTTTTGCACATCAAAAAATTCAGCACTTTTCAAATGCTCATCGCGTTGTTCATCGCCAGTACTAATTGAACCTGGGTCTATCCAAACATCAATTTCAGAAGTATTAAAATTTTTGTTGTTTGTATAAATACTTGCGTCAAAATTTTTAAAAGTGCCTTTTGTGTGCGAAATCATTAAGTGTCTTACTTTAAATTCAATTGCACTGTGTATTTTGTCGATCGACCATTTTGTTTTAGTATCCATTTTTTTTAGTTTTTATATTATTAATTATTTATTTGACAAATGTGAGTACTAATTGGAATTGATATGTTACATAGCATTAAAAAAAAGTTGTATCATTCACTTGTTTAGTCTGTATTCAATGATTAACAAAAAGCTCACTCGTTTATTTTATAATTGTTATTGCAAATCTGCCTATTTTTCTCCCTGGAGTGTTTTTAAAAGTAGTTTTGCAACCGCTTCGGATGAAGCAGGGTTTTGCCCTGTAATGAGTAAGCCATCTTGTTTTGCATAAGATGTCCAATCATCAGCCTTACTGTAATGAGCGCCTTTTTTTTAAGTTCATCTTCCAACATAAAAGGAACTACCTTAGTTAATTGAACAGCCTCTTCTTCTGTATTAGAAAAGCTGGTGACATGTTTTCCCTTTATAAGCGGTTCTCCATTTTTTGCTTTGGTGTTGACTAAAGCTGCAGGTGCATGGCATACAAAGGCAATTGGCTTTTCATGATCGTAAAATTCTTCTATTAATTTTATGGATGTTTTATCAGTTGCTAAATCCCATAGTGGGCCATGCCCACCAGGATAAAAAACACCATCATAATCATTTTGATTGACATCACTCAATTTAAAGGAGTTAGCAACCTTATCAATTAATTCTTTGTCTTTATAAAACCTTTCTGTAGAGGGAGTTTGCGCTTCTTTTAATTCGCTTTTAGGATCAACGGGTGGCTGTCCGCCTTTTGGCGACGCAATAGATATTTCTGCTCTAGCATCCGCCAAAACATAATAAGGAGTTGCAAATTCTTCTATCCAAAAACCAGTTTTTTCGCCAGTAGTTCCTAAAGCACTATGGGATGTTAATACCATTAATATTTTCATTTTATTTTTTTTTATGGTTAATTATTATTTTCTTGAAAGGTCTTTTTTAAATACTTTATTTATTGTGTGCTCCAATTAAGGGTCACAATAATTTCGTTTCTTCTGCCAAATAATTGATAGGGTGGGTTGTAGCCTAAAAAGCGAAAGTTTCCATAATACGATTGATGATGTTTCTTTAATGCTTTTTCTAAAATAGCGGTATGCTTTTTTATAGCCTCGTTTGATGCAAAGCCTCCAAATCTCATCGCAGCAACATATTCTTCATCAACTGCTTTAATCGTCACATCCGAATTGTTAGGCAATGGCAAATTATCTTTGGTGTAATTAGAAGGCATTACAAAACTCATACTTGAAACAGAATCGCCTATATCCATATGTACAGGCGAAGTCATAGCAATTTGTTTCTTGTCTTTATTTCCTCCAAAAATATAGCCCGCTAGTTTTGTGAAACCCGATGATCCTAATTCTTTATAGGTGGTGGCAGACGATGTAATCATGGCCATGGTGGCAGCAGGGTAATATCTAATTTCATATTCTTCTTCTTCTTCTTTAATGACCTTGTATGGTTGTGTTTCGGATGTTGCCATGGATGTATATATTTGAAATAATATGAATAAACTGATGAGTATGCCTATGATGATGAGTGCTATTTTCATTTCTGAATTTAAATTTGCTTGGTGAGTTTTAAGTGACTTAAATCAAATCCCTTTTCTGTTAATCTATTAATAATGCCTTTGTATACTTTTTCGTCTAGTGTTGCTTTTCTTGAAAGTATCCATAAATAGTTTTTATTGGGGTGACTCACCACGGCGTAACTATAGTCATCCGCTAAATCAATAATCCAATATTTTCCTTTAAAAGGCCAAAAAAATTGAACCTTTAATTTGGCATTACCAGAGTCTTTGTCAACAAATGCTTTTCCTTTAATAGATGATTCCTTTCCATTTTTCTTGCATTTATTTTCCACAATGATGTATCCTTTATCTGTTGGTGTATAGTTAGCCGTGGTGCATTCGCAGCCTTTTTGAAAGCGTTGAGGAAAGGAAGCTATTTCGTACCAAGTACCTGAATATTTTCAAGATCTACCTGAGATACTGTTTTTAATTCTTGAGCAGTTGAGATGTTTGTCATAAATAAAAATAAGATGATGAATCTAATCAGTGAATGGTATGGCATGTTTGTGTGTTTTAGTGGGTGTTTCAAAAATTAAAAATGGATAATTTATATAATCTTCTCAACGATACAAAATTGATGAGGATATGAAATAAAATTGTTACACGATCTTTTTCAATTGTTACATCATTCACACCATGGTATTTAAAAAAGTACTTGGGTGTTTAGGGGCATACTATTTTGGGCGTGTCCGCCAACTGGCGGATCGGGCTAAAGTTTATCCTGAGCGCAATCGAAGGGCTGCAATTTTTTTGGGGCTTCGGGCCTTCGAGAGCCTCAGGCACCTTTAGCCACCAAATAGGATTTTCGCTTGCACCGACCTGCGGGTAGGCAGGTCCCTCACGTATATTTTTTTAGTCAAAGCTGTCAAGGGCATAAAACATGTGAATTATAAAAATCTTTTACTAAACTATGTAAGCTTTTATGGTTTATGATGAATCAACTTTGTGTAATGAAAATTAATGAACACAAATACCATTTGTATGAAAAATAAAGCAATTTGTTTCATCACAGCACTTACGTTGTTATGTTTACCTCAATCCAATTTTGCTCAAGTCCCTAATTTAGGCACGGCCTCAACCTTCGCGTTATTTGCTGCCGTTGGAGCGTTTAATAATACAGGAGCTAAAATCGTAACAGGCGATGTGGGAACACATGTTGGATTATTTAATGCCTTTCCAGAAGGGACATTAATTGGTCAAATTCACGTGGCAGATCCAGTTTCGGCGCAAGCAGCTATTGATGTAAATAGTGCTTATACCTATTTAATTGGTCTCACTTGTGATTCAGTTATTGGTACCACTTTAGGAAATAACCAAGTGCTTTGTCCTAAAATTTACTGCTTGGGTGCAGCATCCGTATTAAATGGAGATTTAATATTAGATGGACAAGGGAATCCAAATTCGGTATTCATATTTAAAATTAATGGTGCTTTTTCTTCAGGTGTATCTGCACATGTGGTTTTGATAAATGGTGCCAGTATGGAGAATGTGTATTGGCAAATCAACGGAGCTGTTGATTTAGGCGATAGTACGATATTTAGAGGAACCATTATTGCCAATGGAGCCATTAGTTTATTAGAGGGTACTTCGCTTTTTGGAAAAGCACTTTCTATTGCGGGAGCAATTAATTTGCACCATAATATCGTTGATATAGGTTCAGCAATTCCTTTACCTATTGAGTTAGTTGATTTTAAAGCCTCATGTGAAAACGGTCATACAGCTATCACTTGGTCCACTGCTACCGAAACCAATACTCATTTTTTTTCGCTAGAGTTTAGCTCCGATGCGGTGATATGGACTGTGGTAAAACAAATCAAGAGCACTGTTAATTCAACTTCTAAACTTTATTATTCTTATATAGATCTAACATCGCATCAAGGTATTTCGTATTACCGATTAAAACAAACCGATAGTGATAGTAGTTTTAAGTACTCTCATAGTATTGCTACTGAAAGTTGTAGAGCTACTATATCAACCAAACTAGAGGTGACCATTTATCCAAATCCATCAAAGGGAATCATCCACATTTATTCTAATGAAAGTGAGGAGCAAATTATTTCCATAAATATTTTTACGGTATTTGGTAAACAAGTTTTTACTACCTTAAATTATCCATCCAGTATTGAATTGTCTCATCTGGAGGCTGGCATTTATAGCGCGCAAATTAATACCAAGGAAAATTGTGTGACAAAAAAAATAGTTATTGAAAAATAATGGTGTTATGACTCCTCAGTGCAGTGTGTTGGTGTGGACCCCTCAGTCCTCCAAACAGCTAACTCCTGGGAGGTAGGTTTGTAGGATTGATGTTTATTTTCACTTGTATTTTTAGCACACCCAGCTTTTAGCACCCCTCCTCGGGAGGAGGGGTGGCCGCAGGACGGGGAGGAGCAAAACTCCTACTTATTTTCTCCAAAACCCATTCTGTATTTTCAAACACTAATTTATTTTCAAATCTTAAAACCTTTATTCCATGTTCATTTAAAAACTTAGTTCTTGTTTCATCTTTTTTATTCCTTCATCTGTATAATGTCCGGCGCCATCTAACTCAATGGCTTTTTTTCGGAAGGGCAATAAATTACTTTTTGTCTTGAAACAAAAAGTTGACAAAAAATTCAAGGCTCTTTAAAATTTAGCTAAAATCTGCGCAACCGAAAACCGATTGTTCGAAGCGCTTCGCGAACAGCCCGAACAATCTGCGCACATGCTCACGCATTTTCAGCTACTTGATTTATACGCCAAATTTTAAAATGCCATCTAAACACCTAGAGGTTTTATTATGCATTTATATCTATCGTTTGTACAAAAAGCTGTAATGATAATACTATGATTTTGTGCAGCAATAGCAGTAAAAATAAAGCAGGGTCGGCATGCGCAAAAGGTTGTTTTTAGCTGCGGTCCGCAGGAATTGCCTATCACAACCCCGATAGCTATCGGGGTATAAGCTTTTTGTTTACTTTTTGGCTGCAAAAAGTAATAAATTTGTACTAAGTTTTTTTGGCTTGCAATAGTTTCCATAAGCTTGCTTCGGCAGGCGTTAAACTGTTTCGTAATTGTTTACGATTGCTTTTTAGATAATTGAGATTATTAAGTTTCATGCTGAGAAATGTCAAGACAAAATTAATTCATATATCACTTTATTTCGGCTACAATTTGTAGCATTTTAAAAACAAAAAATCTCTCTACGGTCTTAGAAGGATTTTTATTTAACGTCATTGCGAACCGAATTAGGAGATAAAGTAATTTTAAATAAACAGTTTTTTTACCATAAAAAAGATTTAATAACGGCTATTGTTATGTTAACTGAATTCACACATTATTTGTATATGTTGAAAGTAATCAATTATTTCAACATATTGTTTGGATATGTTGAATGAATTAACCTATCTTTGTGATATGTTGAAAATAGTAAACTATTTAAACATATGAATTAAATGAGAAAATTATGCATAAATCAAGTCAACCGTATAATAAACTACCATTACTGCCTCCAAAGATTGTTTTTACAAACACTCTATTTAAAAAAACGATAGAGGCTAATAAGGCATTGGCGGAACTTAAAGGGTTAGCCGGACTTATACCTAATCAAGCCATTGTTTTAAATAGTTTGATTTTAAGGGAGGCAAAAGATAGCTCGGAAATTGAAAATATTGTAACAACGCAGGATGCCTTATACAAAGCATTCTCCATTGATAGTGAGCCGCTTGATCCAAATGTAAAAGAAGTTTTAAATTACCGTGAGGCTTTGTGGTCGGGTTTTGAAGTGGTGAAGAAAAAGCGACTTATAACCATTAGAGAGATTATTAAAATGCAAGAATTGCTAATTAGAAATAATGCAGGCATTAGACAACAACCAGGAACAGCTTTGAAAAATGCCAAAACCGGAGAAGTAATTTATACACCTCCCTTTGGTAAACAGGTGATTGAAGAGAAGTTAAAAAACCTAGAGCATTATATGAATACAGATGATGATGTTGATCCTCTCATCAAAATGGCTATTATACATTACCAATTCGAATCGATACATCCCTTTTATGATGGAAATGGAAGAACAGGAAGAATTATTAATGTGCTTTATCTTATCCTAAATGATTTATTAGAGTTGCCAATTTTGTATTTGAGTTCCTATATTATTAATCATAAAAAACAGTATTACGAAGGGCTTGATAAAGTTCGTACACAAAATGATTGGGAAAGCTGGATTATATATATGCTAGATTCAATAGAACAAACGTCAAAAAGTACCATTCATTTGATCAAATCAATAAAGCATTTAATTGATAAGGAAATTGAACATGTAAAAATAAAATGTCCAAAAATTTATTCTAAAGAATTAGTTGAATCTTTATTTAATCAACCATACTGCCGTATTTCTACATTAGAATCAAGCTTACATATTACTCGTTTTACAGCTAGTAAATATTTAAAGGAGTTAGAAGAGATAGGATTACTGAAGGGTGAAAAAATGGGGCGTGACATGCTTTATATTAACAAGCCGCTTTTTGCCCTATTAAAAGAACAGGATAAATTATTGAAATAGTAATTTTGTTGTGGTATTTAACTATGATAGATTCCAAAAACTGTATTGCACCGCCATGATGATGAGCCATGTGGAACTCATTACTAACTTAGGCTTAATTAAGAAAAATAAAAATTAGTAGAGCGGGTGGTAAGCCCTGTAACACCTTTAGATGATTTCCCTTACTAAGGCATCTTTCAAGTAAGCATTAAACTCCTGAAAGAACTAACGGGGTTACATTAAATACGGGCTTTTATTGCTTTTTTGATTTCGGCATGCGTGATGCCGCAGCATTACATTACGATTGCTATCGGGAGCAAAAGAGCGTGGGGAGAAGTGCCCATATTTGTTTCTCTACTTATAAATAATCAGTATTTTAGTACATGCCTTATAACGACGACGACCAGGAACAAGATGATAGACAATACAGAGCGCAGCAGCACCCTTTAGCTTTGCATGTGAAAGAACTGACTGAAACTTTGAATGCGTTACTTGCCTATCCAGAAAACGAAAGCGATCTGGTAAAAACACATATTGAGATTATACAGGAAAGCTTTTATTTAATTAAAGCGAAGTTGTATTCTGCTTTAAGATCAGATAGCTATTTGGTATGTATGCAAAATGCCTCTATCATCCGTTACCATGCAGAGTTTTTGTTGGTATCATCTCATTCATTAGACTCCCTCGACAGTTTTGATCAGGAACACGTAGCCGTATTTAGAAAAGAAATGGAAGAGTTCCGCACATTATTTAAAGCTTGGGTTCAAGAGATAAAGGCTATGGATAAGGAAGATTTTGCAGATGAATGGGGCGTGTTTTAGTCGCAGCATCTCATCCCGATAGCTTTCGGTAGCAGTGGAGCGGGGTAAAAAGAGGCTATTAAACAAATATCATCTTACATTTCATTACATTTGATATTCAATCTAATTTAATACATGACTATCTTAAAAAACATAAGCATTGATGGCAGTAAAAACAAACCTATTTTATTGGATGTGTTTTACAACAACAATGGTGTGGCGAAGCCCATTGTGATATTTTCGCATGGCTTTAAGGGTTTTAAAGATTGGGGGCATTTTGATGAAGTAGC
The DNA here is from genome assembly GCA_044238845.1 of Bacteroidia bacterium. GTDB lineage: Bacteria > Bacteroidota > Bacteroidia > B-17B0 > Aurantibacillaceae > UBA4416. Next base: position 22,216 of record JBIICN010000050.1, read on the forward strand.
CAAACAATTTGCGGAAGCAGGTTTTGTATTTATTAAATTTAATTTTTCACATAATGGAACAACCGCAGCCGATCCATTAAATTTTGGCGACTTAGAAGCATTTGGCCATAATAATTATGTGATTGAGTTAGATGATTTAAAATTAGTGATCGATTGGAGCTTGAGTAATGAACATTTAAAAACGGACATCAATGCTCATCAATTATATTTATTAGGCCATAGCCGCGGTGGTGGTATCACTATTTTAAAAGCAGGCGAAGACACTCGCGTAAAAAAAATAGTGACCTGGGCATCGGTAAGCGATTTCATTAATAGAAATAAACAACGCACCATTGATACCTGGAAACAAGAAGGTGTGGTGTTTGCCATGAATGGGCGAACCAAACAAAACATGCCGATGTACTATCAATTTTATCAAAATATACTGGATCATAAAGAACGCCTAAATATTAACCATGCCGTTAAAAAAGCCAACATTCCTTTTTTAATTATTCATGGTACTGCCGATGAAGCCGTTGCTTACCATGACGCCGAAGAACTGAAAAAAAGTGCCAAGCAAGGCCAATTGTTTACTATTTTAAATGGTGACCATACCTTTGGAGTAAAACATCCATTTGACGGGATCATACCCAACGACGCTAAACAGGTCATAGAAAAAACGATTGAGTTTTTGAAAGAGTAATTTTACACCATCATTAACTCCGTTCTAACTCCAATAGCCCGGAGTTAAAACACCTTTCAAATACCTTTGCGTTTTTTTAAAGTGATTGTGTTCCCTTATAACAAAAAACTGTATTGCACCGCCATGATGATGAGCCATGTGGAACTCATTACTAAGCTTGGCTTAATAGAAGAAAAAGAAAAGTTAGTAGAACGCATAGCGCCTCCTGTTACACCTATAGATGATTTCCCATACAAGGGCATCTTTCAGGTGAGTATGAAACTCCTCAAACAACAAACAGGTTTTAACTTTAAATGGAAAGGGGTGACGCCTATTAAAGTAGAAGAAAGCACCACCAAATTAAAACGCATTGATGCTACCGAAACACCAAGCGCAGCACGCCGTGGCTTAGTGGTGTGCCGTGAATCATTATCAGTTGTAGGATAATGAATGTTGAATAAAAGATGATAGTAGGTCTATCACAATCGCCGAACATACGGAGGTTGTAAACCGCCTCTCGGTGCTATGATAG
>JBIICN010000094.1:0-6978 GCA_044238845.1 Bacteroidia bacterium
TCTGAATAATTTTTATTATATAGTTTAGCAATCCATCCAAAGGTTGTATCACCTTTTACTTTAATGAAATTAGCAACTTCATAAATGGTATCATTAAATGACTCGATTCTGAAAAAATTATTGGTTGTGTCCATATCTTTATGAATTCCACACCATGTAGTATCATTCCAATATGCAACGCCCATTGCTTTTACGCCACCAGCCTTATTAAAATTACCTGTTACGTATAATCTGTCGTTGTTAATTGCTACATCATAAATTTTACCGTCTGTAATGTTAAATTCATTTATAACACCTCCGCCTAATGTATCAAAATTAAAACCATCGTATGCGATAATATTATTCCCTAAATTACTTGGGCTTTCTAAAGTTGAGATTTCGCCATAAATAAACATACGGTTATTATAAACTATCATTCCATTTATAAAAGCGGTACTACCCTGTATCTCATAAATTAATTGCCAGCCACTAAGTGTTTTTTTAAATACTCCTCTTTGACCTATAGTCGATGTAGCAGCAGCATATAAATCACCATTATAAACACAGGCTGTATAAAATCTAGAAACAGAAGGATGCCCAATAGGAGTTATAGTATTGCCATCAAAAGTTGCGATACAATTTACTCCTGTTATATTATATATTGTGGAATAAAGAATAAGTTGTCCCTGATAAATACAAGAAGATGAAGTGCCGCTGGATATCCAATCCTGATTTTGCAATATTTTTAAAGTATCTAAATCTGTACTATCTGAAAATTGTAAAATTGCCGTACGTTTTTTTAAAGGGTCATTATTTTCATAATACGGATAGAAGAAAAGTACTTTATTGTTAAGCATTGCTACTTCAGATCCGTAAGTTCCCCAATGCCTATTTTTATACCATACTTCCCATTGGTTATTACGCCATACACTAAGACCTGTTGAAGAAGTATTGCCAAAAGCAAACAAATTTCCTTTTACATTATCTGCAACTAAACCATAAGGAATATAATTATGAATACCTGTATCCAAAGGTGTCCAAATCTGGGCTTTGGAATTAAAGCCCAGAATTAGAAAATATATGATGAACACCTTTTTAAACATTATTTATTAATAATTAATTTTTTAGATACAGTTGTATTTTCGTTTTTAACATTAACAATATACATTCCATTACTTAAATTATCTGTTGGTAATTCAATAACGGTTCTATCAAAGATACTGTTTTTTAGGTTTGCATATACCAATTGACCTGTAATACTATAGATTTCAATTAACGTTTGACCATCAATCTTATTTTTAAAAGCTATAAACGCATTACCATTTGTTGGATTTGGATATAAGTTGAAAAGGTCTGCCTCAGCATTTTTACTTTTAAAATATTCTTCCATTCCAACAATATTAGCCCCATTGAACCACCCTATGTAACCATCATTTTTTGAATCGTAAATCTGAGTAGTCCCATTGGAAGCATTTAAAGCATTCTTATACCAAACCGCCGAATTAAATGTAGTGTAGGTTGTAGGGAATTTTTTAACACATGACGAACCAACATTACCTGTACTTGTAAAGCCAGTTAACATAATTCTGTTCTTTTTTGAATTATATTCGACCCCCAAGCCACATTCATTAACACTACCTCCCATATAAGTGTTCCATGACGGAACGTTGTTTGCTGTAAAGGCTAGCATAAAAATATCTGCAGCACCGGCAGGAACACAAGCATTACAACTTAAATGAGATGTATTATTCATAACACCTGGCGCATTTGTAGTAGCAATTCTAAAATCGCTATTAGTTGCAACACCTGTTACTATTAATCTTGATGAAGTACCATCTGCATTTGTAAAAACATCATTTGTTAATGACCAACCTACGCAGGATTCCCCAGAACCATTTCCTGAACCATAAAAAGTTGACCAGACCTTTTGACCTGTAGAATCTATTTTTGTGATTAACATTTTGGTAGCATTTGCAGGCATAACCGTATCAATATACTGAGCAGAAGAAGACCGATACGTAAGATTTTTATATTGAGTACTTTGAGAAAAACCTGTTAGTACAATTTGGTTAGGATTTACATATTTTAAGTCATTATATCCATCATTTAATGAACCACCAATATATTGAGAGAATACTATAGAATCATTTGAATTAAAGCGTGCAACAAAAGCATCAGTATTACCATTATGCGTACTATCAATTGCTCTGTTATATTTATTAAAAATAACAAGGCCAGTATCTTTTACTTCACCAGCAATGGTAAAACCATAATTATCGCAATCAATTCTGCATCTAAGTTTATTTTCATATCCTACTCCCATGGATGCATTATAATATTGTGTTGTAGGATTTACATTATTAAAATTATTTGCACTGAAGGCAGGAAAATAAGTAGCCCAACTGCGTATGCCTAGATGATCGAACTTTGAGATTTGATAATGCCATTTAGCATAAGATGTAGATTTGTTATATGCATTTGTTTTTGGCCATAAATCCGCTGCATATGTTGTGTTTTTTGTTGATGATGTTATATAAATTTCCTTTGTAGTTGGTTTTATAGCTATACCAGAGGCGAACCCGTTTAAACGTGTTTGCCATTTTACCCTGTTTAAACTTTGAGGATTGGTAGGGTCTTGTTCAAACTGAACGACAAAGCCATCTCCTGTATTTTTAGAATATGTACCAGGTGTTAAAAAACTAGGCGCTGTTAAAGTTGGTAATGTTGTACTATAAGAGTTACCGACAATAGTAACAGCACCTGTTGTTTCATTTATCACTAATTCAGTAGGTAAAAAATCTGCCGTACCTGAACCGTAAATGTTTGCACATTTACGAACTCCAATACTATCAAACATAACAACTGTCATATAAGCAACACCTGAGCCGTTATTTGTTGATGTATTTGAACCGCCTGTGGGAAATATATGATTAGCAGCCCAGCTATTTGAACTACCTGTTACTACATAACTGCCATCCGTGCTATTGGTTTTCATCGCTCTGAAATTATCTTCCAATGCTCCACCGTAAAACGTACAAAATTCCAAATTTGCAACAGCAGATGGATTAGATATTTCCATATTACCATAATCTAATTCAATAATTAAAGGAAGCGTTTTATTATAAGTTGGTATTTTAAATTGATATTGATCAGTACCAACATTAGTCCAAGTACCAGCAGCTAATGTTGATGTGGTGGTACCTCCTAAATTAGTTTGATAAAACTTAGGTTGGTCGTATACTATTTTCGCATTAGTACCTTGAATTTTTAAACTAGTACCAGTAATTGTAGTTGAGTTTGCGCCACTAATTAACCATTTAATTTGGCTACCGTCTGCATCTGGTTTTACAACATAATAAACTTTAAAACCAGAAGCGTTTGAATAGTAGTGCGCATCAATACCTGTATAAACTTCCGAAGCAACTAAACGTTTATACCCTTGAATATTTATAACGTTGGCAGGCAGCATACCATCAAAGATATTTATTACACCATGTGCCTTTTCCAAAGGATATTGTTTAGCTGTTGTACTACCACCATCTAAAGTTATGTCAATACGTTGAGTTGTATCTGCAACAGCTGAAAGTGTATCTAAATTATGTAATTTATAAGAAAATGTTTTTGGTTTAAAAAACATAGAAGGGTATACATCCATTGTTTGAAACGTTACATCTGTTTCTAATGCTGCACCTGTGCTATTTAATACTTGACCTTTATTTTCGTAAAACAGATAACTAATATTTGGATTTTCTGCGGTAGCTTCAATTGGAACTTGAATATCTTTTTGAACATATTTGTATGTTACATATTCAAAATTACTGGGTGAAGTTTCGCGAGAACCTGCAACTATTACTACATCATTATCCATTATGATGTTTGTGCCTAAATCATTTAATGCACTAGATTCGAGGACTTCCCAAATAACATTACCAGTAGCATTAGCTAATTTTACAGTATATATATCGGTATTATTTGCAGCTACTGTTTGATAACCTGTAACATAAATATCATTACTTGCATCAAGTGCAAGATCTTCTGCGCCATCGTTACCGTTAAAACTACCGTTTATGTTTTTAGTCCATTGAACTGTACCGCTAGAATTTAATTTTACAACAGTTAAGTTTTTGCCTTGTGTTGAATGCGTGGTAACGCAAGAAATATATGCATTCCCTGAGGCATCCACTTGGATTCCTTTTCCGAAATCGTCTAATGAACTACCACTGAATCCGTTTATAGTTGTTTCATAAGCAATAGTTAATGAACTTGTAACTTTTGCCACATAAATATCGTAGCCTTGACCTGCATTTTGTTGAGTAGCACCAACAAGATACATATTACCAGACGCATCTTGAAAAACATCTGAAATAATTTCGACACTTGAAGTAGCAACTGCACCTGCTGTTAAAGTACCTGTAGTTATACCTGTAGAAATAGAATGGCTAGTAGTTACTAATTTATATTGATTTATGCCAGTTGTTACTGCTGACGTTACTGTACATTTATTACTTGTTGATCTGACTTTTATTCCAGCATCATTACCACCATAGGGAAAACCATAAACATTAGCCCAAATTTGAGCACCCGAAGTCATATCAAAACCAACAACAACCATATCGGAATTAAAGCTACTATTGTATGATGCTCCAGTAACCACACAAGTGTTGTAAGCGGAATTAAATACTAATTCTTTACCAACATCACCATAACCTCCTGAATAAGTTGAAAAGAATTCTTGAGTGCCAGTGGAATTATATTTAACTAAAAATAATTGCGGGATAGGTGTAACCGTACCGTTTGTTATTGTACCTGTTATGTAAACGTTAGTTCCATTTAAAGATAAACCTAAAGCGAAATCTTGGTCATTAGAAGTGCCATTTATTTGTTTAGTATATAGTACGGTACCAACAGAGCTGACCTTAGTTAAGAAAATATCGTACTTGCCATTAGAATTTAATGTTGCGCCAGCCGTGTAAACATTACCTGATGCATCTACTCTTGTAATATTTTTTTGGAACATGGCTTGTATTCCTGCGTTGGTTGACCAATCTTTAAAAGCCACCTTTTGGCTTTGTGCAAATGATATTGTGCTTAACAATACAGTTGCAAATAGTAAAATTTTTTGTTTCATAGGTTTTGATTTTTAAATATGCGGCAAAATTTTAGAAAAATTCGTCGATAGCCAAATCTAAAACCATGTTTCGTACAACGTGGGGCGTTGTATTTTAAAAAAAAGCATGTAAAAATGAAAAATTATTGATTATAATTCTTTTTATAACCACATATATTATAATTTAGTCTTATAAATTTATAGTATGGAAAATTATATAAATGAGTATTTAGGTAAAAATTTGCAAAATTTACGTGAAAATAATAATATGAAGCAGGAGGAAGTAGCTGTATTATTTGGAACAACACAACAAAATTACAGTAAGATTGAGTGTGGAAAGAAATTTTTTACAAATGAAATTTTAAATAATATTTGTAGTGTTTTTAATACCACACCAAATGATTTTTTGAACTATCAAAATATAGTGTCGAAATTAGAATATGCAGAAAGTAAACAAGCCGATAAAGATTTAATAGCTCAATTACAATGGCGAGTAAAGATGGACAGTATTTATAGAGCCGATTTAGAAATAGAAGTAAGACAATATAGAAGTAATTTTATAGTTGGTGATGATGGACCACCTATATATGTTATGATTTAATCTGTCATATCTGAATTTAAATCATTTATTATTTTTCCTTTAGTCATTTTCCAAAGACAAGATTCATATCCTAATCCTATAATGTCTTTTAATTGTTCTTCATCCCATGGTTTTTCCATAGACCTGAAAATATGTCCTAATTTCTTTGCTTCTTTTATTTCAATAGTTTCTTCAAATGCGGTTAACAGTACCCTTGATTGGTCGGGATATTTTTTAACAGATTCTGCTAATAATTCAGTACCCAGTTTTATGGGCATTCGTTGGTCGGTTATTAAAACATGAATAATTTTTTTAGAAAGAATAACTTCTGCTTCTTTTGCGGAAAGAGCTGTGAAGACATTAAAAAACTTTCTAAATGTAGCAGTAAAAGAAATTAAATTATTTACTTCATCATCTACATATAAAACATTAATTATTTTATCGCTCATACATTAATTATTTATAATTATAAAACAAAGACACCATGCTGCCGCAGGTGAAGCGCTTTTTGCCTGAACGGAGTGAGATGCGCAATATTGTGCTGAAAGCACACCAATTTGAAAAGCTAAATTTGGGATAGCCAAAACGGTTTTATTAAAACCGAAAAGAGCGGAGGAAAGCAAACAATTAAAAACCGTTACTATTTCAGCATAATTGTTACTATGAAACCCTGTCCTTATATTATATGAATTTGTCAAACTCACGTTTTGTTTAAGTAGTTGGATTAAAATGCCTGTGCCGATGAAAGTTACCTAGTAAAAAGTAATATTAGATAAAAATTAAAAAGAAATAGTTATTAATGAATAAGTGATAGAGTATAATTAATAAGTGCGTGCTTTTTGTCTATAAATGAAAAAAAATACCTGCCGCCAGCAGGCGAGCGCTTTTGACTGACCGAAGGAAGCTGCGCAAAAACTGCGAAGCAGACCTATTTGAAAGGGCAGACAAAAAGCTTTTTTGTTTTGCCTGTACTTGCAAAACAAATGTGCTTTTTTAGGGATAGCCGAAAACGGTTTTGAAAAAACCGAAAAAAGCGAAGGAAAGCAAACAATTAAAAACCGTTTCTATTTTGTTACAAATGTACCAATGAAACCCTGTCTTTATATTATTAGAATATGAATTTATTAATTTCATTTCGTTATTCTACTTTTTTTTAAAGTAGTTGGATTAAAATGCCTGATGTCAACCGTAAATGTTATTACGAAGATTTTCGGGCAACTTGAACCTAACGTTTTCGCGGTTTGCTTCAGGCCGTTTTGGAACCGTTGTCTACCGAAATGTTTAAATAAAGATACAAATGTTGCTAGGCAAT
>JBIICN010000051.1:0-22658 GCA_044238845.1 Bacteroidia bacterium
TTAATAACACTGGGTTAAAAAAGTACATACTGTGCTGAGTCTCCTGCTGAGCCTTTAACGCTGTGCTTAATGCTAATATCCACAATAGGATTATGGCGATGGTTAATTTTTTATTCATGTTGTCTTTATTTTTTTCTCCCGCAAATCTCGCTGATTTACGCAGAGGTTAATTTTAGTATTCTATTTAAGCTGTGCTTTATCTCTTTGGTCTATTCTGTCTTGACTCTCTTTAGTCTTTATAATTCTTAATACTTACTTCTTATAGCTTAATACTTACTAATACTGTAATAATAAGTAACCATTATATACTTCCGTCTTTCCATCTCCATAATCCAATATCACATAATACGTCCCTGATGGTAGTTTTGATTTCCCTGCAGCATCCCCTACATTCGCAAAACCTTCGAACTCATTTTGGTATTTGTTTTTCTCATATACCATGTTACCCCAACGGTTAAAGATTTTTAAGGTGTTGTTCGGATAGTTCTCAATGTTCTTAATCACAAAACCATCATTTTTACCATCTCCATTTGGTGTGAAAATTTCTGGTACAAAGGTCTCACATAATCTGATGTCTACCTGACCTGTGGTTCTATTTAAACAACCGTTAGCATCTGTGGCTGTTACCGTATATACTCCTTGGCTTGATTGAGTTAATGGATTAACCGTTAAGTTTGCGCCTGTACTTCCATTACTCCAATTGTAACTATATGTACTTACTGGATTCGATACATCTAATTGCGCACTCGTGTTTTCACAAGCACTTACTATCGGGTTAATTAATGCTACTGTTGGTAATGCATTCACCGTTAAAGTATTGGCCGCTGTATTTGTACAAGTGCCTATGCCTGCTATCACGTTTACCGTATAAGTTCCTGAAGTGCCTGTTACTGTACTTGGTAATGTTAATGGGTTCGTGTTAGTAATCGTTTGTCCATTAATGCTCCAATCATAACTTACTCCTGCTTGTGATGTGTTGATACTGATTGTGCCATTTTCATTCTGACAGATAACTAAATCACTTAAATCAAAGTTTGCATTTGGTACATCAATGATACTTAACGTCGTTGTTGCTTGTGCTGACACACAACCATTAACATCTGTTACCGTAACTGTATACGTATACGTTCCTGTGGTTAAAGCACTTGCTGGGAAGATAACCGTTTGGTTGTTTTGGTTCGTGTTATCTACTCCATTACCTGTTGTCCATGTATAACTAGTGGCTGTTGTATTGGCTGTTAAGTTTACCGTTCCTGTTGTACAAGTGGTGTTTGGATTAGCTGTGGCTGTTACCGTTGGTAAGGCATTAACTGTTACATCAACCGTGGTTAAAGTTGATGTACAGCCTGTTAAGGTACTCGTACCTGTTACTGTATAAGTTGTATTTGTGGTTGGCGTTACAGTGGTTGTATTTGTTGTTGATCCTGTTGGTTGCCAATTATAAATATCTGCTCCTGTTGCTGATAAGGTTACTGGACTTCCGGCACAGGTTGTTGCATTGGATGCTACTACTACTGGAAGCTGGTTTACATCGATTGTAATCGTTTCTGTTGTACTTGCACATCCCTGTGATTCGCCCGTAATTGTATACGTCGTTTGTGCGCTTGGGCTTAGTGTTAATGTTCCTGTTGTTGTTTGTGCTGGGTTTGTTACGGTATAGCTCGTTGCGCCTGTCAATGTTAACGTTGTACTATTACCTTCACAAATCGTCGTCGCTGTTGCTGCAACATTTATCGTCGGCGTTGGCGTCACATTCACCGTTACGTTCGTAATGTTTGAGCATCCTGTCGTTGTGTTTGTTCCCGTCGCTGTGTAAGTCGTCGTCGTTGTCGGACTCACCGTGATCGTGCTCGCTGTCTCCGCCGTACTCCATGTATAACTATCTGCTCCCGTAATCGATATAGTCGCTGTTCCACTTGAACATATCGCTGTGCTTGATAATGTTGTGGTTAAAGTGGGTACGTTCGCATCGGCTGTGATTGTTACTGTCTCAATAGCGGATACACATCCACTTACTGTATTTGTTACTTGTACTGTAAATACTCCACTTCCATTCGCTACTGGACTACTTGTATTAGTATTATTTAAACTTCCTGTGGATGGTGCTGTCCATGTGTAAGTTGCATCTGGATCTGCACTACTCGTTGCTAACAACGTTGCTGTTGGATTTGCACAGGTCGTTGTTAAACTACTTGGCGTTAAGGTCATACTTGGCGTAACCGTATTACTTGGTACATTCACAGTAAAACTTCCTGTACAACCATTTATTCCATTGGTAATCGTTACTACATAATCTCCTCCTACATTGACTATTGGATTTTCTGTTGTTCCATTTGTAATTGTGCCTGGTCCTGACCATGTATATGCATAATTTGTTCCTGTTGGACTTGCTGCTAAAGTCATCGTACTTGTATTGCATGTGATGGATGATCCTGCTACGGCACTTGCTGCTACGGCCGTTGTGTTAATTGGTACTGCTACATTAAAAACTGATTGACAGTTTGATGAAGTGTTTGTAATGGTGACACTATAAGCACCTGCTAAAGTTGCTGTGGTTGCTGCTGTATTATTTGTGCCTGATATTCCAGGACCTGACCAAGTATAAGATACTGGGTCGGTATTACTTAATGTTACTCCAATAGCAACTACTGAATTAGTACATGTAATAGAGTTTGTTATTGCATTCACGGTTGCTTGTGGTACGTTTGTAGATGAACTGACACTTACGGTTGATGTATTGGTACAGCCTGACACTGGATGTGTGGCTACTAACGTATATGTGCCTGGTGCTCCTACTGTTGTTGTAAACGAAGTTGGTGATGCTACTCCTCCCAACCATGTGGCTGTTGAGCCTACTGGTGTGGCTGAGCCTGTTAAAGTTACTGAGGCTACTCCACATACCAAAGTTTGTGTTGATCCTGCATTTGCTGTTGGTGTTGTTAAATTATTAGTTACTGTTGCTACCGCTGTATTGGTACATCCATTAGCGCTGTTTGTTGTGGTTAATGTATAGTTACCTGTTGCAGTGGCCGTAGCATTAGCCAATGTAGTCGCTCCTGATAATCCTGCTCCCGACCAAGAGTAAGTTACTCCTGTTGCTGGACCTCCTGCTAATACTGTAGAGGTTGTTGCGCAGGTTAAAGTTCCTCCTGTTGCTGATGCTGAAGGGGTTGTTGTGTTTTGTGTTACCGACACACTTCCTGTTGTTAAACATCCATTTGCAGTGTTTGTGACCGTATAATTATACGTGCCTCCTATATTAATCGTTGGGGTGGATGTTGTGCCTCCGGCAGTAATACCTGCTCCTGACCAATTATAAGTTACTGGACTCGTTGTCGTAGTTGCACTTGCGTTAACACTTGTTAATGTACAGTTCAATACACCACTCGTTGCTGTTGCTACGGTTGGTACTGTGGTGTTTTGGATGACTGATTGCGTGCCTGTTGTTCTACAACCATTGCTTGTATTCGTAACCGTATAATTATAAGTCCCTCCTTGATTTACTGTGATTGTACTAATATTTGTAGCAGATGTAATACCTGTACCACTCCAATTATAATCTACTGGAGTCGTAGTTGTTGTTGCACTGACATTAATAGTGGTATTTGCACATGTTACGGTATTTGATGCCGCCGATGTTACTACTGGTGTGGTTGTACTTTGTGTAATCGCTGTGCTTGCTGTATTTGTACAGCCGTTTGTTGCAGTCACCGTTAAATTATAGGTTCCTGGCAAGTTAACCGTTGGCGATGCTGTTGCCGCGCCTGCTGTGATGCCTGGGCCAGACCAGTTGTAGCTACCGCCTCCAGTTCCTGTTAATTGAGCTGTTGTAGTTGAACATGTTAAAGTTGTTGCGTTGGTTGCTGTAATTGTCGGAGCAGTGGTGTTTTGTGTAATCGCTGTGCTTGCTGTATTTGTACATCCATTTGTTGCCGTCACCGTTAAATTATAGGTTCCTGGTAAGTTAACTATTGGGGTCGCTGTTGCTCCACCTGATGTAATGCCTGGTCCTGACCAATTATAAGTTCCTCCTCCAGTTCCAGTTAATTGAGCTGTTAACGTTGTACAAGTTAAAGTTGTTGCGTTGGTTGCTGTAATTGCTGGCGCAGTCGTGTTAGATGTCACTGATACTACTGCTGTATTTGTACAGCCGTTGGATGCCGTCACTGTTAAATTATAGGTTCCTGGTAAGTTAACTGTTGGTGTCGCTGTTGCCCCGCCTGCTGTGATGCTTGGTCCCGACCAAGTATACGTTCCTCCTCCAGTTCCTGTTAATTGTGCTGTTGTTGTTGAACATGTTAATGTTGTTGCATTAGTTGCTGTAATTGTTGGCGCCGTTGTATTTTGAGTAATCGCTGTGCTTGCTGTATTAGTACATCCGTTTGATGCGGTTACTGTTAAATTATAGGTTCCTGGTAAGTTAACTATTGGGGTCGCTGTTGCTCCACCTGATGTAATGCCTGGTCCTGACCAATTATAAGTTCCTCCTCCAGTTCCAGTTAATTGAGCTGTTGTAGTTGAACATGTTAAAGTTGTTGCGTTGGTTGCTGTAATTGTCGGAGCAGTGGTGTTTTGTGTAATCGCTGTGCTTGCTGTATTTGTACATCCATTTGTTGCCGTCACCGTTAAATTATAGGTTCCTGGTAAGTTAACTATTGGGGTCGCTGTTGCTCCACCTGATGTAATGCCTGGTCCTGACCAATTATAAGTTCCTCCTCCAGTTCCAGTTAATTGAGCTGTTGTTGTTGAGCATGTTAATGTTGTTGCATTAGTTGCTGTAATTGTTGGCGCCGTTGTATTTTGTGTAATCGCTGTGCTTGCTGTATTAGTACATCCGTTTGATGCGGTTACTGTTAAATTATAGGTTCCTGATAAGTTAACCGTTGGGGTTGCTGTTGCCGCGCCTGCAGTGATGCCTGGTCCCGACCAATTATACGTTCCTCCTCCAGTTCCAGTTAATTGAGCTGTTGTTGTTGTACACGTTAAGGTTGTTGCATTGGTGGCTGTAATTGTCGGAGCAGTGGTGTTTTGTGTAATCGCTGTGCTTGCTGTATTTGTACATCCATTTGTTGTCGTCACCGTTAAATTATAGGTTCCTGGTAAGTTAACTGTTGGTGTCGCTGTTGCCGCGCCTGCTATGATACCTGGACCAGACCATGCATAATTTCCTCCCCCAGTTCCTGTTAATTGAGCTGTTGTAGTTGAACATGTTAAAGTTGTTGCGTTGGTTGCTGTAATTGTCGGAGCAGTGGTGTTTTGTGTAATAGCTGTGCTTGCTGTATTTGTACATCCATTTGTTGCCGTCACCGTTAAATTATAGGTTCCTGGTAAGTTAACTATTGGGGTCGCTGTTGCTCCACCTGATGTAATGCTTGGTCCCGACCAAGTATACGTTCCTCCTCCAGTTCCTGTTAATTGAGCTGTTGTTGTTGAGCATGTTAATGTTGTTGCATTAGTTGCTGTAATTGTTGGCGCAGTCGTATTTTGTGTAACACTCACAGCCACTGAACTAGAACAGCTACCTGTTAAACTAGTAACAGCTAAAGTATAAGTACCTGCTTGATTTACAACAGGTGTGGCAGTATTAGAGCCTGAAATAATTCCCGTTCCTGTCCAAGTATATGTTACGCCAGACGAAGGTGTTGCTGTTAATGTTGCGGTAGTGTTTGTGCAGGATAATGAATTTGAGATGCTTGCAGTAGAAGCAGTGCAAACGAATCCACTTATACCAGTTATGTAAAATGGAGATTCCGCACCACCATTGCCGTCAACAACTAAATAATATGTTTGACCAGGAATGGCAGTAAAACAGTGGTTATGATTCCTATCAGTACCAGTGGATGCGGAATATATATTGTCTCTTGGACAAGATACAAGCTGCCAATATTGACCAGCACCAGCACCAGTACAAGCGTTGTTGTCACCATCAGTGTTTGGGTCTCTAACAATAACAGATTGAAGATTATTAACTAGGCCACTTATTGCAATACAAACATTTGTTGATGTAGGAGTAAATTTTATCCAAACATCATTGTTATTTGCAGCGTTCCAATCACATGTAGTTCCACCTTGAAAAGTGCCAAACGCAGAGCCTCCAGGGCCTTGCCAACCTGGCATATTTGTACTTGAGGTTTTTCCGTTCGTCGCGGCACAAATTGGAGTTCCATTCCAATTTATTGCTGAAACACAATTATCTCCATTGGGTGTTTGATCAGTAGAAGTAATATCTCCAAATACAATAGAGGCAGAGGTTAAACATGGAGCTGCTGCAGCTGTTTCGCTAAAATAAACTGTCCAAATGCCATTTGGATTTTCCCCATTAAATGCAGTTGCTAAATTACCTACTGTAGAAAAAATGCCATATCTACTATCTTGATCGTTAGCAGCTGGAACTGTAGACGGGAAAGCAGAGTAGTCAGGAATTTTATTCAAACATGTTGTGTTATTTCTAAATGTAAAATCCACTTTATTTAATGGAGCGATATTAAAATTTGTAGTGGTTCCTAATTGCGTGGCAATTTGTAAGCAAGTTCCAGATGGAGATTTAATATAACAAGAAACGTTAGCTAAGTTGCCCCCACAAGATGCATCTAATCGAAAATTAATTTCAGCCAATTGATTTGCTGCAGTGTTTAATGTTCCTACTCCTGAAACAGAAAATGTGAAAGCTTTAGTGCCAGGTGATGCACAGGAGGCGTAGTTTGTTCCTAAATCTAAATCTATTGGAAGAGAAGTTGTCGTAGAAAAAGTGGCAATAATTTGCGCGTTAGATTTAATGACAAAAAATACGAATAGAAAAATTAAATAGAATTTAATATTCGTTTTAATTTTTTTTTCTTTTTTCATGGCAATTAGATTTTTCATAAATAAAATGTATATATAAAAGTAAATTAATATTTAATAGATGGTTATGATTTATGTAATTATTTGTAATGAAAAGTTATAAATAGAAAAGCTATGTAAAAACTTAATTTTTTACATTTGTCCTACTAGTTATTTTAATTTTTGAATGTTTTTTTTACTTCTTTTGATATAAAAATATAGCTGAATTGGTATACCTAAGAGTAATTTCCATTCCGCCTTTAAAAGAACTAGCCGTTTTTAACTGAGAAATATTTATATCATAACTTACTCCAATTGCATAGGCCTTGTATTCTAGCAATAAAGAAGTGATCATCGCATCTTGATTTCTGTAAAAAACTCCAAGTCCAATAGAAGAACGACGATTGTATCCTGTATATTTTGAATCTATACTTAAAAAATATCTAAACAATGATCCTGCTAAAACTTCTACATTTTTGCCTTGTATTTGAGCTAAGAAACTTGGTTCTGCTCCAAATCTTTTTTCATCTGATGCTAAAGAAAAATTTCCATGAAAGTTATATTTCATGTCCAGTCTATTACCAGACCCTCTCAAAAAACTTTGATTTGGTCGAGTGATATGATATATCGAGAAGCCTAAATTGGCATAAGTTTGATTATTTGCAGTAAAAGTACTTCCGTTTTTTCCATAACACCAAGCTAAACCTGCAGCTAAATCAGGGTAAAATATATTTTGTCCATTATAAGATTCTGAACTAGGAGTTGAAGGATCATATATTGTTCCATTATATTGACTTGGAAATAATAATTGAGTGTAACCTATCTTTTTTTGAGTTAAACTTCCTTGAAGACCAAATGACAATTTATTTAAATCATTCAATTTTACAAAAGTGGCTAGTGATAGATTAAAATTTGTAGTTGTTAATTTTCCGTCACCAGCCTTATCATTGTAAAATGAAATGCCAGCAGAGCCCTTATTAACTGATCTTTTATATATTTTTTGTCTAAACTTATCTGCTTGTTCCCAATTACTTGGTTTAAATTTTGCATCAATTGATGCTCCATAAGTTGTGTACGGAGTTGTCACACTTTTCCATTGACTTTTATAAACAACAGAAGCTCTCATGGCATCTCTGCTAGCGGTTAATGCAGGGTTTACTAAAGAAGGATTTTCATTATACTGTGAAAAATGAAAATCTTGTGAGAAGGAAAGATTAGAGATAATGATTCCAACAATAATATATAGAGATCTGTTTATTTTCATTTTATTAATGTAATAAGGTGATATTTCCTTTTTTTAGTAATTCGGTATTGTCAATGTAAATGGCTTTTAAATAGTAAACAAATACAGCTGGATCTAAAGCGGCTCCTTGATATTTTCCATCCCAGCAAAAATTTGCATCTGTAGATGAGTAGATGAGTTCTCCCCATCTGTTATAAATTGAAATTTCAAAGGAACTAAGACAATTGCTTAATCCTTTAATGCAAAATTCATCATTATTGCCATCTCCATTCGGTGAAAAGGCATTAGGAGCGGAATAATTTTTATTGACTATGCATGGAATTTCGACTGTTATTGTAATACAATTTGTATAAGTACATGTGCCGTCAAAACTTGTAATGCAGTAAGTCGTTGTTTCATTAGGATTTGCAACCGGATTTGGACAATTTGTACATGATAGATTTGCAGTTGGTGTCCAAGTGTAGGATGTGCCTGTACTCGAATTTATTTGTGTGGAACTTCCTTGTTCAATTGTAATGCTTGGAGAAATTGTAAATGTGTTAATGATAGGATTTATTGTAATAACCGTTGATGTTGTGCAAGCTCCATTTGTAGCCGTTACTGTATAGTTTCCTGACGGTAGTCCCGTAGCGGTATTTGTAGTGGAAGTTATGCCTGAACTCCAAACGATGGACGATGTTGTTGGAGAAAATGAAAAACTTGCCGTTCCATCTGATAAATTGCAATTTTCACCTGTTGTTTGGATAGATGATATTATTGGTTGCCCAACACTTGTAATTGTTATAACCGTTGATGTATTACATCCAGCAGTCCCTGCGGTTACAGTGTAATTTCCAGAGGCTAAATTAGAAGCGGTGTTTGTAGTGGAAGAAACTCCTGAACTCCAAGTATAAGAAGTACTAGCAGGTGATGTATTGACAGTGGCAGCTCCGGTGGCTAAACCACAAGTAGTAGTTAACGTTTGAACCGAAGAAATGGTTGGAGCTCCTCCGCTTCCAATAGTTATAACGGTTGATGTAGTACATCCAGCCGTTCCTACAGTTACTGTATAATTACCAGCAGCTAAATTAGTGGCAGTATTTGTGGTTGAAGAAACTCCTGAACTCCATGTATAAGAAGTACTAGCAGGTGATGTATTGACAGTGGCAGCTCCGGTGGCTAAACCACAAGTAGTAGTTAACGTTTGAACCGAAGAAATGGTTGGAGCTCCTCCGCTTCCTATAGTTATAACGGTTGATGTAGTACATCCAGCCGTTCCTACAGTTACTGTATAATTACCAGCAGCTAAATTAGTGGCAGTATTTGTAGTTGAAGAAACTCCTGAACTCCAAGTATAGGAAGTGCTAGTAGGTGTTGTATTGACAGTAGCAGCTCCCGTTGCCAAACCACAAGTAGTAGTTAAAGTTTGTACAGAAGAAATGGTAGGTGCCCCACTACTTCCAATTGTAACTACAGTTGACGTATTACAGCCGGCAGTTCCTGCGGTTACAGTGTAATTTCCAGCGGCTAAATTGGATGCCGTATTAGTAGTTGAAGAAACTCCTGAACTCCAAGTATAGGAAGTGCTAGCAGGTGTTGTATTGACAGTAGCAGCTCCAGTGGCTAAACCACAAGTAGTTGTTAAAGTTTGCACAGAAGAAATGGTAGGTGCTCCACCACTTGCAATTGTAATTACGGTTGACGTATTGCACCCTGAGGTTCCAGCAGTAACGGTATAATTTCCAGCAGCTAAATTAGAAGCGGTGTTTGTAGTTGAAGAAACGCCAGAACTCCAAGTGTAAGAGGTGCTAGCTGGTGTTGTATTAACTGTAGCAGATCCTGTTGCAAGCCCACATGTAGTAGTTAATGTTTGAACCGAAGAAATGGTTGGAGCTCCTCCACTTCCAATAGTTATAATAGTTGATGTATTGCAACCAGCTATTCCAGCTGTTACGGTATAATTACCAGCTGCTAAATTGGAAGCAGTATTTGTGGTTGAAGAAACGCCTGAACTCCAAGTATAAGAAGTGCTAGCTGGTGTTGTATTGACGGTGGCAGATCCTGTTGCTAATCCACAAGCAGTGGTTAGAGTTTGAACACTAGTCACAGTTGGACCACTTAAACTAGGAATGGTGATTACGCTAGTTGTTGTACATCCTGAAATTCCAGCAGTTACAGTATATGAGCCTGCTGGAAGACCACTAGCAGTTGACGCGTTGCCGCCGCTTGGACTCCATGTAAATGTTGAACCTGCTGTTGCAGTTACTGTTGCTGAGCCATTTGCAGAACCGCAACTTGTAGCTATTGTTTGTGTAGCGGTAATCGTTGGTGAACCACTGTTTACTAAGGTGATAATCGTATTAGTGGTACATCCACCTTGACCCACTGTTACTGTGTATGTTCCAGCTGGTAACCCAGAGGCAGTATTAGTTGTACTAACAGCAGGTGATGTCCACGTATACGTGTAAGCTCCTGCAGGATTTGGGGTTACAGTAGCAGAACCGTTACTTGAACCACATGTTGGATTTGTTTTTGTGCTTGTCACAGAAAATGTTGATGCAACGTTACAAACACCATTACAAGCATTTATGGTTCCGGCGACATTTCTAAGCCATACAGAACTACCATCAGTTTGTCTAGATGACGAAAATCCACTACTTGGCGCCTGTCCGATATATTCAGCTAATCCAATTGCTAAATTTGCAGGACCTGATAAAGAGGAAACCAAAGGACAGGATGCAGTACCAGCAGGAATCCTCGTAGGATTTGTATTTATGTCAGTATCTGTTCCCCACTTTGAAGCTTCACCAGCATTAAGTGTCCAATAAATTGCATCAACTACAGTTCCACTCGCATCATACAACATCATATACCCATCTCCATTAGGTAAGTACCATCTGCCGGTCGCATTAATATTTAAATTAGCTGTTCCACAAAAAGAATTTAGGTTAAATGTAGCTCCTGAGTTTGCCCCCCCTATCGAAACAAATCCAAGTGGCGGAACAATTGTTCCTGCAGGAAAACGAAACCCACCATGCGCAGCAACAGATGTTCCAGCAATATTGTTTGCTATAATATAACAGCTAATATCTATTGCATTACATGGATTAGTATTATATAACTCAATGTACTCTGCACCAGGTGTTGGCGTACAATCCGTTAAATTTTGTGGGTTTGATCCAGTAGTGCTGCCTGCAGGCTGAGTTTGAATTTCATTAATGACAATTTGTGATTTTGAATTGAAACACAAAAGCATGGAAATTATAATTGTAAAAAATCGCATAAATATTGTATAATTGAAATGCTCGTTAATAATTAAATAAAATCATCTTATTAACGAAGTAAGCGAAATAAGATATCAATTTAAATGAAATTTTATTTCATTTGTCCTATTAGTTATTTATGATAAACCATTATTTATAATATAATTTATAAAAAATAATTAAAATATTGTAAAACATCGAATGTTTAAATTATAGAACTAATTAGTAGTTTTGTTATAGCTAGTTAGAACCATGAATTATCATTTTTACATCTTCAATTGTCTATTCCAAAATTCAATGCCATTTTGAAGGTGTTTAAAGTTAATTTATACTTAAGGCCTTCGTATGAAGGCCTTTTTTTATAATCAATAATTAATACTATGAATTCCTATACATATACTATAAATGGCAAAAAAGTCAATTACTTTTTTAACAAAAACTTAAATAATTTAAAATCAGTAGTGGGATTTAAAAATCCAATTATTATTGTAGATGAAAACGTATTTCATTTTTACAAGAAACATTTAAGTAAGTTTGAGTGTATAGTTATTCCATCAGGTGAGGAATTTAAAAATCAAAGAACTGTAGATTTTGTAGTTGATAGATTAATTTATTTAGGAGCTGATAGAAGCTCACAGTTGATTGGTGTTGGAGGCGGTGTAGTTACTGATATCACTGGACATGTTGCATCAATATACATGCGCGGTATTGATTTTGGTTTTGTGCCTACCTCATTATTAGCAATGGTTGACGCAAGCATTGGCGGGAAAAATGGTATTGATGTTGGGATTTACAAGAATATGATTGGAAATATTAAGCAGCCTTCATTTATATTTTATGATTTTTCTTTGTTAAACACTTTGCCTAAAGAAGAAATTATTAATGGATTTGCTGAAATTATAAAACATGCTTGTATAAAAGATCAAAAAATGTTTAAGCGTTTAAAGTCTTATGATTTATCGAAATTAATCAAAAGTAAAACTGAATTATATAATTTGATTCAACAAAATGCTTTATTGAAAACAGAAGTTGTAAAAAGAGATGAAAAAGAAAATGGAGAAAGAAAATTACTGAATTTTGGACATACTTTGGGCCATGCCATAGAAAACATGTATCAGTTATCTCATGGCCATTCGGTTTCGATAGGAATGGTATATGCATGTAAAATTTCTGAAAGTCAAAATGGTTTTAAAGAAACAAATAGAGTGATTGATTTATTGAAAAGGTATGAGTTGCCAACAGAATTTAAATTTGATGAAACAAAAGTTTTTGAGAATATGAAAAAAGATAAAAAGAAAGAAAACGATAGGATGAACTATATACTACTAAAAAAAATTGGTAAGGGATATATCGAAAGTATTACACTTTCGAATTTAGAACAAATTACATTGAATTAAGAACATGAAAATTTCCGTAAAACCTTCTATTATTTCAGGAGAAATTCAAGCACCTGCATCTAAAAGTTCGATGCAAAGAGCTTGCGCAGCAGCACTTTTGGCAAAAGGCAAAACTATTATTCATAATCCAGGAAAGAGTAATGATGATATTGCTGCGCTTGAAACTATAAAAAAGTTAGGAGCTGAATATTATGAAATTCACGGAACTCTGTTTGTAGAATCGAAGGGCGTAAATCCAATTAAACATGAACTAAACTGCGGAGAATCTGGTTTAAGTATGAGAATGTTCTCATCAATAGCCGCGTTATTTGATGGTAAACTTTTAATTAATGGAAACGGAAGTTTGTTAACTCGACCAATGGATTTTTTTACAGATGTTTTTCCAAAATTGAATGTATCAATAAAAAGTAATAGCGGAAAACTGCCATTAGAGATAAAGGGACCAATTATTCCTAAGACTATTGAAGTAGATGGATCTTTAAGTTCTCAATTTTTAACAGGATTATTGTTCGCCTATTCGTCTTTAAACGCAAAAGATGTGAGTATTCATGTTAAAAATTTAAATAGCAAACCATATATCGATTTATCTTTAGATGTGTTAGAGAAGTTTGGGTTAAAAGTTCCAATCAATTTAGACTACAAATCATTCTATTTTACTTCCGAAGATCATATTAATAGTGATACAATTAGACATTATGACGTTGAAGGAGATTGGAGTGGAGCGGCTTTTTTATTAGTAGCGGGAGCAATTTCTGGACATGTTATAGTAAAAGGATTAGATGTGTTTTCAAAGCAGGCAGATAAGAAAATACTGCAGGCCCTGAAAGATTCGGGTTGTATTATTGATATTGACACTAGTAGAATTTCTGTTAAGTCATCCTGCTTAAAATCGTTTGTTTTTGATGCAACGGATTGTCCTGATTTATTCCCTCCTTTAGTTGCATTAGCGGCTTATTGTACCGGTAAATCAATAATAAAGGGAGTTTTAAGATTGGAACATAAAGAAAGTAATCGTGCGCAAACATTAAAAGATGAATTTCATAAATTAGGAGTGGTGATTGAGTATTACGATGATATTATGGTAGTTTATGGAGGCGGCTCAATTAATGGAGCAGAAGTACATTCTCATCACGATCATCGCATTGCAATGGCATGCGCTATCACCTCATTAAAAGCTAATTCGGAGGTCATTATTAATGAGGCGCAAGCTGTCAACAAATCTTATCCTGATTTTTTTGATCATTTGAAACAATTAGGTGTCAAAATTAAAAATCATAATCCTCATTTAAATTTAGTATAAATGAATTCATTCGGTAACAAATTTAGAATTTCAATATTCGGAGAATCACATGGCGAATCTGTTGGAATCACTATCGATGGTTGTCCTGCAGGACTTTCTTTAAAAGTAGAAGATTTATTAATCGACCTTGAAAGAAGAAAGGGCGGAAAGCAAAAAGGAACAACACCTAGACAAGAATCTGATTATCCAATTTTTATGTCGGGAGTATTCAATGGGAAAACAACTGGGTTCCCAATTACTATTTTATTTGAGAACAAAAACACTAGAAGTTCTGATTATGTGGGTCAGAGAAATATTCCAAGGCCAGGGCATGCTGATATGACTGCCAATCAAAAATTTGGGGGGCATGAAGACTTCAGGGGTGGCGGACATTTTAGCGCCAGATTAACTACTGGATTAGTGGCAGCTGGTGCTATTGCTAAGATGTTAATGCCGCAGATTAGTATTTTGGCTGTCATCAAAGAAATTGGGGGAGAATCAGATATAGAGAAAGGATTGCAAAAAGCGATTGATGCAAAAGATTCAATTGGTGGCATCATTGAATGTGTTGTTAAAGGCTTGCCCTATGGACTTGGGGAGCCCTATTTTGATTCTATAGAATCTGTAATATCTCATATGATGTTTTCTGTTCCAGCTGTAAAAGGGATTGAATTTGGAGCAGGTTTTTCTGCCGCCAAAATGTTTGGATCTGAACATAATGATAGTATTATAAATAAAGAAGGAGAAACAGAAACAAATCATGCGGGTGGCATTGTAGGTGGTATATCAAATGGAAACGATTTAATATTTAGAATCGCTATCAAGCCAACTTCATCAACACCTAAGGTGCAAACTAGTTATAGTTGGGATACGAAACAAATGGAATCTTTTTCTATTAAAGGCAGACATGATTTATGTGTTGCTCTTAGAGCACCTGTAATTATTGAAGCAGTTACGGCAATTGTGTTGGTTGATTTTATGTTAATGGAGCATAAAATTAGTAGAGTTTTATAATATTACTAATTTTGTCCTATTAGTTATTTTTCTAAGTACATTTAATAATAAGGATATTTGATGATAATAATTTATTATAATAATATTACTCTACGAATATTTATTTTTTGTATTCAAAATACATTTATATTTGTAACACAAAACTAAAACATAATGAAAAATATAGCTTGTAATAATTTTAATTTTTTTAATCATAATGATTGAATCATAAGGCTATTAATATATAATTAACTATTTAAAAGCCTTTCATTGAAAGGCTTTTTTAATTTAAATACAATATGAAAAATAATTTTAATATAAATAATTTCTGTTCCTCACGATGAGGCTTGGCCATATATTTCTATATAAAAGCCTTGCCTAATTAAGCAAGGCTTTTTTTATAAAAAAATAACAATAAACAATATAAAAACTAAAAAATGAAAACAATCGAATTAAAACAAACAGACTACACATCTCTTTTATCTGAAAGAGACACCGAAATTGCTGTATCGCAATTAAAAAGTTACTTCTCTCAAGCATTAAGTAAAAAATTAAATTTAATAAAGGTGGAAGCTCCTTTATTAGTTGTAAAAGGAACTGGAATTAATGATGATTTAAATGGTATTGAAAGCCCAGTGTCTGTTAATGTTAAAGAGATTCCTGAAGTATCGGTTGAAATTGTTCACTCATTAGCAAAATGGAAACGTGCTAAGTTAGGAAAATTAAAGTCGCCTGTTGGTGAAGGGTTAATTACTGATATGAAAGCATTAAGACCTGATGAAGATTTTTCGGACGTTCATAGTGTTTTTGTAGATCAGTGGGATTGGGAAAAAGTAGTACTTGAAAAAGATAGAACTTTGGACTATTTGAAAAACACAGTAACTGATATTTATAAAAGTATTTTAGAAACTGAAAACTACATTTCTACACTTTATCCAGAAATTAAGAACTATTTGCCAAAAGAAATTTCTTTTATCCATACCGAAGAACTTCAAGCCTTATATCCTGAATTAACTCCTAAAGATAGAGAAAACCAAATTTGCAAAGAGAGAGGCGCTGTTTTTTTAATAGGTATTGGTGGAGAATTAGCTGACGGAAAAAAGCACGATGGAAGAGCTCCTGACTATGACGATTGGAGTTCTGAAACTTCAGATGGTAAGAAAGGCTTAAATGGAGATGTTTTAGTGTGGAACAATTCACTTGGAAGAGCATTCGAAATTTCATCCATGGGAATAAGAGTAAGTCCGGAATCACTAAAAAAACAATTGGCTATTACAGGCTCTGAAGATCGTTTAAAATTATCTTGGCATAAGCAATTAGTAAATGGTGAATTACCATACACTATTGGAGGAGGAATAGGTCAATCGAGACTAGCCATGTTATTATTACAAAAAAAACATATTGGCGAAGTTCAAAGTAGTATTTGGCCAGAAGGATTAATACAAGAATTAAAAG
This sequence comes from Bacteroidia bacterium, assembly GCA_044238845.1. GTDB lineage: Bacteria > Bacteroidota > Bacteroidia > B-17B0 > Aurantibacillaceae > UBA4416. The sequence continues at coordinate 16,432 of JBIICN010000051.1, forward strand.
AAAAAAATATAAACTTATTATAATTATGAGAAATCATTTAATAGCCATTCAAGGCTCAGTATCATCATTTCACGATTTAGCAGCAAAAAAATATTTTGGCGAAGATGTAACCGTTAATGAATGCGGTTCATTCAAAGAGGTATGTGATAAAATTGCCAACAATAAAGTTGACTATGGAATTATTGCCATTGAAAATAAAGTTGCAGGAAGTATTTTGTTAAACTATTTACTAATAGAAAAATACGACCTTAAAGTTATAGGAGAAATTTATTTACCAATTGAATTGCAGTTATTAGGTAAAAAAGGATCAAAATTATCTGATGTCAAGGAAATAGTTTCTCATCCCATGGCATTAGGTCAAAGTCAGATTTTCTTGGCTGATCATGAAAACCTGATTGTAACTGAATACAAAGACACGTCAACTTGTGCTAAATTAGTGGCTGATGATGCAACTGGAAAACTAGCGGTTATTGGTGGACCAACACTTGCCAAATCATATGATTTAGAAGTATTGGATGACAATGTTTGCGATGTTAAGCAAAATTTTACAAGATTCTATATACTTAGTAAAGGCGGTGATTATGTTTCCGATCCAAATAAAGCATCTGTTACCATGCAAATAAAAAATGAGTCTGGAAGTTTGAGTAAAGCACTTGATGTTATTAAAAAATATGGACTTAATTTAAGTAAAATTCAAAGTCTACCGATACCTAATAATTCAAATGCTTATCCATTTCATTTCGATTTTGAATTTGATGATAAATCGGTGTTCGAGAAATGCTTATTAGATTTAGAAAAAGAAGTTGTTGCAATTAAAGTATTAGGTATTTACAAAAGCGAAGCCTATAAACCAAAAGTAATTGATGAAATAAATATTCATAAAAATTTGAATTAATGGAACCGAAAAATTTAGATGTTGTGTCAAAAGAATCAACTAATATTATTTACAAAAAGGGACTAGTGATTGCAGGGCCATGCAGCGCAGAAACCGAGCAGCAGGTATTACATACAGCCTCACAATTGGCGCATACAGGAAAAGTAGATTTACTGAGAGCTGGTATTTGGAAACCTAGAACTAACCCCGGTGGATTTGAAGGTATTGGTACTAAAGCCTTACCATGGTTGGCAAAGGCGAAGCAATTGACTGGTTTAAAAACGGCAGTTGAAGTTGCAACGGCAAAACATGTTGAAGACGCACTTAGCTTTGATGTTGATGTATTATGGATTGGCGCTCGAACAACGGTTAATCCTTTCAGTGTTCAACAAATTGCGGATGCTTTAAAAGGAACGAAGCAAACTGTTCTGATAAAAAATCCAGTAAATCCAGATATTAAATTATGGATTGGAGCTGTTGAACGTTTGCAGAATGTTGGAATTGAAGATATTGGTTTAATACATAGAGGGTTTACTTCTTATGGAAATACTGAATATAGAAATGTTCCAATGTGGCAAATCCCAATTGAAATGAAGCGCTTATTTCCTAAATTATCAATGATATGCGATCCTTCCCATATTTGCGGTAATAGAACTGGTTTATTGTCTGTAGCTCAAAAGAGTGTGGATTTAGATTATGATGGATTAATTATTGAATCTCATTATGATCCGGATATAGCTTTAACTGATAAAAATCAACAAATTACACCACTTCAATTAGATGATTTATTAAGTAAAATTATTCGAAAAAAATCTAATTCAAATGAGGAGCAATTTGTAAAACAATTAGAGCATTTGCGAGAACAAATTAATCATTTGGATGAAGAGTTAATTTCTTTAATCTCAAATAGAATGAAAATTGCGAAAGAAATTGGGGAAATTAAAAAGAATAGTAAAATTACAGTATTACAATCCTCAAGATATAACGAAATTTTGGAGAGAGCTACTAATAAAGGAGCTCAGGTTGGTTTAAGCGAGGATTTCATTAAATCTTATCTAGAAGCTATTCATATTGAAAGCATCAGAATTCAAAATTCATTAATAGAAAAGTAATATCAAATTTTATTACATTTATAAAAACAATTTGAATACATTGGAAAATAATACAAGAATCATAAGAAAAATATTAGTAGCAAATAGAGGTGAAATTGCTATTAGAGTTTTAAGAGCTGCTGCCGAATTAAAAATAGAAACGGTAGCGATTTATACCTATGAAGATCGTTATTCTTTGCATCGTTATAAGGCTAAAGAAAGTTATCAAATTGGACCAGATAGCGAACCTTTAAAGCCTTATTTAGATATTGAGGAAATAATTAACGTAGCAAAAAAATCAAAGGCTGATGCTATTCATCCTGGTTATGGTTTCTTATCCGAAAATGTAAATTTCGCTAAACGTTGTCTTGAAGAGGGAATCATATTTATTGGCCCTAGAGTAGAGGCCATGGAAAAGTTAGGGGATAAAGTAGCTGCTAAGAAAATTGCTAAGGAGGTAAATGTTCCAATGATACCTGATAGTAATCAATTTTTAGATTCTATTGAAGTTGCTTTGTCTGAAGCAAAAAGGGTAGGATATCCTATTATGTTAAAAGCCTCAGCTGGTGGAGGCGGAAGAGGAATGCGCGTTGTTAGAAACGAAGATGAAATGCTTGTTTCTTTTAATGATGCTAGAAATGAGGCTAAAAAATCATTTGGAGATGATACTGTATTTATTGAAAAATTTATTGATAATCCCAAACATATCGAAGTACAAATATTAGGTGATAATTTTGGTCATTTGGTACATTTATATGAAAGAGATTGCTCCGTTCAAAGACGATTTCAAAAAGTAATTGAAATTGCGCCATCTATTTTAACCGAAAATGCTAAACAAAAAATTTACGCTTATGCATTAAGTATTGCAAAGCATGTTAATTATAATAATGCTGGAACGGTTGAATTTTTAGTAGATAAAGATGAACATATTTATTTCATAGAAGTAAATCCTCGTATTCAAGTTGAACATACCATTACGGAAGAAATTACAGGAATTGATATTGTTAGATCACAAATCATTATTGCAGAAGGATATGAATTGTCAAGCCCCGGAATTTCAATAAAATCTCAGGATGATATTAAAATTAATGGATGGGCTATCCAATGCCGAATTACAACTGAGGATCCTGAAAATAATTTTAAACCCGATTATGGAACAATTGTGGCTTATGGAAATGCTGGAGGTTATGGAATTCGATTAGATGAGGGAAGTTCTTATTCTGGAGTTAAAATTTCTCCATTTTTCGATTCTATGCTCGTAAAAGTTTCTGCTAGTGGTAAATCATTAAAAGGAGCGGCAACACGATTAAAAAGAACCTTACAAGAATTTAGGGTAAGAGGTGTAAAAACAAATATTCAATTTTTAATTAATGTATTAGATAATGAGGAGTTTCAAGAAGGTAGAACTACTGTAGGTTTTATTGGAAATAATCCACAATTATTAATCCCAAAAATAGGTTATAATAAAGATGGTGGAACAAAGTTGCTTAAATATTTAGCAGAACTAAGAGTAAATGGACATCCAGATATTAAAGCATATGATCCAAATAAAACCTTTAGAACACCAATGTTGCCTGTTTTTAAAACAGAAGGGGAATATCCAAAAGGGACTAAGGATTTATTAACGGAGTTAGGAAGAGAAGAGTTTATTAAATATATAAAAAATGATAAACGTATTTTTTATACTGATACTACTTTTAGAGATGCACACCAATCATTATTTGCTACTCGATTAAGAAATATTGATATGATGAAAGCCATAGAAGGTATGGCTAAAAGTAATCCTGAAATATTTTCTTTAGAGGTATGGGGTGGAGCAACCTTTGACGTTTGTATGAGGTTTTTACACGAGGATCCATGGGAAAGACTAAGAGCAATAAGAAAAGCTGCGCCTAATGTTTTATTACAAATGTTATTTAGAGGTAGTAATGCGGTTGGCTATGCGGCGTATCCTGATAATTTAATTGAAAAATTTATTGAGCAAAGTGCTGAAAACGGTATAGATATTTTTAGAATATTTGATTCTTTAAATTGGATTGAAGGGATGAAAAAGAGTATTCGCGTTGTGAGAGAAAAAACAAACTCTTTAGCAGAAGCTTGTATTTGTTATACAGGGGATTTTATGAATCCAGATCGTCAAAAATTTAATTTAAATTATTATATAGATTTAGCCAAGCAATTAGAAGAAGCTGGTGCTCATTTATTATGTATTAAAGATATGGCCGGGTTATTAACACCTTATGCTGCTGAAATATTAATTAAGGAATTAAAAAAGCACATATCAATTCCAATTCATTTGCATACGCATGATACTTCTTCTATACAATCTGCTACTTATATAAAAGCAATAGATTCTGGTGTTGATATCATCGATGTGGCATTGGCTTCCATGAGTGGATTAACATCGCAACCTAATTTTAATTCGATTGTGGCCGCCATGCAAGGACATGATCGTGAAAATAAGTTAAATTTAAAGGCATTGAATGATTTTTCGAATTATTTTGAAGTTGTTCGTGAATTTTATTATCCGTTTGAAAGTGAATTAAAAGCAGGAACTGCAGAAGTGTATGATCATGAAATTCCTGGCGGACAATATTCAAATTTATTGCCTCAGGCTAGAGGATTAGGTCTTGAAAATAAATTTGAAACCATCAAAGAAAATTATGTGGTGGTTAATAGAATGTTTGGCGATATCGTCAAAGTAACTCCATCCTCTAAAGTTGTTGGAGATATGGCTATGTTTTTAACGTCAAATAATTTAACCGAAAAAGATATTTACGAAAAAGGTCATACATTATCATTTCCTGATTCGGTAAAACAATTGTTTAAAGGCGATTTAGGCCAACCTTATGGTGGGTTTCCAAAAGATTTGCAGAAAATAATTTTAAAAGATAGTATTCCTTATACCGAAAAACCTAATGCTCATTTAGCACCCGTTGATTTTGAAAAAGAATTTAAATCGTTTCAAGAAAAACATGATCAACAGGTCACAATAGAAGATTTTTTGTCTTATAAAATGTATCCTAAAGTGTATGATGAATTTTATAAGTTTAAGAAACATTTTGGTGACGTAGAGCATTTACCAACGCTTGCATTTTATTATCCTTTAAAGTCAAATGAAGAAATTATGGTTTCTTTAAGACCAGGAAAAAATGTGTTGATCCGTTTTAAATACATGAGTGAGCCAAATGAAGATGGATACAGAGAAGTGTATTTTCAATTTAATGGTCAAACTCGCAATTTGAGTATTAAAGATAATAATGTGCAAGTTACTAAAGTAAGTAATTATAAGGTTGTAAATGCAAATGAAATTGGAGCTCCATTGCAAGGGAAATTAGTCAGTATTTTTGTTAAGGAAGGAGACGCCGTTAAAAAAAATCAACCATTATTTGCTATTGAAGCAATGAAAATGGAATCTACAATTTTAGCATCAACAGATGGTGTCATTAAAAAAGTGTATTTATCCGAAAATTCATTGATTGAACAGGATGATTGTGTGGTTTCTTTTGCATAATAAACTTTATATATCTTACTTTGTATGAATTTATATTTGTAATTATGGAGGAAAAGGAATTTATTAACGAATTATTTGAAACGCATAGTAATAAAACGAATTTACCATCACCTTTTTTGGTTCAAAATTTTATTGATACGTTATTATCTGTTATGTTTCCGGCATACAGTAATAAGGCATTTCCAACAAAAGATGAATTAAAGACTGAATACTTTTCAAGTAAACAGCAATTGCTAAATGCATTATTGTTTGTAGAAACTTTTATGAACAGTGATATAGAGGTTGTAATCAATGAATTTTATTTAACCCTTCCTAGCATTTACAATATGTTATTAAAGGATGCAGAAGCTATTGAACTTGGAGATCCGGCTGCTAAAAACAGAGATGAAGTTATAAGATCATATCCTGGATTTTATGCCATTTCTATATACAGAGTTGCCAATCAATTACACCGTTTAAATGTTCCTTTTATTCCACGAATTTTAACAGAAATTGCCCATAGTAAAACAGGTATTGATATTCATCCAGCGGCTACCATTGGCCATCATTTTTTTATAGATCATGGCACTGGCGTTGTTATTGGAGAAACAACTCATATTGGTGATTTTGTTAAATTATACCAAGGTGTTACTTTAGGAGCGTTAAGTGTTAATAAAGGCATGGCTGAAATTAAACGACATCCAACTATCGAAAACGATGTTGTAATTTATGCTGGAGCTACAATATTAGGAGGTAAAACAGTGATTGG
>JBIICN010000095.1:0-6732 GCA_044238845.1 Bacteroidia bacterium
TTTTTGAACTTTAGGTTTAATGCTGTCCGATGTTTGTCCAAAAGAAACAAAGTAGGAAAAGATAAATATTAATTTGAAAAAAAATCTCATGTCAGGTGTTTTGTCTTTGCCACAATTACTTATAACGTTTTGCAGCTTTGCCTTGTGCGAATTTTGAAACACTCTCTTGTCTAAACGCCGAAATGTTTGTTTATTGCACAAATGCTGCCTCTTTTTTTGCTTACTTAAAAATACAACTTTCTGCGCAGCAGGCAAAATGTAAGCAAAAAACTTATACTTCCGCTCGCATAAGGCAAAGGTGCTGTTATGTTTCAGTGCGCCCTACTTAGTTTACACACAGGTACGTGTCCGCATATTTTTTTATGAGTTTAGTTGGTCAGTCTGCCGAATGTTTAGTTTGAAACACAGTTTTTAGTTTTTACTGCGCGATAGGGAGGCAATTTGGAAAATTGCTTGTTCTAATAGCACCCACAGGCGGGGAAGAAATTTTGCAAGCTTATTTGGCGCAAACTAAAATTATTGCCTTTGAAAATAAGCGACCAAATGTGCTTGCAAAATGTGCGGTGGCTTGTACACAGGTCAGCAAATTGTGGCGGCTTAGTGGACTATGCGGTTAGGTCGACATACATTTATTTTTAAAGCGGTGAGATTTGAAAGGTAAGCGGCTTGTTTTACTTTCTAAGCGGTGAGTTCTATTGTTACACCTACGTCATTTGACTTTAAAGCGGCAAGAACTATTTTGAGAGCGGTGAGTTCTAAGGTTGAAGCGACTCCATTTACTTTTACAGCGGCGAGTTATGAAATGTAAGCGGCTTAATATATTTTGGAAGCGGTAAGAACTACTTTTAGAGAAACGAGTTTTATAAAACGAGCGGTTGCTATATGAAGAAATAAGAGATGATTTTTTCTTAATCAGGAAAATTAACACGAATCGAATTCTCTGCCAATAAGCGAGATTGAGGTTTTTTAATGTCCCCAACAATTAATGAATGAGCATTATTCTCAGGTAAAGGATTGTAAATACAATCTAGGCCAATGCTTCTTATATAATTTACCTCAGAAGCAAAAAGTCTAAATCGGGTAACATCTTCTATAGAATCTTCATAAGTAGTCATACTTTCAATGTTAACAGATAATCCATCTTCTAAAGTGCCATCATCATTTTTTTTAAGTTGATAACTTGCAGATGAAGGTTTACCATCTGGTTTAATAAAAGTAGGATGAAGAAACAATACTCTTCTTAAAACTCTTTCTTGATTTGAAATTACTATATCCAAAACGAATTAATTATGCGAAAAAGGTATTTAATAATTGTATTTCGTGATCAGATTCATTAACGCATTTGCCATTCAAATAATGAAGTTGCTCCGTTGTTCCATCAGAATTAAAATACACTTCAGCTACCTTGCCATTTTTATTATTTAATTCTACCAACACATCTCCGTTTATACCTGGAGAAGCAAAGTATAATGGTAAATTATTTTTATCTGCTAGTTTAATAAAAGCTATCGCTTGCTCAATTGAGCCAATTGAAATCTTATCTGCGTTATAAGAATCAAATCCTTTTTCTAAAGTTCTAAATTTTTCAACTGTGGCGATTAAATGTTTTGTATAATCTGAATAATTAGAAGTAACCGTTACATTTATAAATATAGTACTTGAAGAACTAATGCCATTGCGATATGCTACAGGGGAATGATACCTGCTAATAAATTCAGGTTTTACTCTTAATTCTTGGATACAAGTTGTATTAGGAAAATCTATCATAGAATTCAGGTTTAAGCATTTTTTTAAAAATATCTGATGATGTAGTGTGAGCAAAATCACACCACTCAATTATCGATTCTTTGTTTTGAATCCCAGCTTTATTTACTGCTGTTTGCCAAACAAAAGTTGGTTCTTTCTTATTATTTTGAGCATTTGAAAAAGCAATATGTAATCCCGAAGAGTCTTCCAATTCAAAGACTTGATCAAATTGAAGTTGGCGCAAAGGACCTTTGGTTTCAAATAAATTATTAAAAGAAAAATTAAAATTAGTGTTTAAAAACTCATCTAGTTTTTCTGTTCCAAAATCTTTTAACTCAACAGAATCGATATATCTAAGAGTAACAAAGCTATAATTTAATTTATTTTCATAAGCAGATTCAAGCCAATTCATTGTTTTTTGAATCAATTCAAAAAAATCATTCTGCCAGTCGTAATTAGTTTCAGTACAATTAATGGTTAAAATACCTGGTCCTATTTGTAAAACAGGCCATTCTTTTTCAGCTTTCCAAAATTGATTTATAACTTGACCGAATATAAAGTCTGCTGGTATGTCTGTTATTTGTTTAGTATGAGGAAACTCTAACTTAACTATATTTTTAAATACACCTAATGCTAGTTTATAGCCTTTGTCAAATAATTGATTAGTTTGAGGATTGACGTCAGCATCCCATCTAACCTCAAAAATGACTTCTTTTAAAGGGGCGTTTGGTAATTTAGACATAATACAAATATAATAGATAAATTATAAAAACATACTTGCTTAACGTATCTTAACTATGATTTTGTTTAAAATAGCTATTTTTTCGTGTTTTCTTCAACTATTGCTATTTCTTCAGGGGTTAAATTATATAATTTGTAAACAAGATCATCAATTTGCTTTTCTAATTCAATTGTATTTTCTATAGAATTCATTATTTTTAAGTTAAGAATATCATCTGCTAAATCTGTTATTTGATTTTGAATAGAAATACTAGGTACTATAATTGGTAAATTTTCAACATTGCCAGATTTCATTATAGGAAAAGTTTCTCTATAATCAGTAAATACATTTGAGAAATAAAAATTCAATAATTTAGAATTTAAAATTCCTAGTAAACACTTAATGCCTATTTCTGAATTTATTAATTCTGTAACACAACCAGAATTTAGTACGTAGAATTGATTATTATCAAACGTAAAAGTTAATCTATTGCCAACAAACTTAGAAATTAATTTTTCATTTAGAAGAAAAATTCTTTCATCTCTAGCTCTATCTAATTCATCAGGCAAATAATTTACATACTTTTTATTTTCTAAAACCCCATATCTAGAAATTTCTGATCCCGTTATAAGCGGTTTTTCAGTATCTTGAGTTTTGTTACCACTTATAAACTTTTTATCATTACCGGTTGTTAATCCACGCCATACTTTTGCATATTTGCTTAATTTGGGGTAAGAGTTTATTTTCCTAATTATTTTATATTTTGATTCGTTAAGTAGAATTAGAAATTTCTTATCTTCAGTTAGTTCACTGATTTCTTTTAGATTCAGAGAAAACTCATCTTCTTTATTTTTTATAAGAGTTTGTTTAGCCTCAATATTTCCATATGATACAATGATAGTTTCGACACTTGCATCATCAAAAACAATACCTACATTGTTTAGAGTGTAAATACTGAAATTAGACAATAAGAAGTTTCGTAATGATGTTGAATATTCGTTTGCAAGAAAGGTGTTTGGAACAATAAAACTACAAACACCCTTATCTGAACACAGATTCTTTGATTGCTCAATAAATAATGTATATGTATTAATTTGTTGCTCGCCAGTTACATAATTTTCCTTCAAAAATTTTATTACATCTGAATTAAATTCATATCCAGTATATCTGCCTCCCTTGATAACAATATAAGGAGGGTTCCCAATAATAGCATCAAATCCCAAATAACCACCATCTTCATTTAACACTTCAGGAAATTCAAATCGCCATTCAAGTGCATTCCCATAAAGTGGATTGTTTAAACTTTCGTTTTTATCATCAATTAATTTTTGTAGGTCACTCTCTAATTTATTTTTTTCTTTTATTTGTTTATCAGTTAATTCGCTACCAAATAATTGGTCGGTATTGTATTTGTTATATAATTGGTATGCTAAATCGTCTATCTTTTTTTGTTTGGCTTTTATATCTGTGCTTTCAATATTTTTAAATTCTGTTTTAAAAGCATCAATTTTTTTACTGAGCTCTGCTTTTGCTTTTTTATCATTTGTGTCTTTGTAAAGATTTACCCAAATTTTATAGTCGTTAAACTTTGTTTTAAACTTTGTACTATTTTCAAAAAAGCCATCACGTACTTTAAAACGGCTAACCAACGAGTTACCGCATTTTATATTAATATCAATGTTTGGTAAGGTTTGCAGCTCTTTATTAATAGGTTTTCCGCTTTTATCTTGAATGTAGTAAGCGTTCTTCAATAATTCTATCCATAAACGCAGTTGGCAAATCATCACTGATTTCGGGTTTATATCCACACCAAACAAACAGTTTTCAATTACTGTTCTTTTTTCTTTAAATAAGGTTTCCTGTATACGTTGGCTATTTTCGTCTTTATAATTGTATTGAAATAACTCTCCATTTAAACGAGTTACTAACTCGTCGTTTTCTATTTTTATAGTTAAGCCTCTAAATGGGCCGTTTTTATCGTGTTCAAAAATTTGTAAATCCTGCTTAATAGCAATCATTTCATTTAAAGCCGAAACTAAAAAATGTCCCGAACCCACAGCGGGGTCACATATTCGTACTTCATTTATTATTTTGTTTGCATCCTCAACGCTTAGTTTTACAACTGCACGTTGTAAATCATTCCAGTTTTCGTGTTGCCACTTTTGAGCATCATTAAATTTTTGAATAACTGCTTTACGTATGGTTTCACGACACATATATTCGGTAATAAAACCTGGTGTGTAAAATGAACCATCTTTGTAACCGTTTATTTTTTCAAAAATTAAACCTAATACAGAGGCATTAATAATGTTTTTTCTTTCTTTTTGTACTTTTTGCTTATTATCACTTGCAAAATCGTAGGAATCTAAAAAGTCGAATAAATATTTTAAAGTAGATAAAGTTCCCGTTTTACGTTTATCTCCATCTTTTAAAACCGTGCTATTAAATATCTCTAGTTCGTAGCGGTCTTTAATTCCGTTAATTTCTAATACTTTTTGTTCTAGTTCAGTTTGTTCAAATAAGGAAGAGTTTAAGTATGGAATATTACCAAATTTTTTGGTTATTTCTTTTGGTCTATCTTCTGTTTTAATAGCAAGTACTTCAAAAAACAATTCGTCGAGCTCATCAAAATCTTTAATTTTATCTGAGTTTAAAAAAGAGAATGCTTCTCTATCATCATTGTTATATTTGATTAGTTGTCCTTCTAATAATTTTAAAAACAAAATTCTATTAAGCCAAGTAATACAAAGTTCTAAGCCAACACTAAACAATTGTTTTTCTTCAGTTTCCCCAAATTGTTCGAGGTTACTAATGTTTTGTAGTTTGTTTCTGTTTTTTAATATGGTAATTGTGTTTTCAATAAGTGAACCATCGTTTCTATCTTTTTCTGGTTTTCTATCAATAATTTTTTTACCACCATCGGCTGTTTCTTTTAGCCCTATAATGTGAAGTAATTCGTTATAGAAATCATTATTAAGCTTATTACTATCATTAGCAAACCTAAGTTTTAAAAGATGTTGAGGCGATAATAATTTGTAATAATGCGTTAATTCCTCAATGTCCTTTTCGTTTTCGCTATTAACGAGTTTGTTTATTATTTCGAGGTTAACTTTAGTACAAGGTAAATCGGTAGTGCATTTATCAAAAAAATTCTTAGCAATTTCATTATAAAAGATGACATTGTTTTCGTTTACTAAAGCACCTTCAGTAAATGATTTATAAGATTTAATAATTTCTTTTGTAATTATTTTTTCAAAATCTTGAGCATCAATAATAAACCAATCAGCGATGTTGGTAATAATCAAGTGTTTTATCTCAAGGTTTTCGCCCTTGATTCTTTCATCTAAATAGTATAATAAAATCTCTTGAAAAGCCTTTACATTTGGTTTTTCAGCAGTAGCCATTTCAGATTTATTAGATGGCTTTTTTGCTTCAATAATTACACCGACCGAATCTTTTGCTGATTTACCATTATGAATAGCTAAATCAATTCGTCCTTTTGTGTTTACTTCGTAGTTAGGCTTGTAATAAACATCTTTTAAAAAATCGGCTATTATATTTTTTTGATTTTCTTCACTTTCTTTACTATTAATGCGTTCGTATAAACGCTTAAATTCAGTAATGAATTTATTCAACTCTTTTTCTTCAATAGATTGATCTTTAAAAGCAAGAGCAAAAACAGAAGATATATTTGTGTTAACACTAAGTTTCATTAATGATTAAATTATTTAAGAATTAAATATAGCTATAAAGGGTATGATAACAGAATTAAACTATAAGCTGTATTAACAGGATTGTGTTTGAAACTCAAATACTATAAAAATACCGAACGCCCGTGGCGCGCATTATGGTGCGTCAAGCACACGCGCAAACAAAGTGCGATGCACACCTATTTAAAAGGGTAGGAATTTAGCTTATTTGGTTTTTTGCCTGCCTTTTGCAAAAAACAAATGTGCTAAATTAGGGATAGCCAAAACGGGTTTTCAAAACCCGCAAAGAGGAGAGGAAAGTAAAAACTAAAAACCGTTTCAAGTTTCCTAAAATGTTTCTATGAAACCCTGTTCTTGTCGGCACGTACTTTTTTAGAAACCGAAAAGCTTGTTGTCTACCGTAAAATTGTCTTTGGAATTGTCACTGGGCGCATTGAACATAACGTTTTGGCGCTTTATTTCAGTTTGGGTTTTGAAACACTGTCTACCGAAACGCTACTAACAAAGATAAATGTTTTTTTGCATTTGCAAAGCAAAAATTAATTAATTGTCAAA
>JBIICN010000053.1:0-22033 GCA_044238845.1 Bacteroidia bacterium
TATATCCATTAAAACCGACGATGTATTTCATTTTACTGCCGAAGATGGCATTACGTTAATGGTAACATCTTCTGGTAAACGTTATCCTATTGATTATACCTTAGACCAATTAGAGGGAGTTGTATCTCCGGATTTATTTTTTAGAATCAACCGTAAAGTCCTTATTAGCATGAATTCCATTCAAAAAGTGAGTTCATACTTTAATAGCCGCTTAAAAATAAATTCAGATATACTTGATGAAGATGCCGCCGTTGTTAGCCGAGAGCGAGTTAATGACTTTAAAACTTGGCTAGACAAATAATTAATCAATCTCCCACCAAAATTTGGTTTCGTGACACTTACTAATCACTAAGGGTTCGCCAATCATCGGCGTTGTAACTTTTACGTTAAACTCTATTGCTTTTTTCAAAACACGTTTAATGGGTTCATCCCAATCGTGCATAGCTAATGCAAATTTCCCCCAATGAATGGGAAATAAAATATTAGCTTTTAAATCAATGCTTGCTTGTACTGTTTGTTCAGGCATCATATGAATATTTGGCCAAGACGTATTATACTGTCCTGATTCTAATAAAGCAATATCAAAAGGACCATACTCCTCACCGATCATTTTAAAGTGAGTATCATACCCTGAATCTCCACCTAAATAAATAGAATGTGATTTTGTTTTTAAAACATACGAAGCCCATAACATTTTTGAGCGCACCATCGTGCGTCCTGTATAATGCCTTGCAGGCGCAGCGGTTATTACAATATCATTTTCGAACGAACTTGTTTCCCACCAATCTAATTCTGTAATTCTTGATTCTTCAAAACCCCAATGTTCTAAATGTGACCCAACACCTAAGGGACAATAAATTTGTTTGATTTTGGAACGTAATAATTTTAATGTTTTAAAATCTAAATGATCATAATGATCGTGCGTTAATAATAGCAAATCAATATTAGGCATGTGCTCCGCTTTATATTCATCTGCTCCTTTAAAGGCTTTTATCATAAACGAAAACGGAGAAGCATTGCCACTAAATACAGGGTCCACTAAAATAGTTTTACCATTAATTTTAAGCAAGTAGGATGAATGCCCGAACCAAACAATCACTGGTTCTTCTGCATTGATTGCATGTAAATCTGTTTTTACAAAAGGCAATACTTTAGTTGGTTCAACACGTTTAGATTTATTCATTTGATCTTTCATAATTTTCGCATAGGAAGTATCTTTCGATAACTGGTCGGTATGAGATAAATTTTGAAAGGCGTTATTTTTATAATTAGGCGATTGTTTAATACGCTCCAATCTTTTCCCTGAAGGATTTTTACCTAGTGATTTTAAAAGTGACATGATTTAGTTTTATTTTATGCTGACAGTTCGAGCGGAGTCGAGAACTAGACATAATATTAAAGAACGCTTCTCGACTTCGCTCGAAGTGACATAATACTAAACTCCTAGAGTTTCTTTTAATTTAGAATAACCTGTGCGACTTAAAGGAATCTTCTTACCATTTTTAAGTAATACGACATAGGTATTTTTTTCTAAAGGTTCTATTTTAGTAAGCTCTTGTAAATTAATGATGAACGAACGATGGGTTCTAAAAAAATGAGTACTATCAAGCACTTGCTCGTAATAATTCATTGTTTTCTTTTTTAGGTAGTATGTATCTTTCGTGAAAATTTTCACGTAATCATCATAAGCCTCTATATACATTACATCAGCCATTGGCACAATACGAATATCGCTTCCATTTTTTACAACAATTCTATTTCGTTCATCCGGTTGTTTTGTTGTATTTTCTAAAAGTGCTTGAATATTTTTTTCGGAAGATGTACTTTTTTTCTCATTCCACTTTTGAATCGCTAAATCAAAACGTTCTTTACTAAAAGGCTTCAGCAAATAATCAATCGCATTCGCCTCAAAAGCTTTAATAGCATATTCATCAAAGGCTGTCGTGAAAATAACCGATGGTGTTGAATCTAATAATTCTAACATTTCAAAGCCATTTATTTTTGGCATTTGAATATCTAAAAAAATTAAATCTGGTTTATGTTGCATAATGGCTTTCACTCCTTGAAATCCATCATTACATTCTGCTGCTATTTCAATAGATGGATGTTGTTGTAAATATTCAACGACAATACTACGAGCTAATGGCTCATCATCTATAATCACTACTTTATTCATTTTTTAATTTGTGGTATTTTTAAAGACGTAATAAATTGTCCATTCTTTTTTTCTATGGTCATCAAATCATTTCGAGCATATAATAAAAACAAACGACGTTGAACAGAACTTAAACCAAAACCTGTTCCTTCATTTGCTTGTTGTGTATCAGAATCAAACGGATTTTTTATTTGAATGTTCAGGTAATTATTATACAAATGACAAGAGATGCTAATTGTGATATCTTCTATGGTGTCATATAATCCAAATTTTATAGCGTTCTCAACAATAGGTTGTAATAATAAAGGCGGAAGTGACACATCCTTATTATCACATTCCATATTAACATCCACCTGTAATCGATGTCCAAAACGAACTTTCTCAATCTCTAAATACAATTTTAAATGCTCTATTTCTTCATGCAAGGAAACAGTTTGCTGATCATCTTTTTTCAATGTACCTCTTAAAAAATCAGACAATTGCTGAATCATTTTTCTGGCTTCATTAGGTTTTGTTCCTGCCAAAGCACTAATCGAATTTAAACTATTAAACAAAAAGTGTGGTTGCAATTGCTGACGTAACCTTGCTAACTCAGCTTCTTTAACCAACTGCTCTGCATCATTACGTCGTTGTTCCTTTTCTTTTTGTTCTTCAATATTGTACAATAGCCAATTGGTTATCGTTAAAAAGGTTAATACTAATAACGATATAATAGAACGAATGGGCATTGATTTTTCTAAGAAATCTACATAGTATTCATCCGCTCCTAATAAATAAGTAATAATCCACTTAAAGGTCATACTATATAAAATGGTAATACTTAAAGCAAATACTAATCGGTATATTCTGTTGCTTCTGCCTGGCTGATAATAACGGTATAAAATAATAGCGACGAAACAGGCTAAGGCTAATAATCCATTGGATACCAAAGAATCAATAATAGCATTGTGCCAGTTTAATTCTAAATGATGCAATACCCAAGTTTGAATACATGCTAAAACCATCCACCATGCCACGTACATGGCTAGCATTTTTTTTAATGGATATGTGGTATATTTTTTCAAATAAATTAACTATGCAAAAGTTAAGCTTTTTGCTTGAATTAACATTGCTTTTTGTCTCACATAGTTTATAAACGAATGACGCTCTGTATTTTCATGAGTTGTTGAATAGACTTGCTCTCCATCTTTCATAGCCTCTAACTCATACACATCAGTTACATCAATAAATTGCCAATGTACCATTTTACTTTCGTTATTAATAAAAGTTTCCTCATCTTTCTTACCAATATTTCTAGCTTTTTGAAAAGCGGCTTCTAAAGTGTAAGCCTCAATTATTCTAATTTGTTCGTCAAATTGATGTGCATGATTTCCGTTATCAATATTGATGTTAAACATCAGTTTTACTAAGTAGCGTTTCATAATTTAAGTTTGCGTAAATGTTTTTAATAACTTTTAATATCAATGCCTCCAAAAAAGGTAGTTCCTCTTAATATTAAGACTTTAGAATCTCCTAAAGATGTATTTGGTTGCATAGGTCTTTTATCTTCTATGCTTCCAAATACTGATACTAATTCGGAGTTAATTTCCCAATGTGCAGGTACGATTAATTTTGTTCCTCCAAATACATTAGTTAATTCCATAGTGGCTGTGCTATCCATATCTGCCTGCGACAGATTGATCTCGGCGCCGCCAAACACATTTGTAATGTCGGCACCTTTAAACTTTTTTGAAAGCACATTCTTTTTTACACCACCCATAAACGAAGTAGATTCAACATAATCATCGTTAACAGAATCTTCTCTTGTATAACAACTACCTTGTTGCCCATATTTACTATATCTTTGGTGTGCATAAGCCCAACGACGGTGATTAAATTTTCTGCGTGGTTTAAAAATCATCATTAAACCAAATAGGATGATTAATACTGGCCAGATGAAAGGCTTAATGTTCATCATCGGATAAAAATCTCCTAATAAAAATATTCCTCCAATGGACACTAAGAAAAACCACCAAGCATTTTTAAAATTATGTTTCACACCAGTGATAATACCTAAGGCAATTAAAAATGTTTTCCAACTAAATAACCAATGTGGAATATCAGCGCCTAATTCTTTTGCTAAAAATAGAGAACCTGCTGCTACTACTAAAATACCTCCAACAACTTTTCCTCGTCTTTGGCTTTGTTCTGTTTGCTTACACATTTCTTCAAAATCCATGTGTTCTTGTTGATTTGTCATTGTAATGTTTTATTTATTGTTGTTGTTTTTATTTTCTAATTTCTGGCTTTGCGAGTACTACACATGTGCCGTAATTTTTTGTAAAAGTATAGCAGGAATAGTTGCTGTACAATAGCAATTAGGTGGGATTATTCGTGTAGTCGGTGAACGGTACCTTGGTGGCGGTAATAAGGTTAATTCATGGAAGGATCAAAGGCATAATCGCTAAACGCTTTATAGCCTGGTTTTATTTTTACCAATTCTTCTCCCCACAATTCATCAGGGTTAATGTGCATTAAATCAACATAATTAGAACTCTTCGTAAACCACATATCACGTTCTAATTCGCCGTCCAATTGCTCTTCGCCCCAACCACTATAGCCAATGTAAAAACGAATATCATCAGATGTTACTTCGCCATTTTCAATCATTTGGCATAACTCCATAAAATTACCTCCCCAAAAAACATTATCTAGCACATGTTGGCTACCACTTAATTTATCACCTAAAGTATGCGTGTAAAATAATTGATTAGGAGAAACTGGGCCTCCTTCAAATAAAGGAAAATTACCATTTTTTAAATGCGGAAAAATATCACGTAACAGCAAACCATGAGATTTATTGACAATAAAGCCTAAACTGCCTTCGCTATTATGCTCGCAAACATAAATAACCGAACGCTTAAAATGCCCATCTTGTAAAAATGGTTTAGCAATTAATATATCTCCTGCTTTTATCAAGAATAACTCTATATATTTGTGTAAAATTACAAAAAATGAGCCAAGTTAACCAGCATATTTCTCAGTTAAGAGAAGATTTCATGAAAGGCGAATTAAGTGAAAACAACTTAAACAAAACGCCTGATTTACAATTTGAACAATGGATGAAAGATGCCATTGATGTCAAGGTAAATGAAGTACCTGCTTGTAATTTAGCAACGGTTGACAAAAACAATAAACCATCAGCACGCATTATTTATTTACGTGAATTTTCTAACAACGAATTTTATTTTTATACCAATTATGATTCGCGTAAAGGAATTCAAATAGCAGAAAATCCCAATGTTTGTTTAACTTTTTTTTGGCCAGAGCTAGAGCGTCAAATTCGTATTGAGGGTGTGATTACACAAAAAGCAGAAGCTAAAAAAAGTGATGCCTATTTTAATGCCCGTCCGCAAGATTCTAAAATAGGCGCTTGGAGCTCGCCACAAAGTCGTGTGTTAAATAACCGTGATGAATTAAACACCTTTATTGAAGGCAATAAAACAAAATTTAATAATCAAGAAATTCCTCGCCCTGAATTTTGGGGCGGTTATGTTATTAAAGCAAACTACTACGAATTTTGGCAAGGACGTAAAAACCGTTTACACGACCGCATTGCTTTTACATTAGAGAATGGCAATTGGAAGATTGAAAGGCTTGCTCCATAAATTTATTTTGAAATAAATTTGGGCGTTCCCTTGCGCAAAGAACAGGCGCAAGGTCAGGCTTTTCGCTGCAATCTTTTTGGACTTCGAGAGCCTCAGTCTCCAAAAAGGATTTCCGCTACAATCCTTAACGCAAATAAAATATTGATTTATAATTCCTAACAAACGCAATTTCGTATATTCGTAACCTAAGAAAAAATGATACTTATATTAGTATTTAACTCGTAATCATCATGACTAAACAAGAAAAAATAAAAAACTTTGATCCAAACAGCGTTGGAGATGTCAACGCCAATATGTTTGGTTTACCATTCACGACACAAGAATCTGAAACTGTATTAATACCTGTGCCTTGGGAAGTAACCGTGAGTTATGGTGGTGGAACTATTGACGGACCTCAACAAATATTTGATGCTTCTTTTCAAGTAGACCTTTACGACCCGATTGTAAAAGATGCATGGAAGATGGGAATTGCGATGGATGATTTTAGCGAAGACTTGAGAGAGAAAAGCGAAATCTATCGTCCTGTTGCTGAAATTATTATTGACAGACAATGTAACGGAGAACCATCTTCGGAGATTGAAGAAATAAAAGACGTCAATAAAGTATGCGAAGAAATGAACGCATGGGTTAAGCAACGTGCTTTACATTTCTTAAAACAAAAGAAAAGTGTTGGATTAATTGGTGGCGACCACTCTACTCCATTAGGTATGATTGACGCTTTAGGAGAGCACTTTGGAGAGTTTGCTATTTTACAAATTGATGCGCACGCTGATTTACGAGTGGCTTACGAAGGCTTTGAATATTCTCATGCTTCTATTATGTACAATGCGTTGAAAAGACATAGCGTGCAAAAATTAGTACAAGTTGGTATCAGAGATTATTGTCAAGCAGAATTAGATATTATCAATAGCTCAAACGGACGTGTAAAAACATTTTTTGATAGAGATATTAAACAACAACAATACAAAGGAAAAAGCTGGGATACCATTTGCCAAGAAATTGTAACAGAGTTACCACAAAATATTTATTTAAGTTTTGACATTGATGGTTTAGATCCAAAATTATGTCCAGGCACTGGAACACCAGTAGCAGGAGGGTTTGAAACTGACCAAGTATTGTATTTATTAGAACAAGTAGTAGCTTCTGGCAAAACCATTATAGCTTTTGACATTAACGAAGTTGGTGGCGAAGACGAATGGAATGCAAACGTGGCTTCTCGTTTATTATACCGCATTGCTAATTTAGCAGCGCATAGTCAAGGGAAGAAGGCATAATAAATAATCGAAAAAAAGAAAAGGCTGAGAGAAATCTCGGCCTTTAAAAAATTAATACAACATAGGATAATGTAATCATGTGCCACTATATATTTTAATTACTGACGAACCCTTATGTAATTTAATTTTTATTAATTTGCATAATTATTGCAAAATAATTCATATTGCATAATTACTGCAATAATACTATATTTGCATAATTATTGCAATATTAAAAAACATGAAACATTATATTTTAATGGCCGACATAAAAGACAGTCGGAAGAAAAATAGTCAATCCTTAATAAAAAAATTTAAAGAACTTACAATTGACATAAACAATAAGAACAAAAAAAAATTACTTTCACCTTTAACTATAACTCTTGGAGATGAATTTCAATGTATTGCAAGTAACTTGGATACAGGTATTAAACTCATCATTGACTTAGAAGAATCTATTATAAAAGAAAACTGTGGCTTTAAGCTTAGATATGTTTTACATTACGGGGAAATTGATACCATAATTAACAAAAAAACAGCCTATGAAATGTTAGGGCCTGGCCTTACCGAAGCTAGAGAAAAACTAAATGCTGTAAAAAAATCAGACTCTCGTTTCTTGATAGATTTACAAGATAATCATCAAAATAACCTGTTAAATAATTCATTTGTAGTATATCAAAATTTTATTGATGAATGGAAAGAAAAAGATACTTTACTGATAAAAGCTTTTATTGACCACAAAGACTATAAAGAAGTTTCTTCAATAACAAAATTAAATCCTTCAAGTACGTGGCGCAGAGAGAAAAGCTTAAAAATAAAACAATATTTTGCAATTAAAAATGTAATTTTAGAATTATCAAACTAAATAATATGTATTTAACAATTTTCATAGGTGCTGCTGTGTTTATTATAGGAGAATTAATCTCAAACTATACTTTATTCAAGTACATTAAAGGATATTTTAGCATTAATGATATATCAAAAAACAATACATCCAACGAAGATACTAATAAGCAGCAAAAATTTCTATTCATGGAAATATCAACATTTAAAGGTGTACTGGAAAGGTTTGTCCTTTTTTTAGCATTACATTGTGGATTTACTCCAATATTAGTTGTTTTTGGCGCACTAAAGATTGGCACAAGATTAGACAATAAAACACTTATTAGTAATGACTATTTTCTTGTAGGGAATTTCGCCTCAATATTAATTGCTATTTTATATACCATTATTCATAATAAACTTACTACGCTATGGTAATATAAATCAAGTGGCTTACACAAATTTCAAGTTCAAATAATTCAATACTACAGGTTATATAATATAATTTTCAATAACAATGCCACATTCACCGTTTCAATTGGATGTTTGGTATTTGGTAGCATATACATGGCGCCATTTTTTAATTGCTTGTAAACGGCAGTCGTTTCTTCTAGGCTAACCATATTGTCTTTATCTGCTAAACCAATACATACTTTATTTTCAATAGATGTAAAATCATTTAAGGTTAAAGCATTTTTGTTTCCTAAGCTCAACATCATCTCAGCTGTTTTTTGCAAGAGCAATTCCCAATCTTGCCCGTGACGTTTTTGTAGTGCTTCGGCAAACTTCGGTACTTTTTCGATAATGGTTTTAGAGTCGAGCATTTTGGTTTCTTTAGCAGAAATTTCAGGGCTCCATTCAAACTTAGTACCGAGGGTGATGATGTTATCTAATAGCGCTGGTTGTTGATGCGCTAAATATAAAGCTACATAACCACCCATGCTATATCCAAACACGCTTGGCTTCTCAAGTTTATTTTCAATTATAAATTGCTCTAGCTCCAAGGCAAATTGCTCAATACCAAAATTAGTTTGAAAAGGTGTTTGTCCGTGTCCACTAAAACTTAAAGTAAATACATGATAGCCTTGTTGTTTTAGTTCAGCTTCTAATGGTTCTAATTGATCTTTAGCGCCAATGGCTCCGTGAAGAAGGATGATTGTTTTCATTTTGAAATATTTGTCAGTTCATCCCGATAGTATTGGGATTAGTCGGGAACAATAAAAAGAATATAATCGTCATTGCGAGCGAAGCGAAGCAATCTAATACAATTTGAGATTGCTTCGTCGTTCCTCCTCGCAATGACGAACGCATCTGTTTATAAATTCTTCAACTAAGCTTTTGCTTTAAATTTATTAATAGCATTCACCGTAAATTCTGATAGTACTAAAGTACCGCTCATGCCTGCTCTTTCTACTAATAAAGTATCCCAGTTTTCAGTTCCTTCCCACATGATTTTCTTTAACATCATCATCGCTTCAGGATTACTAGTTGCTAATTTACCAGCCAAGGCTGCAATGCCTTTATCCATTTCTTCTGCTGTTGCAAATACCTCAGCATACAAACCTTTTTCTTTAGCCCATTGAGCGGTTTGCCACTCAGTTGCATTAATCGTTAATTGACAAAAAGCAGATGTTCCTACTTTACGTTCAACCGCAGGACCTACTACAAACGGACCAATACCTACAGCTAATTCAGATAATTTAATAGAGGCATCATTCACGGCAAAAGTATAATCAGCACTGGAAGCAATTCCTACTCCACCACCAACAGCTTTACCTTGCACACGAGCAATAATAAATTTAGGCGCTTTACGCATCGCATTAATAACTTGCGCAAAACCTGAAAAGAATTTTAATCCCGTATCAATATCTTTAATCGAAATTAATTCGTCAAAACTAGCGCCCGCACAAAATGCTTTTTCTCCTTCGCTTTGTAATACAATTACTTTCGCGCTATCATCTTTTCCTAATTTCTCAATCTCCGCTGCTAAGTTTCTTAATTGAACACCTGGCATTGAATTACTTTGAGGATGAAAAAAAGTAATCGTTCCTATTCCGTTTTCAATTGTTGATTTAATCGTTCCTTCCATTATAAATATTATTTAGTTTTTATTTTTTTAATTACTTTAATAATTTTCGGACTTTGACTTCTATGTAAAGCTCTCAATACTTCTATTTTATTTGCTTTGATTCGATATATAATCAAATACTTTCCAAGAATAATGTTTCTGTAAATTTGAGTTTTAGTTTCAAGATGACGGCACTCTGGATAAAAATGAAACTGATAAGAAAGTCCATTAATCATATGCTTCAATTCTTCAAGAAACAATTTAGCGAATTCTTCTCCGAAAGTTTCTACACCATAATGGTATATTTCTAAGGTGTCGAAATCTAAATGTTTGGAACGAATTACTTGCCGTACTTTTTTTTCCACAACGCTAATATGTCTTCTGTAAAATTATCCATTGTTTTAAACGGACCTTTCTCAGCCTCCTTAATTAAATCCACAAACTCTTCCTGAGACATTGAATCTCCTGGAATTGCTAAGTTTCTTTTTATTTTAACTTTTGACGAACGCATACTCTAATTTACAAAAAAATCATTTATTAAGCAAGAATCGTCACTGGATTTTCTAAATATGTTCTTAAAGTTTGTAAGAAAGCAGCTCCTGTAGCACCATCAACCGTTCTATGGTCGCAAGCTAAAGTTACTTTCATCACATTTCCTGGTACCACTTGATTATTTTTAACGACTGGTACTTGACGAATTGCACCAACAGATAAAATACAAGACTCAGGTGTATTGATGATTGATGTAAACTCATCAATACCAAACATTCCTAAATTAGAAACTGTGAATGTATTTCCTTCCCAATCTGCTGGTTGTAATTTTTTATCTTTTGCACGTTTACCTAAATCTTTTACCTCAGCACTAATTTGAGATAATGATTTTTGATCAGCAAAACGAATGACTGGAACCAACAAACCATCTTCTACAGCCACGGCTACACCAATATGTACATGAGAATATGTTCTAATTTTATCTCCCATCCAACTTGAATTTACTTTTGGATGTTTACGTAACGCAGCTGCACAAGCTTTAATTACTAAGTCGTTGAAAGAAACTTTTGTGTCAGGAATAGCATTAATAGCAGCACGAGATTGCATGGCATTATCCATATCCACTTCAATAGTTAAATAAAATGCTGGCGCTCCGTTCGTGCTTTCTAGTAACCGTTTCGCAATTACTTTTCGCATTTGCGAAGCAGGCTCATCTGTAAATCCTTCTGTTCCAGGAACAAAATTAGTACTCGAATTTACTTTGGTTGCTGAGCTTGTCGAAACAGGCTTGTAATTTTCAATATCTGATTTAGTCACACGACCATTATCGCCTGTGCCATTCACTTTCGAAATATCAATACCTTTATCTTTTGCTAAAGCTTTTGCTAAAGGACTAGCTTTTACTCTACCGTCAGAAGAGTTATTAGTTATTGGAGCGGAGTTGTTTGAACTTGGAGTACTTGTTATAGTTTCTGTAGGTTTTACCTCTGTCCCTTTTGTCTCTGTTGTCCCTTTATTCCCTTCAATCGATTTCAAAATAGCATTCACATCTTCGCCACCTTTTCCTAAAATAGCAATAATGCTATCTACAGGAATAGATTGTTTTTCTTGAACACCAATATGAATTAACACACCATCTTGGAATGATTCAAATTCCATCGTTGCTTTATCAGTAGCAATATCCGCTAACAACTCACCGCTCTTAACTTTATCCCCCACCTTTTTGTGCCATTTTTCAATCACACCATCCGTCATCGTATCACTTAACTTAGGCATACGAACAACTTCAACACCCGCAGGAATTTCAGATTTACGATTTACGATTTCAGAAGTTTTAGCACTAGATTGTAAATCGTTTTGCGAACTTGTATTTACTTTATCATTCTGAATTCGTACATCTGAATTCGTAATTAATGAAGAAATATCTTCCCCTTCTTTACCTAAAATGGCAATGATAGAATCAACAGGTACAGCTTGTTTTTCTTGAACTCCAATGTGTAATAAAACACCATCTTGGAAAGATTCGAATTCCATGGTTGCCTTATCGGTTTCAATATCAGCAAGCAATTCTCCGCTCTTCACTTTATCACCAACTTTTTTGTGCCATTTTGCGATGACTCCATCTGTCATGGTATCGCTTAATTTGGGCATACGTACAATCTCTGCCATGTCTTATTCGTTAATGTATGGATAATTTGGTTCTGCGTAAACATCTTTGTAAAGCTCCTCTGGTTCAGGATATGGACTTTCTTCAGCAAACTGAACTGACTCGTCAACTAACGCTTTCACTCTTGCCTCTGCTGCTTCAATTTCAGCATCCGTAATCCATTTATTTGCTACCAAAGTATTTAATACTTTTTGAATTGGATCCTGAGTTTGATACTCTTTCACCTCATCTTTAGTTCTATATGTTTGAGCATCACTCATTGAGTGACCTTTATAACGGTACGTTTTCATTTCTAAAAATGTTGGTCCATCACCACGGCGAGCACGAGCAACCGCTTCTTCCATCGCTTCATGAACAGCTTCAACCGTTAAACCATCAACTGGTTTACTTGGCATATCATACGCTAAACCTAATTTCCATAAATCATGTACGTTACTAGTACGTTCAACCGAAGTACCCATCGCATACATGTTATTTTCTACAATAAAAATTACTGGTAATTTCCATGTCATTGCCATGTTAAATGCTTCGTGTAATGCTCCTTGACGAACTGCTCCGTCTCCCATTGAACACACACATACATTGTCGTTACCCATAAATTTATCAGCAAAGGCAATACCAGCCCCTAAAGGAATTTGTCCGCCAACAATACCATGTCCACCAACAAAATTATGTTCCTTACTAAAAATATGCATCGAGCCACCTTTGCCTTTGCAGCAACCTGTGATTTTAGCATACATTTCGGCCATAATATATTTTGGATGCATACCTAAACCAATACCATGCGCGTGGCAACGGTAAGCCGTGATATGCTTATCTTCTTTTTTGGTAGCACTAACCGTACCAGCTACTATAGCTTCTTGTCCGATATATAAATGGCAAAAGCCTTTGATTTTCTGTTGAACATATACTTGTCCAGTTTTCTCTTCAAACTTACGCATCAATAGCATTGATTCGTACCATTTAAGGTATTGTTCTTTTGAGAACTTGCTCTTTTTTTCAGCCGTTTTAGCCATAGAAATTACAATTTAATAAGGTACAAAAATAAGAGAATAAATGATATTCAAAAGCCCTAAAAAATACCAGTTTATAGATACTTTTTACTAAACATTAGGGGCAATAAACTTTCGATGCTTTTAGCGATGTAAATTTGCCCTTTTTCGCCCGACATGATGATTCTAATTGGTTTTCCGGACAAATTTTCGTACTCAGCAATTACTTGTCGACAACCACCACAAGGGGATAATGGCTCGCTAACCACCACATTTTTGGATTTTACTGCCACAGCCACAGCTTTTACTGCTACGTTAGGATATTGTGCCGATGCATAAAAAATAGCGACTCTTTCGGCACATAATCCACTTGGGTAAGCTGCATTTTCTTGGTTATTTCCTGTCACAATCTTGCCGTTTTCTAACAAAACAGCTGCGCCTACATGAAATTCGGAATAGGGTGCATGAGCGGTTTTCACCATTTTTTGAGCAGCTAACAATAATTCAGCGTCTTTTTTGTCTAAATCCTTAGCAGAATTATAAACGTCAAATTCAGTTAATATAGATAGTTTAGAAATTTTAGATTTTGCCATAAGTACATTTTTTAACAGAAAAGAAAGGTAAGAAAGTAATTGATTCAATCGGTCTTTTAAGCTTTTCTTTTGGGATTATCTTTAATAAACGCGTCCCAACCAGAATAGGATTTTTTGGTTCCAGAACCAGCCGTTTTATTTTGAAAATAATGACACACCGCAGCACCTAAAGCATCCGTTGCATCCAAATATTTATCATCATGCTTAAAATTTAACAAACTCTCCAACATAGCGGCAACTTGCTCTTTAGAAGCATTACCATTACCGGTAATACTCATTTTAATTTTTTTAGGAGAATACTCTGTCATTGGGATGTTTTTAGACAAAGCCGCTGCAATCGCCACACCTTGAGCTCTTCCTAATTTAAGCATCGATTGAACATTTTTACCAAAAAAGGGCGCTTCAATGGCTAGTTCATCTGGTTTGTACTGGTCAATTAATTCAACTACACGCTCAAATATTTTTTTCAATCTATCGGCATGCTCATCCAACTTATCTAATTTAATGGCATCTAAAGTAATTAACGATAATTTATTATTCTGAATATGCACCAAGCCATATCCCATTACCAAAGTTCCAGGGTCAATACCTAATATGATTCTATCGTTGATTGCCAATTACAAATAATATTTACAAATGTAAAACAAAAAACCCCTTATGAAACACAAGGGGTTTTTATTAATTATATAACTATTTATTTAAATAAATTAATGTACCCTTGTTGGTTGTATTCTTTACCATCAATACCTACACATTTTAATATATAAAAATAGGTCCCGTCAGTGTGATTGCCTCCATCCCATGAATCATCTACCGTTTTTATTGCATAAACCATTGTACCCCATCTATTAAATATATCACACGTTAATTCCTTCATGCCTGATGCGATAATCTTAAATTCATCATTCTTTCCGTCACCGTTTGGAGTAAAAACATTTGGCACAATTAATACTGAATTCTCTATTACTGTAATGGTAGTTGTTGATGAAATTGTACATAAACTAGTGGCATCCGTTGCTGTTAATGTTACTACATATACACCTGGTAAATTATAAGTATGATCTGGACTTGATAATGTTGATGTATTATTATTTGTATCACCAAAATTCCATAAATAACTTGATGCTCCTACGCTCTGATTTGTAAAGTTTACCAATAATGGAGCTGTTCCTGTTAATGGATTTGCTGTAAATGC
The DNA here is from genome assembly GCA_044238845.1 of Bacteroidia bacterium. GTDB lineage: Bacteria > Bacteroidota > Bacteroidia > B-17B0 > Aurantibacillaceae > UBA4416. Next base: position 14,884 of record JBIICN010000053.1, read on the forward strand.
CGTAGTAACAGATATAGACGTAACATTAGAAGTTGATGTATTAATACAACCATTTACATTATCTTTTACAGTTATCACATAATCTCCTGCTGAGTTTACTGTTACCGTTCCTGTTGTCCCGCCTGATACTATATTTCCATTTGGAGTCGTCCAACTATACGTTACATTGGTTGGTGTAGATACCGATAATATATTCACTGTATTTGAATTACATGGAATTACAGTATTGCTCGTTAATACTGTTGGCAATGTTTTGTTTTCAAAAACAACTAATTGTATCGTTGATGTACAACTCGTTATTGTGTTTGTTACAGTACATATAAATGTGCCTTGGTTAATAAATGATGCCACTGATGATGCTGATCCTGAAGCAGGATTAGGATTCCAAGAATACACTAAGTTATTAGATGGAGTTGCTGTTACTGTTATCGTTTGTGATGGATTATTACAATTTACAGTTACTGTAGCAGATGATAACGATAAAACTGGTGCACCTGCACTCGGCAATACTTCAACTGTTGACGAGCTTGTACATCCATTAGAAGCATCAGTAATTTTTAATGTATAAACTCCTGCTGAACAAGCGGATGTAGATAGATTAGTTGCACTACTACATACATTTGGTCCTGTCCACAAAACGACACCATTAGTTGGACTCGACACACTACCTGATAAAATTACAGATGAAGAAGCGCAGGTTAGTGTTTGATTTAATCCAGCACTAACTCCTGTTGGAGAAACTGTATTTTGTAAAACAACAACAGTAGTAGAATAAGTACAACCTGTAGTGGAATTTAATACTGACAAGGTGTATGTTCCTCCAACTCCTGAGGCCGTTGTGTTTTGAGATGTATTCGTGGTTAAAACACCGCCTGCTGGTGCTGTCCATGTATAATTCATACCTGACAGAGTTGAACTTAACGCTACCGTATTTGTTACACATGTAAGGCTACCATTTACACTCGCTGTAGTTACTGGAACAACTGTATTGCTTGTAACAACTACTTGAACTGGAGTAGAACAATTACTCAAAGTATTCGTTACAGTACATACATAGGTATTGGCATTTGTAAAACTTGCAACTGATCCATTACTAGATATACTTGATGGTGGAACATTCCAACTATAAGTAACGTCTGTAGCAGGCAAACTAGTAACTGTTACCGTTTGTATAGAAGTATTACAATCTATAGTTAATGCCGTAGACGTTATACTTGCCGATGGTGCACCTGCGTTAGGGTAAATCTCAACAGTTGATGTACTCTTACATCCATTTATTGGATTGGTTGCCGTTAATGTATAAATACCCGCTCCACAAATACCTGTAGTTAATGATGTTGGGACGCCGCATACATTTATTCCTGTCCAATTTACAACAGCGTTTGTAGGACTCGCTACACTGCCTGTGATGCTCAAAGAATTACTTGGACAGGTTAACGTTTGACTTATTCCAGCTGATACTCCAGTAGGAGCCGGATTAATAGCAACTGAGGCTATTTGTGTATTTGTACATGTTCCAACTCCTCCAGTAACAGTATAATTAGTTGGTGTGCTGGGAGAAACCGAAATTGTTGGCGTAGTGGCACCTGTGCTCCAAGTATAAGAAGACGCTCCACTTGCTGTTAAAACTGTTGAACTACCGGCGCAAACACTTGCTGAACTTACACTAATTGTAGTTGAGCCAACAATTATATTCTTATACTCTACAGAACTACAACCTAACGCGGAATTTGCTTGCAAAATAGCAACATAAGTGCCATTATTTGGAAACACAACAGTATGTGGCCCAGCGCCAGAAGCAGTAACTGGACTTCCAGTTGCATTAAAAGTCCAATCTAATGAATTAAAATTAGTAGATGTAGAACCATCAAAAGTAACAGATTCTCCTGCGCAAATAGTTGTGTTCGTAGCTACAATATTAGGATCTGGCCCTAAGAACGTACCAGTTCCTCCCCAAGAAATATTAAATCCAGAGTTGCCATCAGCATTATTAATTAATATGGCGTAACTCGTTCCTGCCACCATATTTATTTGCTGACAATACGCATTTTCACCTGGATCACATCCAGGATCTTCAGAAGTATCTGTATCTGTAGCGCTTAACCCTGTAGAACTAGGTAATCCTGAAGCACTAACACCATTTAAACATGAAGAAGTATTACATCTAATAATTGTTCTTGTTCCACATGTATTAGCAGAAGATAATTGATAAAGAACGTAATCAAGATCGTTTGTTGGATCTAAAGGTGATAAATCAAATGTTAATGTTCCTGAAGTGCCACATGTCCAAGTATACCAAACAGAATTTGATTCTGCGTCATTAAAAAAATCGCCTGTCATACAAGAATTTGTTTCATTGTCTGGCTCATTTGGATTTGTGCCACCTCCACTCAAAGTACCAACACTCAAAGGATTTTTATTGCATAATTTGCCTGCGCCTCCGCAATCAGCGCTAGCAAAAGGTGGTGGATTATAATTATTAACACATAATTCGAATGTACCTACATTTGCTGCAGTGCTACTTATCCTAATTAAATAGGTTTGACCTAAAACTAAGCCTCCAACATAAAGCTGACTAAAACCGCTCCCAGCTGTACCATTGTTACAACCTAGTTGGTTGATTGTGCCTGAACAACTTCCATTATATAAGGCAATTCGTGGTCTAGTAATCGTTCCGCCAAAACCACTTCCATTCACTGAAATTAAAACGCTAGTTCCTGTCGCTGTGTATGAAAACCAAACATCAGACGTGGCCGTTGCACCCCAACAACTAGCTACAGCAAAACCGCTTACTGTGGAACCTACATTAGTATATATCGGGTTATTTGAGCAATAACTAGCCACATTAGTTAGCGTTAAAGCCGTTGAACAATCATCACCTTGAGAAAAAACTGATTTCACAGATAAAAGATTAATAACAAGTAAGCAAAAAGTATAAAATGATTTCATAAGTATTTGATTTATATGTAACAAGGTATAATTAAATTTATAATTCTCCAAATTATTAACAACAAAACACTTTACTATGTGGAAATTATGTAAAAAAATCCTCGAAGAAATATTAATCCACTTTATTGAAAAAAATAATCTTATTTTTATAGTTTAAAACTTATTTTTTGGCATTCTCAAAAAAAACAACATCCTTCCTAATAAAACTTTTGATTGGACTTATTAGTTTTTGGATTATTTATAATCGCTTAAATCAGATTCCACATCTAAAAGAACAATGTTTGTTTTGGCTTAGTGAGCCTAACATGTACTTGATTTTAATACTTGTTTTGCTGCTTATGCCACTTAATTGGGGTATAGAAAGTTATAAATGGAAATCAATTACCAAACAAATAGAATCAATTTCTTATACGACCGCCTTAAAATCTGTTTTTTCAGGAATTTGTGTGGGTAATATTGCGCCAGGAAGGGCCATGGAGTTTTTAGCAAAAATCATGTATTTTAAACACGAAAATAGGCCAAGTGTTACTGTTTTACATTTCATCAACGGCATGTTTCAAATGCTCATAACAGTAACTTCGGGACTCATAGCCATTACATACAAACTTAATCAAAACAATCAATCATCTACCTTTATTTATGGCGTATTAGGTTTTGGTGTTTGCATGATTCTATTTTTTTGCTGGGCTATTTTAAATGTATCATTTATACAACAAAAGCTAAAATTCATAAAATGGTTTAAAAAAATGGATGACGCCAAAAACATTCAATTTTCAAAAACATTAATTTTAAAATTAATTACATTTTCAATCGTCAGGTACTTAGTTTTTACAACTCAATTTTACTTAATATACAATGCATTAGCTCCACAAAATAATTTAATGGATGTATTTATGAGTATTGCAGCCTATTTTATGCTAACGAGCTTAATTCCAATGATAAGCTTTATAGAGCCTGCCATTAGAGCAGCCATTGCCTTATTTGTGTTTAATAATGGGGATAATACCGTAATAGTTGTATTGGCGTCAACCTTTGTATGGATAATTAATGTTATTATTCCAAGTGTGATTGGCTATGTAATTATACTAAGAGAAAAAATAAATTTCAGAACAGCACATGCTAATTGAATTGTACATATTCGCATTTGCCATTATTTCTTATGGTTTCCTGATAACATTTGCTATCATTGGCTTTAATAAATTAAACCGAACAATCCCATTATCAAAAAGCTCATCTCCTTCATTTATTTCGATTGTTGCTTCGGCAAAAAATGAAGAACAAACAATTCAAGAGTTTATTTATCAAATTGTAAAACAAGATTTTCCAAAAACACACTTTGAACTTATTATCGTTGATGATTGCTCAGATGACAAAACATATGAATTAGCTAAAGAAACACTTGAAAAATCAGGACTACAATACCAATTAATAAAACAAGATATTCACTTTGGGAAAAAGAAAAATCTTGCTTTAGCTATCAAAAAATCTAAAGGTGATATTATTGTAACTACAGATGCCGATGTTATTTATCGTCATCCAAACTGGTTACAAAGTATCAGTAGTTATTTTTATGCATTATCACCAAACATGCTAGTAATGCCAGTTGACTTTAGAAGTGAACCTAGTTTTTTAGCAACATTTCAAATTACCGAAAACATCGCCTTAACAGGCGTTACAGCAGGATATACTGGATTACAAAAACCATTTATGTGTAATGGCGCAAATTTGGCTTTTAAAAAAAACATTTACGAGCTCGTTGATGGTTATCATTCACATTTACATTTGTCATCAGGAGAAGATGTCTTTATTTTAGAATCTTTCAAAAAAATTAATCCAAAACTTGTACAATATGTTTTATCGAGAGAGCTTATTGTAAAAACATCGACAGTCAATAACTTAAAAGATTTAATTAGTCAAAGAGTGCGTTGGGCATCAAAAACAAAAGAAAATCGAAGCCTTTTAAATACCTTTTTTGCACTTATTGTTCTCATATCTAACCTCATTTTTCTGGCTTTATTAGTCGCAGCCTTCAAAAAGTCAGTTATATTGCCTTTTTTATCGATTTTTGCCCTTGCAAAGTTTGTTTTTGATTTTTTGTTACTATTTTTAGCTTCAGATTTTTTAGGACGTTTAAAATATATCTGGTGGCTAATTCCATTTGAATGTATATATTGGATATACGCATTATATATTGGAATAGTGTCGTCATTTTATAAACCATCCTGGAAAGGAAAAAAAATTAAGTAAATTGTTATTTAAAAAGAAACATACAGATTATACATCAGAATCTCTTTCTGTTCAAACATGGCAACGTTTTAAACGTAACAAATTAGCAATGTTTGGATTATATTTAATAGTTGTTGCTTCTACTATTTCTGTTTTAGGTTTTTTAATTACGCCTGATTCTTCGCCATATGCTAATGACCAAAAACCCGAGTTACATATTAAAAAACCAGGTTTTAAAGCACAAATGTTATTAATCAAAAAAAATGAGCTATCACACAAAGCTGGCTTTTTAAATAAAATGATTTTCGGAGAAGTAAGTGATTATACAACTATACCTGCCTATTCGTACTCATTTAAAGGTTTTGATATTGTTATTGAAGAGTTTACTGGAACTGAGCCAAATAATGGGAATAAAGTGGCTTATAATTTAGCAGACGTTGTGTACGATGTGAATAATAATTATCCAATAAATAATGATAGCACAACAAATCAAATAGAATTTTATCAATTAAGTTCTGGAGAAAAATTAAAATTAAACATCAACCAATTGCAAAAAGAAATTACAGAAAACCATATAAAAAACAAGCGTTATATATTAGGAACCGATTTAGCTGGACGCGATTTATTGAGTAGACTCATGATTGGTACTCGAATATCTTTATCAGTTGGGTTTATTTCAGTAATTATATCGATTGTGATTGGGATATTACTTGGAGCCATTGCAGGCTATTTTAGAGGCTGGATAGATGATGTTATTATGTGGTTAATTAATGTGGTTTGGTCTATCCCAACTTTATTGCTAGTAATAGCCATTACATTAGTTTTAGGGAAGGGTATTTTACAAGTATTTATTGCGGTAGGATTAACCATGTGGGTAGATGTAGCTCGACTAATTCGTGGACAAATATTAAGTATTAGAGAGAAAGAATTTGTGGAAGCTGGAAGAGCATTAGGATTTAAAAACATGAGAATTATCTTGCGCCATATTTTACCAAATGTGATGGGACCGGTCATTGTAATTGCAGCTTCAAACTTTGCTTCAGCTATATTAACCGAAGCAGGCTTAAGCTTTTTAGGAATTGGCGCTCAACCCCCTACGCCTTCTTGGGGTGAGATGATTAACGCCCATAGAGGTTATGTATTAGTTGATGCTGCCTATTTAGCATTTGTGCCAGGTTTAGCGATTATGGTATTGGTATTGGCATTTATGCTAGTAGGTAATGGGCTTAGAGATGCTTTAGACTCAAAATCACTTGATAGTAAGCCATTAATGGGCCATTAATCATAGATTTACTTTTAAAATACCATATAACAGTTAATTGCTAAAATAAATTATTATTTTTATAACCTATAAAAATGCTAATTCAAATTATTACATGAGAAAAATTATTTCATTTATATTCATTTTAAGTATATCAGTTTCTTCTGCACAAATCAAATCTTATATTAAAAAAGCGGAAAGAGCTTTAGAAAAAAACAAATTAGACTTAGCTAAAACCAATTATACCAAAGCATATACTATTGATAAAACAAGTTACGAAGCAAACTTAGGGCTTGGATTTGTTTTAGCAGAATACATGAATAAATATGAAGAAGCGCTTCCGTATTTAGAAACCGCATACTCAAAAACATCAACCGATACATTCCCTGACTTATTATATGTTTTAGCGAAGTGTTATCACCACATTGGCGAATACAAAAAAGCTACAAGCTTATATTCACAATTAGCCGTTAAAATAACACAAGATAAAGAACAAGATCGTTACAACATTAATGATTTAACTAAAAAACTAGAAGATTGTACTTATGGTGAACAAAATAAAAATGATATTTATGATAAAAACATGTATGTTGGAAATTTAGGATCGAAAATAAATACAGACGCCCCAGAATATGTGCCAGTAGTTACAGACAATAACACCTTACTATTTACATCCAAAAGAAAAGATTTTGACAAAGAAAAGAAAAACAACGT
>JBIICN010000054.1:0-21543 GCA_044238845.1 Bacteroidia bacterium
AAAGAGTACTATCTTTATTTAATGTTTTTGCAAAAGCTAAGTTTAACGAATAATCAGCGGCTTTAAATGTTCCGGTTTCCTTGTCGTATTCATCCCTGCCATCAAATTTACCATAATTAAAGTATTGCAATCCAGCGGCAAAAGTTCCGTACTTTTTTAACTGATGGGCATACATAAAATTACCATAACTTAAATCAGATACGTAATTCACATAATTAAATGCTAATTGTTTTGAATTACTAGGGTTTAATAAAGCAGGGTTACTGTATCCTAAATTCACATCTTTATCCCAAATAGCGATTGACGCTCCACCTAAAGCATTTGAACGAGCTGGAATCGGCAAATCTAAAAAACTATAAACTTTTGTACCGCCCAATTGAGCAAACAAGCTAGTGCTAATAACAACTAAAAGATATGTAACTATTTTTTTCAATATGATTATAAACGCCTAAAAGTATGGTTTATTGTGCAATTATTTACCCATTCTAAAAACATTGGTCTCAACCCAACCTTTTCCCCAATCTTCATGTTCTTGCGCTGTCCAAAGTTCAGGATAAAAAATACGTTTTTGAAAACGAGGCGGCAAATATTTTTGCCAGTTAGTTCCTCCTGTAGCAGCAATATCTTCGGTGTTTTGTTGTAAGTAACGAACCGCACTTTTATAATGCATTAAAGGCCAATTGATATTGACATTAACATCTAATTCTTTTAAAGCATTAATGAGTTTAGGATTTTGTTGATCATGAGCTGATAATGATTGATACTTTGCCCACATATTTTTAGTTTGATATTCTTTAGCCAAAGCAATAAACTCGGCACCATACTTTTGTTCGAACTGTTTAAGTGTAAGTGTTTTTTTACCAGTTGCCAATTCGGTAGCTCCTTTGTTCCAATAAATATTTTGAAACATTTCTTCTATACTTGGATTTTTACCTTCTAAACTTGGACGAACATCTTTATCCACTAAATTAAAAAAATCGGTTGCACAAATTTCAATTTTACGGTATTGAGCGCTTTGAAAACCACTTGCAGGTAATAAAGCCATTCGATAACGTAAAAACTGTTCTTTTTCCATGCCATCCACCATAATTTCAAACGATTTGGTTAATGACTCAAAATAACGGTTGATACGAGTAATACGTTCAGCAAAAAGATTAACATCTAGTGTATCTTTCCAACCTAAATTTTGACCATTTGGCAAAATATGCGGACCATTATTACCAATTTGTTCCATCTCATGCAAAGAGAGTTTAAAATACAACTCTGTAATTTGATGGTACATGATAAAAATTTTCTCGTCAGGAAAATCAGTTTTTGGATTCTGAAGTGTTAATAAAGTATCTACTTGAATATAATCCCAGTAAGTTAAGTAGTTAGACAAAAGAAGTCCATCTAAATAGCCTTCTAAACTTTGTCCCATTAAACTATATTTTTCTTCGAGTTGTTGAACTCGTTCTATAATTTCTTTTTTTAGTTCCATAAGGCTAAAAATAAAAAAAGGATATTGATTTACCCAATATCCTGTTAATTATTTTGATTTTCCTCACTATTTAACTTCCGAAGTAGGATTTGCTAAATTTTTAACAGATACAATATCTAATTTAATAGAACCAACTACCAATTTAGCTTGAGCTCTTAATGGCACATGGTTTTTATCATCTGTTAGCCAAACATTTAAATCATCTTCATGTTTAAAAATGCGCCCTTTTTGCACAATTGGTCTAAATTTAACACAATTAAAAGTACCTATATCGCATTTAATTTTTTCCTTACCAACGTATCTAATTTTTAAAGGCCAAATTTCTTTATCTACAATACTATTAATTGTAAACACATCACCTTCTTTTGCATTAGTTAAATCTAAATTTCTTGCAGAGTAAAATGCAGAAATCATATCTTGTGTTCCATCAGGTATTTCAACCTTTTCGCCACTTCCCACATCCACTTTATTAGTGTAGTGATTAAATTTATAGTCTTGATTAATTGTTACGCCGCCTTCATACACTCTTCTCACAAACATCCAAGGCAATAAAGCATCTTTATCAATAAATGTTTCATACCTATCTCTTACTTTAAAAAACCAATCAAAAGTTCCTTTAGAATAACCATTACCAACTATATGATAAACTTTTCTGCCTGCTACTTCAAGAACTTCAGGTTTAACTTCCATTAAAATAACACCTGCATCCAATGCACCGTAATGCAAACGATAAGATAATATCTCACCTTCTTTAAAAGCGTCATTTTGCACAATTGGTAATTCTTTAGATGGCAAATTATTGTATGGTATTACTTGTTCTAGTTTTTCTTGTGTTGAAATATAGTAACCCGCTGAACATAAAGCTACGGTTGCTATAACAGCAAATCCTAAAATTACAATATGTCTCATTCTTTTCATATTTAGTTTATCTAATAGTATGTTTTCAAATCTCATGCCAACATAAATTTACACTTTATTTAGCTGTTAAATTATGTAAATTATCACAAATTGAATTACAGGAAGCTATATTTGGCTTATGAAAAAATTATTATCGATTATATTTCTTTTTGTTTTGCTATCAAGCTGTTCATATAAACAAGCAACTAAAGAATCGCCAGCCGAAAATGAATTTAATATAGGTGAACCATTTAGAATCACCTTACCCGAAAACCACACAACTGGTTATATGTGGCAAATAAATAATAATTATGATTCAAAAATTTTGGATTACTACGGCTCGGTTTTTCACGGCAATGAAAAAGGGGTTGATTTTAATTTTAAAACTTTAGCTCAAGGAAAGTCAACGGTAAATTTTGCATTAATTAAATACCAAGACACTTTAGAGATTAAACAGTTTGTTATTAATGTGAAATAACTAAGTCTAATCTTTTTAAATATTGGTTTGCCTATACTCTCGAAATAATATATATCTTAGAATAAATATTTAAATATGAAGCATTTATTTTTACTAAGCATTATAATTTTGAGTTTTCATTTGCAATCGCAAAATAGTTGCAGTAACCCTTTGCCTTTTTGCTCAGGAACAACTTATAGTGATTCAACATATTATGCTAACAATAATTCTAGTGGGCCAGGGCCAAATTTTGGATGTATAGTAAGTAGTCCGAGAGTGTGTTATTTTTATGGTCAAGCAACACAAAGCGGCAATATAACTTTACAAGCTACAGGAACATCTGATATAGATTTAATAGTGTGGGGAGGTGTAAATTCGCCTGGATTTTTTTGTAATCAACAGCCCAACCAAATACAAGATTGCAGATATTCCACAAATTCAACTGAGTCGGCATCTTTTACAGCTATATATGGTCAATACTATTTAATAGCCGTTACATGCCCTACTTTATCAACTGTTCAATTTACAATAAGTCAAACAGCAGGAAGCGGGGCGCTGTGTATTAATGCGTGTTCTAAACCAGTGGTAGCACCTACTCTTTGTTATGTGACATCCAATGCTAATTTAAACAACGAAATATTTTTTAATAGTATCACTAATTCGTTTAAAAAAGGAACTGTTATATATCGTGAAAACAGTATGAGTTTATGGGATTCTATTGGTTACGTTGCAAGTGGGCAACCCGATAAATTTATTGATTTGACATCAAACACTAATCAACAAGCGTATAGATATGCCATCGCACATTTAGATAGCTGCAACAATATTCAGCCAAAATCTAATATCCACAAAACTATTTTGCTACAAAGTAGTTTAGGTACTGGAACACAAGTTAATTTGTCGTGGAATTTATATCAAGGAATAACAGCTACTTCTTATTATATTTTTAGAGGCCCTAATTCGTCAAATATGCAATTAATTAATACAGTATCTGGCTCTACTACTGCATACACCGATATAAATCCTCCCGCTGGACTTAATATATATAAAGTAGCTATTACAACTCCTACTAATTGTACATCGTCGGCGACGGCTCTTGATACGATTATTTCTTCAAATCAAAGATCTAGTCCTGCAGTTGGGATTTTAGAAAATGAATCTAATTATATTTTAGATATATATCCAAATCCAACAGACAATGAAATTCATATACAAACAAAAAACATCGCAAATCGAATTTCTATAATTGATATTACTGGTAAAGAAGTGTTATTTATTATTCCAAAAAACACAAATGAAAAATTAAATCTTGAAGGGTTTGCTAACGGATTGTATTTTGTTAGAGTTAAAAGTGAAAGTGGACTACTTTACAAAAAGATCATTGTAAATTAGATCCACCATATTAATTTTTTTTAGATTTAGAAAACATATTTTTTAGTTGCTGACCTACACGTTTCATTTTATCTTTAAAACGTTTGTAAAGTTCTGTTGTGTTTTCAAACTCTTCTCTATAAAACACTCCAACACCTTGGGTAAATGCGCCACCGTTTGTGGCCGCCTCGGTATTATCATTACTTCTATTAAAACCTTTTACTCGATACTTTCCTGATGGAGTTAACTTATACTCCAATGTCACATCTCCAATTAAATTGCTGGTATTACTTTTATTGGTAGATGTCGTTGAGTTATTATTACTAGCTACACCAAAATTTCCATCAATAGACAAACGATTATTAAACAACTGTTTTGATAATGCTAAATCCAATTCATCACTACTTAAAGAACCACCAGGTCTGTAGTTAACTCCTATATCAATATCTTTTGTTACGCCATTTAACCAAGTACTTACTTTGTTACTTAACATTTCTGAGCCTGTAGCTGCTGCTCCCTCGGCAGCTTTAATTCCGCCACCTCCTGAAAGTGCAGTAGGTGTAACAAAACTACGAAGTAATAATAATGAAAACCATTGTCTTCTCAATTCGCTTTCATCATTTAACATACTTTTTATTGCAGATCGAGTTGTTTCATCTATTGTTGGCAATTCAATTCCAAAAGAAATATCAGGAGACGTTAATTTATCCTTCATATATAATTTACAGTCAACAGGAAATCGTTTATTGTAATTATTACTTGTAGTTTCGTTAGGAAAAAGCGGTTTAACAGAAGCTCGTTGTTTATAATTAGCAACAATATCAATATTAGCTTTATATAAATTCCCATTCCATTTAATTGAGCTTCCTTTTTGAATTTCAAATTTTTTGGTAACAAAATCTTCCAATGTAAATAAATAATCACCTGTTGACAGAACATAATCACCATACATATCAAACTTACCTTTCGAGTCAATTTTCATATTTAAAAAACCATCTCCTCTAGCTTTAATAATATCGCCCGATTTTTCATCAAATATTAATTGTACCTCTGCATCTTTTGTTGCTTCTAAATTAAAATCTAAGGAAAAATTAGATTTAGTGTTTTTTAAAATCGTTCTAATTGTATCTTTATTTACAAATCTTATAAAATCATTATTACCAATTTCAGCTGGACCATCTAATGGGATATAAAAATAAGTACCACCATTGGTTTTCATATTCAATTCCATCTTAATATCATCTAAAAAGCCATAAATACCTGCATTACCAGACGCATAAGCTGTTCCATAGTAGGTTGGATTATTTGCAGCTGTTGTATTTAAAACCATTAGTTTATTAGTATTGATATCAAAATCAATACGCATATCTTTAAAATTATTATGAAAAATATTACCATTAACGCTTCCTGAATTACCTACTTTATCTCGAATTTCTAAATTATCAAAATTAATTTGTTTAGGCATAATATCAACAAAGCCATTCACACTATATTGCACATTTAAAAAATCTACAATCATTACACACTTAAAAAATTTAAGTTTAGCATTAATTTGTGGGTTATCTAAAGTGCCAGTCACTGAACCATTACCATTTAAATAACCTACTTTAAAGGTTAAAATATCTGTAAGATAAGGTTGCAATAAAGATAAGTCAAATGGTTCTGCCTTAAATTTAATGTCAATATTTTCTTCTTTTCGTTTTGGAAAATAATAACCATTAAACACTATATTTTTCATTAAATTCCCATCAAAATCTTTTGAAAATGCAGAATAACCGTCAATATTGACGAATTCTTTCTCAGGATTATATTCACTCTTAATTTCTCCATAACCAATTAATTTCGTATTGAGTTTTAAATCTACAAAACTGAATTCACTAGAAACAAGAGGATGCCCGAATATTCCATAAACACTAGTGTTACCAGTTAATGAGCCATCAACAGATACTTTAACATCTTTTAAAAAAGAATTTAATTGCGCTAACTTAAAATTTTGAATAAAAACATCTAGCTTATCTTTATTATTATTAGATAATTTACCTTCAATGGTTATTAATTGATTATGATTATAAAATGTTAATGGGTTAACTAATATCGTAAAAGCTGTATCTATAACTATTGGATTTGCTTTTACGATTTGCCATAAACTATCTCTAATAACATATTGTATTTTATCAAACAAAATAGTTGCCTTTGTATTGTCGAAAATAGCTTTACCACTGAATACGCCATTATTATGAGGACTTACAATATTATCCCAACTTAAATTAAAATTGGTAATTCGGTCATTTGCAACAAATACTAAACTTGGATTTTTAAATGACAAACTATCTGAAATATTTATTGCTGTTGAATTATAGGTAAACTCAATTCCTTTAGGTAATGAATTTACTGCTATAATATTATTTTTAAATTTTACACCAGAATATTCAACAGATGTGCTATTTGTTTTCAAATACAAATAATTTATGGATGCATCAAAAGAGCTCTCTAAAGTTGAATTTTGACCTATCATTAAATCTTTTAAAAACAACTCTTTTACAATGGTAAAATTTTTAATCTTTATCATTAAATCAGCTTTATCGCTGAAGATATGACGTGTATTAGTTTTTACAAATGTTGGGAAATAATCATTCAAGTATTGTTTAAAGGCATCAGGTAATGTACTTAAATTATACTTACCTTTTAATTCGATGTTAGCAATATTTGAATAGAGAACTATATTTTTTAACGGTTCTGCTTGATCAAGTATTAAATTAAAACTGCTTAATTTATATGTTTTCTCATCAGTTTTATAGATAGTATTATCAAAATTTACTTGACCGCTTAAATTATCAATACTATTACCATTTAAGTTAATTAATATTTGTGAAGAAACTTTTCCGTTTAATTGCGAGGTTGAAAAATGAGTTTTATCTAAATCAAAATTATTAATGGTTGAAATAAAATCCATTTTAGGAACCTTGTGATTAAAATCAACAGAGCCATTAAAATCAAAATTAGCATTGGTATCTTTACTTACAACATACCCAGTGAAAATTTGGTTTTTAAACAATCCATCAATCTTTACATTAGCATATTGATACCCGTTAAAAGATGCTGCTTGAACAATACCATCAAACGAAGCGTCGAGTTCTTTTAATGTAGTTCCTATACCTTTGATTTTTGTTGATAATGAAATTGGCCCAGTAAATTTAACATGAGGAAGTAACTTGGATAAATTAAAATTAGTGGTTGAAAAAGCTCCTGAATACTGCAAAATTTTTGACTTATTATTAGTATTTAAACGAAGATCTGTTTTAAGCATTCCAACGTCAGTTTTAAATACACCATAAGTAGCAAAATCATTTAAAAAACCATCAAATTTTCCTTTGTAGGAAACTACTCCTAACTTTTGAATCTCGGCAGGAAGTTTTAAAAACGTTGGCTGACTGAAAGGTGGAATAGGAAATTTCTCTAAATCAGATTTAGAGGTAGATAATTTTTCAGCATCAAAATGTATAAATGATTTATCAATATCAGGTAAGCCTGTTATGCTCATATCACCAATAAACTGAGTGTTATTTCTGTAACGAACATTCATATTGGTCCCACTCAAATCATTCACAAAGCCTCTTACTTTGCCTTTTAAAGCTATTGTTTCCTCAAAACCATTCAAGTCTTCTGCAAAATAAGCGATATCTTTAAAACTAACATAAGTACTATCTTTTAAATTCCCTTTGATGTATACTTTATTTATAAAGTCTTGGTAATCTGTCCATTGATCATATTTAAACTTCAGTTTACCTTTCACAAAACTATTAGCAGTTTTTAAATAAATACTATCGCATCGTAATTCGGTTGATGAAATCTGTGCTTTGGTTGTTAATTTTTTTAATTCAATCCCACATTGCTCCTTAGCGCTCAAATTATTTATTTGTGCAAAAATAGTATCACCTCTATAATCAAATTCTGTAAATGTTCCATAAATATTAGACACATGAATATTGTTGTAATTCATGTTACTAACAACTTTATCTGTATCTCTTAATAGGTGATAGGTAAAATCTACATTATTTAATTTTAAATCACCGTAAGAAATTTTCCATGGAGATTTTATTGTGTCAACATTTATTGTATCCTTTGAAGCAAAATAATCAGCTAAGTATTGAAAATTCCAATCTTCTTCATTTTTGTATTTCAATAATTTAACTTTCACATCTATTAATTCTACTGCATCTAATTTGAGTTGACGTTTTTGGTAATTAAATCCACTAACATCCACAATAATATTTTTACCATAAATTAAAGTATCGTGATGCTTATCACTCACATAAACACCTTCAAGAGTAACATTGCTGATTAAACTAATTTTAACTCTCTCAATAGATAAATTTGCATTAAGCTCTTTAGAAAGATACGTCGTTAATTTTTTGGCCGACCAAGTTTGAACTATTTCAGATTGCACAGCTACAAAAGCAAGACTACATAAAATCACAATAACTAATAAAGAAAACAATACTGTTTTCCATAATATTCTTGTAATTTTACCAAATGCGCTCATTGCGTATAAAAATAACGAAATAACCTAAATGTATAACGTTAATATAGCCTAAGATATTGGGTTGAAAATTGTAAAATGTTCTCTAACAAAAAAGATATATTTATACTAGGCATAGAATCTAGCTGTGATGATACTTCTTGTGCTATCATTAAGAATGGAGTATTGTTATCAAATGTCACTGCTAATCAAAGCATACATGAGCAATATGGTGGTGTTATTCCTGAGTTAGCTAGTAGAGATCATCAAAAAAATATTGTACCTGTAGTTGATGCTGCTTTGAAAAAAGCAAACATTACTATATCACAAATTAATGCCATTGCAGTAACTCGCGGACCAGGATTAAGTGGAAGTTTATTAGTTGGCTTATCTTTTGCAAAATCTCTATCACTTGCATTACATATTCCACTAGTAGAAGTGAATCATATGCAAGGACATATTTTAGCACATTTTATTGAAGAAGAACATCTGGAAATAAGACATCCTAGTTTTCCTTTTCTATGTTTAACTGTTAGCGGTGGGCACACTCAAATTGTAAAAATTAGCGATCATTTAAGTTTTGAATTATTAGCAGAAACCGAAGATGATGCTGTTGGAGAGGCCTTTGACAAAGCAGCTAAAATATTAGGACTTCCATACCCTGGCGGGCCATTAATAGACAAGTATGCCAAATTAGGTGATTCTACAAAATATAAATTCCCAACTCCGCAACTCAAAAATAATAATTATAGTTTTAGTGGAGTTAAGACTTCGTTTTTATATTTCATTCAAGAACAAAAAAAAATAAATTCAAATTTTATTGAGGAAAATCTCAATGATATTTGCGCTTCTTATCAAGCTCATTTAATAAAATATTTATTAAAAAATTTATTAGTAGTAAGTAAAGAAACTAATATCAAACAAATTACTATTGCGGGAGGAGTTTCTGCTAATTCAGGGTTGAGAAATGAACTAGAAATACTAGGTAAAAAGCATCAATGGCAAACTTACATTCCAAAATTTGAATATTGCACCGATAACGCTGCTATGATTGCTATTACTGGCTACTATAAATTTTTAAAACAAGAATTTTGCGGATTAGATGCAACTCCATTAGCGAGATATTCTATTTAGCTTTAAGATGTAAATTATAAGAAAAAAGTAATACCTAATTTATGTCATAAGCCTTGCCGCTTTCTCCTTAAAACTATTTCGTATTAAACTCATTCATACATCTTGCTAAACCAATAAATGCAAAAGCTTTCACGGCATCAGCAGCAATTTTTATTCTATCGTCCAATGTTTTCTTTTCTTCATCACTCCACTTACCCAACACATAATTCACTTGACTTCCTTTATTAAATTCGTTACTAATACCGAAACGCAAACGAGGATATTGATTTGTATTTAAAATCTCTTGAATATTTTTCAATCCATTATGTCCGCCATCACTTCCCTTTGGCCCTAAACGGATTTTACCAAATGGCAGAGCCAATTCGTCAACAATTACCAATACATTTTCAACGGGAATTTTCTCTACTTGCATCCAATAATTTACCGCTTTACCACTTAAATTCATATAAGTGGTAGGTTTTATTAATACTAATTGTTTGCCTTTAAATTTAAATTCAACCATGTCTGCTAATCTATCCGATTTAAATTTTAAATCATTTTCCTTAGCTAAATAATCTAATACATCAAAGCCAATATTATGGCGAGTGTGAGCGTACTCATCGCCAATATTTCCTAATCCAACTATTAAAAACTTACTCATACAACAAAGGTATTTTTTTTAGCAAAAATGCTAGTTATTTTGGGTATAAAATTTATTTTCAAATTATTTTGTTTTATAAAATTAATGCTTATACTTGTATCATCGTAAATAAGACTATACATTTTCTTGTTGGTCTAAAATCACAAAAAAGCATTAAAATAAAAACTCTTTTTAATTATTATTCCCCTTATTAAACATAACTATGTTTGAAGTATTAGATTTAACTAGCAGAGCTTTACCTCAGCTAAAAGACATTTGTAAACAATTTGGCATTGACGTGAAAGGATTAGCAAAACCAGACATGGTAATGAAAATCATTGAGGCACAAGCTGCTAACCAAGAATTAGCATCTCAATTGGCAACTCAATTTCCAAAAAAAGAGTCTTCGGTAAGCGCAGTTACCGCTGACACCAAAAGCAATGCAACAACTGAAGTTAAAGTCAAAAAACCTCGTATTCAAAAACCTGTTGAAGGGGAAATGAAAGTTGAAAAAACGTTATTTGAAGAAACTCCTACATTAAAAGAAGTTGAAATAAAACCAGTAGCTGAAAAAATTCATACTGAAAAAGTTCACCCTGAACGTCCAATACGTCAAGCATCTCCTGAAAGAAAGGAAGATCAAATCCGTAAAGTACCTGTTCACAATCATCCAAAACCTCAACATAATCATAACTATAATAATCCTTCTTCAATTGAACAACAAGAAGTAAAACCTGTTGTTAACAACGATTTAGCGATTAATATTGAGCCTGAAGAAAAACCTCAAACTCCAGATGGAATGGAGATGAACGAAAACAAACAAGAACATAAACCTCAACCAAAACCAGAGCGCGTATACTATAATTTTGATGGTATTGCGATTGGTGAAGGTGTGTTAGAAATGATGCCTGATGGTTATGGCTTCTTAAGAAGTTCTGATTATAATTACTTAAGTTCTCCTGATGATATTTACGTGTCACAATCTCAAGTGAAATTATTTGGATTAAAAACAGGAGATGTTGTTCGTGGTGGTATTCGCCCTCCAAAAGATGGTGAGAAATTTTTTCCTTTAGTTAAAGTAGAAGAAATTAATGGTCGCGAACCTTCATACATAAGAGATAGAGTTCCGTTTGATTATTTAACACCTTTGTTTCCTTCTGAAAAATTAAAATTGACTGGTCATCCATTACAAAATAATAGCACGCGTATTATTGATATGTTTGCCCCTATTGGTAAAGGACAACGTGGCTTAATTGTAGCGCAACCAAAAACTGGTAAAACAGTTTTATTAAAAGACATTGCAAATGCCATTGCATATAATCATCCCGAAGTTTATTTAATTATTTTATTAATTGATGAACGTCCTGAAGAGGTAACTGATATGGCACGAAGCGTAAAAGCAGAAGTGGTATCATCAACCTTTGATGAACCAGCTGAGAAGCACGTGAAAATTGCCAATATTGTTTTAGAAAAAGCAAAACGTATGGTAGAATGTGGACATGATGTGGTTATCTTATTAGATAGTATTACACGTATGGCTCGTGCCTATAACACAGTTGCACCTTCAAGCGGCAAAGTATTATCAGGTGGTGTGGAAGCCAATGCTTTACAAAAACCAAAACGTTTTTTTGGAGCAGCTCGTAAAATTGAAAATGGTGGTTCATTAACGATTATTGCAACTGCATTAACAGAAACAGGATCTAAAATGGACGAGGTTATCTTTGAGGAATTTAAAGGTACTGGTAATATGGAATTACAATTAGATAGAAAAATTGCTAACCGTCGTATTTTCCCTGCAGTAGATTTATCGTCTTCTTCCACACGAAGAGATGATTTGTTATTAGATAAAGAAACATTACAGCGTTTATGGGTATTAAGAAAACACTTGTCGGATATGAATCCTGTAGAGGCGATGGAATTTTTATTAAACCAATTAAGTAAAACTCGTTCAAACGAAGAATTTTTAATTGGAATGAATCGTTAATATATCATGAATCCAAAAACTTTTATTTTTCCAAGCATTTATAGTACATTGGTAATTATTGCAACTTGTATTACCTTTTATGGCGGTTTCACAAGCCATATGAATAAAGTAACGATAATTGGCTGGCTATTTATAGTACCTTTTTGCGTAGTCGCCATGCTTTTTGCTAAAAAAACAATTTATCAAGGTAATATTGGAGGCAAGGATTCTGTTAAAGAAGGTTTAAAGTTTATTATTTTTAGCTCTATCATTTTGGTAATTTTTCAATCTATTTTTTTTACTTTAGACTTTAAAGCTTATAAAATTGATTTTATGCAGACCTATGGTGTAGAATTAGCAAAAACTCAAATCAAAAATGGTAACTTAAAGATTTCAGAATCTGAAATTCCTAATTTAATTAGACAAGAAATTGAACAAGTTACTTTATTTAAAGAATGCACTAGTATTCTTTTTAAGAATTTATTTCTAGGGACAATTACTACTATTTTAACGGCAGTAACTTTGCGAGCTAAACTAAAAGCATAAATTTATCTAAAGATAAATGTGTTTTCTATCAATATAATGTCTGTTAATCCTATAAACAGAACATAATGGATTTTACACAAGTTCCTTTTATCAAAAAATCATTCTACAGCTTTATAATTCTTTTAAGATTTTACTAAAAAGATATAAAATAAAAAATTAGTTAAATATTAAAGTTTATTTTATTTAACTCATCATATGAAATAGTTTACCGATTCTGTCTCTAATTAAATTTCATTGTGATTATTGAGAAAAGAATGAAAAGTTTATTTTTTTTGATAATTGGCCAAATACACTTTCAATGGAGTGAAATACTATTTCAATGGAGTGAAATTAAAATAGGGTGCCAGCCCACTATTTATCTATAAAAAATAGACTGTATTTTTTAAAATATCATTTGGAATATAAATAAAATACTATAACTTAGTAGTAAGACTTAACCTATTTCAATTACTAAATGATGAAAAAATTATTTTTAACTACCATGTTATTTATATCCGCCATACTTATTTACGGGCAAACATCTTCTGCAAAAAATATCGAAATTCAAACCTACCACGATAATCTTAAACAAAAAATTACAACATTAAATCTTGATATTTCAAACCTAAGCAATGAAAAAATAACAAATTTAAAAACAGAATACAGTGCTTGGCAAAATAAAATAATATCTATCAATATAGATTATCAGAACAAAGTTATATCTATTGAACATACTGCATTATGGCAAAAAGAAGAAATATCAGAAATGTTAGTTAAGTACAACATACCCGTGAATAAAATAATCAGCGATAAATAAACGATTGTAAAATCTCAGCATACTTTTCGAATACATTTATTAAATACTATGAAACAATCCATCTCAATTATCAAATACTTGGCATTATTTATGGTTTGTTTGTTTACAAGTAAAGGTTTTGGACAAGCACCAGCTAATGATAATTGTGCTAATGCAACCTCTTTGCCATGCGGCACTAGTAATTTAGCTGGAACAACTGTAGGATCTATTAGTGAAATTGCGCCATCAGGATGCGCTAATGCATTCGGTGTTTGGTATACTTTTACTGGAAATGGCCAACTTACAACAATTAGTTCAACTGCAGCCTCTGGTTTTGATCATGAAATAGATATTTTTAGTGGTGGCTGCGGTTCTCTAACAAATATTGCTTGTGTAGATGGACCAGGAGCTGGCGGAACAGAAAATTATACATTTACATCTGTTAATGGAACGACTTACTATATATATGTTGCCCATTTCAGCACATCGGGAAGCACTAGAGGTGCGTTTACAATTTCACGAACTTGCGTTTCTCCTCCAACTAACGATGACCCTTCTGGAGCAACGCCCATAACTGCGGGAGCCTCATGTTCTTATACAACCTTCACCAATGCTGGAGCATCCGCATCAACTTGTGGAACCATACCTGCACCAGGTTGTGCATCTTATTCAGGAAGCGATGTATGGTTTTCTATAATTGTTCCTGCAAGCGGAATAATTACTTTTGATAGCCAAACGGGAGTTGTTACAGATGGCGGTATGGCAATATATAGTGGCACTCCTTGTGGTGTTTTAACTCTACTTGGATGTGATGATGATGCTAGCGCTAATGGCTCTATGCCTTCAATAACGGTAAGCGGGCAAACTCCGGGCGCAACGTTATACGTTAGATTTTGGGAATTGGGTAATGATAATAACGGTACATTTGGGTTGTGCGCAACCACTGTAATTGTTCCTGCTAACGATAATTGTTCAGGAGCCTTTCCTTTAACTGTTAATTCAGGAACAACTTGCGTTTCTACAACCACTGCATCATCTAACAACGCAACCCAATCGTTAACTGGCTGTTCCGGTAATGCTGATGATGATGTTTGGTTTTCATTTATTGCAACTAGCACTTCTCATTCTATTACTGTTACACCTAACTCATTATCAAATGTCGTTTTTCAAGTATTTTCTGGTTCTTGCGGTAGTTTAACAACTAACACATGTGTAAATAGTACTACTGGGTCTAATGCAGAATCTTCGATAATCACAGGATTAACAAATGGAACAACATATTTTGTAAGGGTTTATAGCAATGGCAATAGCACTAATTCAGGAACTTTTACTATTTGTGTTACAACACCACCCACACCTCCTGCAAATGATAATTGTTCGAATGCAACGCCTCTACCGTGCGGCACGAGCAATTTAGCAGGTACAACTGTTGCATCCATCAGCGAAACTGCTCCTTCTGGATGCGCTAGTGCTTATGGTGTTTGGTATACTTTTACTGGAAATGGACAAATAACAACAATTAACTCTACTGCAGCTGCTGGATTTGATCATGAAATAGATATTTTTAGTGGTACTTGTGGTTCTTTATCTAATATTGTTTGTGAAAATAGTTCTGGAGCAGGTGGAACTGAAAGCCACACATTTACTGCTGCTAATGGAACAACTTACTATATATATGTTGCCTATTATACATCCGGAACAACTACTGGGGCATTTACAATTTCACGAACTTGTATTACTCCTCCAGCAAACGATGATTGCAGCTCTTCTTTTACTGTACCTGTAAATGCTGCTGGAGCAGGATGTGTGGTGACAAGTACAGCTACATCTTTTGGCGCAACACAATCTCAGGCTGCATGTACTGGTAGCGGTGCTGATGATGATGTATGGTTTAGCTTTACAGCAACAGCAACTAATCACACAGTTACAGTTACCCCTGGAACTATGAATGACGTAGTAATACAAGTTTTTAACGGTGCTTGTGGTAGCTTAACCAGCAATCAGTGTATTGATAATAATGGTGGTAGTAGCGCTGAAGTAGTTAATTTAAGCGGATTAACTATTGGAACAACTTATTATTTTAGAGTATTTAGTTTAGCTAATGCAGCTGGTGCAGGAACTTTTACAGTATGTGTGACGACACCACCCATTCCTCCAACAAATGATAATTGTGCCAATGCAACTCCTTTACCTTGCGGCACGAGCAATTTAGCAGGTACAACTGTTGCATCCATCAGCGAAACTGCTCCTTCTGCATGCGCTAGTGCTTATGGTGTTTGGTATACTTTTACTGGAAATGGACAAATAACAACAATTAGCTCTACAGCAGCTGCTGGATTTGATCATGAAATAGATATTTTTAGTGGTAGCTGTGGGTCTTTAACTAATATAGTATGTGAAGATGGTCCTGGAGCAGGTGGAACTGAAAGCTATACATTTACTGCTGTTAATGGAACAACTTATTATATATATGTTGCCTATTTTGTATCTGGGACAACTACTGGTACATTTACAATTTCACGAACTTGTATTACTCCTCCTGCAAATGATAATTGCCCTAACGCAACTCCTGCCGCTGTAAGTCCAGGATTATCTTGCACAACACTAACAAATGGCACCTTATTAGGCGCCACGGCATCATCGCAGGCAAACGGTTGCACAAGTGGTTATGATGATAACGATGTATGGTATAGTTTTGTAGCCGCTTCATCATCTCATTCGATAACAATAAATAACGTCAATGGAAATCAAACAGATTTATATCACTCGGTGTATGCTGGGTCATGCGCTTCAGTTGGTCCTGCAATAGTTTGTAGTGATCCAGATAATAGTACAGTAAACGGTTTAATATTAGGGAACACCTATTATATAAGGATTTATACTCGTTATTCGGCAACAAATGCTAATACTACTTTTAGTGTTTGTATAAAAACACCTCCTCCGACAGGCCCATGTGGTAACCCTGCAAATAACGATTATTGTTCTAATCCTGCAACTTTAACTCAAGGTCCAGGAACTTTTTCTAGTTCAACATCATCAATATATTCATCTGACCAAGCTAGTCCACTATCAAGTATTTTTTGTGGTACTATTGAAAATAATTCATGGTATTCGTTTGTTGCAACTTCTTCTACTGCCAGTTTTCCATTTACAGCAGTAAATGGTTGCACATGGAATGATGGCGTTCAGGCACAAGTATATAGAGCAACTACAAACGTAAGCGGCTGTTGTTCAGCTTTTACGTCTGTTTCAAATTGTTACAATCCAGGATCAACATCCTTAGGAACAGTAAGCGCAACTGGCTTAATAACCGGACAAACATATATTTTAATGGTTGATGGTTATGCTGGTGACGTGTGTAATTTCACAATCAGTGGTTGGACAGCTGTTGGTATTTTGCCATTGGAACTATTGAACTTTGTTGGGCATAATGAAGATAATAAAAATAAAATTCAATGGGTGACATCACACGAAAAAAACACCAACTTCTTTAGATTAGAAAAATCAAAAGATGGTATAGAATTTGAAAAATTACTAGACTATAATGCTGCTGGGAATAGCCAATCTCCTAAATATTATAATGCATTTGACTTAAATCCGTTTGAAAATATTTCATACTACAGATTAAAACTATTTAGTTTAGATGGCACTTTTGAATACTCTAATGTTATATCAATTAATAATCAAAATTTAACAGATTATATAACAACTGCCAGACCAAATCCAACCAATGGGTTATTAGAATTTGATGTTAATGTAAAAAATAATAGTCATATTTTAATTGAAATTTACACTAATACTGGCATTTTAATTAACAGCGTAGTTAAAGAAGTAGAAAGCGGTTATAAATCAATAATTATTGATTTAAATAAATATGATTCAGGTATTTATTTATTAAAAACAACTTTTAAAAGCACAGGAAAATCAGAAATTCAAAAAATAATTAAAAACTAAAAAAAGCCCTGATAATAAAACACTCGGGGCTTTTTTAGAAGTAATTTATTCGACAACAAACGACAGTAATCGATTTTATTCGCATGTAATTAATTAATAACCGAATCTTTTTTTGTGTTGCAGTTACCTTTGTATCGTCGAAAACGATGAAGCGCTTCAAAATCAAAAACGACAAAAGTTAATTTGTAGAAAGTATAATAATTTAAAAAAAGAAAATCATGAACACATTAAGAAATCGTGTACAATTAATTGGTAATTTAGGAACAACTCCAGAAATCAAAAATTTAGAAGGAGGCAAAAAAATGGCAAAATTAGTAATTGCCACAAGCGAAACATTTAAAAATCAAAAAGGAGAAAAAGTAACTGAAACAACTTGGCACAATTTAACTGCTTGGGGAAATCAGGCGGCCTTCGCCGAAAAATTTTTAGAAAAAGGGTCTGAGATTGCCATTGATGGAAAACTACAAAACAACAATTACACTGATAAAGATGGTGTCAAACGCTATGTCACTAACATCATTGTAAATGAATTTACAATGTTAGGAAAAAAGAAATAATTAATTAAAAAAACGAAAAGCCCTTTTGATATGTATCAAAAGGGCTTTTTTTGTTTAGTCTTCATGCCCTTTGGCATTTTTTATTTTTTGTAGTAGATATAATTCTTCTTCTTTTTGCATCGCAAGTTTTAAGGAATCACTAATTTCTTTCTCTCCTAATTTATCCAAATTAGGTTTACCTGAATTAACCCATGCTGTGTACCATAAACTTCCAACCATTGCAATACTTTCTCTCATTCTTCTTTCTACTTGCCCCTTAATCATTAAATCATAACGATTGGCGTATTCAACCGAATAAGTTTTCATCATTACGTTTCCTCTATTTTCAAATGCATACTTTCTATCCGTTGGAAAATCTTTATTTAACATAGCTTCAAATTTCAAAACACTATCCACTGCCATGTGACTATCATAAACAACTTTCCAAGCAGATTTTATAGGGGAATCTACAATTTTAGCTCTCCCTACAAAATAATCATAATCCTCTGCTTTTAATTCAGGAATTCTACTTTCCCAAAATCCGTGAATTCCTCTTTGACCAGTTAGTTGTCCATTATAATTTTCGGTAGTATGTAAAGGTACATGGGCATCTGCTATATAATGCCCTAAATCTGCGCTATAATGTAAAATTCTATCTAAATCTTCATCTTTAAAAGCGTTCAGTAATTTATAATAATGCTTTTCGATTTGCCAAGGCACAATTCCATATGCCATTAAAGTATCCTCCGAATATTTGGCAATAGCAGCTTTCCAAAATTTAGGAACACTATCAAAAGCATGCAACCCATAATGATCAATATCTATATAATGACGCGGCGCTTCTCCTTCTACTCCGTATCTGCGCTTATCTGGATCAACAGCATGATTGGTAATAAATTCAATGTGTTTTTTGTAAAATGAAACCATTTCGGGAGGCAATGTAAACACTGCCATTCGATTAATACGTTTATGTCCGTAAAATCCCCAAGAATGTGAAGTTTGATTAGGAATGAACAATAATAATCCTAAAACTATAAATAGAAAAAATAAAAAACGATTGAACATAAATGATACGATTAAATCGATATCACTAAAGGTATAAAAAATATTGAAAACTTAGGCAATACAACATATAATGCGCACAAGTAGAGAAATATTAATATTACATTAAAAATAACTTTACAATATTGAAGCTAGGAAACAAAAGGACTAAGCTCCTCCTAATAATAATAATACTTTTTTCATTTTACAGCTTTTTGTTAAATTTTTTACGAAGCAAATGTATAATAATGAAAAGGTAGGAAATAGGGGGTTAGCCCCTCAATTTAAATAAAAAAGCCCGTTAGCAGTATCGCAAACGGGCTTCATTTTATAGTTTAAATTAAGCTTTTGCTTCTTGAGCAGCCTTAATTTTAGCTTTAATATTCTCTGTAGTTGTAGAGTTTGGTCTTTCAATCGCAGAACCAGTAGCTCTGTCCCATACCAAACTTGCTAATACACCTAAAGCACGAGACACACCAAATAATACTGTATAAAAATCATACTCATGCATTCCGTAGTGCACTAACAACGCACCTGAGTGAGCATCTACATTTGGCCAAGGGTTTTTAATTTTACCAGTTGATTCCAAAATTGGAGGTGCCACTTCATAAACCATTTGAACGATTTCACAAATGTTATCGTGCTTAATATATGTTTTATAAAAATCTTGTTGAGCTGTGAAACGAGGATCTGTTTTACGTAATACAGCATGTCCGTATCCTGGTACAACTTTTCCTTCAGCTAAAGTTTTCTTAATGTATTCGGCAATTTGTTCTTTAGTTGGCAAACCTCCTCCTAAATTTTCCTTCAACTCCATAATCCAACTTAATACTTCCTGATTTGCTAAACCATGCAATGGACCAGCTAAACCATTCATACCCGCAGCAAATGACAAATAAGGATCAGACAATGCAGAACCAACTAAGTGTGTAGCATGCGCAGAAACATTTCCACCTTCATGATCCACGTGAATAGTTAAATATAAACGCATTAAACGTTTCATATCAAAATCTTCATAACCTAGCATATGAGCAAAATTCGCTGCCCAATCTAATTTATGATCTGGTTCAATATGAACACCACCTTTGTATTTACGACGGTAAATATATGCTGCAATTCTTGGTAAACGTGCAATTAAATTCATTGAATCTTCATACACATAATCCCAATAATCTTTTTTATTAATTCCTTTTGCATAAGCTTTAGCAAATAAACTTTCTGTTTGCATAGCCATAATACCAATAACAAACTGAGTCATTGGATGTGTATCTGTAGGTAATTTTTCAATTACATCAAACACATGTTTAGGAACGTTACTACGTTTTTGCCATTCTCCTGTAATAAAACTAACATCTTCTTGTGTTGGCAGTTCTCCAACTAACATTAAATAAAATATTCCTTCTGGCAATGGCTCAGTACCACCTGGAGCTTTTGGCAAATGTTTTCGCAATTCAGGGATTGAATACCCTCTAAAACGAATTCCTTCCTCAGCATCTAATTTAGAAGTTTCTGTAACCATTCCAATCATACCTTTCATTCCTTGGTATACTTGAGCTACAGTTATTTCACCTAATTTTAAATCACCATGATTTTTGATAATATCTTTAATCTCTGCCGCTAAAGGCACTGCTTTTTCGCGGAACTTATCTTTTAATCTATCCATTTTTATAGTCGTTTTAAAAACCTTGTAAATTTATGCAGTGTATTGATTTAAACAAATTTAATTTGCATTATTTTTAAGTTATTTTAAAAATAAATATCACATCCTTTTATGATTCATAAATAACCATAAAATAAAAATTTGCTTGAAAAAAATTGAGAATTATGACTTACAACCTGTTTATCAAAAAAAGATAAAATAAAAACAAAAAAAAGGGACTTAACAAAAGAAGGCTTATTCTCAAAATCAAAATTTGAAATTCTTTTGATGCTCTGAAATGAATATTTTTCATTTTAAAAAGGCTCATATTCTATATTTTATAGTGCGAACATAAATAAAGTAGTAAAAATGGATTAGAGGGGCAGCCCTCTATTTAAAAAAATCTTTAATTTTACAGAAAAACTACAATTTGAATAATAAATAAAGCCCATCCTTATCAAAAGAATGGGCTTTTTAGTGAGAAGGTCGCGCTTTAGAGTGATTAACTCCTGTCCGCCAGCTGGCGGATATAAATCCGATGCTCTAACTAACTAAATTCCAAATAAATTCTCTTCCCTTTCCTGTTTTTAACTGCTTTTCTCTTTTCATAGC
>JBIICN010000096.1:0-6405 GCA_044238845.1 Bacteroidia bacterium
AAATTTTCCGCAACGTTTAAAAAATTGTAATGATAGCCCTGTTATGCTATATTATAAAGGTAGTGCGGATTTAAATATAGATAAAGTAGTAGCTGTTGTTGGAACTAGAACCCCATCTGCTTATGGGAAACAAATGACGGAAAAATTAATCGAAGATTTATCAGACAGCGGTTGTTTAGTGGTGAGTGGATTGGCTTATGGCATTGATATTACTGCACATAAAAGCTCATTAGATAATAATTTAAATACAATAGGTGTTTTAGCACATGGTTTAGACAGAGTATATCCATCCGTTCACGCGCAGTATGCCGAAAAAATGATTACGCAAGGGGGGCTATTAACTGAACATTTAAGCGAAACAAATCCTGATAAAGAAAATTTCCCTAAACGAAATCGAATTGTTGCTGGTATGTGCGATGCTCTTGTTGTTGTTGAATCTAAAAGAGGTGGAGGGAGTTTAATAACGGCAACCATTGCTAATTCGTATAACAAAGACATTTTTGCCTATCCAGGAAAAGCTAATGATATATTAAGCGAAGGATGCAATGGTTTAATAAAATCAAATAGAGCTAATTTAATGGAAGGCGCTGCCGATTTATTATACATCATGAACTGGAATAAGGAATCTATAAAGAAAAAAAATAGTCAAGTTTCTTTACCATTAGATTTATCATCCGATGAACAACAGATCCTTAAAGCTTTCGAAAATAAAAATCAATTACATGTTGATGAAATTTGTTACACAACTAATTTTACTATAAGTAAAACATCAACGTATTTATTACAATTAGAATTTTCTAATCTTATTAAGTCACTTCCAGGAAAAATTTATCAATTAAATCGTTAAACAAAAAGTTGTTAAACCTGATATCTCTCAGCTTCAAACCAAATAAAAAACGCTTGGTTAAGTTGCTTGGCAAGCAAAAACAGTGTAACTTTACTTAAATTTAAATTATGCAAACAACAAAAGTTGATGTTCTTGTAATTGGTGCAGGGCCTGCGGGAACTATCGCCGCAAGTATTATAAATAAAGCTGGTTACAAAGTTCAAATTGTAGAGAAGGAAAAATTTCCTCGGTTTGTGATTGGCGAAAGTTTATTGCCCCGAGTGATGGATCATTTAGAGGAAGCTGGTTTATTGGAGGCTGTAAAAAAAGCAGGTTTTCAAGAAAAATTTGGAGCTAAGTTTGTCCGTGGAAAAGAGGTGTGTGATTTTAATTTTAAAGATCAGTTTAGCAAAGGTTGGAATTGGACTTGGCAGGTGCCTCGTGGGCAGTTTGATAAAATATTATCAGAAACAGCAGCGTCGATGGGTGTTCATGTTGAGCATGAAATGGCCGTTAAAGACATTAAATTTCATGGAACAGATTCTACAACAACAGTTATAAATAAAGATGGCATAGAAGAACAAATAGAAGCAAAGTTTATTGTAGATGCAAGTGGCTACGGACGTGTTATACCACGTATGTTTGATTTAGATAAACCATCAAGTTTTGAACCAAGAAAAACTCATTTTACGCATTTCAAAGATTTAAAACGACCTGAGGGCATTGATGGAAATCGCATTACTGTTGTTGTTCACCAGCAACGCACTTGGATTTGGATTATACCTTTTTCTAATGGTATTACCTCCGTTGGTTTTGTGGCAGATCCAGAATTTTTCAATGACTTTTCGGATAATGCTGTTCAAAGAATGAGAGGGATTATAGCATCAGATATTCATACTAATGAACGTTTTGGTAGTGCTGAAATGATGTTTGAGCCACGCACTATTGAAGGTTATGCTATTTCCACCAAGCAATTATATGGCGATGGATTTGTGTTATGTGGTAATGCAACAGAATTTTTGGATCCTGTATTTTCTTCGGGAGTTACATTTGCCATGGAATCGGGTAACAAGGCAGCCAAATTGGTTTGCGAAGCATTGAATGGTAATAAAGTAGATTGGCAAAAAGAGTATACTGACTATATGATGCAAGGGATTAATACATTTAGATCATATGTTTCGGCTTGGTATGAAGGTGACTTACATGAGATTTTCTTTTCTGAAAATCCAGATCCTGAAATTAAAAAACAAATTTGTTCGGTATTAGCTGGATATGTTTGGGATTTAGAAAATCCATTTGTGAAAAAACATGATAGAGCTTTAAAATCTTTAGCTAATGTTATTCGTATGAATAGAGAAAAAGAAGCGGCAATTTAGTTTTAAATAGTATCCTAAAAAAAAGGAGACTGTCAAATTTTGACAGTCTCCTTTTTTTTGTTTCTATGTTTTTAGTTTTTAAATACGGTTATAAAACCATTGTATTTTTTGTCATCTGGTACTTCAACTATGTAAAAAAATGTTCCATCAGCAACTCCTTCTGCTTCCCATTCGTTATTATAGTTTTGATTTTCATAAACTTTTTTACCCCATCTGTCAAATATAGTTATACTGGTATTTGGATGATATTCGATATTTTTGATTTTAAAGAAATCATTTTTACCATCTCCATTTGGTGTGATAATGTTTGGTATTTCAACAGTGCAGGGAGGTAACACAGTGATTAACTGTATGTCAGTTGCTTGATATCCGCAACTATCTGTAGCAGTAACCATAATTGTATACGTTCCTTCTGAAGAAGGATTAGTGGACGACAATGTTTGTGTATTTGATAAATTAGCAAAGCCCATAGTCCATGAATAGTTATAATCTGGATAACCGTTAAAAGCTTGTGAGTTAAGCGTCAAAGGTGTATTACCACATGCAGATGATGAGTCAAGTATTGATACATTTAAAGTATTTGGTAATACATTGATGACTCCTATGCTTGATTTTTGGTAACCACAACTGTCAATAACAGTCACTATATAGTTATAAATTCCACCATTAGCTGGACTTGTATTATTTAATATTGGACTGTTTGATAAAGTATTTGTACTAGCTGTCCAAAAATAGTCATAAGGCGCGTGACCACCAGTTGTTGCAGAATTCAATATAAAGGGAGTATTTGGGCATAGCGTAAATGTATTAGTAACATTTATTCCTAAATCATCAGCAAAATTTCTTACAACAACGGTATCGGATGTTGAGTTTGAACAAGTTCCATTTACTGAAACAACCAATGTGATAGTTGAATCACTAGTTGTGGTGTAGCTATTTGAGTTTGTAGCTCCGGGGGCTGGAGAGTTACCCGGTAATGTTGTCCATGTATATGAGTATGTAGCAGCAGTATTTGTTGGAACTGAACCTACAGATGTACTTAATACATATGATTTATTCAAACATTTTGTGACATCCAATAGCGGAGTAATTAGTAAGTTAGCTAATGGTGTCACATTTATTGTTACGGATGCCGTATCTGAGGTGCCACTTGGACAAATTGGGGTACCAATTACAACATATGAATTTGTTCCTGCTGCTGGCGGCGTTACATTAATGACAGAAGCAGTTGAAATTGGAACAAGAGTACCGTTTTGGTTATAAAACCAGCTATAATTTGCAGCACCAGATGCAGATAAATTTGTGTTGCTTCCTTCGCATAAAGTAAGTGTTGACGGTATTGCTGTAACTGTTGTTATTAATGGAGGATACATGATTGCCAATGTTTGTGAAGTAACGCAACCGCCAATTGGGTTTGCAACAGATACTGTGTATATAACAACTCCGTTTCCTGTTGGAGGGGTTGTGAAATTTGGAGCTATTCTAATCGAATCATTATTATAAGTGGCTGTAATTGTGCCGTTTGTAGAAACAGAAACAGTATAACTTGTTGGATTTGAAGAACCGCAATTTCCAAAGCGAATATTTGGCCGTTCTGTTCCAGAACCATCTACACTCGATAATGGACATTGACTAAAACCATCACCATTTACATATTTAGATGCTACGAAGCCAGTATTTGAGTATTGTACAGAAAGATTACCATCCCAGTCAGGATTAAAAAAACAAATATCTACTAAAATATTACTTGTACCATCCCAGTCATATGCTTGCGAAAAATTATAGGTGTTCCATCCAGTAGTTGCATTTATAGTGGTAGGATTAAAAACCTGAACTAAACCAGCATTGTCCATCGATGTTGTGCCCAAAACATTGTATGATACACATTTAAGTTTAATGGTGAAATTCTCAAAAACAGTAGCATTACTATTTGTATTGGTAATATTTAGCGCCAAACTATTTATTTTTCCAGGAATAATACCAGCGGCTAATAGTTCAGATGCTCTAAATAAAAATTGATTTTTTTGACTTTCCCATAACCCTCCATATGGCGCGTATGTATAGGATGTCCCATTTGTAGTAGATGTTCCAATTTGGATGATGTTAGGGGAAGCACAATTTCCTGAAGAAGATAAACCGCAGCTTGATGGAGCTGTGTCGCCAAAATCAAGTTTTACAACTGCCTCTTGAGGGAAGCATAATACCGTATTAGTTGGTGTCATCGTAAAGTTAGTTGTAATCACACCAATAGTAACTGTATTGTTGTAAATACAAACACCATCAGTAATAACTGCAGTATATGTTCCAGGTGTTAAAG
The DNA here is from genome assembly GCA_044238845.1 of Bacteroidia bacterium. Taxonomy (GTDB): domain Bacteria; phylum Bacteroidota; class Bacteroidia; order B-17B0; family Aurantibacillaceae; genus UBA4416. Next base: position 4,520 of record JBIICN010000096.1, read on the forward strand.
AACTAACGGTTACTGCTGTTGCACTTGTTGATGTTGTTAACACATTATTTCCTGAAGGACTAGTAAATACATAGCTATAAGGTGCCACAAAAGGAGTGCTTAAATTAATAGTAGTTGTTCCATTACTATCATTAGGGCAAACATTACTTGTATTGGAAAAATACGAGGAACCTCCAGTTATTTGTGTTAATGTGTATGCAATGGAATCTTTGCAACCAAATGCATTGTTATATACTACCGTATATATGTTGCCATTTATTGCGTTATTGATAAACAAAGTGTCATTATTTCCAATAGGGCTTGCAATAGGTGTTGAGCCTAAATACCAAGTGTAATTTGATCCTCCAGTTTGAGTAATGAAAGTAGAGTTACCGCAAAATGATTTTGATAAGTTAACAAAGAAAGGAGGTGAAACACCCACTGATAAATTAGCAGAAGCTTGACCACAAGATGTAGAGGCCACTAGTACACTATAAGTGCCTGGCGCTAATCCTGTGGCAGTTTGTGAATTACTAACAGTTTGTCCTGCTAATGGTCCAGATGTTGCTGTCCATGTATAAGTGTAAATACCATTGCTACCATTTGCTTGAACAGAAGCTGTTCCAGAATTGCCACCAGGGCAAGAACTAGTAGCATTTAAATTAATAATATTAACTGTTGTAAAATTAATGTTAACGGTTTGCGTAATAACACATCCTCCAGGAGAAATCATAGAAACCGAATATGTAGTATTTGGTGTTGCAGGAGTTTGAATTAATGTATCATTAGTGGCACCTGGTATAATAGCTCCTCCAGGACCATACCATTGATAAGAATTAAATCCAGTTGGAGCAACTAAGGTTGCAAAATTAGATCCAGAGCACATGTTCGCATAGGGTGTTCCAATGCCTCCGCACTCTGCATCTACGTATGCGTATCCTGTATGTCCACCTAGTGTACAGCCTCCAACTTCAAAGTTAATAGATACGTTTGTTCCTGCTGGTAGCGAAGATAAATCAACAGAGTAATATTGCCATTTTCTGTAATTTAACGTCACAAAATTAATTTCTTGAGTTGAAGTTTTTAAAGAATCAGATGGAGATGATGAGACAGGGTTAAATGTGTATGAAGTACAGCCCGGTAATATAGCACCAGTTGATTCGTTTCTTACTTCTACTTTAAAATATGGAGATTCAAATGACGAATGACCAGGACTTTCAAGTATAACGGCATAACTAAACGAGAGTCGTTGGTTAGTTGAAGAAGCTGTTGTAATGTATTTTAATCGACAGGCTTGATTTAGCGATTCTTCACTCCCCATTCTAACAGATACTGGATCAAAACTAAACGGGCTTACATATGGGATTTCGGAGATTGTTTGTGAACCAACAGCTTTACAAGCATTTTTATCATATCCATTAATGCTTAGTAAATTTGGATCTACTGCAGGTAAAGACATTATCGTGTGGTAATTAGCGGTATTGTTCGGGGGAATATTATTCCCAGCCGGATTAACAATTGTATTTCCAACCTGAGTATAAATTGGACTACCGTTTATTGGACCATCAGAAGTTGTGCCAGTACTCCCAGTCCACCCATTAAAGTTATATTGTTCAAAACCCATATTAGGACAACCTAAACTCATTGGTTTATTGGGTTCTAAATAAATTACTGTTTCCTGCATGGCAGGTGTTCCTGCAACTTCATATGGAGTATGCACATGCTTTTGTTTAGCTAAGGCTTTTTTTGATTCAAATCTAAGTTTTAATGATCTTACATATCCTCTAATGTCAGAATCTTTGATACCCTTAGCTTTTGCTTCGTCCATAGCAGCCTTTTCATCAAAATGATTTGGATTTTGCTTCTTTCTTTCTAAATCATTTGTTTGAGCTAGTAAAGAATTTGAA
>JBIICN010000002.1:0-175136 GCA_044238845.1 Bacteroidia bacterium
TATTTTTCTATTACGTCGTCTTTAATAACTGGTGGTACAAACTTAACAGTCTCTAATGTTGGTTTAATTTTACTTAAACTTTTGTAAACAAATGTACTGTCAACACTTGGTTTTAAAGTATAATTATTAAGGTCTATTAATAAACTAACAATTGTGTCAAGTTTATTCTGTTCCGCTGATGCATTTATTGTTGAGTGAATATTATTATCAATAATAATATGAGAAGCGCCTCCGTCAACAAGAGATTCACCAATCATGTCTGGATATTTTTGATTTAAAGCAGAACCAACTAAGTAATTAAGTTTTGAAAAGATTGTGTCGTTTAATTTTCCAACTAAATATATAGGCTTTTTATTTAGTTCGTCAACTAATATTCTAGCTGTTTTTAAGGAGTCTATATTTACGCATATATATTTTGTCCAGCCGTTTCCCCAACTTAGGTCAATTTTTTTAAACACAGGTCTTTCAACTACTTGTTGTCTACAAGAAAACATAATTATTGAAAGTAAAAATATGATTATGAGATTCTTCATAAATGAGCCATAACTAGCTTATATGCTTAGTTTTTTCATACATACATAACCATTTATGGGAAATATGTTTAGTTTTTCTATGTTTAGCTGTTTATCAAATTTATCAATTTTATAGCTAATTAAAAGTGTTTTAATCATATAAAAATACTTATTTTCCTAATATTTCCTTAAACGTTTCCTTTCCTGGATTTAAATTCTTTAGATTGCTAATCAGCATAAACGCTTTGTCAAGTCTCAATTGAGGAGATTTCACTGTATTGACATAATTTAAAATATACCGTTGCATGCCTGGTTTTAATAAATCAAAACGGCGTTTACCTTCGGGGTCTTGTATAAATAATTCGGTTAATTCTTCAGGAACATCCACACCAAATTCGCTAGAATCTTCAGTTAAAATAACATCAACCATATCGCCCATTTCAACGCCTAATTCTTTCATACGTTTGCTATTGATAGAGATGTATGCTTTACCTTCGGGTAATGACATTAGTCCACATTGAAAACTTAGTGTTTTATTGACTTCACAAATTAAACGTACTTTACCAATACCACCAATTTTTTTGACGATGGTTGATGGTACTTCTAAATAAAACGTTTTTAAATAGCTTAATTTATCTATATGGGTTTTAAAAGAGATGGGTTTCATATGATAAAATTATAATATTTAATTGTCAGATGGTATAGCCAGTTTAATTAGTTGTTTATTTGTTATATAAACATGGCTAGTTCATCGCAAATAAATTTACAATATTTTTTGAAAATGTACAGAAAATTGTCAGTTCGAGCGTAGTCGAGAACAGTTATCGCTATAAGAAAACTTCTCGACTACGCTCGAAGTGACAAAAAAAAGTCACTCGAATGTTTTCGAATGACTTTTTTTAATAAAACCTAATGTATCTTTTTAGTTTTTTAACATGGCATAAAGCGAATCTTTTAAATGAACACGCTTTGCTCTTAGTTCTGTTAAATGCTCATCAGTTGTAGCTGTGGCTCCACTTTCATAGCTGTGAATTTGGTGATCCACTTCGTGGTATTCGTCAAATTGCTTTCTGAAATGATTATCAGTAGTTTTTAACTCATGGATTTTATCTTTCATTTCAGGAAATTCGTGTAATAAATCGTGTTTTTGCATGACGGTAAAGTTTTTTAGTTATATAACAAATATATTTAAGGTATTTATTTAGTACCCTGATAAATGTCAGTTTTAAATCTAATTAAAATCAATTTCATTCACAGTTTTATTTATTTTTTGATAAAAAAAAGACCCTTAAAAAAAGGGTCTATTAAATTATTTATTTAGTCAAGCCAATTAAAAGCTAAAACCTAATGTTAAACCAAATCCTCTTATACTAATCATTGATAAACCTGTAACGTTAGCTGTTGCCGAATTAGGAGTGGTTTCAACACTCACATCTCCATTTCCAAAACTTCCAAGTTCATTAGTATTATCTCTAATATCATTTTTAAGATCTTCTTGTTCTTGTGGTGTCATATAAACGTTGCCATCAGTTGATACAGCGTTAATTTTAAATTTAGCTTTTCCGTATCCACCACCTAAAATCCACCAATCGATCGAAAAATGTTTGCCAATTAACCATTGAGACCCAATCATTAAACCTCCAGTAAATCCAGAATAAGATGCTTTTACATCATAATTATTACGAACTCCCGTAATTGAATCAACATCTACATAATCACTGTTTAAAGTATATTTTGAATATCTAAAATATGGCGCTAAGTAAAATCCATGAGGAGCGGTGTGTTTTACTTTTTTGCCTGGATAAAAACGAATTTCTGGTGTAACCGACCATCCACCAAATTTTGGTAATTGGTAACCAGAACCATTTTCAGAAGGAGTGAAAATTTGTGAAGGTATCTGTCTTGGAAATAAATAACTCACACCTAATGCCGCTGAAAAGTTTTTATGAAATGCTCGCTCGTACTGAATAGAAATATTTGTAAGCGCTAATTGAGTTAAATTTAATTTAATAACATTTTTTGGTGAACTTACAGGAGCATCATCTTTCATAAATGTGGTTTTCTTTTTAGCAAGAAAAACAGGAGCTTCCTTTTTAAATAATGGTCCAACTTTAGCCTTTAATTGTGATGAAAGTGTAAAGAATAAGACTGAAATAATAAACAGATTTTTTGTCATGACTTTTATTTTTAGTTTATGGTATAATAAAATTAGCTTATTTATTTTACTTAAGCTATACCCAACTCTGGGTATATTGTACGTGTTTAGTCTAAATTAAGTATTAGGCTAATAAAACACACCAAGCTTCTTTCACTTTATTAGCTTCTAATAAAGTTTTAGCGTATTGGTGTTTCTCAGTTTCACTGCCAAAAGTCTTAGAAATCGTTTGGTTGTGTTCTTTAATTTCCTCGATTGTTGGTAATACTTCAATATTTCCTAATTGCCCTAAATTATTTCCTGTTAACACAGTACTTGATTTAATGGCAGTTGGAATATTGTCAAAGCCAACTCCAATAGTGGTGATAGGTTTTTCAATTTCAAATAAAGCATCTCCATGCGCACGGCAATACCAATTGCCACCCATACGAGCTACTAAATCAATTTTTTGTTGGTCAATCATGTTTTGTTCATTCAACACCGATTCGTCGATATGAATTTTCACAATTTCACACATCACTAAATTACAATTGCCAATTTCTTTTAATTCAAATACTTTACATTCTAGTTGTACTGGACTTTCTTTTACTCGCATTGGTTTTACTAAGTCTGATGCAATGGGAGTGAAGCCTGCTTTTTCAAATTCACTTACCCCTTTTGGAAACGGACTACTTGCCAAACTCATTTGATGAACCATGTTGTAGTTCACAATATTAATCACACATTCAGGAACTTCTTTAATATTTAAATGTGTGTCTTTTGCTTGTCCGGTTCTACCGCTTAAGTTTGGAGAAAAAATAGCAATAGGAGGTTTTGCACTAAATACATTAAAAAAACTAAATGGCGCTACATTATGGTTGCCTTGCGCATCAACCGTGCTGGCAAAACAAATTGGACGTGGGCCAATAGCACCTAATAAATATTGATGTAATTGAGGAACGTTTAATTCGGATGGAGTTAGAGTTAACATATTTAGAGTTATAAGTTATGATGCTTGTTTTATTTTAGTTATTAATTCGGGATCTCCTAGTATTTCTGTACAAGTTACAACCGAACTAACGGTTACGCCGAGTACACCATGTAAGTTTAAATTTTGTCCAGTTAAAAATAAATTACTCACTTTTGTTCTAGGAGTAATAAAAGTTTTTAAAGGTTCTTTATAATCTTTAATGGCACCGTATAAAGATCCATCTCTGCTTCCTATATAATCTCTGTAGGTAATAGGAGTGGCACTTGTATATGATTTTACTTTAGATCTAATTCCAGGGATTCGTTTTTCAATCGCATCTAATAATTTCTCAGATTTTTCTATTTTAAATGCTTCGTAATCATCCCCTCTGTAATTGACATTATTAGGAATTATACTTTTTGTATCCCACCACTTAGCACATTCCTCATGGCGCATATAACCCATAGCGGTAAAATTTTCAGTAAAATTAGGATGTTTTGAATTTGTATTACCAAATATAGCAACCGATTCGGGCCATTTTTTTTCATCGTAAAACGGACCAGCCCACACATCATGATTAATTAAATGGTAGATATTATGATCTAAATGCGGAAATGATTCTGGTTTTAATACAACGTTTAGTAAAAAAGCAGATACTGTATTTTCTAAACTCTTCAAACGATTTTTGTAAGCTGTTCGTAATTGAGGACCTTCAACCATATCAATGGTTTTACTTAAATCAATAGCAGATACAAAAGTTTTTCCTTCAATTCGTTCACCATTTTCTAGTTCAACAGATTCAATAGTGTCTCCATTAAAAATAAAACGAGTAGCTTCATGATAATTTAAAATTTCACCACCCATTTCTTTAATATTGTGACTCATTATTCTTGCAATTTGAGAACTACCATCAATGCAGCGATAAGAACTTTCGATATAAGAATTTACAACTAGTGCATGTACATAAAATGGTGATTTTCCTGCAACACCAGCGTAAAGCATATTGTTGCCACCAATAACTTTTTGTAATTTTTCGTCTTTAAAAAGTGAGTTGATATAGGTTTGAGAGTCAACTTGCAAATGCCATGCATTGGTGAAATCTTTTTTATCGTTTGACAAATTATACATTGGAAAATCTGCACATGCTTCTCTTACTTTTTGAATGTATATTTTTAGTGCTTCTCTTTCATGAGGAAAAATAGCAGCTAATTGTTCAATAAAATTATCGTAACCTTGCGCGTGGGGATATAATTGTTCGTCACCTTCAAAAGATATAACGTCAAATGCATTTTCATTTAATTTTTGCAATTTTAAATCATTCATAATATTGAAGTATTTAAAATAGCGATTTAGGTTTTGCCCTTCATCTAGGCCACCTATATAATGTACACCAGTTTCAAAAATAGTTTTATCCCTACTGTAAATTTGTAACGAACCTCCAATTTGTCTGTTTTTTTCAAGCACACAAACTTTTTTACCATGTTTAGCTAAAATGTATGCCGTGCATAATCCACCTAAGCCACTTCCTATTATAACAACGTCGTATTTTTCCATATATAATGCTAGTTCAAGTATAACAAATTTTCTAAAATAAAGTTGAACTATTTATTAATAAGTGTTACTTTTAAGTTCATTAAAATTAATGGCTAAGAAATTACATTTTTACTTTTTTTTGTTACTTGTCTTCTTTGGTATAGATTGCTATGCTCAAAGTTATATCATTACTGGTAAAGTGTTTGATGCTGAATCAAGAGAGCCATTGCCATTTGTACCTGTATTAATAAAAGGCACTACAGTTGGAACCAGTACCGATTTTGACGGAAATTTCTCTATAACTACTTCTAAATTAGGAGATTCTATCGTGGCTTCTTACGTGAGTTATAAAAAGCTAACAAGAGCCATTAAGCGGGGTGAGAATCAAACGGTTAATATGCCAATGGTTTTAGAAGGGGTTAATTTACTTGAAGTTGTTGTAAAAGCGGGAGAAAATCCAGCGCATCGTATTATAAGAAATGTTATTTCTCATAAGGAGTTTAATAATAAACGTAAACTAGATGCCTATCAATACGAAACTTATAATAAGGTAGAGTTTGATTTAAATCGCATACCTAAAGAAATGCGAGAAAGAAAAATATTTAAGCCTATTCAATTTGTATTTGATAATGTAGATAGCCTCAACTCTGGTGAAAAACCTTCACTTCCAATATTTATAACCGAAGCCATTTCTGATGTTTATTATCGTAGCGATCCATCATTAAAAAAAGAAGTGATTAGGGCCAATAAAATTACTGGGATAGAAAACACAAGTATTACTTCCGTAATGGGAGATATGTATCAGAATATTAATATTTACGATGATAATATTTTAGTATTTGGGAAAGATTTTGTTAGCCCTATTTCGGATAACGGCTTTTTTTACTATAAATATTATTTAGAAGATAGTTTGTTTATTGGTAATACTCGTTGTTATCATATTCGTTTTAAATCTAAACGTCCACAGGAATTATGTTTTAGTGGTAATATGTGGATTGCAGACACCACTTGGGCGGTAAAGCGTTTAGAGATGAGTATACCCAAAGATGCTAATATTAATTTTATAAACGCAGCTAATGTGGTTCAGGAATTTACCAAAGTAGATAGTGCATGGATGCTAAGTAAAGATAGATTGGTGATTGATTTTGCAATGAATAAAAATCAGGTAGGAATTTATGGACGAAAAACTACTTCTTACAAAAATTTTATAATTAATGAACCTAAGGATACAAAATTTTATGAGTTTGGTGATAAAATTATAGTTGAAGATGATGCCTTAAAACAATCTGATGAATTTTGGAATACCAATCGGCATGATAGTTTATCCATTAGAGAAAAGAAAATCTATCATATGATTGATACGATTAAAACTTTACCTGTTTATAAAACATGGGTGGATATTTTTACCATTTTTGTTTCGGGTTATAAAGTGGTAAACAATTTTGAAATAGGTCCTTATTTTAATCTTATTAGTTATAATAAAATTGAAGGAACTCGTGTGCGTTTTGGCGGAAGAACAAGTAGCAAATTTAGTCGCTGGTATGAATTGCAAGGCTATGTGGCTTATGGATTTAATGATGAGAAATTTAAATATAGTCTCGGATTTAAGAGTTTTATTTCTAAAAAACCACACCGTCAATTAATTGGTATGACTTATAAAAGTGACTATGAAATTTTAGGTCAAAGTCAAAATGGTTTTTCACAGGATAATATATTCGCGTCATTATTTAGAACTAGTCCTTTAACTAACTTAACACGTGTGGATCAAACTTTTGCTTGGTATGAAAGGGAATGGGTGGACGGTTTAACGTCTAAATTAACTCTTGCGGGAAGAACGATAACGCCATTATTAGCTAATGCATATAAATATTATAAAAATGATGGTAGTATTGCGACGAAAGAAAATATTAAAAATACAGAGGTAAGGTTAAATGTTCGTTTTGCCTATAAAGAAAAATTTATTAGTGGTGATTTTACACGAATTAGTTTAGGAACCAAATGGCCTGTATTGCAATTTAATTATGCCAAATCATTGCAAAATGCATTCAGAGGAGAATACGATTATCAAAAGGTAGTATTTAATTTAAGTGATAGAATTCGCTTAATTTCTTTGTTAGGATACACAGATTATACAGCCGAAGTTGGTAAAATTTTTGGAGCTGTGCCTTATCCATTAATGGAATTACATGGAGGTAATGAAACCTATGTATATGATTATATGTCGTTTAATATGATGAAGTATTATGAATTTGCAAGTGATCAGTATGCTTCCGTTGGAATGTTTCATCATTTTGAAGGATTATTGTTTAATAAAATTCCTTTAATTAAAAAATTAAAATGGAGAGAGGTGATTACTGCAAAAGCACTTTGGGGCAGTGTTAATGAAAAGAACAGAAGAACCCTGATTTTCCCAACAACATTGAGTTCACTAGGTAATGAACCATATGTAGAAGTAAGTGCCGGTATAGAAAATATTTTTAAAGTTTTTAGAGTAGATGCTTTATGGCGCTCAACCTATTTAAGCTCAAGAGCTATTGATAATTTTGGTGTTAAATTTGGCTTTCAGCTAATGTTTTAAAAGCTATTTAAATTTATTATTACAAATACTTTCCAAAAAAAAGTTTTTGGTGTCCCAAAAAACTTTAATAATGCATTCACATTTTTTATAATTTTACCTCAAGTATCTTTGGTATATTTGATAGATATATTAGTTTAAACACATGATTCTTCGTTCAGAAAATTTAGTAAAAAAATATAAAAACAGAACAGTAGCCAATAACGTGAGCGTTCAGGTAGCTCAAGGTGAAATTGTTGGATTACTTGGCCCAAATGGTGCAGGTAAAACAACTTCATTTTATATGATTGTTGGGATGGTTAAACCAAACTCAGGAAAAATTTTTTTAGATGATAGAGATATTACCAACGAACCGATGTATAAAAGAGCGCAGCTTGGAGTAGGTTATTTGCCCCAAGAAGCCTCGGTATTTAGAAAACTAAGTATTGAAGATAATTTAAGGGCTGTTTTAGAAATGACTAAATTGACTAAAGCAGAGCAAGATTATAAAGTAGAGAGTTTATTGGATGAATTTGCTTTGCACCACGTTCGTAAAAATTTAGGAGATCAACTTTCGGGTGGAGAACGAAGAAGGACAGAGATTGCGCGAGCATTAGCAACTGACCCTAAATTTATTTTATTAGATGAGCCATTTGCAGGTGTTGATCCCATTGCTGTTGAAGATATACAAAGTGTGGTTCGTAAATTGAAAGATAAAAATATAGGTATTTTAATTACCGATCATAATGTACACGAAACATTAAACATCACTGATAGAACTTATTTATTGTATGCTGGAGAGGTTATTAAATCTGGCTCTGCCGAAGATTTAGCAAACGATGAAATGGTTCGTCGTGTTTATTTAGGAGCTAATTTTGAGTTAAGGAAATAATTTTAAAACTTGACTACTAACAATCATAAATCACTAGATGAAGTCAATGCTTCCGTAAATACGTCCAGTAAAGGAGGATTTAAAAAATTATTGGCTTTTATTGGACCAGCTTATATGATTAGTGTTGGTTATATGGACCCTGGTAATTGGGCTACTGATATTGAAGGCGGAAGTAAATATGGTTATAGTTTAATTTGGGTTTTGGTAATGAGTAATTTAATTGCTCTATTACTGCAAAGTCATTGTATTCGTTTGGGCGTTGTTTCTGGCAGAGATTTAGCACAAGCTTCTAAAGATCATTATTCAAAATTTATAAATTATTTTTTATATGTGTTAGCCGAAATTGCTATTGCCGCTTGTGATTTGGCGGAAGTAGTTGGTATGGCAATCGGTATTCATTTATTGTTCCCTTCCATTTCCATTTTAGGAGGTGTTTGCATCACCGTGTTAGATAGTTTTGTGTTATTATTTTTATTGAACTCAGGTATTAGAAAGCTTGAAGCTTTTATTATTTCTTTAGTAGCCATTATTGGCGTGTCATTTTTTATTCAATTGCTCATTGCAAAGCCTGATGTGATTGAAATATCAAAAGGATTAATACCTGGGTTTACAAACGAAAATGCTTTATATATTGCTATCGGTATTATTGGCGCAACGGTAATGCCTCATAATTTATATTTGCATTCTTCTTTAGTTCAAACGCGGCAATTTGAGCGAACTCCCGTTGAAATAAAGAAAGCTATTCGATTTAATATCATAGATAGTGCGGTTGCTTTAAATTTAGCCTTGTTTGTAAATGCAGCTATTTTAATTATTGCAGCCACCACATTTTTTAATACAGGAGTTGAAGTTACCGAAATACAAGATGCTCATAAAATGATGGCGCCTATGTTAGGAAGCACATTAGCACCTTTATTATTTGCGATTGCTTTAATTGCTGCAGGACAAAGCTCTACGATTACAGGAACACTAGCCGGACAAATTATTATGGAAGGTTATTTAAATCTTCGCCTTCAACCTTGGATTAGAAGATTGCTGACACGTTTAATTGCAATCGTCCCAGCGTTTTTAACGATTTATTTTTTAGGAGAAGATAAAACGGGTGATTTATTGGTATTGAGTCAGGTTATATTAAGTTTACAATTAGGCTTTGCTATCATTCCATTAATTCATTTCGTAAGTAATAAAAAACGAATGGGTGAATTTGTCATTCCTTTATGGCAAAAAATTGCTTCTTGGATTTCAGTATCAGTGATTGTGTTTTTAAACTGTCAAATGTTGTTTAATAAAGTAAAAGAATGGTTACAAGAATCTGAATATGCAACATTAATCGGGTTTATTGTGATTCCTTTTATGATATTATGTTTAGGTATTTTATTATTTATAACCTTTGAACCCTTATTTAAAAAGGCTAAGCAGCAAGTTTCCTCGCAATTTCACGGAGACGTTGCTAAAATTAATTTTGAAACACCAAAGCCCTATTCATCTATAGCTATTACAGTTGATTTTAGTGCGAGTGATAATAAAGCTATAAACAAAGCTTTGATGCTTGGTGGTAAACAAGCACATTATGTTTTGATACATATTCTCGAAAGTACTAATGCAGTTATGTATGGAGAAGATACGAACGACCATGAAAGAACAGAAGATAGCGCTAATTTATTAGCCTATAAAAATCAATTGCTAGATCAAGGCTATCATTGTGAAGTGAAATTAGGCTTTGGAAGTCCTAAATCAATTATTCCTAAGTTAGTGGATAGTTGCGATGTATTAGTGATGGGAACGCATGGTCACACCACTTTTAAGGATATTTTATTTGGAACTACTGTTGAAAGTGTAAGGCATAAAATTGATATTCCATTGGTATTAGTTTAGTATGACTTTAATCTTTAAATAAAATAGACAAATCAATTTTTTTAGTTTAAAATTTCCCTTATTTTGCAGTAAAATAATCAGTTGCAAATAGTAGTTAATACTCGTCTCTTAATTCAAAACAAATTAGATGGAATCGGATGGTTTAGTTATCAAACGCTGAAGCGTATAACTCAAAATAATCCAGATGTTCATTTTGTTTTTTTGTTTGATAGAGACTATAATGAGGAATTTGTTTTTTCGGATAATATAACACCTTTGGTTCTTGGTCCCCAAGCGCGCCATCCATTTTTATATTATACTTGGTTTCATTTATCGGTTAAAAATTTATTAAATCGTATGAATCCTGATTTGTTTTTATCGCCCGATGGTTTTTTATCACCCGGGGCTAAATGCAAACAATTACCAGTTATTCACGATATTAATTTTTTACATAATCCTCAAGACTTAAAGCCTTTAACGAGTAAATATTATAATCACTTTTTTCCGAAGTACGCAAAATTAGGTACTCGTATTGCAACTGTTTCTGAATATAGTAAAAACGATATTTCAAAAAATTATCATATTGATTCTAATAAAATTGATGTGGTGTATAATGGAATTAATGAAGGTTTTACTCCATTATCAGATCCCTTGCAACAAATTATTAGAGAAAAATTTTCTCAAGGAAAGCCTTATTTTTTATTTGTTGGTTCTCAAAGTCCACGTAAAAATTTAAATCGTTTAATTGCAGCTTTTGATGTATTTAAAGAGCAGTCAAAATCTGATTATAAATTAGTGTTAGTAGGTGCCGTTTATTCTAGCGAAGGCGATGTAAAACGAGTCATAGATAAATCTAAATTTAAAAATGATATTATTTTTACAGGCCGACAACCGCAAGAAGAATTAGAGAAAATTATGGCCAGTGCTTTTGCGTTGGCTTTTGTTCCATATTTTGAGGGTTTTGGTATTCCTATTGTGGAAGCTTTACAATGCGAAACGCCTGTTATTTGTAGTAATACAACCAGTATGCCCGAAATAGCTGGAGATTCAGGATTATTAGTCAATCCCTTTGAAGTAAATAGCATTAGTAATGGAATGTTGGAGTTGTTTAATAATCCTTCGCTTCGAAATCAACTCATACAAAAAGGAAAAGAGAGAAAAAATTTATTTTCTTGGGATAAATCTGCAGACCTGCTTTGGAACAGTATTACTAAGTGTTTATGAGTTCACCAATTAGTAAATCAGCTTTTATTAAAGCAGAACAGTGTTTAAAGCATTTTTATTTATATAAAAATCATTACTACTTACGTGATTCTTTGTCAAAAGAAAAACAATTGATTTTTAAGAGAGGTACCGACGTTGGTATTTTTGCGCAACAATTATTTGCAGGCGGAATTGATGTAACAACTGGTGAAAAAAGAGATCAACAATTATTTGCCGAAAAAACAAAACATTTAATTGCGCAAGGCACCAAAACCATTTACGAAGCTACTTTCATCTATGATGATTTATTAGTGATGGTTGACATTCTTCACAAACATGAAGATAAATGGATAGCTTACGAAGTAAAAAGTTCATTAAAAATTACGGATACGTATGTAAAAGATGCTTGTTTTCAATACTATGTTATTAAAAACTGCTTACCTGATTTAGTAGATTTTAATTTACTAACCATGAATCCTAAATATGTTTTGGATGGCGAATTAGATATTACGAAGTTATTTAAAACAACTTCTGTCATGAAAGATGCCATCAAAAATGTAGACTACTTTTCTCATAAAACACAGATAGCCAAACAAACTTTAGAACAAAATAAAATTCCTGATATTAAAATTGGAGCTCATTGTTTTCAGCCATACGAATGTGATTTTTTAGGAACTTGTTGGAAAAACATCAATGAGCCTAATTCTGTTTTAACTCTTGGTAAATTAACTAAACAGGCTATGTTTGAGTTGTATGATCAAAACATTAAGCGTATTGATGAAATTGATATTAACACCATTGAGCATAAAGAAATAAAAATTCAGGTAAAAGCAGCGATTGAACAAAAAGAACAGATTTTTAAAGAGGAAGTCAAAGCATTTGTTTCAAATATAAAGCAACCCATTTGTAGTTTAGATATTGAAGTATGGATGCCTGCTATTCCTTATTATAATGGAACTAAGCCTTTTCAGCAAATACCATTTTTGTTTTCAATGATTTCGGAAGAAAATGGAGAAATAAAAAATTACAGCTATTTTAAACCCATCGAAGAAGATTTAAGAAAAGATTTTTTAGAACGAATTTTAGCTGAGACCAAACAATTCAATTCTATTTTAATGTTTGATAAATCATTAGAAGAAACAGTGTTGAATCAGTTGGTTGAATTATATCCCGAATACAGAAATGATATTGCGGATTTAAAAAATAAAATTGTTGATTTGGCTGAACCTATCCGAAAAGGCAATTACTATCATCCTGAAATGAAAGGTAATTTCACTTTAAAAAGTATTGCTCCATTGGTAAATCAAGATGCCGGTTTTAATAATTTAGACATACAATCTGGTATCAGTGCTATGTATATTTATGAAAGTTTGTTAGAACAAAATGCGATTGAGTCTGAACATATTAAGCAACAACTGATTGATTATTGTGAAATGGATGCTTTAATTACTTATCAATTATTGATTTTTTTCAATAGCAAAGTACATTAGCTCTTTGTTAAATAAATTATTCCTTCGTAAATTATTGTAACTTTAATCCTTCGACTATATTGTCCAGTTATTATGCACTTGTTTTTAAATGTCAAAACTTAATGCCCAAGATAAATTTTTAGATTTATCAGATTATGCAAGACCACCAGCTATTTTTTTTGCCAATAAATTAAAAAACACACGTTTCACACCTATACATGTTACTTTGCTATTTGGTATTTCTGGGTTGTTAGCAGTTTTTTGTATTTTAAAAGGAAGCTATAATTTAGCAAGTTTTTTTATAATTCTCAAGTCGTGTATTGATGCTGCTGATGGAGAATTGGCCAGATTAAATCAAAAACCATCTTACATTGGCAGATATTTAGATAGTGTGTTTGATATTGTTCTCAATTTTTTATTCCTGATGGCTATTTGTTATGTTTCTAAAGCAAGTTTTTTTATAACACTTATAGCCTTTTTATGTTTGCAATTGCAGGGTACTTTGTATAATTATTATTACGTGATTTTGAGAAACAAATCAGTAGATGGAGATTCTACAAGTAAAATTTTTGAGTACAAAACACCTAAAGCTTTATTAGGTGAATCACAAAAATCTGTGAATGTTTTATATGTTATTTATGTTCTATTTTATGGGCTTTTTGATCGTGTTATTCATTTGTTAGATAAAGAAGCTTATAAATGCGAGAAGTTCCCTAATTGGTTCATGACAATAGTTTCAATTTATGGCTTAGGCTTTCAATTATTAATTATGGCCGTTATGTTAGTAGTGAATTTAATTAATTTTATCCCTGTATTTTTTATTTTTTACACCTTATTTTTTTTTTTGTTAATTGGATTAAGAAAATTATTATTTTAATAATCTTTAATAGAGTTATTTGCAGTTAAAAATTTTCATATTTATTTTTTGTTTTCCTGTATTGCTAAAAGCACAATTTAGGATGGATACCTCTAGACGTGTTAATTATTTAGCTATTCCTATTTTATTTAAAACCCCTGAAACTGGATGGGCTTATGGACTTTCAGCTTCCGTTAATTTTAAAACGACATACAAAAATGATTCTTTAACCAGAACTTCAGTGATTACTGCTTTAGGGATTTTTTCTCAACGTCAGCAAAATATTCAGGGTATAGATGCAACCATTTATTTCCCTAAAGAGAAGTATATTTTATATTTCAATTCATCTCATAGCTATTTTCCTGATAATTTTTGGGGAATAGGTCAAAATTCAAAAAATACAGATGTTGAACGTTATGTATTTGAGAATGTAGTCGTATCTCCTCATATTAAACATAAATTTTTTAAACATACTTTTTTCGGAATTTTAGCAGATTATCAAAATGTGTTTAGAATACAATATGCTAAAGGAGGTTTGATGGATTCACTTTCCTTTTACGGAAAAACAAGTTATAATGAGGTAGGAATTGGCGTTACAGCAAGTTATGATACCCGTAATTCAACCTTTTGGCCAACTAAAGGTGTTTTTTTACAAACTCAATTTTCAACTTACAATAAAGAGTTAGCCTCAACTTATTCATTCAATAAATGGACTACCGAAGTGCGCTTATTTAAGCAATTATTCAAAGGTCAAATTTTAGCTTGTCAATTGTATAATTACTCTACGTTTGGACAAACTCCATTTCGATCATTAGCAAATTTAGGTGGTGCTGGAAATTTAAGGGGTTTTTATCAAGGTCGTTTTAGAGACAATTCTATGTATTCAGCAATTGTCGAATATCGAGCGCATATTTATTGGAAAATAAGTGCTTGTGTGTTTGGCGGAGTAGGTGATGTGTATGATAAACCAATAAATATAAACACGGGCTCTTTAAAAGCCAGTTTTGGCGGCGGACTTCGTTTAACCATTTTAGAGAAAGAAAACCTGAATTTGCGGGTAGATTATGGATACTCGGATAATAATAATCGTGGATTTTATTTCACTATTGGAGAGTGTTTTTAAATATACCTTCTGAAAGGGGAAGGAGTTATTTAACATTCTTTAGTTCATAGTTTCTCCGTCAATAAGAAGAAATCCCTTTTCTCTGTATTAACTTTAGACTTCAATTTATGGGCTTGATAATTCATAACTCAACACCCATAATTCATAACTAAGATTAATATGTCTAAAATTAAAGTTGGAATTCTATTTGGTGGTCGTTCAAAAGAACGTGAAATTTCGTTTGCAGGTGGAAGAACCGTTTATGATAATTTAAATAAATCTATTTTTGAAGCTATTCCTTTATTCGTTGATTCCTTTGGCAATTTTGTGTTGTTAGATTGGAACTTTGTTTACAAAGGAACAATCAGAGATTTTTATCCTCCAGTTGAATTTATTCCTGCTACTAATACTGATTTTCAATATTACGCTGAAAATTTAGGTGCTTTATCAGTTCATCAACAAGATGAATTGATTTCTAAAATTGGAAAAAAAGTTTTAGCACATGAATTATCATCTTTAATTGATTTCGCTTTTTTAGCATTACATGGTCCTTATGGCGAAGATGGCCGTATACAAGGTTTACTAGAATATTTGCACATTCCTTATTCAGGAAGTGGAATATTACCAAGTGCTATAGGTATTGATAAAAGTGTTCAGAAAAAATTAATGGTGAATGCAGGGTTTAATAGCCCTAAATTTTTCACGATTGATAGAACAGATTGGATTAATGGAAATGTAAAAGGTGTTTGGGAAAAAGCAAAAGCGGAGATTGGCTTTCCAATGGTTATTAAGCCTGCCAATCAAGGTTCGTCTATTGGTATTTCTATTTTAAATACAGAAGCTGAATTATTATTTATATCAGCAATAGAAAAAGGATTATTCCTGAAATGGATTGACGGCACTTATTGGCAATCTTTGTCTGCATCTGCTAAAATCGATTACATCCGAAATGTTTCTGATATCCGTGAAGGTATTGGTATGCCATTGAAAATTAATGTCAGCCTGAGCGGAGTCGAAGGAAGTGAAGTTGTTTTTTACAATCAATACGAGTTAATTGATTTTTTAAATATACATTGTAATGATACGACTAATGTTGTTTTACAGGCATTAGATGGGGAAAGTACAGTGATTGTAGAAGGATTTATTGAAGGAAAAGAATTTTCTTGCATCGTGTTAGAAGATACAGATTCTAATAATGTGGCAATTGCATTGCCTCCAACAGAGATTAGAAAAGGAAAAGAATTATTTGATTATCGTAGTAAATATTTACCAGGCTTATCTCGTAAGATCACACCTATCGAAGCAACCGACGAACAAATCAATGCCATTAGAAAAGAATGTGAGCGTTTATTTTCTGAATTATGTTTTGATGTATATGCTCGTATAGATGGTTTTTTAAGCACAGATGGAAAGGTGTTTTTGAATGACCCCAATACTACTTCTGGTATGATGCCATCATCATTCTTTTTTCATCAAGCGGCAGAAATTGGTTTAACGCCTTCTCAATTTTTAACATATATTATTCGTACTTCATTAAGTAAACGAATTAAAAATAGTAAGGGTGCATCAGTTTACGAACCGTTATTAAATAAATTAGATACATTTTTGCATAACGAGAAAAATGCAATCAATAATAAAATTCCGGTAGCAGTTATTTTAGGCGGTTATTCGTCAGAGCGGCATATCTCTGTAGAAAGCGGAAGAAATATTTTTGAAAAATTGGCGTCGTCCGAAAAGTATGCGCCAATACCAGTATTTTTAACTGGCGATAATGCTAATCATTTAATGTATCAAATTCCTATCAATGCTTTATTAAAAGATAATGCAGATGATATTAAAGATAAAATCAATAATTGGAAAATACATCCAGTAGTTAAACAAATTATTACCGAGTGTAAAACAATCACTGATAAATATGGTTCTCCAAATAATTTAATTGCACCAAAACAATTATGTTACGCTGATTTAGCTAAAGAAGTAAAACAAGTATTTATTGCTTTACATGGCAGACCAGGAGAAGACGGTGCTATTCAAGAAAAATTAGAAGTAGTTGGTTTAACTTATAATGGTTCAGGAAAAGAAAGTTCTTCGATTACTATTGATAAATTTAGAACTAATGAAATTTTAATGAAGCATGGTTTCTTGGCAGCTAAACATTGTTTAATTACCAATGAGGAATGGAAGAATAACAAAGATAAGATTAAACAAACTTTACAAAACGACTACGTGTATCCATTAATTGCAAAACCAGTAGATGATGGATGCAGCAGTGCGGTGAAAATGATTAAGAGTTTTGAAGAGTTTGAAGCGTTCGCCACTTTGATATTTAGAAGTTCGGAAGCTTTTGATGCTAAGTCAGCAGAAATATTGCACATTAAGGATAAAGAAGAATTTCCTCAAAAGCAAGTATTATTGGTTGAGGAGTTGATTAGTAAAAATGGCGCAAAGCATTTCTTAGAAATTACAGGCGGTATGTTAACTAAGTTGAACGCAAAAGGCGAAGTGGAGTATGAGGTGTTTGAAGCATCTGAAGCCTTAGCAAGTGGCGAAATATTAAGTCTAGAAGAGAAATTTTTGGCAGGCCAAGGACAAAATATAACGCCAGCTCGTTATTCGAGAGATGAAAAAGAAAGACAGTTGATTTCTAATAAAGTAAAAGAGACTTTAGGAGCAGCGGCTAAGGTGTTAAATATCGTTGGATATTGCCGAATTGATGCGTTTGTTAGAATTTTTGATGTCAATCATGTGGAAGTTATCTTCATAGAAGTCAACTCGTTACCTGGAATGACGCCAGCCACTTGCATTTATCATCAAGCAGCTATTAACGGATATAAACCTTATAGTTTTATTGATCGAATTTTGGACTTTGGAACTCAAAAAAGTGCCCCGGTTTTGAATTAAAAAAGTTTAGGTTTTAAACAACTTCATTTTTTAATTATAAAATATTGATATTCAATTATTTATAATTAAAATTAACCTCTTTTTAACGTGTAATTAACACGTAAGAAACATATTTTGAACATTTTTTGGTAGGGTTATTTTGGCTTATTCGTCTAATAAGTTAGTTTATTAACAATTTTGCAATTACCTTTGTTAATAACTGTAACTATACCGCCATGTTTGAGATTTTAAAAAGCTTTGAAAGTAAATTCGGTTCTCTTAAGAAAAAGGGACTTAGAATTGAAGGTTTATCAATGATAGACCCTAAAAGAAAGAAACATGTGATTATGATTTCTAAACCATTTTTGTTTGACAACCGTCAATTACCAAAATCTTATGAAGGTTTAGATATTAAATCAAAAATCGAAGGTGGTTTACCAGAAGAATTTAAAATTGAAAAAGAAGCTATAAAAAAAGATTATTTATGGGCTCCTAATAAATTTGAAAAATACGTTGATCGTTGTTCGGAAGACATTAAAAAACAATTTGGTAATCCAAATATGTCTCGTTCAGAAATGTTAGATGCATTAGCATTTGGTAGTTTCGAAGATCATAAACAAAAAACAATCAATTTAATTAAAGAAGGAAAAATTCCCGCGATTAATTTAAATTAAGATAAAGGCAATTGACTAGGGTATAATTAAGGGTTAAACTTTTTAAATTGCTTAAAAATCCTCTCAGAAATGGGAGGATTTTTTTTGTCATTAAGAATCCTAATAAATGTAAATAACAACAGAAGTATTATAAAATCAATGTTTTAAACCATATATTTACGCTACTTTTTTATAGTGAGCAATATCGTTGATCAAATAAAAGCGCCAATTAACAAGCACATGGACGAGTTTGAAGTTAAGTTCAAACAGTCGATGAAAAGTAGCGTGCCTTTATTAGATAAAATAACCAATTATATTGTAAAACGTAAAGGGAAGCAAATGCGCCCCATGTTTGTTTTTTTAAGTGCACAAAGTGCTGGAGAAATAAACGAAAGTACATATAGAGCAGCCTCTTTAATTGAATTGCTTCACACAGCTACTTTAGTTCATGATGATGTGGTTGATGATAGTAACGAGCGTCGAGGTTTTTTTAGCGTGAATGCTTTATGGAAAAATAAAATAGCTGTTTTAATTGGCGATTTTTTATTATCAAGCGGGTTATTATTATCTCTGGATAATAATGATTTTCATTTATTAAAAATTGTAAGTAACGCCGTTCGTGATATGAGCGAAGGCGAATTGTTGCAAATTGAAAAAGCTCGAAAGCTAGACATATCTGAAGAAATTTATTTTGAAATTATTACTAAAAAAACGGCCGCTTTAATTGCAGCTTGTTGCGCAGCAGGAGTTGCTTCGGTAACAAATGATGAAAAAGTAATTAATCAGTTTAAAGAGTTTGGAATTAATACAGGAATTGCCTTTCAAATAAAAGATGATTTGTTTGACTTTGGTGATGATACATCTATTGGAAAACCTACAGGTATAGATATTAAAGAAAAGAAAATGACTTTGCCTTTAATATTTGCTTTAAGTAATAGCACTTGGTTAGAGAAGAGAAAAATCATTAATATCGTAAAAAACCATAATGATGATCCTAAGAAAGTAGCGGAAGTAATTGAGTTTGTAATTCAAAAAGGTGGCATCCAGTACGCCGAAAAAGTCATGCATCAATATAAAGAAAAAGCATTAGATCAATTAGCTTCTGTTCCAGATAGTCCTTCAAAACAAAGTTTAATACAATTAGTAAATTATTCTATCGAAAGAAAAAAGTAACGAAGACAATGAAAAAAATATTTATATTAATAACTGCTAGTTTAATTTGTTTTGCATTCGTGTTTTCAAATTGCAAAGGAGGTAGTTCTTCTAGCGAGCAAGCAAAGCAAGATTCGTTAAACGGTATTTCAAAAGCTGATTCTCAGCGCATTGTAAATGAGTTAAATAAATATTTGATTCAGCCGCCAGATACAGATTATACTGGGGATTATATAGATAAGTACTCTAATGGAGTGATTAAATTTACAGGCTTTTTTAGGTTTGGTAAACGTCATGGTGAGTGGATGGCCTTTTATGAAAATGGTGTGAGATGGAGTGATTGCTTTTATGATAAAGGTAAAAAACATGGTTCAACCATGGTGTATCACCCAAATGGAAAACTTTATTATTCGGGTTGGTATAAAAATGATTTAAGAGATAGTCTTTGGTTATTTTATGATACTCTAGGTAAAGAAGTTGATAGACACGCTTTTAGAAACGACATTGAAACAGGTTTAGTTTATTAATAATTTTTCTATTTACATCTTTTTCTTCAACTCTTTTAAAATTATTATTTTTGTTTTAGTATTTAAAAACAATTCAGGTTATTGTTTTAATATTTCTTGCTTTAATTTAAGTATTTATATATTCTGTAGAGTATATTTACTATTGGCAAATTTGATTATCAATTATAGTTTTGTATCAAAATATAAAACATGTAATAAGTAATTATTTATGGTTTAGTAAATTAATTATTCAGTACTTCCATCATTGCTTTTGCCTTTAATAAACATTCTTCATATTCATCTTCGGCATTACACATAGCAGTAATGGCGCTTCCAACTGTAAAACTTAAATACCGTTTTTCTTCATCATAAAAAATACTTCTAATCAAAACATTTAAATCAAAATCACCATTTTCATCTATGTAGCCTAATGCTCCTGAATATGGCCCTCTGTTATACAATTCAAATTCATCTATTAATTGCATAGCTCTAATTTTTGGAGCGCCAGTCATACTAGCCATTGGAAATGTAGATTTAATAATTTCATCAAAAGTGCAATTATCCTTTAACTCACAACTTACAGTACTTACCATTTGATGAACTTGTTGGAATGATTCGATATCACATAGTTTATTAACTATAACAGTTCCTTTTTTTGCAATGCGTGATAAATCATTCCTTGCAACATCAACAATCATGATGTTTTCGTTACGTTCTTTTAAATTAGATTGAAGTTCTTTTTTTAAAATGAAATCTTCTTCTGACGTTTTTCCACGTTTAGCAGTTCCTTTAATTGGTTTTGTTGTTAGTGTATTACCTTTTTTAGTTAAAAACAATTCGGGACTAGAGGAAATAATATATTGTTTGTCAAATTTCCCTAAAGCAGAGTAAGGAGCGTGACTTATATTGTTTAATTTTTGATATATTGCAAGTGGATTTATATGAGCATCATGGGCTTCAAATGTAATACAGTAATTTATTTCATAAATATCACCTTGCTGTATATGCTGTTTTAAATTATTTACTTTTTTAATATAGTCTTCTTTGGATATAGTAGCTTTAATATATATTGTTTGTTGAACTTGTTCTTTAACTTTAAAATCAATATCGCTTAAATTAATCGTTCTTTCAACTTCAATAAATAATTGATGCGGGAAGTGTAGAGGGTTATTTATTTTATCATTAAATATTTCTAATTGTTTTTTATAATCGTAGTTAGTAAATGTTATATAATTTGTGTTTTTTGAAATTGTTGTTTCTGTTTTTTTGTTTGATAAATAAATGACATTTTTAAAGCCATGCACATTTTCATTTGATTGATAGATTGATAAATATTTGTAGATTTTAAAATATTCTGAAATTGAATTGATTAACATGATTTTTTTATATCAGGATTCGGTTTTTGAAAATACGCATTTAATTCACTTTTTTAATTATCTGATTTTAGCTAAATGTTTAGGTTATAAATATTTTTATAAACCGTTAAATTGCTTTCATATGTGTTATAAATTATTGTTTATATGTTAATTTCAAATAATATACCTGTTTATATTAGTAAATTTTTTGTAAAGTTTTTGTATTTTTAGCATTCAAACATTGATTAGATGAAAATTAAAAATTATTTCCTCGTAATATTTTTATGTATTTATATTAATTTTAATGCACAAAATGTAGGTATTAACAATAGTGGTGCAGTTCCTGCGGCAAGCGCCATGCTAGATATTGTATCAGTGGATAAAGGCTTATTAGTTCCACGTTTGGCATTAGCAACCACAACGGATGTCGTAACTGTACCTTCTCCAGCAACTTCTTTGATAGTATATAATACTACAGCTGCCAGCACTGGAACTAATGCTGTTTTTCCAGGTTTTTATTATTGGGATGGAGCTAAATGGGTTGCTTTTTCAGGAAGTGGAAGTAAAGATTGGGCTTTATTAGGAAACTCGGGAACAGTTGCTGGAACTAATTTTTTAGGCACAATAGATAATGTTGATTTGGTGTTTAAAGTAAATAATATTCAAGTAGGTAGATTAACAAGTAATACAAATAATAATTCATTTTTTGGATATGAGTCGGGATTAAATAATACATCTACATGGAATTCTTTTTTTGGAAGTCAGGCAGGAAAAGCAAATACATCAGGTGGTAATAATGTTGGAGTAGGTTTTGGTGCAATGCGAAATAGTACAACAGGAAGTGCAAATACATTTTTAGGTAATAACGCAGGTGCAAATTGGGTAACAAGCATAGGTAACACTGCAATTGGTAATCAAGCATTGCAAGGTTTAGCGGCTTCAACAGGATCATGTAACACAGCAGTGGGTTTTGCCGCAGGAAGCGGATATACAGGCACCGCTCCAAGTGGTTCTGCAAATGGTTTATCTCAATTATCAGGTAGCTATAACACCTATATTGGTTATTCTTCTTCAGGAGTTTCTTCAAACACCTTTACTAATTCAACGGCCATTGGTGCATTTTCTCAAGTTGATGGTAACGATGTTGTTGTTTTAGGGAGTATTAGTGGTAATAACTCTGCAACAGCAAACACAAATGTCTTAATTGGTAGAACATCTAATTTTGCTGCTAATGTGCCTATGGTATTTACTTCAAGTGCAGTGCAAATCGAAAATTCATCAGCTAATAGAAACGGCTTATATATTCGTAATACAGGAACAGGTGGCTCTGCTGGAATTGGCTCATATAGCCAAAATTATATTGGTGTATATGGCACCACTCAAAATTCATTTGGTATGTATGGAGGTGTTATTGGTACTCCAACTGGAAATGCTTATGGAGTAGGTGGCACAACTTCTGTAAATGGCTCTGGCGTTCCAGTAGTTACCACTCCAGGAGGTAATACTGGTGTAGCTGGATCTTCAAATGGCACAGGATATGGTGTTTATTCATATAATAATAGCGCAACAGGATGGTCTTTATATTGCGCAGGATCTGGAGATGCAGGTAAGGCTGCTGGTACTGCTTGGATTGTTTCTGATGAAAGGCTAAAGGTAGAAATTATGCCTATTGAAAATGTTTTAGACAAAGTTTTAGCTATGAAGCCAGTAACTTACAAATTCAAGAAAGAATATAATATATCTGAAGGATTGAAAATAGGGTTTTTATCTCAAGATGTTCAGCGTATTTTTCCCACATTAGTAAAAGAAAAGATTTTACCTACACCTTATGAGACCTCTGCTGATGGTACAAAAGTAAGATTATCAGATGAACAAACGCCAGAAACTGCATTATATATGGATATGGAATCTATGACGCCAATTTTATTTCGTGCAATACAAGAGCAACAAAAACAAATAGAAGAATTAAAAAACGAAATTAGAATATTAAAAAAAGATAAGTAATCATTATTGAATGACCATTAAAATTTTACATATTTTTAGTTCGTTAATTTTAACCCTATTCTCTTTGAGTTTTTTCTCTCAAGGGTTAATTAATAACGGAGCTTATATTGTTTTTGCTGGTGCTTCGCAAATGTATATTGATGGAAACTCATCAGGTAATTATTTAAGTCAGCCTTCTTCAGTTCCTACTCAAGGGAACATTACTCCAAGTTTAACATCATCCATAACTATTGAAGGAAACTGGACTAATAATTCTTCTAATGTTGCTTTTACAGTTGATGGAGGAGGTGTTGTTTTAGCAGGAAACGCCCAAAATATAGGTGGTTCATCTGCTACTGCTTTTTATAATTTAACCTTATCTGGAAACGGTGTTAAAACTTTAGCAGTAAACTCAACAACGGTTGGCGGACAAGCAACCTACACAGGAATTTTATCGGTTGGTTCATCTACATTAGATTTAAATGCTAATAGAATGGATGTAACCAATAGCGCCACAGGTGCAATTACCCGATCAAGCGGATATATTATTAGTGAAACAAATGCCGCACTTAATCCAAGTATCATTAGATGGTATCATCGAACGATTGGTGGATCAAGGGTGTATCCTTTTGGTGTAGCGGGTTCATATATTCCCTTTACATTTAATATTACTAATCCAATGACAAATTCAGCAGGATATGTTGAAGTATCAACACGTGCAACGGCTGCTGCAAACAATTTACCATGGGCAGGAGTTAGTAATTTAGGCGCTGCTGTATTACATATGTTTTCTCCAAATGGAGGTTTTCCTGATGGAAGTGATGAGGTAGTTATTGATAGATGGTGGGATATTACTAACAGCGATCCAATAACGGCAGATATAACTTTTAGTTACAGAGGAGTAGAAAATACGTTGGCTGCGCCATATAATGTTGATTTTATTGGACCTCAATATTGGGATGGAACAGGCTGGATAAATGATAACTTAATCATTGGTTTTGGAGCAGCCGCAGTTTCCGGAGCAGCAGTTGGTTCGGTTACTGCTGGTGGTGTAAATAAATTTTGTCCCTGGGTTTTATCATCTAAATTATCTCCATTACCTATTGAGTTAATTAATTTTGATGCTAAATGCGTTAGTAACGAGATTGTGCTTGAGTGGTGTACTGCAGCCGAAAAAGATAATAATTATTTTACAATTGAGCATTCAATTGATGGAATAAATTATACAAGTATTGCAAATGTTTTTGGTAGTGGGACAACTAATCAAAAACATTGTTATTATTATACGGCCTCTTCAATTTCAGAGATGAACTATTTTAGATTAAAACAAACGGATAATAACGAAACTAAAACTACATCAAAAGTCATCGTCATTCCTTCTTGTGAAAAAATGAATGGTACAATACTGATAGCGCATGGTGGTGCAAAAGAAGTAGGTGTTATCCTAAATTCTCAACATGAACAATCTCTTGAATTACAAGTGCACAATACTTTAGGACAATTAATAGATGTTAAGAAACTTGAAATTGTAAAAGGGCACAATAATGTAAAAGTAGATCTAGAAAAAGTATCAAATGGGATCTACTATATTTCAGTTTATAATTTGGCCGAGAAATTAATCAGTAAAAAAAGTATTGTATCAGATTTTATCCGATAGTAATTTTTTTAATCGTGTCTACCCAATCGTCCCCGCTGTTTAAACTTTCTACTAATTGTATTTTTTCGCCACCGTGTTCATGAAATATTTCTTGGTACTCAGTACCTATTTCATAAATGGTTTCTAAGCAATCAGCCGTAAATGCTGGTGAAAACACTAAGAGATTTTTAGCGCCTTTTTTAGCTAACTCTTCTACTACTTTATCGCTAAAAGGAGTTAACCATTTATTATCTAAACGACTTTGGAAACTCAAAGTATATTTACCTTCTGGTATATTTAATTTTTCAACTAAAGCTTTGGTTGTTTGATAGCATCCTGCTTTGTAGCAGTAGTAATTTTCATTTGATAATTCTGTTTCGCAGTGATGATCCTTACATAAATACCCGTCTTCATATACTTTGTCTACTTGTCTTTCAGGCAAACCATGGTAACTAAAAATAATGTGATCATATTTAGTCATATCATGTTGCTTTGCTCTGTTAACAATACAATTGATATAATCATCATTATCAAAATATTGACTAATCATTTTTATTTCCGGTATCACCCACCATTTACTCACAATGCGCATAAATTCTTGTAAGGCACTTCCAGTACTACTAGATGCATACTGAGGAAATAAAGGAAATACGATAATTTTGTGATAGCCTTCTTTTTTCATACGATCCAAAACGCTTTCCATACCAGGGCTTTGGTAACGCATGGCCATTTCCACTTTTATATCCTCGCCAACAGATGCTTGTAATTTTTTTTGTAAATCAAGTGTATGTTTCAATAACGGAGAACCTGTTTTTTCGTCCCAAATAGCCTTGTAAAGTTTAGATGAATTGCCCGAACGAAACGGAACAATAATGCCATTAACTAATAAAGTTCTTGCTAACCAAGGAATATCAATAACACGAGGGTCATTTAAAAACTGAGTTAAATATTTTCTTACATCCGATTTTTTTGGACTATCAGGTGTTCCTAGTTGTAAAAGTAAAATGGCTGTTTTATGTTTCATGAGCTTTCAGGTTTAAACGCAAAGGTCGCTGAGTTTTTTCGCAGAGAACGCCAAGAGTTTTGTTTTCAATAATAGGTAACAAAAATACATAACAAACCGAAATAGCAAATGTTTATTTAATACCTTTTGTACTTTTACCCTTCTTTTCTTTGCTTATTTTGCGGTTAATTACTTTAAAAACTTAATTTCCATAATCCTAAAATTTTCGCCATTTTTACAGGCTAAAATGAATCAAAATACAAATCAAGAAAAAGCTCCAAAGCGTATTGCCATTATGGGCAGTACAGGTAGTATTGGTACTCAAGCTTTAGAAGTTATCAGAGATAATCCAGAACATTTTGAAGCAGAGGTTTTAGTAGCGCATTCAAATGCTGATTTATTAATTAAACAAGCGATTGAATTTAAACCCAATGCTGTTGTAATTGGCGATGAAAGTAAATATAAGCAAGTAAAAGATGCTTTATTTGAACATGACATTAAAGTATTTGCTGGAGCAAAATCTATTGAACAAATTGTGGAAATGGAAACCATTGATACGGTTTTAGCTTCTATAGTTGGTTATGCAGGTTTAGCATCTACTATTAATGCTATTAAATATAAAAAAGCCATTGCTTTAGCAAATAAAGAAACTTTAGTAGTGGCTGGAGATATCGTCACAAAATTAGCGTACGAAAACGCCGTTAATTTATATCCTGTAGATTCAGAACACTCGGCTATTTTTCAATGTTTAGTGGGCGAATTTGATAATCAAATTGAAAAAATATATTTAACCGCTAGCGGCGGACCATTTAGAGGAAAAGATAGAATTTTTTTAGCAAATGTTACCAAAGCGCAAGCGTTAAAACATCCAAACTGGGTAATGGGTGCTAAAATCACGATTGATTCGGCTAGCTTAATGAACAAAGGTTTAGAAGTAATTGAAGCTAAATGGCTGTTTAATTTAAAGGCTGAGCAAATTGATGTCATTGTTCATCCTCAAAGCATCGTTCATAGTATCGTGCAGTTTACAGATGGTAGTATGAAAGCGCAAATGGGATTGCCTGACATGAAACTGCCAATACAATATGCATTCACCTATCCTGACCGTATTAAAACAAATTTTCCTCGTTTTGATTTTTTTAACTATCCACAGCTCACATTTGAGAAGCCAGATACAGAAACCTTTACTAACTTAGCATTGGCTTTTAAAGCAATGGAAAGAGGCGGTAATATGCCATGCGTATTAAACGCCGCAAACGAAATAGTGGTACAAGCTTTTTTAGAAGATAAAATAGGCTTTTTACAAATGAGTGATGTGATTGCTAATGCTTTGGATAAAATGCCACTCATTAAAACACCAAGCATTGAAGATTATATTCAGTGCGATAAAGAAACAAGAATACTAACAACAGAATTAATTAAAAAATAAGTATGGGTACGTTTATTAATATAGCACAATTTATAACAAGCTTAGGCTTATTGATTTTGTTGCATGAGTTTGGACATTTTATAACGGCGCGTATGTTTAAAATACGTGTGGATAAATTTTACATGTTTTTTGATTTTTTATTCCCATTACCAGGTGTTTTAAATTTTGCTTTATTTAAAAAGAAAGTGGGAGATACCGAATATGGTATAGGTTGGTTTCCGATGGGTGGTTATGTTCAAATTGCTGGTATGATTGACGAAAGTTTAGATACAGAGCAAATGAATAAACCTGCTGAGCCATGGGAATTTAGAGCTCATCCAGCTTGGCAACGTTTAATTGTGATGCTAGGTGGTATTATTGTGAATGTATTATTAGCATTCTTAATCTATGCCATGATATTATTTACTTGGGGTGAAAAGAAAACTCCGATGAGTAGCTTGAAAGATGGAATAGCTTGTAATGATTCAATTGGAAAGCTAGTAGGATTTCAAACAGGAGATAAAATAATATCAGTAGATAATAAACCTATTCAATATTTTAATGATTTAAAAATTGAAATTTTGTTAGGGCATACAGTGCAAATAGATAGAAATGGTGAAAAAATCGAAATTACCCTACCTCAAGACTTTGTAGATCAAATCGCAACAAATGAAAAATTCTTTTTTATTGATATCAGACGACCTGCTTTTTTTCAATTTTCTCCAGAGTCAGTAAATAAAAATGTAGACATAAAAGCAAATGATAGAATTATTGGAATCAATGATTCTATTAAAATTACCTATTATGATGAGTTTCAAACTCAATTAAAACAATTTAAGAATCAGTCAGTTGTTTTGAATGTTGAAAGAAATAATCAAGTGATTAAAGTTCCAGTTCAGGTGAATCAAAATTCAATGGTTGGAGCTGTTTTAGTCGATGTTCCCGAAGAAGATTTAGAGAAAATGGGAATAGTTAGTATTGAAAGAAAAAAATATGGTTTCTTGGAGTCTTTTCCAGCAGGCGTTATGATGACATTTGACAAATTAAATTTTTATGTTCGCCAGTTTAAAATGATTTTTACTCCTAGTACAGGTGGTTACAAGCATATTGGTGGATTCAAATCAATGGCTAAAATGTTTGGTGATGAATGGGTGTGGGAAGATTTTTGGACGCGCACAGCCTTTTTATCTGTTGTATTAGCGTTTATGAATTTATTGCCAATTCCAGCTTTAGATGGCGGACATGTCGTATTCACATTGTATGAAATGATTACTCGTAGAGCGCCAAGTGTAAAAGTGTTAACTTATGCGCAATATGTTGGTATGGCTTTATTATTGTTTTTAATGTTGTATTCTAACTTAAATGATTTTGTACATTTCTTTAAGTAACTTTTAATTGTTTTTGTATTATACTTTACTCATGGTAAAAAAGTATTTAAATCATAAAGTTATAATTCTTTTGAGTTTTGTTTTGTTTGCATTTCATTTGCAAGCCCAAGACAAAACCATTAGTTCTGGCAATAAGCCATCAGGTAAAGAAGCCGTATCTAAACATAAAATCATGATTATTCCCTTTGAGAACAGAATGTATCTCAGTGAAATTGATTTTATGATTAATAAAGAAACAAAGCTTTCTGCAAAACAAATTAAAGCAACTATGCGTGATGGTTTAAACGAACAGTTTTATAAAAAACTAAAACCTAAAATGCCCGTAGTTGATTTGTTGGATGATACCACTAAAACAAAAAAAGATTTAGCAGATATCTATCAATATTTATCATATCAATATCTTAAAGTTCCAAATCAAGATAATTACAAGCCTCCAGTAAAAGAAAAAGAGGAGAAAGCGATTAACAGCGGGCAATTGGTTGTTGAGAGCAATAGTGATACTCGGTTTATGAATGCTAAGTTAAAAAATGCGACTTTAGTGCCTTATTTAGGGGGGAAATATAAAACAGATTTGTTTTTATTTGTTAATGAGTTGGATATTAAAGCTCTTAATGGAATGGCAGGAGATGTTACTAGTACTTCATCTAGAAAAATAATTTTGCATTATACTGTTTATACCTTAGATGCTAGAGAAATTAATTCTGGTACTGCTGAGGTTAGTTTACCTTCCAATGTCAATAATCCAACAAAGATTATTAATACTTACTTTGCTCAATTAGCGGAAATAGTCGTAGCTCGCATTGAAAAAGCTTTAATAACGAAATAATTAACAAAGTTCTTTGTTAATAAATACAATTTAAGTGTAACATATTTTATGCTATTACAATTAATTTTGTTTTAAATACTATTAAAATGAAAGTAATTAAATTATCTATTTATGCTGGATTGTTAGTTTTAACATCTTGTGTTCCTCAGCGATTAATGGAGGAAACTAAAGCTAAATTATCTACCTGTGAAACGGAAGCGAGTTCATCCAAAAAAGCTGCGGCTGAAGCGGAAGCTAAAAATGCGGAATTGAATGAGAAATCAATTAAACAAGCGAAAGGAATATTAGAGTTACAGCACGATACTTCAATTATGGCAACTAATTTACGTTTGTTGCAAAATAAGTATGATAAATTAAATTTAGTAAATGATCAGTTATTAGATAGATACAATCGCATGTTGGTTGGTTCCGAAAAAGATAATGCAAAATTAAGTGGACAATTACAATTAACTCAAGAGCAATTATTGAAAAAAGAAGATGAGTTAAAAGCCCTAGAATTACGTTTAAATAAACAACAACAAGATTTAGATGCTTTATCTGCTGAATTAAAAAAACGTGAAGCTCGTGTTAATGAATTAGAATCTATATTAAAAAGCAAAGATCAAGCAACCGCTGATTTAAAAAAGAAATTACAAGATGCTTTAATGGGTTTTGAAGGGAAAGGTTTAACCATCACACAAAAAAACGGAAAAGTTTATGTAAGTATGGATGAATCATTATTATTTGAAAGTGGTAAAACTTTAGTACAGCCAAAAGGAGTAGAGGCATTGAAAAATGTAGCTAAAGTATTAGAACAAAATGCTGATATCAATATTTTAGTAGAAGGTCATACAGACGATGTTCCAATGGCAGGAAAAGGTGAAATTAAAGATAACTGGGATTTAAGTGTTATTCGCGCAACTTCTGTAACCAAAATCATTTTACAAAACTCTAAAACAGATCCAAAACGAATTACTTCTGCTGGACGTGGTGAGTTTTTTTCAATTGATGCAGCAAAAACTGCTGATGCTAGAAAGAAAAACAGAAGAACAGAAATTATCTTAACTCCTAAATTAGATGAGTTATTAAAAGTATTAGAGAGTAACTAATTATTAATTTTTTAAAGTTTACAAGGAGCCCTTCTTAATCACAGAAGGGCTTTTTTGTAAAATGAGTTTAATGAAATTATTTCAAAATATATTTTATGTTTATGTAATCGCAATGAATTGTAATGCTTATGCTTTGATGTGGTACGATAAATATCAATCCAAAAAAAAAGGTAAGCGTATTTCTGAAAACACATTATTTTTTATTGCTTTTATATTTGGTGCTTTGGGTATTTATTTTGGAATGAAGACACCTATATATCACAAAGCAGCAAAGGCTAAGTTTAAATTTGGAATACCCTTTATAATTATTTTGAATGTAGTTTGTATTTATTTGATTTACAAATATTGTATATGAGTAATCGTTATTGTGAACGAAGCGAAGTAATCTCATGCCTCGTGCATAAAACTATATTTGCGATTACTTCGTCTTACATCCTCGCAATGACACATAAAAAAAGCCGCTCAAGTTGAACGGCTTTTTGAATTTTTAGTGATGGTGTCCACCTGGTCCGTGAACGTGACCGTGATCTAATTCTTCAGCAGTAGCTTCTCTTACAGACAAAACTTCACCTACAAAGTGTAAGTTATGATCTGCTAAAGGATGGTTAAAATCCATGATTACGTAATCATTCCCAATTTCTTGAACAAATCCCATTAATTGGTTTCCGTCCGCATCATTCATCATTAATTCTTCACCTTCTTTAACTCTTTCTGAGTCAAATTCTCCATCCACATGAAAAGCTTCTTTAGGAATTTTTGCAATCATTTCTTTATCAGATACGCCATATCCATTTACTGGAGTTACTTTGAAATCAAATTTATCACCAACTTTTTTGTCTAATAAATTCTTTTCGAAATCTGGTAATAATTGACCAACTCCAAATATAAATGTGAAAGGATGATCAGTAGATGTTTGTTCAACTAACTCTGGAGCTTCGTTGTCGATGTGAGATGATAAATGATAATTTACCGATACCACTTTGTTTTGGTTAATGGTCATTGATGTTTGTTTTGTTTTTTATTATTAATAAGTTTTTAAATATGATTAAAAATCAAATTTAATTCCTTGAGCTAACGTTAATTTTGTGCCGTAATTGATAGTGTTAGTTTGACGGCGCATATAAGCTTTCCAGCTATCAGATCCAGACTCACGTCCGCCACCTGTTTCTTTTTCGCCACCAAATGCTCCACCAATTTCAGCACCACTTGTTCCAATGTTTACGTTTGCAATACCACAATCACTACCGTTAGCTGATAAGAATTGCTCTGCTTCACGCATATTTAATGTCATGATAGAAGAAGATAAACCTTGAGGAACTCCATTTTGTAATGCAATCGCTTCATCCATAGTTTTATATTTCATGATGTATAAAATAGGAGCAAATGTTTCGTGTTGTACAATTTCAAAATGATTTCCTGCTTCTGCAATACATGGTTTAACGTAGCATCCACTTTCGTATCCTTTGCCTTCTAATACACCACCTGGTACTAAAATTTTTCCTCCTTCAGCAATTACTCGTTCAATTGATACCATATAATCTTTCACAGCACCTTTGTCGATTAATGGACCAACGTGGTTGTTTTCGTTTAAAGGATCACCAATACGTAATTGTTTGTAAGCACTAATTAATTTTTGTTTTACATCTTCGTAAATATCTTCGTGAATAATTAAACGACGAGTAGATGTACAACGCTGACCTGCTGTACCAACTGCACCAAATACTAAACCTGGTAATACATTTGGTAAATCAGCATGTTGAGAAATAATCACCGCATTGTTACCACCTAATTCTAAAATAGAACGACCAAAGCGTTGAGCTACTTTTGCACCAACAATACGACCAACACGAGTAGAGCCAGTTGCTGATACTAATGGTACGCGACCATCTTCACACATTTTTTCTCCAATTGCACCGGGGCTTACTAATAAACAAGAAATACCTTCTGGTAAATTGTTTTCAGCTGCTACCTCGTTCCAAATATTATGACAAGCAACAGCGCATAAAGGCACTTTACTTGATGGTTTCCAAATACAAACGTCTCCACAAATCCAAGCTAATGCTGTATTCCAATTCCAAACTGCCACTGGGAAGTTGAAAGCAGAAATAATCCCTACAATTCCTAATGGATGCCATTGCTCATACATACGGTGATTTTCTCGTTCTGAGTGCATGGTTAAACCATATAACTGACGAGATACACCAACGGCAAAATCACAGATGTCAATCATTTCTTGAACTTCGCCTAAACCTTCTTGCAAAGATTTTCCCATTTCGTAAGAAACTAATTTTCCTAAATCATTTTTCTTTGCACGTAATTTTTCTCCATACTGACGAACAATTTCTCCACGTTTAGGTGCTGGAATGTTGCGCCATACTTTAAATGCTTCAGAAGCTACTTGAACTACTTTTTCGTAATCTGCTGCATTTGCCGCTTGAACTTTAGCAATTAATTTTCCATCAACTGGACTATAAGACTCGATAATGTCGCCATTAGCAAAATAATTTTTACCTGTTGCGCAACCAATGTTTAATTCTTTAACACCTAACGCTTTTAATACTTTTTCCATATGTGCTTAATCTGATTATTTTAATTTTTCGAAGGTTAAATATAGCTATAATCTTAGGTTTTATGTAAGAAATTAGACAAAATGTAAAAAAGAGATGATGGATAGCTTGTGCCTTGTAATATGTTGATTATTAATGATTTTCTAAAAATTTAGATAGGTATTCATGATAAAACCATTGTTTTTTTGTAATACATTATTTCCCATTATTTCTCTTCCTAAAAGCACAGATTGATTTAAATAGCCCAATTCTAACTTAAAATATTTATTTAGTTTATAGCCGATAAGTGCTCCCAATCTGTTTTGATCAAAAATATTTTCTTGCACATTTTTTCCAAACTGAACAAAAATTTCATCATATAGAGCCGCATAAAATGTTTTATCTTCGATTAGCTTTTTACCTAAGGGCATTTGTAATCTTAACATATAACGTACGCGATTTAAGTATACATAATCATCTTCAATCTTTATATCTGGTTTGGTATATCTTCCAATCCAACGTTGTTCAAGCATTAAACGGTGTTGAATTTCAAGAATTCCCATTTGATCATTTAAAAGTAAGGCTTGAAAAGCCCGATGCTCTGTAAATATTTTTCCGGCTGCTTGTAAATTAATAGAGCCATAAGGATAGGTTTCAATCCAACCATATCCAGCTCTTACTAATAATTTTGGATTGACTTTATAGTTAATCCCAACTCTTAATAAACTTTGTTGCCCGTGTAAAATAAATTCATCTCGTCGCCATTGGTATTCCAAATGAGAACTCCATTTGTCGGTTATTTTTTTTGTAACAAATCCGTTATACCATCCAATTGAATTATAATCAATAATGCGAGTGTTTTGCGATTTTGTAACAATTGAAATACTTACAAAACAAAGAGCAATAAGTATCTTTTTCATTTTAAAATATTGAATAATGTTACTTATACTTTCTTTTTGATTTGAATCATATTTACAATAAACGAAAATGCCATTGAGAAATAGATATAGGCTTTTGGAATATGTAAATTAAATCCTTCCGCTATTAATGTTAAGCCAATCATCATTAAAAAAGCTAAAGCTAAAATTTTAAGGGAAGGGTGTTTATTAATAAAGCTACTTATGTTTTTTGAAATGGCAAGCATAATTGTTATAGATACAATTACAGCAACATACATAATCCAAAGTTTATCTACTAAACCAACAGCTGTAATAATACTATCTACTGAAAATACTAAGTCTAATAATAAAATCTGTCCAATGGTGTTTTTAAAAGATGAACTTTTTTTGAATTCATCTTTATGATGATCTTCAATTTTTTCAAAAATTTCCTTACTGCTTTTATATAATAAAAATAAACCTCCGGCAATTAAAATAATTCCTTTTCCTGAAAAGTCATTTCCATAAATTGTAAATAAAGTTTGATCTAATTTTAAAATCCAACTAATACCAGCTAATAAAATCAATCTTAGCACAAGAGCTAAGCTTAATCCAATGAGTCTTGCTTTTTTTCTAGTTTCTGCTGGTAATTTATCTGTTAGTAAAGAAATGAAGATAATGTTATCTATTCCTAAAATAATTTCTAGAAATATTAAAGTAACTAAGGATATTAAAATTTCAGAACTCATGGTTTTAAATTATTCTGTCAAAGATGATGATTTATTTATTCTTAAAACTCTTTTTGATTATTAAAATTCGTTAATAATCACTTTGTTTTTGGGGTTTTAGCTTTAGCTTTTTCTAAATTTTCTTGCACTCTAAATTTCACCATTTTTTTAATTAACGACAATGGCATTGGTTTGTCTAATGGAAATTGTACGGAGCCTTTACCTTGCTTATAAATTGATAATTCTTTTTCAAAGGCTCTGTGGCCAGATGGTAAAGAATAAAATCCAATATGATTTTTATAACCTGCAAAATAAACCAACATACCGAAATATTTGTAAGCCGGCATATTATAGCTTATTACTTCTTCTGCTTTTGGTGCTGAGGTTTTTATTGCAGATCTAACTTGTTCTAAATATGTTTGTACATCTTCAGGAAATGAAGCGATATATGTATCTACATCCTTAAACTTAGTTTGCATGCTTATATACTTTCAACGTATTTTTTGAAATTATTTAGAATCATTTGCCAGCCTTCTTGTTGCATTTCAACTGGGTTTTCGTTTTCTGCTTCAAATTGTTCAATAACTTTTACACCACCATCCTCTTCAGAAAAATAGGTGTCCCATTTTCTATCATCACCTATAGTAATTCCTACTTTTTCGTTTGGTTTTATATCATTATAAATACCCCAAAAATCAAAACCAAAACTGCCATCTTTTGCCTCCATTCTTATATTTAATTTTCCACCGATTTTAAAATCAGACGTGGAGCTCGGCGCATGCCAATCATCAGAGGCAAAACACCATTTGGTAATGTGTTCTGGCTTTGTCCAACATTCCCAAACCTTTTCAATATTTGAATTTATAATAGCTTCGATTTTAATTAATGGCTTACTCATATGTTTATGTTTAGATAAGTTTAAATATAAAAATAAATTTTATTTCTTTAACCAAATAAGCAAATCTAAAAACATGGCATTACTAATGGTATGTGCTTCTGGATACTCATGGTAACTAGCATTTATCCCTAACTGTTTTAAATAGGTATTTGCTTCACGCGCATTGTTAATGGGCAATACACCATCATTGGTGCCATGTGAAATAAACACTTTTAAATTTTTTAATTTCTCTTTACTTGCAACCACAGGTTTTACTTCTTCTAATAATCGTCCGCTCATTACAGCTATGCCTTTTATTTTTTCGGGAATAGTTAAGCCAATACTATAAGCCATTATGCCACCCTGACTAAAACCGCATAAGTATACACGATTTTCATTAAAAGCATGTTTGTTTTTTAGATTATTAATAAAATCAATAATCATTAAACGACTCGCTTCGGCTTCAATAGGATTGCCTATTGGTTTACCATTTTCAAAACTTAAATGATACCAGCCATAGCTGTCATTGCCTAATTTTATTGGTGCTCGTAATGAAATTACTAAGAAACTATCTGGCAATTGATTCGCAAATGAAAACAAATCTTTTTCGTTACTGCCCACACCATGCATTAAAATAATTACTGGTGGTTTAGCTGATTTTATTTTAGGTTCTTTAAAAACATAATATAAACTAGGTGTTGTTTTTTGTGCAAAGCTTGAGAAAGCTAGGGCTATGAATAGGATGATGGTTGATATTAGTTTCATTTGTTATATATTTTTTTCGTCATTGCGATCCGCCAGCTGGCGGAGAAGCAATCTCATGCATTTCTCAACTAGGTTTGAGATCGCTTTGTTCCTCGCGATGACGTTACATTACGCTTTATCAATTACTACAGATGTCATTGAAAAAGAACCACCAACAACGGCGTCATTAAAATAGCTTACTTTTTCGTTTTTACCGCGTAACGCAATACTATAAATCATTGGTAAATAATGATCGGGGCTAGGGGATGATAATTGTAAAGCTTTGCTATATGTTTTATAATTTACTAACGATTTGACATCATTGGCTGTAATTAATTTCTTAAAACTTTCGTTGGCTTCTAATGCCCAATCGTGACCAAAGTGTTCATTGAAATTGCCACTAAATCTAGCGTATTGAAAATTGTGTACCATGTTACCACTTCCAATAATTAAGACACCTTTTTTGCGTAAGCCTGCTAATTGCTTAGCTAAATCGTAATGCCATTGTGTATCTTTAGTATAATCTAAACTTAATTGAATAATTGGAATATTTGCATCTG
Organism: Bacteroidia bacterium; assembly: GCA_044238845.1. Lineage (GTDB taxonomy): Bacteria > Bacteroidota > Bacteroidia > B-17B0 > Aurantibacillaceae > UBA4416. The sequence goes on from JBIICN010000002.1 coordinate 37,291, forward strand.
GAAACATGGGTCTTACAACGCTCCAAGTGCCGTGATCTAATCCCCAGCTTTCATCTAAGCCGACTGGTGTGGAAGTAATTATTTTTTTAGTTTCATCTGCTAACCATTTACTGCCAGGTGCTGGGTATTGCACATCAAATAAGGCTTGTGGGAAACCACCAAAATCATGAATGGTTTTTGGTTTTTCCATTGCTGTTACAAAAGTGCCTTTAGTTTCCCAGTGAGCTGAGATACATAAAATAGCTTTTGGTTTTGGAATTGTTTTAGCAATGGCTTTCCATCCTCTCGAAAATTCATTGTCTTCAATAGCGTTCATCGGCGAACCATGGCCAATAAATAGAACGGGCATTTCTTCATCTTGTTCGGGTAAGTTATTGGCAAACGACTTAAAATCTCCTAATGTGGTCATAGCAGCTATTCCTAATATTGATTTAATAAACTCTTTACGTTCCATGCAATTTATTTACTAGAGTAAAGTTCGTTAAATTTTTGTGATCAACACTTAATCTAGGTTAAGAAATGCTAACGGATTTAATTCTGATTAGTATTTGGGCGTGTCCCTCCAAAGAGGCAGTCGGGTCGGGCTGCCCGTTTCAATCTTTTTGGAAAGGAACCCAAAAAGGATTTCCACTCGCATCCCTCACGCGGGCTCAATCAAATCCCACAAGTTACCATACAAATCAGCAAACACAGCAACTTTGCCATGCGGTTGAGATTCTAATTCACGAACAATCTTCACTTTTTTATCAATCAGGTTTTTGTAATCTCTATCTATATCATCCGTATATAAAAACAAAAATACACGCCCGCCAGTTTGGTTGCCAACTCTGTTTTTTTGTTCTTCGTTAGCTGCTTTTGCTAATAAAATACTAGAGCCTGTGCTGCCTGGTGGCGCTACCATCACCCAACGTTTAGTATCACTCATCACTTTATCTTCTACTAAAGTAAAATGTAAGGTTTGAGTATAAAAGTTGACGGCTTCATCGTAATCGTTTACTACTAGAGCTATATGAGCAAGGGATTGAGTCATGATGATTATTTACAGATTTTACCATAATAGTTTTCAGCTATAGAGCTTCCCATATCTTTCCCCATTTTTAAATATTGGCAAGCTTCCTCTTTTTTACCTAAATTAACTTTCGCAATTGCCATATTAATAATCAAATTTACATTTTTAGGATCTATAGATATTCCTTTAGTTAAACATATTTCAGCTTCAATAAAATTTTTCATATATATATTGCAAACCCCTTTGTTCATGTAGTATTCCGAATCATTATTATTTAACGAAATTGCTTTATCGAAGTTTTTAATTGCATTTTCAAAATCTCCGGTATGACCATATGCTAAACCTAAATTATTATAGGCGTCGGGATATTGACTATTAAAATAGATTGCTTTATAATAGTAATATATAGAAGAATCATAGTTTTCTTTTTTATAATTGTATAGACCTAAATTATTGTATGCTTTATAATTTGTTGAGTCTGAAGCGATACACTCAAGAAATAGTTTTTTTGCAATGATACTATTATTCGTATTTTGATAGATCACACCTAAATTGTTTTTTATCATATTTACATTTGACAACTTAAGATTTGCCTTTTCTAGATATTGTTTTGCGTGAGCGTAATCTTTGTTTATTAAGTAAAATTCCCCAATATAGCTGTCTATTAATACTGATTCTAAATTAACTCCAACTCTATAAAAAATAGAATTATTTTTTATAGACTGATGTTTTTTACTAAAGTTAATTGCAATTTGCGACTCTGATAATTCTATGTTTTTTGTTGCTTCCCAATAAATGCATGATTTACTGTCTTCCCAAACTAAAATCATATGCTCGGGCATTAGAATGGCATATATTGGTAGGTTTAATTCCCTAGCTATGCTTAAATATGTTATACAATATTGGTCGCATTCAAATTCTTTTTCTGTCAGCGCTTTGCCATAAGAATAATTATTTTCAGAATATTTATATCCGCTTTCGGCTATAATATCTCCAATTTTTTGAAGAATTGACGACGGTTGTTTAATACTATTTATAATAATAAATTGTTTACTTTTTTTTATAATTGAATCAAGATTTTTTTCAGATGTGTTGCCTAAAAATAAGTTGTTCTTTTTTTCTTCAAGTAGAAGTTTTTTCCCAATACATTCTTGCTGATACAAAAAAAATGAATTAAACAATAGAATTATCAATAAAATATGTTTCATAAGATTTAATCAATCGTCGCAATCACCTTCAGCTCAATCACAATTGGCGTTGACATGCAGTTAATTAATGAGTTGAAACTTTAGGAAGCCCAACTGTTTTGAGAACTTTATTAGCGTTATCAAGCTTGTCTTTAAATAAAACCTTTTTTGAAAGCTTATCTAATGACTTGTCAATAGTAACAATAGGAAGTTTGGCTTTATTTAGCTTTTTAATTGTCATAATGTAAAGGTACTATTTTTTCTTTTAACTAAAAATGCTGCATATTCTACGCCATTTTTAAATTCTACCCACTTGTCCTCTTTTAGTCCGTATACTTCAAAGTCTTTTTTAATCTCTTTAATATAATTTGCAATTCCAATTCTATATAATCTTGTTCGACCTTTATTGCTGCCTGTAGCATAAATCCAAGCGTTAGGGTTTTTCTCTGTGAAAGCATAAACCGTTGCAGCTACAGTTTCTAATACTTTTTGGCTGTCACCATTATTTGTAATAATAGTATCATCAATTTCTTCAGAATCTTCATTTTTATCTCCAAAACCAAGATTGTAAAAATCTTTTAAATTTGTTTCACTTAATTGAACTATTTTTTTGATTCGTCCTTTAGGACCTTCACTAATAAATTCAAATACAGTTAAAGATTTAGAAGATTTTAATTGATATTTATCTTGTTTCATAAAATGCTAATCAATCGTCGCAATCACCTTTAACTCAATAGCAATTGGCGTTGGTAAGCAATTAATTTCAATAGTTGTGCGGCAAGGAGGGTTTTCTGCAAAATACTCAGCCCAAAGTGCGTTATAAATTTTAAAATCATCTTTCATGTTGGTTAAAAACACTTGCACGTCTACAATTTTATCCCAGCTGCTACCTGAGTCTTCTAAAATATATTTAATGTTACGGAACACGCTGTGACATTGTGCGGCAATATCATAAGACGTTATGTTTCCATTTTCATCTAACTCAACACCTGGTATTTTTTTAGTACCACGTTCGCGTGGACCAACACCACTTAAAAATAATAAATTGCCAACTCGGCGTGCGTGTGGGTATAATCCTACTGGTTCTGGTGCTTTTGATGATTCAATTGATTTTTCTGTGCTCATGTTGTTAAGTTTAGAAAGTTAAAATGTGTTTTATAATTAGTCTTGTTTAAAGGCGTTCCAGCCTTGTGCTTGTATTGGATGAGAGGTGCCTGCTTTAGCTATTAAATTAATACCACTAGCTTTTGGTGTCATATGTCCAATAATCGTAAAATCTGGTAAGTGTTTAATCTTATCATAATCACTCATTGGAACCGTAAATAATAATTCGTAGTCTTCGCCACCGCTTAGGGCACAAACCGTTGGGTCTAAATTAAATTCACGCGCTCTATCAAATGTTTGAGGATCTAAAGGGATTTTTTCTTCATATAATTCGCAACCCAATTCGCTTTGTGTGCAAATATGCATTAACTCAGAGGCTAAACCATCGCTCACATCAATCATGCTCGTTGGTTTTACATTTAATCCTTTCAATAATTCAATAATATCTACACGTGCTTCTGGTTTTAATTGACGTTCTAAAATATAATCGTTACCTACTAAATCAGGTTGTATGTTTGGATTGTCTTTAAATACAAATTTTTCTCTTTCTAAAACTTGTAATCCCATGTAGGCGCCACCTAAATCGCCGCTTACGCATAGTAAATCTTTTTCTTTAGCACCGTTTCGGTAAACAATATCTTCTTTGTTAGCTTCTCCAATAACGGTTATACTAATTACTAAACCGCTAGCTGTAGAAGTTGTATCTCCGCCAATTAAATCAATCTGATATTTATTACAGGCAAAAATCATTCCTGCATATAATTCTTCTAAAGCTTCCACCGAAAAACGATTAGATGCGGCAATGCTTACTGTTACTTGTTTTGGAGTGCCATTCATCGCGCAGATATCAGATAAGTTCACGATGATAGATTTATAACCTAAATGTTTTAAAGGCACATAGGTTAAATCAAAGTGTACACCTTCTACTAACATATCCGTAGAAACCAAAGTGTGTTTTTCTTCTTCGTATTTTATAACGGCGGCATCATCACCAACTCCTTTGATAGATGATGTATTATGTATTTCAACATGTTCGGTTAAGTGTTTAATTAATCCAAATTCACCTAATGTTGTTAATTCTGTTCTTTCTGTATTTTCTAGCATGTTGATTACGAATTTACACCTGACAGGTTTTTAAAACCTGTCAGGTGTTTATTTAATTATTTAAGTTTTACGCATACATTCTTAGGCTCCGTAAAGAAGTCTAATGCTTCAAAACCACCTTCTCTTCCAACTCCCGATGATTTAACGCCTCCAAACGGCGTACGTAAATCACGCAACAACCAACAGTTAATCCAAACAATACCTGTATGTAAATTCATAGCTACACGATTTGCTTTAGTAATGTCTTGTGTCCAGACAGTTGAAGCTAAACCATATTGCGTTGAGTTTGCAAACATCATCACTTCTTCTTCTGTATCAAAAGGCATAATGGTAACTACTGGTCCAAAAATTTCTTCTTGGTTAGTTCGGCAGTTATAATTTAATCCTTCAATAATTGTTGGTTCTAAATAATAACCGTTTTCAAATTCGCCACTAACGTTTGCTTGTTTGCCACCACACAATACTTTACCACCTTCTTGTTTAGCTAATTCTACATAAGATAAAATTTTCTCCATATGAGGTTTAGAAACAACGGCACCAATTTTTGTTTTATCATCCATTGGAGCGCCAACAATTAATTTTTGTGTTTTAGCAACAAAATCAGTTTTAAACTTTTCGTAAATTGAGCGTTCTACAAATATTCTTGATCCACATAAACAAATTTGCCCTTGATTAGCAAAAGATGATAACATGGTTGTGGTTAACATCTTGTCATAATCGCAATCGGCAAAAATGATGTTTGGATTTTTACCACCAAGTTCTAAAGATAATTTTTTGAACATGGGTGCAGCAATGCTTGCAATGTTAGCACCTGTTTTAGTACCACCAGTAAACGAAATTAAAGGCACATCTGTACTACTTACAATGGCATTACCAACTTTATGTCCGAAACCATGAACAATATTTAATACCCCTTTTGGTAAACCCGCTTTAATACAAATTTCAGAAAGTAAATACGCTGTCATTGGTGTAATTTCGGATGGCTTAGCAACAACTGTACAGCCAGCAGCCAAGGCAGGAGCAATTTTCCAAGAGAATAAGTACAAAGGCAAATTCCATGGAGAAATACAACCAGCTACGCCAACAGGTTGACGTAAGGTGTAATTAATAGCGGTATCTTCCATACTATGCGCACTTGCAGCATAGTGCAAAATACCAGTTCCGTAAAAATGAAAATTAGCTGCTGCTCTAGGAATATCAACCGTTTTAGCTAAGTGTAAAGGTTTACCGTTATCTAAACTTTCTGCTTTTGCTAATGCGTCTAATTGCTCTTCAATTAAAGAGGCAATTTTTAATAAGTATTTTGAACGCGTGTCTTTAGGCGTAATGCTCCATGTTTTAAATGCTTCTTTGGCAGCAATAATAGCCTTTTCAGCATCACGCTCGTCACTATCAGGAATTAAAGAATATACAACGCCACGTGAAGGGTCATAGTTATCGATGTACTGGTTTGAGATAGGATCAACTAACTCACCATTGATGTAATTTTTAAGTTTAAACATAAGGCTTAATAAGAGCACTAATTTAATGAAAATGGCGCAATTATTCTAGTATTAATATTCTTAGAATATCTTAATAAAAGAGTTTTAAAATCGGTAATTATTGTATATTTTTATGCTTGTAATTAATTATTTCATGAAAATTCGGATTTTAGTATTATTTGCGTTTATGTTAGTTGCTATGTCAGCAATTAGTCAAGACGTTTTATATACTACAGGAGGCAATAAAATAAAAGCTAAGGTACTGGAAATTAATTCTAAAGATTTAAAATATAAAGATTATAATAATTTAGAAGGACCAACGTACGTGATTACAAAGATGGACGTTGTTTTAATACAATATGTTAATGGTGTTATTGAGATTATTAATGATAATCCGCCTACAATAGCCCCAAAAATTAATGAAAATTTATCCTTGGCAGATACAAAAACTGAAGAGTTTGTAAAACCTTTAGATAAAGCTAAGCCGAAAGATAAAAAAGATTTCAATTTATATTATTTAAATAACAATATGCTTTCTATTAATGCTTTGGCATTAGCTAATGGCGATTTAACTTTAATGTATGATAGAGACTTGTTAAATAGTAAATTATGTCTGACTTTTTTAGGTGGTTATAGTTTTAACTCTAGGATGGGAGGTTTAAATTTATTGATTGCTGACTCAAAAGATAAGGCCAAAAAGAAGTATGACGCTGGTTTAGGAGTAAGTTTTATGCCTCGTAATACCAAAAGAGTTCAATATTTTGTTGGAATACTGAGTAAATATATGGCTTATGATTATGAAGATGTTGTAGATACTATAAATAATCAAAAAAACTATAGAAAAGCCAGTGCAAATCAATTAGCGATAATGCTAAGTACTGGATGGGTATTTAGACTTTCTCCTAATTTTAATTTTAAAGTATTTGGTTCATTGGGCACATCTATTAATTCAGTTGAATTAAAAGAGGAATATAATGGTATTCCAAAAGTATATTTAGGATATTGTTTTGGTTATCGTTTTTAACAGATGAGGAATTTTTTACATATTGCTATTTTGATGTTACTAATGGTTTCATTAAAAAATTATGGGCAAGACAAAGTGTTTTTAAGGAATGGAAAAGTAATTCCATGTAAAATAGTTGCTGTTTCCGAAAACACAATTAGTTATAAGGATACTATCGTTAATGCACCGTTGGTTACTCTTTCAAAAAAAGAGGTATTGTTAACTGAATATGAAACAGGAACTGTTTATATGTTTAGTGCAGAAAAAGCTCAGATAACTGTTTCAAATAGTTCTTCTTTATCTACAACACCCGATGTGAATGAAACACGAGAACAACGTAAAGCTCGTAAAATGAAAGAATGGAAAGAGAAGGAAGTTTTGTTAAGTAATAATATATTAGGATTTTATATTCCCGAATTGGTGTTAGGAAGGTTAACGGTTTCTTACGAGCGTTTGTTAGCTAATAAATCAATGGGTATAAAAATTCCTTTTAGTTTAACCTATGACGCACTTGGCGCTTTAGCTGAAAATTCTGCTAATACTAATGCAACTTCTACTGGCACAACTTCTAATAATAGCGCTGTAAAACGTACTACTGGAACAGGGTTTATAACTGGTGTGGATGTTAATTATTATCATGATTTGAAGCCTCAATTAAAATATTTTTTTGGTCCGAGAATTAGATATGGAACAGATATGACTTTAGGAGGTATTGAAGGATTAACGTTTCAAATTCAAAATGGAATTTTTAAAAGTAGTGGAAAAAGAACAACTAGTACTTTAGCATTTGGCATTGGCTTTTTTAAATTGTCGGAAAAATATGCTGGAAGAGGAAGGTTTGACAACAAGCAAGTTTATCCTTGGGCATCATTTACTTGGCGATTAGGATTTAGATTGTAACGAGCTTCATAGCCTTTATTTCCTTGTAATCCACCGCAATGAATAATCAAAATAGGATTATTTTTTTCTAATTTTTCTTCTTTCATTAACTCAAAAGCAGCGAAAAAAAGTTTGGCCGTGTAAACGTAATCTAAAGGAATAGAGTAGGTGTTTTCAAACCATATTTTAAAGGTTAAAAGTTCAGGCGTGTGTTTAGCGTAACCTCCAAAATGATAATTGTTTAGTATAATAGTTTGTGGTTCGGTTGCAATAGCCTCAAAATTTAGCACGTTTATAACGTTTAATTTTTGATGTGGTAATAGAGATTTTGAAATTCCTTTGTAGGTAGTTCCAGTGCCATAGGCACAAAATATGTTTTTATAAATAAACATATCTGATGTTAAAATTTCTTCGCAGCCTTTTTGTCCCAATTCATTATCTCCACCTTCAGGAATAATATAGGCTTCAGGATACATGTATCTTAATCGTTGTAAATATCCGCTGTCGTTTTTTTGTGAGTATTCAGTTCTGCTTACAAATAATAACTCCATTCCATTTTGTTTTGCAAAAGATAGAGTAGGATTTTTTGCAGATGTCTCTTCGCCGCGAATAATGCCAATACTCTTTATATAATCTAATTTACTGGCAACGGCTGTTGCTGCAATATGATTTGAAAAGGCGCCTCCAAAGGTAATAATGGCGTTTTTGTTTTCTTTTTTGGCTTGCTCTAAATTGTATTTTAATTTAAACCATTTGTTGCCAGAAATTTCATGATGAATCAAATCTAAACGTAAAATACCAATTTGGTAACCGTTATAGTCTATTTCATTTATAATTGGCTGGTAAGTAATCATTTTAAAACCAAACGTCTAAACAAAAAATAATCTCGTTTCGTTCTTTACGGTATTCTCCATTATAATAAAAATTTTCTTTTTCGGAATTTAATTGTCGCCCCTCTATGCTAAGAGCCATATTTTTTACAGGTTTATATTCAATACCAAGTGTGGCACCCCACGTGTATTTTCCCATGTTTGAACCTATGCTTAAAATCTCATCTTCATCACTAAACCATTCTCCTCTGCCATAAAACGCTACTTTATTTAAAGTTTGATGTTTAAATAATATTAAAGAGCTATTCATGTATGCTGTGCTTAAAGTAGTTGGATTTAATCGTTTACTGTATTCTTGTATTCCATAATTAAATTCGGCGCCAATACTTATTTTCTTTTTTTGGTAGTTTAAATAAAAATTGTGATAAAATCGTTGGTGTTTTAATTCAATCGTATCGTGGGTGTCGTCACCTGCAATAAAATTGTAGGTCATAGATAAATTGTCATTTGGTGCAAACACAATAGAACTGCCTATTAATTTGTTTTTATTGGTTTCGATAATTGAATTAAAGCTATTAAAAGCGTTTAACTGTAAGCTTAATTTTGAATTAATTAAATAAGTTAGCTTTGCGCCAGAAAAAAAATAAGGCTCGTAAACATTTGCCAAAGTCATACTTGATGTAATATTTTCCCGAGGTTGAGTGCTTTCTAAGCCAATATGAGATCTAAAAACACCAGCATCTAACCATAAATTTTTTAATAATTCAACTCCAGCATTAGCTTCCTGAATCATATTGAATTTATTAGGCCATGTACTTTCTGCTATATCTCCATAATGAATAGTGACATTACTTCTTAATTTTTTTGAACGGTAGCCTAATGAAATCATAACCATATTCAATCCAAATTCATTATTACGTGCCGCCATAGTTGGATGCTTTACGTATGACGTTGAGTTGTCTTCTGAATAAAATGCATAATATGAACTAAGATATGCTCCAATTTCTAATTTAGGTTCATTACTGTTTTCATCAATATTTAATTTTTTATTTTGAAATAAAACATTTGAATCATTTTTTAGTTGAATAGTAATGAGCTTTTTTTTAGTTGAATCTCGTTGGGCTTTTAAATGAAATCCTAAAAAGATTAAAATAATTAAAATGCTATATTTGCCAACGTAATTCATTCAACAAAATTAATCATTAATTTAATGTTTAGTAAGAAATTAGACCCAGAAGATTTTTATTACAGTCCAGAAGGGTATATCATTTTTACTGCGAAGTATCATTTGAAGAGAGGATATTGCTGTAAAAATGGCTGTAAGCATTGTCCGTATGGTTACAATAAGAAAACAGGAAAGTTCGAAAACGAGAAAAAATAGTTTTACTGTTTCACTATTTTTTTAGAAACATTTCCTATTGAAGTTTCTATAATGATTAGATATATTCCACTTTTTAAAGATGAAATATCATAGGAATACAATGAATCTGGTTGATTAAACGTTGTGATTAGTTGTCCTAAATAATTTTTGATTTGCACCTTTATAATTTGCTCGCCATTTTTTGTAATTACTTTTAGTTCGTCACTAGCAGGGTTTGGGAAAATTGATATGTTTTCTTGTTTGAAGTTTGTTTCATTTAATACTAAGGTAATATCACAAGAGTTTGAACTTGATGGTTCATTATAAAGGGTGATTTGATTCTCAGAATAACAAGTTAAATTACTACCGCTTTCAAAATCGTAACTATAAGTTTCTAAAAAACCTTGAATAGAGCCTATTCTTTCTATCACATATTTTGACCCCATGGCGCCTTCATAATAAAAGCGTTTTAAGTATGTTCCATTTACTAAAACACTATCTATGCTTGTTACTGGAATTTTTAAATTCATACCATATGGTTTAGAAAATCCTACATTTGTAATAGTATCACCAACATGTAGATTGTAATCCAAAAAAACTTCCTCTTGATTATTTGTTGAGGACCAAATAAGTAATTTTTTTTGATCATATCTTACTAAAATACTACTGTTTTGAGTATAAGAGTAATATAGATTAGGGCAAATTCCTTGCTGTCCGCCTGGTTGGTCTAAATGAGTGCCTGTTTCAAATAATTTATAGTATTGGTTTCCGTTAATTAAAGTGTCGCCATTAAAATACTGATTATAATCTCGACGCCAGTAACAGCTGCTCCCAGAATATTTTGCATATCTACTTGCGTGCCACTTAGCATTTTGCAATAATTGATTATTTTGTGCCATCGCTTTCGCAGAGAATACAATAAATATATAGAGTATGATTTTATTCATATTTTAAATTTCACTTATATCAAAGCTAAAACATTTATCCCGGTATAGCTACTTAAATTTAATATTTGAAGGTGTTTTGTAAATATGAAGAATGGGAATTGTCAGTATTCTGCTTTTGTAAAATTTTTATATATTTGAAATTGCTGATATAATTCTCATATTTGATCTATAAAATATAGCAATACCTTGTTTAAATTTTCTGAATTAAATAATGATCAAATACATTATGCCAATATTGGTTTAATGATTGTTTCTGCTATACTGGCTTTCATTCTTCCATTTGAGTTGTTTTTGTTTTCGTATGCAGTTTTAGGCCCTTTGCATTACTTAACCGAAATTGGTTGGTTGCATAAAAAAAACTATTACACTAAAGGGAAGTATGATTTTGTTTTTTTAACGGTATTATGCGCTTTGGTGTTTTATTTTTCATTTATAAAACCAGCTAAAACAGATACTCAAATTCCTAACATTATTATGTATGGAGTTTTACTATCAATGATTTTTGTGTTTATTAAGGATAATTTATACCGTGTTGTTTTAGCAATATTGGCTTTAATAGGTATAGCAATGGCTAATACAGGTCATTCATATTTTATTTGGGTTGGTGTTTTTTTGCCAACTATTATTCATGTGCTATTTTTTACTTGGGCATTTATGTTTTATGGGGTTTTAAAAAACAAATCCACCGCTGGTTATTTATCTGTTTTGGCTTTGGGAATTATTTCTGTTTTATTTTTTGTAATTCAAGCGCCAGGATTGCAATATCAAGTATCAGCATACGTCACTAAAAGTTATGATTTGTTTTATTTACTCAATAAATTTTTAATCGACTTTTTGGGTTTACAAACAGATACTACTGACACGGAAGCAATCGTTTATCAAACAAATGCAGGGTTTATTGTGATGCGTTTTATTGCTTTTTCTTATACCTACCATTATTTAAACTGGTTTTCAAAAACTTCTATTATCGAATGGCATAAAGTGCCTAAAAAAACGTTGTTTATTACTTTGTTATTATGGGTTTTTTCGGTGGTTTTATACCTGATTGATTATAATATTGGCTTAAAAGCGCTTTATTTTATAAGTTTTTTACATGTTTTCTTAGAATTTCCTCTTAATATTGTTTCCTTTCAGGGAATTTTTAAATCTATTTTTTCTGTTAAGAAATAGAGACTAAAAGTCTATTTTTTCAATCATTTCAATTAAATAAAATTCTGTATATTAGGGCTTCAAAAAACACAGTGTGAAGATTTCTAAAGAATTTAAAATAGGTATTGTTGTTACGGCTGCTATTGGCTTTTTTATATGGGGATTTAACTTCCTTAAGGGAAGTAATCTATTTAGTCAAAAATATGTGCTTTATGCTGTTTATCCAAAAATTGATGGACTAATAGAGGCTAATCCTTTACTTGTGAATGGTTTTAAAGTAGGACAAATTAATAAAATATCATTAATTAAAGATAGTCAAGGACAATATGGTGTTTTAGTTAAATTTTTACTAACTGAAGATGTTAATATTCCTAGACATTCAGTAGCAAAGGCTGTAAGTTCAGATTTATTGGGATCTAAAGCTGTTGAGATTATCTACAGTAACGAAACAGAGTTCGTGCAATCGGGTGATACTTTAATAGCTGAGACAGAAGAAGGGTTAAAAACAGCGGTTAGTAAACAATTGGCTCCATTGCAAAAAAAAATTGAAGGATTGTTGTCTTCTGTAGATTCAGTAATGACAATTGTTGAAGTTGTTTTAAATGATAAAACAAGAGAGAATTTAAGCAAGTCATTTGAGAGTATTAAATTAGCTATTCAAAGTTTAGAACAAACGGCCTATAAATTAGATGATTTAGTGGCTTCTGAAAAAACAAAAATTTCATCTATTTTAACTAAGCTAAATACTCTTGCTGGTATGTTGGAACAAAACACAGGTAAGATCGATAATATCATTGGTAATTTTAGTAACTTATCAGATAGCTTAGCAAAATCGAATTTAAAAGGTGCAATTGATGAAGCTGATAAAACTTTAGCAGAATTAAATAAATTAGTGGCTCAAATAAATTCAGGGCAAGGTACTCTTGGTAAGTTAGCTAAAAATGATTCATTATATAATAACTTAAACAAAGCTAGTGATGATTTGGATAAGCTAATGAAAGATTTACGTATTAATCCAGAACGCTACATCCATTTCTCAGTATTTGGAAGAAAAGATAAAAACAAACCTAAACTTTAATTTTGCGCTATGATTTCATCAATCATTTTTATTGCTTTGCTTATTGGTTCAAGCACATTTTTTTACATTAATGCTAAGAAAATCCGCCGTAATATTTTATTAGGAAAAGACATTTCTATTAAAGATAACAAAGGCGAACGATTAAAAACAATGATGTTGGTAGCATTGGGACAAAAGAAAATGTTCACTCGCCCAATTCCAGCCATATTGCATTTATTTTTATATGCGGCTTTTGTGATTACTCAAATCGAATTAATTGAAATTGTATTTGATGGTGTTACGGGACATCACCGTGCTTTTAGAGCTTCGTTAGGTGGATTTTACACTTTTATGGTAAGTTTTATCGAAATTTTATCAGTGTTGGCTTTCATCGGTACAGTCGCGTTTTTAGCAAGAAGAAATTTATTAAAAGTTCCCCGCTTAGTTAAAAGCGAATTAAACGGTTGGCCAAAATTAGATGCTAATATTATTTTAATTATGGAAATTACTTTAATCTGTTTCATCTTCATGATGAATGGTGCGGATGAAGTATTGTATTCAAGAGGTCAATCGCATGCTGAAAATTTAGGAGATGGTTCTTTAGGATTAACAATTAGTAGTCATTTAGGGCCATTAATTTATGGCGGAATGCCAAATGCGGGATTACATGTTATTGAACGTATTGGTTGGTGGGGACATATTTTTATGGTATTTGGTTTCTTAAACTATTTACCGTTTTCAAAACACTTACATATTTTATTAGCATTCCCTAATACTTATTTCTCCAATTTAAAAGCAAAAGGACAGTTCAATAATTTGTTCGAAGTAACAGATGTTGTAAAGCCAAATTTTGACCCAGCTTATCAGCCAGTTTTAGATCCAAATGCAGTCATTAAGTTTGGAGTAAAAGATGTAACAGATTTAACTTGGAAAAATTTATTAGATGCATATTCTTGTACCGAGTGTGGTCGTTGCACGTCTGCTTGTCCGCAAAATATAACAGGTAAGGCGTTGTCTCCTCGTAAAATTATGATGGACACTAGAGATAGATTAGTAGAAGTTGGAAAGAACATGGATAAAAATGGTGGAACATTTGTTGACGATGGAAAATCCTTATTAGGAGATTATATCACAACCGAAGAAGTTTGGGCTTGCAACACTTGTAACGCTTGTGTTCAAGAGTGTCCAGTAAATATTGATCCATTAGCTATCATTGTTGGTTTGCGTCAGCAATTGGTGTTAGAGCAAAGTTCGGCGCCTAATGAGTTAAATGGTATGTTTTCAAATTTAGAAAATAATGGAGCGCCTTGGCAATTTAGCCCAGCAGATAGAGCAAATTGGATAAACGAAAATTAAGAATAGATCATGAGCACAGATTTTAAATTAGTAGAGAAAGAAGAAAAAGGACAAAAAATTAGTCCTGTATTACCTGAGAATGTAAAAAATTATTTGATTGATATCGATGGAACAATTTGTGATGATATTCCAAATGAACAACCAGAGCGTATGGAAACAGCAGAGTTGTATCCAGAGGCTTTAATAACTTTAAATAAATTGTTTAATGAAGGGCATATTATTACTTTTTTTACGTCTCGCACCGAAGAACACCGTGATGTAACAGAAAGATGGTTAAACAAACATGGATTTAAATATCATGGTTTGTTAATGGGAAAACCTCGTGGTGGTAATTACCATTGGGTAGATAACCACATGGTGAGAGCTACTCGATATGAAGGAAGATTTACAGACTTAATTGAGAAAAACGTAACCATTCAGGTTTTTGAAAAATAATATGTACTGTAATGAAAAAAGAAAAAATTATACAAGCAGCAAATGAAATGGGTAAAAATATCAATCTGGATGATTTTTTAGAAAAATTAATTTTAATTGATAAAGTTGAGAAAGGTTTGCAGCAGATTGAAACTAACCATGTTGTTTCAAATTCTGAAGTGGAATTGTATTTTAAAAAGAAATGGAAAAAATAATCTGGACAAAATTAGCATTTCACGATACTATTGATATTCATGATTATATTGCTAAAAACTCAGAATTATATGCGAGAAAAACAGTTGAATCGTTTTTCGAAAGAGTTAAAATACTGATTGAGTTTCCAAATGCAGGAAGAGTTGTACCAGAGATTAATAAAAGACCGATTAAAGAATTAATTGAAGGGAATTACAGGATAATATATACTAATAAAAAACATAAAATTTATATACTTCGAGTTCACCATTCATCAAGATTAATAACAAAATCTTTAAAATTGAAATAAGATTATGAGCACAATAAAAGTTCCAACAATGCAAGAAAAAATTGCCAACGGCGAAACTCCAGATATTTTATTTTGGGTAGGTTGTTCGGGGAGTTTTGATGATAGAGCAAAAAAAATCACAAAAGCTATTGTTCGTATTTTAAATCACGTAGGTGCAAATTTTGCAGTGCTAGGTGTTGAAGAATCTTGTACTGGCGATCCAGCAAAGCGTTCAGGAAATGAGTTTTTGTTTCAAATGCAAGCTATGCAAAACATCACTATTTTAAATGGATATGATGTAAAAAAAATTGTTACGGGCTGTCCGCATTGCTTTAACACTATTAAAAATGAGTACCCTGAGTTAGGTGGTAAATACGAAGTTATTCATCATACTGAGTTAGTTCAACAATTAATTAATGAAGGGAAATTAAAAGTACAAGGCGGAGAATTTAAAGGAAAGAAAATTGTATTTCATGATCCATGTTATTTAGGAAGAGCAAACAATGTTTATGAAGCACCTCGCGATGTGATTTCTAAATTAGATGCAGAATTAGTAGAAATGAAACGTAGCAAAGCAAATGGTTTATGTTGCGGAGCTGGTGGAGCTCAAATGTTTAAAGAGGCTGAAAAAGGAAGTAAAGAAGTAAATGTTGAAAGAGCAGAAGAAGCCTTATCTCATAATCCTGATGTAATTGCTGTCGGTTGTCCATTTTGCAACACGATGATGACAGATGGAGTAAAGCATTTTAACAAAGAAGATAAAACACAAGTTTTAGATGTAGCTGAGTTAATTGCTAATGCTAACGATTTATAAAAGATATAATGAAAAAAATACTAGCACTTCTTATTATTTCAATTTTCTTTTTTTCTTGTAAACAAGGAAATGAGGTGGAAGTAGATAACTCAAAACGTGCAGATTCTTTATTGAAAATCATTAATTCACCCGAATTAGCGGCATTAAATAAAAAAATTCTTGACGCGCCTGACGATGCTAATTTGTATAACGAAAGAGCCAAAATTTATTTGCAGTTCAAGCAATTAGAAGATGCTATTAACGATTGTAAAAGAGCAATCAGAATGGATACAACTAATGCTGCATTTTATTTAACTGAGGCTGATGTTTTTTTTGCAGCCAACGAAACTAGAAATGCTAAAGATGTTTTAGAGAAAGTAGTTAAAAAATTCCCAGAAAATACAGATGGATTGCTAAAACTAGGGGAGCTATATTATTTTGTCAAACAATACGAAAATGCTTTTTCTAAAATTAATCAAGCTTTAAAAGTAAATGAAAATTTAGCAAAAGGTTATTATTTAAAAGGTAATATTTATAAAGAAATTGGAGATACGGCGAAAGCGATCTCTAGTTTAGAAACAGCCATCGAACAAGACAATAAAAACTACGGAGCATTTTTAGATTTAGGTTTAATATATGGTGCAAAGAAAAATCCCTTAGCATTTGAGTATTACAATAATGCCATCGCTTTAAATCCTACTAATTCAGAAGCCTTATATGCAAAAGCTAAGTTGTTTCAAGATATGGGACAGATAAAAGAAGCAGTTGGTGTTTATAATCAAATTTTAAAAATTAATCCTAACCATGTTTTTTCGATGTATAATTTAGGCGCTATCGAGTTGGGTATTAATAAAAATCCCCAAAAGGCATTAGACTATTTTACCAATGCTATTAATATTGAGTCTAAATACGCAGAGGCTTATTTTGCTAGAGGAGCTTGTTATCAAGAGATGAAAGATAATGCCAATGCAAGTGCAGATTATAATATGTGTTTACAGTTAAAACCAAATTACGAACCTGCAGTTGATGGTTTAAACTCTTTAGGTAAGTAGATAAATTCAACTCTGACTAAGATTTATTGAGAGTTTACCTTAAT
This sequence comes from Bacteroidia bacterium, assembly GCA_044238845.1. Lineage (GTDB taxonomy): Bacteria > Bacteroidota > Bacteroidia > B-17B0 > Aurantibacillaceae > UBA4416. The sequence continues at coordinate 54,541 of JBIICN010000002.1, forward strand.
TCAAAAATAAAAAAACCGATACAAATTTGTATCGGTTTTTTTAATTGTATTTAATTTAAAAAATTAAGCTTCTGTATTTTCTGCTGGAGCATCAGTTGCAGGTGCTTCAGTTTCTTCAACAGCTGGTGCTGCTTCTGCTACGGCAGTTTTAGCTGCAATTTTAGCTGCTTTTGCATCTTTAGCTGCTGTTTCTGCTTTAAATTTATCAGCTACTGCTTTTTTCTCAGCTGCCGATAAACCATCTTTTTTAGAGCTAATTTTTAATGCTTTTTGGTCTAACCATTTAGCAAAACGCTCTTCAACTTGAGCTTCAGTTAAAGCACCTTTTTTAACACCATCTAATAAGTGTTTTTTCATTAAAATACCTTTGTAAGATAAAATAGCTTTACAAGTGTCTGTTGGTACAGCACCGTTTTGTAACCATTTTAAGGTAGATTCGAAATTTAAATCAATTGTTGCTGGGTTCGTATTAGGGTTGTAAGTTCCTAATTTTTCAATGAAAGCTCCATCTCTTGGTGCACGACCATCCGCTGCTACTACGTGGAAAAACGCTGCGTCTTTCTTACCGTGTCTTTGTAGTCTAATCTTTACTGCCATTTTGTTGTTTTTTTAATATTTTAGGGGTCAAATATCGGTAAATTAATTTAATTAACAACTGGATTTTAAAAATATATTTTATAAATGCCTAAATATCATTAATTTGACTATTTTTGTGAGTTAAATTAGTAAACTCTAAACCCTAATATATGAAATTACAAGAGAGAGGTACCCTGTTAATTCCCATTGATTTTACCGAACAGTCGCTTTTAGCAATTAAACAAGCGTATAATTTAGCTAAATACACGCATTCTAAGATAGTTTTACTTCATTCTTATGAAAAAGTTGGAGAAGAAAATTATGATGAATTAAAAGCAATTACCAAACAAACAGAAACCGAAAGTGGTGTTCCTACTGAGTTTATGAATGTGAAAGGTAATATTTACAGTGAGGTTCCTAGAGTTGCAGAAGAAATTAATGCCACTTTAGTAATTGTAGGTTTAGAAAGTCATATGAGCGCAAAAAACATCGTTGGTGCTAGTGCCTCTAAAATGATTAGAGAATGTATTTGCCCAGTAATTTCTATTAGAGGGAAAGATCATAAAGATGGTTGTGAAAATATTTTATTGCCATTAGATTTATCTCGTGAGTCGAGAGAAAAAGTTGATGTAGCGGTTCAGTTTGCGCACTACTTTGGAGCCTCTATTCGTATTTTAGGTGTATTTAGTTTATCTGATGCAGCATACGAAAATCAATTATTAGCATATTCTCACCAAGTAAAACAATACATTAAAGGAAAAGGTATTTCCTGTTCAAACAAATCGTTAGCTAGTGATAGTGTTGCAGATACGGTTGTGGAATATGCAAATAAAATCGAATCTGATTTAATTGTTATTATGAATAAGCCTAATTTAAGTATTAAAGAGTTTTTTAGTGGTACTGAGGCTCAAAAGGTCGTTGATATTAGTAATTTGCCTGTAATGACTATTAATCCTACTAAAAAAGTTAGTTTAAACAGTTTTGGAACAGGCTTGTAATTTTGACATTTAGGATAATTAAAAACGCTTTCAATTTTTTGGAAGCGTTTTTAATTTAAATCTACTTTCAAAAAATTAAACACTTAGTCGTATATTAGCCTTCAAAAATTATGAATTTGTTTTTTCATTTAGGTCGTTATTTTATTCTTATTAAACGGGTGTTTAGTAAGCCTGAAAAACTATCAGTATATGTGAAACAAATAATTCATGAAATTGATAATATTGGAATTAGCTCATTACCGATTATTGCCATTATATCCTTTTTCATGGGAGGTGTCATTACTATTCAATCTGCTTTTGGCTTTACAAGTCCTTTAGTTCCGTTATACGCAGTTGGCTATACGGCTCGTGAATCTATGTTGTTAGAATTTTCACCCACTATTGTATGTTTAATTTTAGCTGGAAAAATTGGGTCAAATATAGCTTCTGAAATCGGATCTATGCGTATTACAGAACAAATCGATGCCTTAGAAATTATGGGGATTAATTCGGCAGGGTATTTAATACTACCTAAAATTGCCGCAGGGATGTTGATTATGCCTTTTTTAATTGCCATTAGTATGTTTTTGGGAATTTTTGGAGGCTATGTTATGGGGATAGCTACCGGCGCTTGTTCTTCATACGAATATATTTTTGGTATTCAAGCGTTTTTTGAACCATGGAAGTTATATTATTCTTTTACAAAAGTCATCACTTTTGCTTTTTTAATAACATCTATTTCTTCTTATTTTGGATATTATACACATGGTGGAGCTTTAGAAGTTGGTAAAAGCAGCACAGCAGCAGTTGTTTATAGCAGCATATTAATTTTGATTTTTAATTTCTTGTTAACCCAATTATTCTTAACATGATTGAAATTAAAAATATTTCTAAAAGCTTTGGCGATAGAAAAGTCATTGATGATGTATCCTTTACTTTTGATCAAGGTAAAACTAATTTAATTATTGGAGAAAGTGGAAGTGGTAAAACAACCATTATGAAATTAATGGTTGGTTTACATGAGGTAGATTCTGGCGAGATTTTATATGATGGACAAAATTTTCCAACTCTAGGTGTAAAAGAAAAACAAGAGGTTAGAAAAAAAATAGGCATGTTGTTTCAGGGCGGCGCTTTATTCGATTCTCAAACACTTGAGGAAAATGTGCGTTTCCCTTTAGATATGTTTACTACAATGACTAAAGAAGAAAAATTAGACAGAGTAAATTTTTGTTTGGATAAAGTTCAATTAACTAATCGTAATAAATTATACCCAGGAGAGTTATCTGGTGGAATGAAAAAACGTGCTGCTTTAGCAAGAGCTATTGCCAATAATCCACAGTATTTATTTTGCGATGAACCAAACTCTGGCTTAGATCCTAAAACATCTATTGTGATTGATAATTTAATTCAAAGTTTAACAAAAGAATTTAATATTACCACTATTGTTATTACACATGATATGAATTCGGTGGTTGAAATTGGAGAAAAAATATTATATATCTATAAAGGAAAACCTTGGTGGACTGGAAATAGCCAAGATATTTTAAAAACAACCAATCCCGAGTTAGTAGATTTCGTATTTGCTTCTGGTTTTATGAAAGAAGTATTTAATGCCGTAAAAAATAAATAAAACGGTATAATATAAACACACATTCTCTGATTATTATTTCAGAGTATAATCAAACCCAAATTACATTGAAAGATAAAAAAAATACCGAGCATGATTTTGAAATGAAAGCTACTACCTTTCATGGATTAGAAGATGTATTAGTTAATGAATTAATGAAATTAGGAGCAAGAGATATTGTTCCTTTTAAACGTGGTGTTTCATTTACAGGAGATAAAGGCTTTATGTATAAAGCTAATTTGTGTTTACGAACTGCTTTAAAAGTATTAGTTCCTATTTATTCATTTACGGCTAATAATGAGCATGAGTTGTATGAGAAAATGAAGGAATATGAATGGGAAGAGTTATTAAATGTGGATGATACTTTAGCTATTAATGCAACTGTGAATTCTGATGAATTTAATCATTCTTTATATGTTTCTCAAAAAACTAAGGATGCTATTTGCGATAGATTTGTAGATAAATTTGATGTGCGTCCAAATGTAGATTTGGATAGACCCACATTAAGAATTTACGTTCACATTTTCAGAAATCAAGTGAATGTGAGTTTGGATAGTAGTGGCGACTCTTTATTTAAACGCGGTTACCGAGTGGACATCGATACTGCACCAATGAAAGAAGTTCTAGCAGCAGGAATGGTATTATTATCAAACTGGCAACCACATTTACCTTTAATTGATGGTATGTGTGGTAGTGGAACCTTGGGTATTGAAGCAGCGTTATTTGCTAATAATATTCCTCCAGGAGTGTTTAGAGAAGAGTTTGGTTTTATGAAATGGCACGACTATGATAAAGAGTTGTGGGATAAAATTTATGAAAGTACCATTAATCGAATTAAAGATGATATGCCAAATATCATTTCAAGTGATATTGATATTGTTCCCTTAGAAATGGCTAAACGAAATGGTGCTGTTGCTAAAGTAGATGATGTAATTCAATACGAACATATTTCATTTTTTGATCTAATGCCAACTAAACCACATGGCACCATTTTATTAAATCCTCCGTATGATGAGCGAATTAAAATGGAAGACACAAATGCCTTTTATAAGCAAATAGGAGATAAGTTAAAGAAAGATTTTGGCGGCTGGACATGTTGGATAATTTCTTCAAACATGGAAGCAATTAAATCTATTGGTTTACATCCAAGTAAAAAAATGACTTTATTTAATGCTTCTTTAGAATGTAAATTATTGAAGTACGAAATGTATAGTGGCTCTAAAAAGGCTTCGAAACAAGATAGAGATATGGGAAATAGTTAGATAGTTTTTAAAAATTCTAACATTTTTTGTAAAGCCCTTGCTCTGTGAGATATTTTATTTTTTGTTTCTGAATCTAATTGTGCAAAGGTTTCATTGTAACCATCTGGAACAAATATTGGATCATAGCCAAATCCATTTGTGCCCAGTTTTTCTGTGATTATTTTCCCTTCAATTATCCCTTCAAACAAATATTCTTGCCCATCGATGATAAGCGCCATCACTGTTTTAAAATGTGCATTTCTATTTGGTTTACCATTTAATTCATGCAATAGTTTTTGCATGTTATCTTGGTCGTTTTTTTGCTCTCCAGCGTATCTTGCAGAATAAACTCCTGGTGCACCATTTAAAGCATCAATTAATAATCCACTATCATCAGCAAAACAATTAATACCTGTTTTTTCAAAAATGGTTTCTGCTTTTAATAAAGCATTACCTTCAATGGTATCAGCAGTTTCTTCAATTTCATCATTGAAACTAATCTCATCTAAACTTAATAGTTCAATCGAGGAAGGCATAAGGCTTTTCACCTCTTTTAGCTTGTTTTTGTTATGTGTGGCGAATATCAACTTCATTGTATAAAAGTACAAAATTGTGATAAATAAAAATTTGTCATTCTTATGTATTTATGAGATTATTAGTAAATTTAACTTAGAAATAGAATTATGAAGGTACCATTTAATAAACCATGTTTTATAGGCAAAGAGCTTGATTATATCAATCAGGCTGTGAAGTCTGGTAAAATATCAGGTGATGGTATTTTTACTAAAAAGTGCCATGATTTTTTTGAATCCACTTACGGTTTTAAGAAAGTATTATTAACGACTTCCTGTACAGATGCCTTAGAAATGGCCGCTATTTTAATAGATATTAGCGAAGGTGATGAAGTAATTATACCATCTTATACATTTGTATCTACAGCTAATGCTTTTGTAATGAGAGGCGCAAAAATAGTATTTGTTGATAGTAATATTGATAATCCTAATATGGATGTTTCAAAAATTGAAAAGTTAATAACCCCAAGAACAAAGGCTATTGTTGCTGTGCATTATGCAGGAACGGCATGTGATATGGATGTTATAATGAATTTAGCTAATAAATATAAATTATTTGTAATTGAAGATGCAGCCCAGTCTATTCATAGTTTTTATAACGGAAAGCCATTAGGAAGTATAGGTCATTTAGCTGCTTTTTCGTTTCATGAAACTAAAAATGTAAGTTCAGGCGAAGGTGGAATGTTGGTAATTAATGATGAGCGCTTTGTAAAACGAGCCGAAATTATTAGAGAAAAAGGGACTAATCGTTCCCAGTTTTTTAGAGGAGAAATTAGTAAATATGATTGGGTTGATATTGGTTCTTCTTTTTTACCATCTGATATTATTGCTGCTGTTTTATACGCACAGTTGGAGAATATAGATAAAATTCAAAAGAAACGAATGTCAATCTGGATGCGTTATTACGAAGGATTAAAACATCTTGAACAATCAAAAAAAATACAATTACCTAAAATACCAAATTATGCTTCAAATAATGCACATATTTTTTACGTGATTTGTAATTCTGAAAACGAAAGAACAAAACTAATCGAACATTTAAAAATTGATGATATTTTAGCTGTTTTTCACTATTTATCTTTACATAAAAGCCCATTTTATAAAACTTTTAATGAAGATAAAGAATTGATGCAATCAGATTTTTACACGAATCGTTTATTGCGGCTTCCGATATTTTACGATTTAAGTTTTAAGCAACAAAATCATGTTATAGATTCTGTTACTCATTTTTATAAGTAGTAAAACTATTCGTTACTTATTTTTATAAACTTCTTGATAAATACTTCATCATCAATCACCGTTTTAATAATATAACAACCTCTTTGGTAATTATCAGTTGGCAAAGTAACAAGGTTTAATCCAACAATTCCTCTTTGAATTTTTTCTTGATACTGAATTTGCCCATTAGAATTAAAGATGGAAATAGAAATATCTATTTCTTTATTTAGAATAACAGGAAGAGTAATATCGGCGTTACTCGGATTAGGTATTGGATTAGAAACCGTTATTTCATTCGTATTTAAAATATTACACAACTCATTATTACTCTGATTTTCGTCATTAATGCCATTTATTTTTTCAATATCAATACAAGTCATATTATTTGAACTGCCAATTTGTGTAGCAGTTTTTGAAACAAATGTATATGAGAAAAATGAATTTGGATTTAAAGTGCCATACCATTTTTCTTTAATATTGCCTCCATCACTTATTCGGTAACTAAGATCAAGTGTTGATACAGGAATAGAACCATAGTTAGCAATGTCTGTCTGAATAGTCATAAAACCATCGTTATCTTTAGATGAAGAGACATTTAAAATAGCAGCATCTAAGAATCGCTTTGAAGCAAAAATTGTTTTTGTTATCGAATTTTTACAACCTTGTTGATCTTTAATGTTTAGAGAAACCGTATAAGTTCCTTCATTATTATAAGTTACTGTTGGGCTTTGAATGGTAGTTGTTCCGATACTAGTTAAATTCCATAAATAAGAACTTGCGTTTGTTATAGATGGAATAAAAATTATTGGGGAGTTGATATAATAATATGTACTAGGATTTGTCACAAAATCAATATTTGGTAAAGGATTAATTGTAACAGAATTAGAAATGGAGTCTTTACAGCCAAATGAATTAGTTACGGTTAATCTTACTGCATAGTTTCCAGCATTGGAAATACTGAGTGATGGACTTTGTATAGACGAAAAATTTGAATTATTTAATTTCCAATCAAATAATGAAATAATACCGCTTTGAGCGACAGATAAATTAGTCACTGTAATAGTATCTTTGGCACAAAATGTAGGAATAGAAAAACTAGCAGTAGGCCGAGAAAAAATAGTTACAAGTTTACGTATAGTTGATGAGCACTGATTGCTACTGTTTACAGTTAAAGTAACAGAATAAACTCCTGAACTAGTGTATGTTTTTGAAGCGTTTAATGAATTTATTGGTCCATTTCCAAAGTTCCATATTCTTATATTTGAAGAAGGAGCAGGTGGTACGATTGAATTATCTTGAAAAAAAGTAGCATTATTGGCACATGGAGAACTAATTATAAAATCTGCTTTTACTTGTGGCTTTACTGTAATAATATTAATTAAAGAATCTTTACACCCAACATTATTGGTAGCCACTAATTTTATCGTATAATTTGTTTGATTACTAAATAAATGTTTAGGGAAAACTAAATTAGAAGTATTTGATGTACTTGTTGGGTCGCCAAAGTTCCAATTTAGAGAACTAATTGAATAACCTGAGACACTTGTGCATAAGCTAGAAAATGTCGTGCTATCGTTTTGACAAGATAGCCCACTTGTAAAATTGACTGTAGGTTTGGGAAATACTTGAATAATTTTTCTGATAGTTTGTTCACAACTGGTATTAGATATAACTTTTAAACTAATTGTATATGTGCCAGTATTTGTATAGGTATGTGATGGATTTGATAAGGTTGAGGTGTTAGTGGCTGAACCTAAATCTCCAAAATTCCATTCATAGGCCGTTAGAGTATTCCCTAATGGAGGAACAGACAAATCAGTAAAATTAACTATGGAGTTTATACAACCAACGCTAGTGGTGAAATTTGCTATAGGAGCAAATCCTACAACGTTAACATTTATCGTATCTTTGGCAACACAGTTGTTTGTATTAGTAACGATAACTGAATATTGTCCACTTAAATTTATTAGCAAAGAATCGTTTGTTGAGCCTGTATTCCATAAATAACTATGCGATGAGGAATAACCAGATACAAGCGTGATGGAATTACCAGCGCATCTATTTAAATCTGGTCCAAGCGAAGTATTAAATAATGAACTGTCAATAGAAATACTCACATTGTCTTTGTATTTACAGCCATTCAGAGAAGTAATAGTTGCAGAATATACACCAGATCTTACTACTTTAATAGTATCATTAGTGGTTAAGTCTTGCCATATATAACTTGCAGCTAGCGCATTAGAGGCTATTAGTATTGTATCCTTATTGAAACAAAAAAATCTGTCAGGGCCTAATGAAAAAATTGGTAAAGGATTAACTGTAATTTCTATTTCGTCGCTTGTAACATTACCTAAACAGTCAGTAACTGTTACAGAGTAAACTCCTGATGTTTTTACTACTAAGGTATTTGTTGTTGAACCATTATTTGCCCAACTATATGTTAAATGATTTGGACCAGCATATAATACTAAGGAATCGCCATTACAAAAACTAGTGTCATTACCTAAATTAACAGATTTAGGTGTAAAATCTTGAGTCACAATTATCGTATCTGAACTGTTTTTACCAAACACATCAACTGTATTAACGTAGTAGGTTCCTGAAGAATTAACTACAAAAGAATCAAGTGTACTATTATCCTGCCATGAATAAGATTTTAAATTTTTTTTCGATGCTTTTAATGTAATAGGTAGATTACATGTTAAAATATCTGGGCCAAGCGAAACAGGTGCGGAATATTTTTGCAGAAGATAGTTTTCAATTTGTTGCTGTTCTAAATTTGTTAAGTCGCGATTGTAAATTAAAATTTCATATATATTTTTTTTACCAAAAAAAGCATTGGATATTGATGCGCCAATGGATATTGGGTTTAGGGAAGTATTTAAAGAAGTTGTTGTTCTAGATGGCAGTGAAAAAGAGGTTGTGTTAAAATAGCTGAAATTAGTTGCACCTACTCTTATATTTGAAAAAACAAACGGCACATCGTTTTGAACGGGTTGAAAATTGCCATAAGGAGCCACGGATTCAGTAAATCCACCTCCTATATCATCATTATTGTTATTTCTCCCAAACCAAAATCCACTTCCAAAATCATGATCTATAAATCTTCCATAAACTGCTTCCCCAGAGCTTTGTGATGCCACCATGAAAACAGAAATATTTGAAAATGAAAAGTTGGTTGTAGATTCTAGTTTTGAATTACCGTCAAAATGTATTGGGGTTTTGTTTTCAAATTGCTGACTTACTTGCAAATATGGCATTGCAGAATAAGTAATTTGGCTAAATATAAAGTTATTTCCGCTAATATCCTTCCATTCGGTTATTCTGCCAGAATTTATTATAAGTCCTGTATCAGATTTTAACCAAATTTTTATTCCGCTAATATTTGTTGGATTAAAAGATAACTGTCCATTAATATGATTATATATTAATAGAAAAAATAACAAAAAAGAAATTTTATTAGTTTTAATCATCTGTTCAAACTTAAGTAAAGTTAATGTTTTTTATTGTACAGATATACTAAAATTACATCTAAAAGAAATAATACTAACTAATTAGTTGTATTATGTTTATAATATATCTGATTTTTTTTCTCAAAATGTCATATTTCACTATATTTGAATTTGAATAGCAGGTTAGAAACCTTAAAAATTAATGAAAAATACACCTTGTATTATTGAGTTTGAGAAAATTGGAGATAGTTCTTTAGGTTATATATCTATTGCTGAAAAATCCAGAAATATGCCATTTGAAATTAAAAGGTCTTATTGGACATATTTTACACCAAATGAGGTTATCAGGGGACACCATGCGCATAAGGAATTATCTCAAGTCATAGTTGCAGTTGCGGGAACTATCAAATTTTTTTTAGAAGATATTAATGGACTAAAAACCGAGTATGTGTTATCTAATCCTTGGCAAGGATTATTTATTCCCCCGCTTCATTGGAGAACTATAGAGTTTTCTCATAATGCAGTGTTGCTTTGCCTTGCTTCGGAAGAATATTCGGAAACAGATTATATTAGAGACTATAAACAATTTAAACAATTAAGTGAGTAATACTATACATTCAACAGTTATTATTGATGGTGACGTTAAATTAGGTAATAATAACGTTATATTACCGTATACCTTAATTTATGGCCCTACTGAAATAGGCGATAATAATATTATTGGGCCTAATGTTGTTATTGGTTCACCAGGTCAAGATACCCGAAATCCAAGATATGATTCAAAAGATTGTTTTATAAAAATTGGGAATAATAATATCATTAGAGAGTTTACTGCAGTTCAGAAGCCATGTTATAAAGATATAACTGAAATAAAAAACAATGTTTTTCTAATGCAAAGTGTACATATTCCTCACGATGCTATTATCGAAGACGATGTAGTGATTACACCTATGTGCGTTTTGGCAGGTATTACAAGAATAATGCAAGGCGCAAATTTAGCTATGGGTTCAACTATTAAGCAATATTGCGTTATCGGTCAATATTCAATTGTTGCAACGGGCTCAGCTGTTTTAAAAAACGTGAAACCTTTTTGTAAGTTTATTCCTGGAAAACCACTCAAACCTAATGATTATGCAATTAAAAAATTCGGATTTGAAGAATTCAAAGATGAAATTTACAAGTATGTTTTAGAAGACATAAAGCCAAATAATGATAAATTGTTGAGTGTAATTAATGAATTCGAAAAGCAACATTTATTATCAAAACAAGAATTATATTAAATACACATTATGCGAATACCTTTTGTTTCGTTTGAAAACACCAACTCATTAATTAAAAAAGATATTTTAGAGTCTTTTGAAACTTTTTTTGATAGTAATTACTATGTTTTAGGAGAAAAGGTAAAAGAATTTGAAAAAGATTATTCATTGTTTAATAATACAGAACATTGTATCGGTGTTAGTAATGGATTAGACGCTCTTCATCTATCATTAAAAGCTCTTGGAATAGGAAAAGGTGATGAGGTTATTGTTCCCTCAAATACATATATTGCAACAGCTTTAGCAGTTTCATATGTTGGGGCAAAACCAATTTTTGTTGAGCCTAGAATTGATACATACAACATTAATCCAGACTTAATAGAAGAAAAAATTACCGAAAAAACTAAAGCTATTATGCCAGTTCATTTGTATGGACAGGCATGTGAAATGGAAGTTTTAACTAATATTGCTAGCAAACATAATTTATTTGTTATCGAGGATAATGCCCAGTCTCAAGGTTCTTCATATAATGGTAAATTAACAGGAAGCTGGGGGCAAATAAATGGCACAAGTTTTTATCCAGGTAAAAATTTAGGGGCACTCGGTGATGCAGGAGCAATAACTACAAATGATTCGCATTTAGCAGATAAAGTAAGAGCTTTAAGAAATTATGGTTCAGAGAAAAAGTATTATAATGAAGTCATTGGATTTAATATGAGGCTTGATGAATGTCAAGCAGCTTTTTTAAGCGTTAAGTTAAAACATTTAGATACCTGGAATAAACAAAGAAAAGAAATTGCATCATGGTATAACGAAGCGCTTAAAAATGTAGAAGGTATTGTTTTACCTCGCACGGCAGAGAATGCAGAGCATACGTACCATTTATATGTTATAAGAATAAACCGCCGTCACGAATTACAAGAACATTTAACTAAAGCAGGAATTTCAACGTTAATACACTACCCGGTTCCTCCTTATTTACAAAAAGCGTACGCCGACCTTGGATTAAAAGTAGGTGATTTGCGAATAGCAGAATTATTAGCAAATGAAGTGCTTAGTTTGCCTATGTATCCTGGATTAACTCAAAATGAGGTTGAGTATATAGCTTCAACTATAAAAAAATTCTTTCATGCCTAAATTGTCATATATTATACCATGCTATTTTAATGAAGAGAATATTCCTTTAACTTCAGCCGAATTGATTAAGAATGAGAAAGATTTTCCAGCTGATGTAAGTTTTGAATATGTTTTTATTGATGATGGCTCAAAAGATAAAACGCATGAAGAATTGATGAAGTTTTATGCCTTATTTCCGGATAAGGTAAAAGTTATAAAATTGGCTGGTAATGTAGGGTCCTATAATGCTATATTGGCGGGAATGCAATACGCTACAGGCGACTGTAATGTTATTTTAGCTGCCGATCTTCAGGACCCTCCTGAGTTAATTCCACAAATGTATTCTTATTGGGAAAAAGGAATAAAGTTTGTCATCGCTAATAGAAAGGATAGAGAAGAATCTTTTTCTCAAAAATTATTTTCAAATACATACCATTTTTTGATTAAAAAATTGGCTTTAAAAAATGTTCCTACTGGAGGTTTTGATTTAGTTTTTTTTGATAAGCAACTAAGAGATGAAGTAGTTCGGATAAATGAAAAAAACACCAATACAATATATTTATTGGCATGGTTAGATTATGATTATGTAAGCATACCATATGTTAGAAAAAAAAGAGATGTTGGTGTTTCGAGATGGACATTTAGTAAAAAAGTAAAATTATTTATTGATTCTTTTGTTTCATTTTCATTTGCACCAATTAGAGCTATTTCTATGTTAGGCTTGGTATTGGGTGTTATAGCATTTTTATATGGAATATTTATTATTATAGTTAAACTTACAGGTTTGGTTCCGCTTCAGGGTTGGGCTACTATAATGGCAGTATTATTGTTCGTGTCTTCATTTCAAATGATTGCCATTGGGATAATCGGTGAATATGTTTGGAGAGCATTGGATGCCGCTAGAAATAGACCTAACTATGTTGTAGATAAAGTAACAGGCGTAGATAAAAATGAATAAAGTAAAGTATGTATTTCTATTTTTCGCAGTTTTTTTATTTTCAGTTACTGTAAATGAATATAATATTTATTTAATTAAAAAATCTACAAGTTACACTCCTGAGGTAAATAGTAAATCTCTTGTTTTTAATGAAACTATTTTTTCTATAGATAATGAATATTATTTATCTCCTGTAGAAAATTTTCTAAAATCAAATGAATGGAAACGAAGTCCAGGTATTGGTGATGGAGACTATTTTAGAAGGACCCCAGGCTATTCATTAATATATTTAAGCTTTGTTAAACCTTTTGGATTCCAAATAGGTCATTTGTTTATTAAGTATTTTCAAGAATTACTTTTTTCGCTTTCGGCATGTTTTTTCTTTTTCATTAATTTATACTATTATAAAAGCAAATTTCTTGCAATTACTTTAACATTAATTTATAGCTTTTTTCCTTTTTTTTCGGTTTGGACTAGTTATACATTAACGGAAGCAATTACGCCTATGTTAATAGTTTCTTACTTATTTATAGTTTTAAAAGCTTACACACATACTAATCATTTAGTTAAAATAAGTTTATATGTACTAGCGTCGTTTTTAGTTACATTTTTAACATTAACTAGGCCATACACAGCAATTTCAGGATTAATACTACTAGTTTATTTTTTTAATGATTATAATTATGTATTAGCAGTGAGTGTAAATAAATTTTTGTATAAAGCAGCTCTTATTTCACTATTTCCAATTATTATGATTGGCTCTTGGACAATTAGAAATTATGTTCTTACCTCTGAATTGGTTGTTTTAGAAAAAGCATTCCATCCTCAATCCTTAGATAGGATGAAACCTGAGTTTGAGGGCATGCTTAATTTCTCTAAATGTTGGGGAGAGGATGGCGCTTTTTTTAATACCTATTATCAACCTTTATACACGGCTGCATTAAAAGGAGATACTAGCAGTATTTATATCAGGAATGTTTTAAGCTCATGGCCAAAAGAAATTATTTCTGAATACGGTTATACTTCACTCTATAGTGTTATTAAAATACATCAGGAGGTTTTATATAAGCAAAAAATATTTTTTGATAAACAAATTGCGATGCCAAGTAATTATTTGCCAGAACAGGTTTTGGTTAAAGAAAAATACAATGAATTAATTAAATCCTACAAGAAAAAACATTTTTTTTCGTATTGGTTTATTTCTCCGATTGTTTATTTAAAAAGAATGATTTTTCATTCAAATACGGCTCATATATTTTTCTTTCAGGAAGAACATAGAAATAATGTCATTTTTAATATCATTAGATTTTCTATGTTTATAATTCATGTATTGGTTTATTTTGCATTGTTTTTTAATTTATTTTTTTTGAAAAGAAGTATTCATAAAATAGCAATTGTTTATTTACCTATATTATTTATTTTGTTTTTTTCGGTATTTCACCGTGAAATCGAACAGAGATATATGCTACCAGTTTTACCAATTATAATTGTTGGATTAGGTTTTACTATTAATTATCTATCTAGACTAATGTTTAGTAAATCTTTTGTAAATAATGATTTACATAAAAATTAAATATACTTAAGATATAATTTTTATTGTTCATTACTTAAGATTTGTTTAAGTACTAGTCGAATTAAAAATAGTAAATTTGTTACTCTAGTTGTAAATTCAAAAAGAAAAAAACATTGAGCGCACATTCTTTTAGAAAATTAAATAATATCCATAATTTATTAGAGGTTGAACTCAATAAAAAATCAGGTACATTAGAAATTGCTCAACTAATTGCAGATTTAAATAATTCTCTGCATAGTGGTAGGTATTTTAATTTATCTCTTGAGCTTTTTCTGAGTAAATTAACTGGTAATGAAAATGAAAATCTATTTAAATCTAAGAGCATTCTTTATATTGCAACTGAGTTGTATCCAACAGGAGGACATACAAGATATTTTGAAAATTTACTAGATCATTTTCTGGATTTCTCTAATGATTTAATAATTACTAATCAATCTAAAGACGAAATCCCTAAGAGAATTACTGACTTACTGAATGTTAAAATTAATAGTATTAATTCAGAAATTAAAAGTCTTAGCTCTACCGAAAAAATAAGGAGAATTAATAAAATTGCTGCTAATTATGAATATATAGTGTTAAATATTCATCCTACTGATATAATTACGATTGCAGCTTTAAGTAATTTAGTTAATTGTAAAATTATTTTTATTAACCATGCTGATCATAAATTTTGGGTAGGGAACTCTATTATCGATACATGTATTAATATTAGACCTTACGCAGCGAAAGTATCTAAGGAGCGAAGAGCTATTAAAAATAATGTTATTTTGCCTATTCCAGTTAAGGAATTAAACATGCAAAAAAAAAATGCTCGATCATCACTTGGAATAAGTGGTGATCAAATTGTTATTTTAACAGTAAGCTCTTTGTATAAAATTATACCAAATAATACTCATAATTTTTTCAAAACTATTTATAAAATTGTTGAGCTAGTACCATCTGCTATTTTTTATTTAATTGGAGTCAATGAGTCTAGTGATCTTAAAAAGTTGGGTTATGTTAAACATCCTAGAATAAAGCTATTAGGAGAAATAGAGGATCCTTCATTATATCAAAGTGCTACAGATATTTATATTGAAGGATTTCCCTATAATTCTTTCACGGCATGTTTGGAAACTGTTAAACTCGGAGCTATACCTGTTCTTCATTATGCTCCTATGAGTCCTATGTTTAATATGGAAACGGAACTTGCTTTTGATGGTAAGCTGTTCCATTCTGATTCAGAAGAAAATTATTTAACATTAATTAAATCTATTATATCAAATTTAAAAAAGTTCCAAGAAAAAAATATTTCAATTGTTCAGTCTATTAACTACTATAATGGTGGTGACTATTGGAAAGAAAATATTGCAAAATGTTTTAATGCATCAAAACAGAATAAATCTTTTGATTTAAACAATGAGTTTTCTGATTCATCTGATGATATTGAACTTCATAATATAGTTCAGGAAAAAAATATCATCGACAAATCAGGTAATTTAATGCAAGAAGTGTTTTTTAAATACAAAGATAAGTTAAGTCTCAAACTAAAGATAAACATTATATTTAACTCATATCCTTTTCAATATGGCAAATACAGAGCGTTAAGATTTATTAAATTTATTTTTACCTTCTTAACATAGATGTTTCAATTAATATTTAAAAATAGTTTTTTTAAAATCTCATTTCAATTATTTCAAGCAATTTTTGGAATGTTGTTAATTCCTTATACAATATCAAAGGTAGGTGATAAACACTTTGGAATTTATATCTTTTCATTAAGTTTATTTAATTTTAATGCTTTGCTGGATATGGGTTTATCTACATCTCTTGTTAAAGAAGTAGCAAGTTCTAAAAACAATTCTGCTATTTTAAATGAAATTTTTAAGTTTTATTTTAGTTTTTATTCCATTATTGGTTTTATGGGGGCTATTATTATAGCTATCTGTCCATTTGCAATTAAACCATTTTTGTCGGATGATTATTTTAGTGATAATACTTTTTATATTATTGTTTTTATACTTTCTTTTCAATTGCTATTTAATTTCTGCTCTAATGTTTTTTATGGCTTTTTAAATGCCTATGAAAAAATGGTAACTACTTCTTTAGTTAATAGTATTAGTGTTTTTGGTAATTATCTTACAACCTTCATTTTATTATACTTTAATTTTGGTGTAATTTCTATAGTTTTATCAATTGTGGTATGGAATATTATTTCTAAAATAGTTTTAATTTACAGTTTTAAAGCCTATTTTAAAAATATTGAAATTGTATTTTGTTTGACATCAATTGGCCTTTTTAAACAAAGGTTAAAGTTTAATTCGGTTATTTTTATTTGTCAAATATCAGATATGATAGTTAGGATGAGTGATCAAATTTTTATAGGAATATTTTATCCTATTGGAATAACAAGATATGAAATTGGACTTCGACTTAATCAATATTCCAGAATTGCACTTGAACAATTTATAAGTAGTATATTTCCATCATTAGCCAGTAAATCAGACGATGAGAGTAGCATTAAACAGATAATCATATTGGGCACCAAGTATTCGTTTATGATGTATACACCATTATATATTGGAATTATTTCGTTTGGATTTTATTTTATAAAAGCATGGTTAGGAGAAGATTATAGTTATGGTTCATACTTGGTCTTGGTTTTATTATCTAGCTCAACTTATATCCACACATTTGATTCGATTACTCAGTGGCATTGTATATCAAAAGGTCAATTAAAAGGTTTTGTCCCAGCTAATATAATAGGAGCAGTGGTTAATATTATTTTATGTATATGTTTAGTTAATTCGTGGTTAAATATTTATGGCATTGCTTTAGCAAGTGTTTTAACATATGTTTTTATTGGTATTCCATTTGGAATATCTTTGAGAAAAGCTAGTAATATTAAACTTTCCGAAATAATTTATCAGTCTTGGTTACCTTGTTTTGTCCCAGCATTGGGAATTATTCTACCAGGATGGTTGTATTATCAATTTATTCAGCAAGGTATAATAAACAATGGGTTTCTCATTATGATACCTTTTATTATTTTTTCAATAATATTATATGGTATTATTTTTATATTTTTACCATATAATAAAAGAGAAAAGCATTTTCTTTTTACAAAAGTAGGTTTTTATAAATAAAAAGTGGTACAAGTTTCAGTTATTATAGTCAATTACAATACTTTTGAACTAACAAATAAATGTATTCAATCGGTTTTTGATAACACAAAGGATTTAAATTTCGAAATTATTTTGATTGATAATGCTTCTACTGATGAGAATCCAGATAAGTTTAAACAGCATTTTCCTGATATTAAATTAATTGTGAATCCAGAAAATATTGGTTTTTCTAGAGGTAATAATTTAGGCATTAATATAGCCAATGGGCATTATATAGTATTACTTAATAGCGATACGGAATTAGTTAATAATGCTATTAAAATAACTTATGACAAAATAAACAAAGATAGTTCTATAGCAGCTATTTCATCTAAACTGGTTTTTCCAAACGGTAAAATTCAACATTGTTGTCAAAAGTTTCCATCTCTTTTTCTTGATATAATTGAAAAATGTAGAATTCATAAGTTGTTTTCTAAAAAAACACGTGAACGACTTTTTTTTGGGGCATATTTTGACCATCAAACCTATGCAGAACCTGATTGGATTTGGGGCACATTTTTTTTGTTTAATAAGAAAATCATTGAAGCCTTACCAGGTGAAAAATTAAATGATGAATATTTTATGTATATGGAAGATATGCAATGGTGTTTTGATTTTAGAAAAAATGGGTATAAAATTGCGTATGAACCTCAAGCTGTTGTTTTGCACCATATGGGCGGAAGTTCTGCTGATAAGATAATGTTGATGAAAGAAAATTATAATAAATTTCTTAAAAAAAATTACTCATCTTTAGACTATATTTTTTTGAAAAAATAAAATGACCTTATCAATTATAATTCCCACTTTTAATAGAAATAAGATGTTGTATAAACATCTTATGCATATTTATAACGAGCTTAAAGGAGTGGATTATGAAATAATTGTTGTTAATGATCATAAAACTAATATAGTTGAAATCCCTCAACTTTTAGCGGAAAATATTACATGTTATAATAATCCAAAAAGTGGGGTTGCTTCCGCTAGAAATTATGGAGCTAAATTAGCCAAAGGAATTTGGCTTTTGTTTTTGGATGATGATATGATTTTATTCAGAAAGAATATTAACTCTTATTCCAGTTATTTTGGTAATAAAGATAATATATGTGTAAATATTGATTGGGAATACCCGCCTGAGGTTATTGAAGATATCAAAAAAAATGCATTTGGTCGTTTCTTAATACAATATGGTTTTACAACATTACGTGGATGGAATAATTATCCAAATTGGCCAATTGACTCATCCATAGAAGTTTCGTCGGTTGCCAGTCCTAATTTGCTAATTAAAAAGTCAGATTTTGTTGATTCAGGAGGCTATGATGAGAATTTTCCTTTTGCGGGCTTTGAAGATTACGCATTTTCAAAACGATTAGAATCAAAGAAATTTAAAATGTTTGTGGATACAAGCTCAATCATGTATCATAACGAAGAAGATAGATTAGAAATGAATAGTTGGCTTTTGAGAAAAGAAAGAGGAGGTGTGACAAGGAAAATTGCCGTAGAATATGGGTTCGGAGAAATTGAAATAAATTATAACCCTTTAAAGAAAATAGTATATTCATGTAATCCTGTTTTGATACCTATATTAAAATTTTTAGTTAAATGTATTAGTCGTTTTGGAATACTAGATCCAATTTCCTTTGCATGTTATAAGATGCTTTTGGGTATCTATATTTATAAAGGTTATAATAAATAATGGTAAAAGTTACTTATGTCATATCAAATATCAATAAGGCTATTTCATTTGAATGGATAGCAGAATTGATGGATAAGCAAAAAATAGAATTGAGTTTTATTCTATTAAATAATGGTCATTCTGAATTAGAAAAATATCTATTAAACTACGGTTTTATTGTAAAACGAATTAATTATAAAAATAAGTTTGATTTACCTAAGTCTATTTTATTATCTATATTATTTTTTATAAAACATAAGCCACAAGTAGTTCATACTCATTTATTTGATGCTAATATTGTTGGCTTATTATCTTCGTGGATATGTCGAATAAAAAAACGAGTATATACTAGGCATCATTCAGACTACCATCATGAATATCATCCTCGAGCAATAAAGTATGACAAATGCATTAATTATTTATCAACAGATATTGTAGCAATATCAAAGGTTGTTAAAGACGTCCTAGTTAACCTAGAGAAAGTATCTGAATGTAAAATACACCTTATTTACCATGGCTTTAAATTAGAGGATTTTAATAACAGTTCAAAACAGTCAATAGATTACTTAAAACAAAAATATAACCCTAAAAATAATAGACCTGTAATAGGTGTAATTTCAAGACAAACAGAATGGAAAGGAATTCAGTTTATTATACCAGCTTTTAAATTTTTTTTAAAAAAATATCCTGATGCAATATTAGTTCTAGCAAATGCTACGGGTGATTATAAATTAGAAATAGGCAAGCTACTACAAGAAATTCCTGACTGTAATTATATCGAAATTGAATTTGAAAATGATATTTTTTCATTGTACCAGTTATTTGATATATTCACACATGTTCCGGTATCTAAATCAGTAGAGGCTTTTGGACAAACTTATGTTGAGGCTCTTGCCTCAGGTATACCCTCTGTTTTTACTTTTTCTGGTATTGCCAATGAGTTTATTTGTGATCATTATAATGCATTAGTTGTTCCTCATGAAAATTCAGAAGCAATATTTAGTTCTTGGATTGAATTAATGAATAATAAAGAACTACGAGATAGATTAATTATTAATGGCAGAAATGATATTGCTAAATCATTCCAATTAAATCAAATGATTTTTAAATTAGAAAAATTATATAATGAATAGCGTTTTGTTTTCAATAATTATTCCAACATACAATAGGGCACATTTGATAATAGATACGTTGAATAGTGTTAGAAATCAAAATTTTATCGACTTTGAATTAATTATAATTGATGATGGGAGTACTGATAATACTAAGTTTATTGTTGAAGACTATATTGAGAATAATAAATTAAAAAAATGGTATTATTATCATAAGCCAAACGGTGAGCGAGGAGCTGCCAGAAATTATGGTATAACAAAGGCCAGTGGAGAGTGGATTACTTTTTTGGATTCAGATGATTTATTTTATTCTAATCATTTGTTTTTAGCTTCGGATTTTATTTTGAAAAATGAAAACTCACATGTTTTTCATAGTGCTTACGAATTTAGGAATCAAAAACATGAATTGATTAGGAAAGTTAGTTACCCAATGAATAATAATTTAAATCAATCTATTTTAGAAGGAAATATATTTAGTTGTTTTGGTATGTTTTTGAAGGCAACTATTTTTAGTGGATTGAATTTTGAGGAAGATAAAGCATTAAGTGGTTCTGAAGATTGGTTTCTCTGGTTAAAGGTATCAGCTCGTTATAAAATCTATTTTCAATCGCAGGTATCTGGATGTATGATTCAGCATGATGAAAGAAGTGTGTTAAGTTTTAATGAGGATAAATTGTTAACTAGAACAAATTTATTAGTTAAAAAATTAGCCGAGGATAATGTATTTGTTGAAAGATATGGAGAAAAAGTAATAAATAGAATATACGGACATATGCTCACATATACAGCGCTTCATGTGTTACTTTCAAGAAATAAACAAAATGCAATAAAATTATTTTTTAGAGGACTGAAATCTAGTCCAACTGAATTATTAAAAATCAGGACTTTAGCTTTTGTAAAACATTTGTTTTTAAAATAAATCATTGGTACATTCACCTTTATTATTGACGTATTTTTAAATTTTGTCACTTCTTAAGTCATATAAAATTCGATTGTTAATCTATTTGATATTGTTATCAATTAGTATTATACCAATAGTATTTTCTACAGTTTCATCTATAAAAAATACCTATATAAATAAAGAGTTGTTTAATATTGAATTATCTCGTTTTAAAAGTATAGAAGACATTTCAGCCCATATTGACGGAATTTATTCGGCTACTCATTCTGCACCAAAAATTGATACTTTAGCTTATGTTAAAGTTACTAGTGATATAGTTAAAAAGAGATTTTATCATGGTTTGTCGGAGTATCATCTAAAAGATAATTGGATAGTTTATATTGGAGGGAAACTATTTTGGAAGAATTTAATTGCCATTGTTGACCCTGATGATATTTTGGATTATAATGAAGGTCTTTGTAGTCAACAAGCTATTGTATTTTTAGAAATTTTAAAACGAAAAGGGATTAATACCAGATGGATTGGTCTCGGATATAAAGAAGGACCTGGTCATTTTTTATCCGAAGTATATTATCAAGGTAAATGGCATTTATATGATGTAAATTTGGAACCTCATTGGGAAAAAATAACTAATCACCACGAAAGCATTGACTACTATAAATTGCATCAGGATACTTTGTTTTTAGCTTACGAAGGTATTATTTCAAGAACTCAGTATGATAAAATAATGCAAAAGGTTCAACATGGCGAGATAAATGAATTTCCAGCCAAAAACATGCTATTGTTTCATCGCGTAACAAAAATTATTACGTACTTAATACCAATTTTTCTAGGAATTTTAATAGTGTTTTCTCTTTTTAAACAACGAGTTCCTTCTAAAATTATTCAAAAAACAGCATTAAGCTTAAATACAAAACTAAAGAAGTTTCATTAACTGAATAAATTATGTGTGGTATTTCTGGACTTATAGATTTAAAGCAAAGCTCATCTTTGGCAATTTTGCAAAAGATGACAAATACAATGATTCACAGAGGTCCTGATGCTAGTGGGTATGAATTTTCACAAGTGAAAAATTGTCAAATTGGATTAGGGCATCGTCGTTTATCTATTATTGATTTGAGTGAAACAGGAAAACAACCAATGCAATTTGAGCATTTATGGATTACTTTTAATGGCGAGATTTACAACTATAATGAGATAAAAAATGAGTTAATTAAATTAAATCATCATTTCATTGGTCATTCCGATACAGAGGTTATTTTGCACGCTTTTGCCCAATGGGGAATTAAATGTATAGAGAAATTTATTGGTATGTTTGCTTTTGTAATATATGATACAAATGCCAATGAATTGTATTGTGTTAGAGATAGAGCAGGAGTGAAACCTTTTTTTTATTATTGGAATAATGGTTTATTTTTATTTGCATCTGAATTAAAGGCATTTCATGAACATCCTCATTTTAAAAAGGAGATTAATTTAGATGCAATAGCAGCTTTTATGCAATTTGGTAACGTTCCAACTCCACATTGTATATTTAATTACTGCCATAAATTAAAACCCGGACATTATTTAAGATTTTCCATAGATAATTCTCATTTTTCATTACATCAATATTGGGATGTATATGA
This sequence comes from Bacteroidia bacterium, assembly GCA_044238845.1. Lineage (GTDB taxonomy): Bacteria > Bacteroidota > Bacteroidia > B-17B0 > Aurantibacillaceae > UBA4416. Next base: position 77,545 of record JBIICN010000002.1, read on the forward strand.
TTCGTATAATAAACCTAAATTGGATATTTCATTTGAGGAAGCTAAAATAGAGACTGAAAAAATATTAAAATCAGCTTTTGATTATCGAATGGTTTCTGATGTTCCCATTGGCGTATTTTTAAGTGGAGGTTATGATAGCGCTTGTGTTACGTCTTTGTTACAAAAAGATAATTCTAGAAAATTAAAAACATTTACTATTGGAGTACCAGATATAGGTTTAAATGAGGCTCCTTATGCAAAGGATGTTGCTAATTATTTAGGAACTGAACATTTTGAATATACCTGTACTCAAAAGGAAGCATTTGAATTAATTGAGGATTTGCCATATTATTATGATGAGCCTTTTGCGGATAGTAGTGCCATTCCTACTACTTTGGTTTGTAAAATGGCACGCAAACAAGTAACAGTTGCATTAAGCGCTGATGCTGGAGATGAAATATTTGCAGGTTATAATCGTTATGATTATATGATGAAATACGGGAAAAAGTTAAATCATTTACCGTATTTTATTAGAAAAGGTACCTATGAAATAATGAACTTTATTTCTTCTGACAAAATACCTATTTTAAAACATAAATATAATTTTCATAACCGCTACGAGAAATTAAAAGGACTATTAAATGACCCATCTTCTAAGAATTTGATGTTGAGTTTAAGTAAGCAATATACAGATATTCAAATGAGGAGCTTTATGAGAGGTGATTTTCGTGATTTGGATACAGCCTATTTATCTAATAATCTATTGGAAAATTATTATTCATCATTATCTTATATGATGGCGATTGATTATCAAACTTATTTAGTAGATGATATATTGCAGAAAGTTGATAGAGCTTCTATGACTGCAAGTTTAGAAGGCAGAGAGCCATTTTTAGATCATCGTGTTATTGAATGGGCGGCACAATTACCTGATGATTATAAGTATTATAAAGGGAATAAAAAATACATTATAAAAGAAATCGTACATCAATACCTACCTAAGCATTTAATGGATAGACCTAAAATGGGTTTCGCTATTCCTATTGAAAATTGGCTTGCAATCGACTTAAAAGAAAAGGTGTTTTATTACTTGGATGACCAAAAAATTGATGAACAAGGGATATTTAACATTGATTTTATTCATCAAATTATAAATGATTTTTACTCTGGTAAAAAAGAATTAGCTATGAAATTGTGGTATGTTTTAATGTTTCAAATGTGGTATGAAAAATGGATGAAGTAATTTAAAATTTCATCTTTGTTCCACTTTGTTTTTCGTATAGGTGTCTTAACATAAATATACCTGCTACAAAAAATGGTAATTCAGGTATTCTTAAACGAACTAAAGACCCAAAATTTGCTACAGTTAGTCCCACCGAAAAAGCAAAAAATAATGAAAATAACATGCAAAATAATAGCATCGGGTTTTTTCGAATTAATGTAAAAAAACCGATAAATTTCAACTTAATTAACAAAAATACAGTTAAAATTAATAGGTAGGTGTTTTCTAAAGATGAAATTAACATTACCACGTTTTTCACATCCCATATCGCAGGTCTAAAAATTCCTGAAAAAACAGCCATGGGAGCAACTGTTATTATACCGCTAATACTCGCATCAAATTCTCCAATATCATAAGTCTTCCCTCCGTAGTGATCAGCTTTCATGTCTTTTTGAGTAATAACAGCTTTATCTAAAACTTGGTCAACTTTATATTGGCCTAAATTATCTCCCATATTATCTAAGGCTAAATATCCAGTAATTGCTCCTAGTGACAATATAACAGGCGTTGCAATGAGACGTACAAAGCCATGATTTATTTTTTTTACTAAATTATTACTTAACCATAATATTGAACCAGGTAACAATGCAAAAAGTATGTAAGGTTTAATAGCAAGTATAATTAACATAGAAATAAATAAATAAATTATATATGAGATAGTTCTGTTTTTTTTAATAAAAAAATTATAAAATGCATATGTAAACCAACCTACTGCAGATAATGTAAATGAATCTTTCATTAAGCCAGATCCCCAAAAAACGCATGATGGTATAAACAGAACGGCTATTGCTAATTCTTTTTTTAGAGTTGGAAATTCTAAAAGAAACGTTTGATATAATTTCCACATGCCACCATATGTAAAACATGCTACAAGAACTGCACTTGAAAAATAAGAATGAAGTCCCAATGAAACAATGGGCATTAGAAGTCTTACTACAAAAAATGCATGACTGTCCCTGCCTGTATATATAGGATATCCTGTAGAATCATCAAATGCAAAATAATGCCCTTTTGGATTTCCAAATTGAGCAATCCAAAAATCAGACTGATCTTTGAAAAATAAATTTGAATATGCTGATGCGCTTTCAAAGTAGTTTGTCGTATCCCCACCTCCGTAATAAAAAAAATAAATTAAACCTAATGTAATAGCCCCAATAATTCGAACCATTAATCCTTTTGTGAAATATGCATATTCTGGATTAGAACGAATGTTTTTTTTGGTTACATAATATCCGTAAGCATATGCCCCAATAATGTAGAATGGAGTTAATATAATATCAAAAATGCTTAAAAGTGGATGCATGCAAGCATAAAAATACTATTTTTACTTTAAATTATGGCTGGTACTAAAACCTTTATTTTTGTTTCTATTGATGGAATGACAGATCCTCTCGGTCAGTCACAAGTTTTGCCCTATTTAGTTGGTTTAGCTAGTAAAGGATATAAAATAGGAATAGTTAGTTGCGAAAAAAAGAAAAATTGGAATTTGCATCATACTATAATTGATTCAATTGTAAAGGATGCTAATATTTCTTGGGATTATTGTTTTTATAAAACTGGTAAACCGTTTATTTCTCAGCAGCAAAATTATAAATCTCTTAAGAAAATAGTTTTTCAAAAAATTAAGGAAACTAATAGTCAAGTTACTTTTCATTGTAGAAGTTATTTGGCTGGTTTAATTGGACTAAAAGCTAAACAAAAATTTAATACGGGTTTTATTTTTGATATGCGTGGTTTTTGGGCAGATGAAAGAATTGAAGGGGGTATTTGGAAAAAATCAAATCCAATTGGAGCATATCTGTATTCTTACTTCAAGAAAAAAGAAAAAGAAATGTTGATTAATTCAGATGCTATTATTTCTTTAACTCATAAAGCAAAGTCTATTATTTTAAATTGGAATTTAGGAATTAACGATTCAAAAATTACAGTTATTCCTTGTTGCGCTGACTTAGACCATTTTTCTCAAAAGAATGTAGAGCCGGAGAAATTAAAATTGTTGCAAAGTAAGTTTCCACAGCTGAAAAATAAGTTTGTATTAAGTTATGTTGGTTCACTTGGAACTTGGTATATGGCAGATGAAATGTTAGATTTTTTTAAAGTACTTTCCAAGAATACTGATGCTATTTTTTTAATTATTACTAAAGATCACAAATCATTAGTTTACAAGGCAGCAAAAAAACATAATGTGGATATTGAAAAATTAATCATTGTTTCTGCAAATAGAGAGGAAATGCCTTATTACATTTCCTTATCTGATGTGTCTTTATTTTTTATAAGGCCTTCTTTTTCTAAATCAGCTTCATCTCCAACTAAAATGGGGGAATTATTATCTATGGAAATTCCAGTTGTTACTAATAATGGGGTAGGTGATGTCGATAGCATAATTAGTAAAACTTCATGTGGCGTTTCTATTTCTGATTTTAATAAAAATGAATATCAAAAAGCTATATTAGATATTCAAGAAAATCGTAACTTGTACAAAAAAAACACGGTCAATGCAGCTAATCAATATTTTTCTTTAAATCATGGCATTGAACAGTATTTCAAAGTATATCATTCTTTACAAAACAAAAATAAGTATGTCTAATCAAAAATCTACAGTTATTGTAACAGGTGGAGCGGGTTATATCGGATCTCACACAATAATTGAATTACTTCAGCAAACAGATTATGATATTGTTTCGATTGATAATTTTTCAAACTCAAATCAAGATACGTTTGATAGAATTGAAGCAATAACTGGTAAGAAAGTCATTAATTTAAATGTTGATATATGTAATTTAGAAGCCTTAGAATTGGCTATTAGTAAAGTGAAAAATCCAATTGGAGTTATTCATTTTGCAGCTTTTAAATCGGTTCCTCAATCTGTTGCAGAACCTTTATTATATTATCATAATAATTTGGGTTCTTTAGTAAATATTTTGAAAATCTGTAAGCAACTACATATAACTAATTTTATATTTTCATCTTCTTGTTCTGTTTATGGTAATGTTGAACAATTGCCAGTAACCGAAAGTACTCCTTTTCAAAAAGCAGAATCTCCTTATGCCAATACCAAGCAAATGGGAGAAGAAATTGTCGAAAACTTTACTAAAAGCGAGTCTGATTTTAAATCTATTTTATTAAGATATTTTAACCCTGTAGGAGCTCATCCTACTGGACTAAATGGAGAGTATCCAAGAAATAAACCAGATAATTTAGTGCCTTATATTACTCAAACGGCTGCAGGTATTTTGCAAAAGTTGACAGTATTTGGGGGTGATTATGACACAAGAGATGGCTCATGTATCAGAGATTATATTCATGTTAGTGATATTGCAGATGCCCATGTGAAAGCATTGAATTATTTAATTGAAAATAAACAAAAAGAGCGTACAACTATTTATAATTTGGGTACAGGAAATGGCGTAAGTGTTTTGGAGGCTATTCAATCATTTGAAAAGATGTCTCAACAAAAATTAAATTATGAAGTTGGACCTCGCCGAGCAGGTGATGTTGTTAAGATATATGCTAATAATGATTTAGTGAAGAAAGAGCTGAGCTGGATTCCAAAATATGATTTGGATGAAATGATGTTAAGTGCTTGGAAATGGCAATTAAATTTAGCTAAAGAAAAGAAGTAAGATTATTTTACAATCTTAATAAACTCTAAATTTCTTTTTAAACCTTTGTACTTAGTGCGTTTGACAGCGCTATGTTTGAAAATAGTGTTGAAAGTTTCTTCTGTTAATTCGTGCCATTCATCATTACTTAAATTTAATAATCCAGTTTTATTATTGAATTGTGTTTCGTTGTGTGGCATACTAAATCTATTCCAAGGACAAACATCTTGACAAACGTCACAGCCAAAAGCCCAGTTATCCATTTTGTTTTTAAATTCGTTGGGGATAGCATCTTTTAATTCAATAGTTAAGTAGCTAATACATTTACTGCCATCAACTATAAAAGGTTCCACAATAGCACTGGTAGGACAAGCATCAATACACTTTGTGCAAGTGCCGCAATAATCTTGTATTGGTCCATCGTATTCTAATTCTATATCAATAATTAGTTCAGCAATAAAGAAGAAGGAGCCTTGCTGTTTATTAATTAAATTGGCATTCTTGCCAATCCAGCCCAATCCACTTTTTTTCGCCCAAGCCTTGTCTAATACTGGAGCACTGTCAACAAAGGCTCTACCATTAACATCACCAATTTTTTCTTTCAGTGTATTTAAAAATTCTTTTAGCTTTTCTTTAATCACTTCATGGTAATCTTTGCCATAAGCATATTTCGAAATTTTTGGAGCTTCTGTGTTTTGTGTTTGCTCGGGATAATAGTTGTATAAAAGCGATACAACCGATTTTGCATCATCTACTAATAGTGTTGGATTTAAACGCTTGTCGAAATGGTTTTCCATGTATTCCATTTTTCCATGCATACCACTTTTCAGCCATGATTCTAATCTTGGAGCCTCTTCTTCTAAAAATTCTGCTTTACTGATGCCACAAAAATCAAAACCTAATCGTTTTGCTTCTTGCTTAATAGTGGATGAATATGACTGTTTATTTGTAATCAACGAGAATACTTACTTAGTTGATTTCTAAATAAGCATTTTCAGTGCTTAGTAAAAAATCGGTAATAACTAAATGATTACTCCTTAGAGTTTGAATTATCTTTTCTGTTGTTGAATTTCCAATTCGTAGCCAGATTATTTTTGGAGGAAATCCATTTAAAACACTTATATCAATAAAATCGGAGTCAAAGGTTATAATACAATAATTATTTTTTTTCGCAAAGTTCCATATTTCTAAATCATTTCTGTCTTCAAAATTAAAATCTGATATATGTTTAGAATCTGGAAATAGGTCTCTTATTCCTTTTGTAATTTTGAACGAAAGGTTTTGGTCTAAAAGTAGACGAGTCATGAAGCAATTTTAAATTTATGCTCTTTATCAGCAGCAAAAGCTAAGCAAGCTTTAATTTGAAGTTCATTTAATTCAGGAAAGTCTTCAATAATTTGAAGAATTGTCATGCCTTCTGAGAACCAGCTTAAAACATCATATACAGTAATCCTAGTGCCTTTAATACAAGGTTTCCCAAATCGCACATTTGGATTAATAGAAATATATTCAGCATAATTCATTATACGAATTTACATAATTATTAAAACAGAAACAAATCAAAATATTTAAACTAGTCTTCAAATAAACCACCCATTCGGCCTCTGTATGATTTCCCTAAATGTTTGTATGCTTTTTCAGTTGCTTCTCTTCCTCTTGGAGTTCTACTCATATAACCTTCTTGAATTAAGAAAGGTTCATAAACTTCTTCAATAGTTCCTGATTCTTCACCAACGGCCGTACTAATAGTTGTAATGCCTACAGGCCCACCTTTAAATTTATCGATGATGGCAGATAAAATACGAATATCCATTTCATCTAATCCATTTTTATCAACGTTTAAAGCTTTTAATCCATAAGTCGCAATATCAATGTTAATAGTACCGTCACCTTTTATTTGTGCAAAATCTCGCACTCGTCGCAGTAATGCATTGGCAATACGAGGCGTTCCTCTACTTCTACGCGCTATTTCATAAGCTGCTTCATCTGCAATTTCAACACCTAATATATCTGAACTACGTTGTACAATTCCAGTTAACACTTTACTATCATAATAATTTAAACGAGAGGTAATTCCAAAACGAGCTCGCAAAGGAGCCGTTAATAAACCGCTACGAGTTGTAGCACCGACTAATGTAAATGGATTTAATTTAATTTGAACCGTTCTTGCATTTGGTCCACTATCAATCATGATGTCAATTTTGTAGTCTTCCATAGCAGAATATAAATACTCTTCTACAATAGGACTTAAACGATGAATTTCATCAACAAATAATACATCAAATGGTTCTAGGTTGGTTAGTAAACCTGCTAAATCGCCTGGTTTATCTAATACGGGCCCGCTAGTAACTCTTAAATTAACTCCTAAATCATTAGAAATAATATGAGCTAAAGTTGTTTTTCCTAATCCTGGAGGGCCATGTAATAATACGTGGTCGAGTGCCTCTTCACGCTGTTTAGCCGCTTGAACAAATACGCGCAAATTATCTACAACAGATTCTTGCCCACTAAAGTCATTAAACTCAATGGGGCGTAAAGCTTTTTCATAGTCTTTATCAGTATTAGATAACTTATCGTTATTAGCGTCTAAATTCTCGTTCATTAGTGTAAAAGTACAAATTTAAAATATAGGCTACTGCTATATTTTGTAGCATTTTAAATTATGGCTACCAATAGGCCGGGCCATACTTTTTTGTAATCTTAGAGTTGGGGGCGATTGAGTAAAATATTTGATCAAACCATATTAATAGTTTAGGAGCAAGAATAAATGAATTTAATTTATTACTTACGTAATTTGTATTTCTTAATGCTAATCTGGCACACACGTCTAATCCTAAGCCGCACCATTTGGTGATTTTAAATTGAACGGTAATTCCTGGTTCGTAAAATAATAGTAATCGTTTTTTTGAATTCACAAACTTTTCGCCATCATGGTGTTTTGTCCAATACATGCCAGTTCCAACTTGTATCGGTACACTCAATTGCCAACGTTTGGTTTTATGAAAAACAAAATCTGCATAATAACATACATAGCCAAACTTTAAATATTGGTTGGCATTTCTCAAATTGCCATAAACATCTCTAATATTTTTTTTATCGCTTACTTCTGCATCTAACCAACTATAGCCAATTCCTACTCGTAATTTTCTTCTAAAGCTTAACCCTAACCTAACTCCTGACACTTTTGTAGCATTATTATTTAAAAACGAATAACGAGACTCTAAGCGAGCGTCAATACTAGGACGTGAATTTAGGAATACTTTAAATGTATCTAAAAATTGCCCTTTTAAACTAAAGGAAATAATAACAAATATGATTATTCCTAATATTCTCACTATGTAAAAATAAGGCATAATGATTGTTTATAAATTGACGCATCAAAATTGTATTAACAGCAGATGTGTAGTAATTTTGCTAACATGACACCTTCTCTTTTAGATACTCCTATCGGATTCCTTAAAGGTATTGGTCCTCAGCGTGCGGAAGTATTACAAAAGGAATTATTTGTTTTTACATACAAAGATCTAATCACTCATTACCCTTTTAGATACGTTGATAGAACTCAATTTCACAGTGTGCGAGAAGTTGTTGAGGATTCTGCTTATTATCAATTACGTGGACACATAGTTGAAATTGATTTTGTGGGCGATAAACGAACAAGGCGATTAGTGGCAAAATTCAGAGATAATTCAGGAATTATTGAATTGGTTTGGTTTCAGGGCGCTAAGTGGATGGCGGAAAAACTGAAATCGAATACAGAATATATTGTGTACGGAAAAGTAACATCTTTTATGGGACGATTCAACATGGCTCATCCTGAAGTTAATATTGTTACTCCAGAATTATTAGCGAGTCAATCTTCTTTTCAGTCGGTTTATAATAGTACTGAAAAATTAAAATTTAGAAATTTAGATAGCGATGGGTTGCGCAAATGTTTACGAATTTTAACGCTTCAATTAAATGAACAAAATATCGAAGAGAGTTTAACTAAAACTATTATCCAAGATTTTAATTTATTGTCTAAACTCGAAGCCTTAAAGCAAATTCATTTCCCAGATTCAAAAGTATTATTAGAACGTGCTAAATTTAGATTGAAATTTGAAGAATTATTCTTCGTTCAATTACGCTTACTGAGAAGTAATTTAATACGACATCAAGTAACACAAGGTTTTGTATTTGGTAAAGTAGGTGATGTGTTTAATAATTTCTATAATCATCATTTGCCATTTCAATTAACCAATGCTCAAAAGCGAGTTGTTAAGGAAATTAGAGTGGATATGGGCTCAGGAAAACAAATGAGCCGTTTAGTGCAAGGAGATGTGGGAAGCGGAAAAACATTAGTAGCGTTGTTAAGCATGCTGTTGGCAATTGATAATGGTTTTCAAGCCTGTTTAATGGCACCTACTGAAATTTTAGCAAAGCAACATTTTGCTACGATTTTAGAATTATTAGAACCTATGGGGTTGAAAGTGGCTTTGTTAACAGGTTCATCTAAAACAAAAGCACGTAGAGAGTTACATGCCGCGCTGGAATCAGGAGAAATACATATTTTAATTGGCACACATGCTTTAATTGAAGATGTAGTTGTATTTAAAAATTTAGGGCTAGTAGTGATTGATGAACAACACCGTTTTGGTGTAGCACAGAGGGGAAAAATGCATAAAAAAAATACACAACCTCCTCATGTACTAATCATGACAGCGACTCCAATTCCAAGAACTTTGGCCATGACTTTGTATGGCGATTTAGATACCTCTGTGATTGATGAATTACCTCCAGGCCGTAAACCAATTACCACTATGCATTTTATGGAAAGTCAACGTTTGCGATTAATTGGTTTTATGAAAGAACAAATTGCGTTAGGTAGGCAAGTATATGTGGTATATCCATTAATTCAAGAAAGTGAAAAGATGGATTACCAGAATTTAGAACGTGGGTATGATGCTTTATTGTATGATTTTCAGCCACCGCAGTATCAAATCAGTATCGTGCATGGTAAACTAACAGCACAGCAAAAAGAATTTGAAATGCAGCGTTTTATAAAACATGAAACTCAAATTATGGTTGCAACTACTGTTATTGAAGTAGGTGTAAATATTCCTAACGCTTCTGTAATGGTAATTGAAAGTGCCGAACGTTTTGGTTTATCTCAATTACATCAGTTAAGAGGTAGGGTAGGACGAGGTGCAGATAAATCCTATTGTGTGTTAATGACCTCTTATAAATTAGGAGCCGATAGTAAGTTACGAATGGAAACAATGGTTAGAACCAATGATGGTTTTGAGATTAGTGAAGTGGATTTGAAATTGCGTGGACCTGGAGACCTTGATGGAACTCAGCAAAGCGGAGTGATGGATTTAAAAATAGCTGATTTAGCTCAAGATGGACAGATTTTATCTCTAGCACGCTCATCAGCTCAAGCTATTTTAAATGAAGATCCTAATTTAACTAGTCAAGAGAACCAATTATTGATTCAACAGTTACAATATCAAGGTAAAACAAGGTCATCTTGGAGTAAAATTGGTTAGTTTGTTTATATCAAAAAAAGCTTTATTTTTGATATAGCTAAAATCAAAAAAATGAAGACCGTTGTTTTTATTTATATTTTCACTTTTGCTTGCTTATTTAAAATGCATGCAACGAATCCACAACCTAAGGTTCAACAGCAACCAAAGGACTGTGTAAAGCATCCGCAAATTGTGAAACCTCAATCTGCAGACAAATCAAAAGTTGTTGCAGAAAAAGTTGTAAAAGCAATTTCTCCATCCCGTGGTAGCAGCTCTATTCCACATTTTAGCGTGTTAAACTTTATCAATTTCTTTTACACAAAAGATACTTTAGATAAATTACATGTGATGTAATTATTCGATTTTACTTTAAATCAAATAAATTCTCTACGCCTATATATCGGTTAACAGTAAAACCTTCAGCGTAATCGCAATTAATAGCTCTTCCAAATAAACTGCATTTCGCCTTAACGTATTCCATAAAGTTTTTTGAAGAAATAGGAGTTGCGGGTTCTTTTGAATTTGGGTCAAAAAACTGAGATGAATATGCCATAATGGATTCCATTTTTTTATCCATATAAGGAGTAATGTCAACCACAAAATCAGGTTCAATGAAATTATCTTGTATGTAATGATATACTGCTTTTGGTCTCCATGTAGTTTGAATAGTATTATTATTTTTTGTTTCAACTTTTGCTAAACCACTATAAAAACATGAATCAGCTGTTAATTTTGCTGCGCGTCCATGATCGGGATGTCTATCAGATACAGCATTACATAACACAATTTCTGGTTGATATTTTCTGATGATTTGGATGATTTGTTTTTGATGAGTTTCATTGTTTTCGAAAAATCCATCAGCCATATCTAATTGTTCTCTAACCGAAACACCTAAAATCTTCGCTGCCTTAGTAGCTTCTTCGGTCCTTAAAACAGCATTACCACGTGTACCTAATTCTCCTTTGGTTAAGTCCAATAGTCCAACTGTTTTTCCTAAAGCAATATGCTTTAGAATAGTTCCTGATGCCGATAATTCAACATCATCTGGGTGAACTCCTATGGCTAATATATCTAGTTTCATGTTTCAAATATAAATGATGTTTTGGTAACCTAAGTAATAATATCACATTTTAATAGTAGAATAGATATTACACAATAAATCTAAAAAATCCTCGTTATCTAACCATAACCCCTTAAAACTGTCTATGCATAAAACTTCTACTCTTGTTTCTACAATTTTAAAAACTAATAAAAACAAGCAACAAAAGGTAACTTTAGTTGACGAAATAGAGCCTTCTGACTTATTAATTCAGAATATCCTTAACTATTCGAAGTCTTTAACCATAAAAAAAACTAATTCTATTGGTTTTATTGAGGTTGTGGCCAGTTAATTTATGGTTAAATTGATGTAAAGTATCTAAAATAGGACAAGACTAAAAAATCTTCTGTAATAAAATTTGTGTAATAGCTAGATTACCTTATTTTTGCGTTCTACATTAATTTACTGACAATGGCTCAATTTGAATTAACAATGCCCAAAATGGGCGAAAGTGTTGCAGAAGCAACGATTATTAAATGGACTAAAAACGAAGGTGATTCAATTAAAATTGATGAAACTGTTCTAGAAATAGCAACTGATAAAGTTGACTCTGAAATTCCTTCTCCATTTGAAGGTAAATTAATTAAAAAGTTATTTAACGAAAATGATGTTGTGCAGGTAGGCGCAGTTATTGCCATTATCTCTTCTGATGCAAATGCTTCAGTAGCAGAGACGCCAAAAACAGCTGCTCCAACTCAGACTGCTGCAGCGACTACAACTTCTGCTCCTGCAACCATGGCTCCAGCAGCTGATGTAGATTTTTCGGGTTCAGATAAATTTTATTCTCCTTTAGTAAAAAGTATTGCTAAAGAAGAAGGTATTTCTTTAGCTGAATTAGATTCTATTAAAGGAACTGGTCAGGAAGGAAGAGTGACTAAAGCAGATATTTTAGCCTATTTACCAAACAGAAATAAACAAGCGGCTTCAGCTCCAGTAGCTCAAACAACAGCTGCATCGTCTACTTCTGCGTCTGCAAAATCAACAGTAGGTGTTCCAGATAATACAGTATTAGTTCAACGCCCTGCGGTTTCAGTTGGTGCTGGTGACGAAATTATTGAAATGGATCGTATGCGTAAAATCATTGCTGATAATATGGTGATGAGTAAGCATGTATCTCCTCACGTAACTTCTTTTGTGGAGGCTGATGTAACTAACTTAGTTCAATGGAGAGATAGAATTAAAAAAGATTTCGAAAAACGTGAAGGTGAAAAAATTACTTTTACTCCATTGTTTATTGAGTGTGTAGCAAAAGCTATTAAAGATTTCCCTCTAATTAATGTGTCTGTTGACCAAACAGGAACAAAAATCATTAAACGTAAAAATATTAATGTTGGTATGGCTGCTGCTTTACCTTCAGGTAACTTAATTGTGCCAGTTATTAAAAATGCAGATCAAAAGAATTTAGTAGGAATTACTAAAGACGTAAATGATTTGGCAACTAGAGCTCGTGCGAATAAATTAGCACCAGACGAAATTCAAGGAGGCACATTTACTTTAACCAACGTAGGTGGTTTTGGTAATGTAATGGGGACACCAATTATTTTACAACCACAAGTTGCTATTTTAGCGGTTGGTACTATCAAAAAGAAGCCTGCAGTGATTGAAACACCGCAAGGAGATGTTATAGCAATAAGACACTTCATGTTCTTGTCTTTATCGTATGACCATAGAGTGGTTGACGGTTCTTTAGGTGGTAGTTTCTTAAGAAAAGTTGCAGATTATATGGAAAATTGGGATGTAACTAGAACTTCCTAATATAATTTTAGATTTTGTTAAAATCCCGCTCTGAGCGGGATTTTTTTTATCGGGTAAATTATTGTTTTTGTCTAAATTATGCTATTTTTGCTCTCCTGTAAACTATATTCAGATGAAGAAAAATTATTTTTTAAGTATTGTATTGTTTTTTTGTATTAATATTTCATATGCTCAATTGTCTAGTGGAAAATATTCTGATTATTTTAAAGAAGGAATGTTTTTATTAGGTGAAGAAAATTATGAAATGGCACTTAAAAATTTTTTGGAGGCCTATAAATTAGATTCAACTTCAGCAAATATAAATTTTAATGTCGGTTTTTGTTATTTAAATTCTTCATCTAATAAAGTTTTAGCTGAAAAATATCTCTCAAAAGCTATTACTAAAATTTCTAAAAATTATTCTACAGATGATGCATCTGAAAAATCGGCGCCTCCATTAGCTATTTTTTACTATGCAAAAGCACTACATTTAAATTATAAATTTGAAGAAGCTCTTACTCAATATGACTTATTTGAAAGAGAATATGTGCGAGACAAAAAAACAAAAGAAGATATTGCTTATTTTAGAGAGCAAACTAATTATGCAAAGGAACTAATTGCAGTTCCCATTAATGTGAAAATTGAAAATTTGGGAGATAGTGTTAATAGTTCGTATCCTGATTATAGTCCCGTATTAAGTGCAGATGAAACTGTTCTTATTTACACCACTCGAAGAAGTACTAATGTTGGAGGAGAGAGAACGCCAGATGGACAGTTTTTTGATGATGTGGTTATATCTTATAAAGACAATAATGGAAAGTGGTCATCTCCTAAATCAATAGGGCAATTTGTTAATACTAATGCTCATGAAGGCTCTATTAATTTAACGCCTGATGGCCAGACTTTAATTGTTTTTAAAGATGATGCAGGAAATGGAAATATTTATTTCAGTAATTGGGATGGTAAAGAATGGAGTTCATTACAAAGTTTTGGTTCAGATATTAATTCTAAATATTGGGAATCTCATGCTTGTTTAAGTGCCGATAATAATACCCTGTATTTTGTTTCTGATAGGCCAGGCGGATTTGGAGGTAGAGACATTTATCGTTGCGTTAAATTGCCAAATGGGGCATGGAGTAAAGCTACAAATGTTGGCCCAGCTGTTAATACTAAATATGACGAAGATGGTCCATTTATTCATCCTGACGGAGTTACTTTAATTTTCTCTTCAAATGGACATAAATCAATGGGCGGATTTGATATATTTTTTACAACAATTGAGGAAGATAAAAAATTCTCAGAACCTGTAAACATGGGTTATCCAATTAATACACCGGGTGATGATGTGTTTTTTGTGACTTCACCTGATGGAAAACGCGGATATTTTTCATCGGCTAAAGATGGTGGTTATGGCGAAAAAGATATTTATATGATGTTTATTCCAGATGCTAAAGAAAAACCTTTGGCTCTATTCAAGGGTTCAATTGTTCCTTCCGATGGGGAAAAATTGCCTGACGAATTAGAAATTATTGTTACAAATAAAGAAACTGGTGAAATTGTTGGAAGATATAAGCCAAAGGAAAATGGCACATTTGCAACTATTTTAACACCAAACAAAAATTATAATTTTTCTTATCAATCTAAAGGTCAAGAGTTTTATAATGAAGATGTTTTTGTGTCAAATGATATAGCATATCAAGAAATTAAAAAAGAAATTAATCTAGATCCAGTTAATTTACTTGGCGCAGTTAAAACAAAAGATAAATCTATTGTTTTAAATACAGTTGTTTTAAATAATGCGAAAGATAAACAGCCTGTTCCAAATGCAAAAATTACTTTAAAAGAAAAATCTGGTTCAGATTTTGTGTTTGACTCGGATCAAAATGGTAAAAAAGATGCTACAGCTTTATCAGTAGATAAGTCTTACACCATGTATGCTGAACTAAATGGCAAAAAATCAAATATAGTATCATTTAATACGATTGGCGCTAAAGAAAGTAAGGTGATTACTCAAGTTCTTTATTTAGACGCTTCTTCACCTGTGGTGTCAAATGGTAATAATGATAGTAATAATGATCCTAAACCTAATGTAGCTTGTGGGTCTCCTGTTAAGTATAAACATAACTTTGGTTACAATGTTAATGAGATTGAAGAGAAAAAAGATTGGGAAAATTTAATTGATGGAATTGTTAGTAAAACAAAAGAATGTAATCCATTGGTTAAAATTATGTCAAGTGCATCTCAAGTTCCAACTCGTAAATTCTCTAATAATAGAGAGTTAGCAGAGTCTCGTGCAGATAAAATGGAAGATAAAATTAAGTCGGCTGTTACTGCTAAAGGCGGTGATGCTAGTAAAATAGAATTTAAAAAGATTTCAGCAGTAAGAGGACCAGTTTATGCGTCTGATTATAAAGACAAGAAAAAGTATATGCCTTTCCAATACGTGAGAGTTATTGCTAGATAATATCATTTAAAAAAAATAAAAAAACACCGAGCTTTTATAGTTCGGTGTTTTTGTTTTAATACCTTTGTGAACTATGCAAAAAGAGTGGTTTTCTTCTTGGTTTGATACACCATACTATCATATTCTTTACAAGAATAGAGATTACTCTGAAGCATCTTTATTTATGGATACTATTTCTAGTTTCTTAAAATTACAGCCAAACTCAAAGTGTTGGGATTTGTGTTGCGGAAAAGGGAGACATAGTATTTTTTTGAATAAAAAAGGATTTGATGTTATCGGCACTGATTTATCTGAACAAAGTATAATAGAAGCCAACAAAAACGCTAATGATACATTAGAATTTTATCAGCACGATATGCGTAAAATATTTCGCACGAATTATTTTGATGTTGTGTTCAACGTATTTACAAGTTTTGGTTATTTTGATAAAAGAGAAGACGATTTACATGTGTTTGATTCTGTTCAAAAAGCACTAAAGCCAAATGGCTTATTTGTATTTGATTATTTAAATTCGGAATACGTAAAAAGTATAATGGTTGAATGCGATAGTAAAACTATTGATGGTATTACTTTTAATATTTCAAAAAAAATAGAAAATAATACTATTATTAAAAGTATTGACTTTGCAGATAAAGGAGAATCTTTTCATTTTGAAGAAAGAGTGAAATTGTTTGGCAAAGCCTTTTTTGAAGGTTTAGCGAATGAGTGTAATTTAAAGATATTAAATACTTTCGGAAATTATCAGTTACAAGAATTTGATATAAATACATCGCCACGTTTAATTATAGTATTGCAAAAAAAATGAGTCTTTGGTTATTAACGATATTATTGTCTTTACCTGTAGTAGTCACAGGCTTTATATTTTTATCATTAAAAATTAAAGCACAAAATTTACGTTTTTTATTAGCGTTTAGTGCTGCGTATCTTTTTGCGATTTCGGTTACACATTTATTGCCAGAATGTTATGTTGGAACTAATGCAAAATCAATAGGCTTATTTATTTTAGTGGGATTTTTTATTCAAATTTTTTTAGAATATTTTAGCACTGGTATTGAGCACGGTCATACACATGCTCATTCTCATTCCTGCGAAAAACATTTGCCTTTAGGGATGATTATAGGACTTTATCTACATTCTTTATTAGAGGGATTGCCAATTTATCAAAGTGGTATAATTGAATCACATTCGCAAGCAGTTTTATCAACGCAGCAATCATTAGTATTTGGTATAACTATTCATAATATACCAATTGCTATTGCTTTCGTGACTTTGTTGTTAGAACATAAAACTTCTAAATTAAAAACAGTCTTATTATTATTAGGTTTTGCTTTAATGGCGCCATTAGGCTGTTTAATTAGTTATGTATTAAATTCAGTTGGTGTTCAAAATTACGACGGTTTCTTAAAATTATCTTTTGCTGTGGTGATTGGTATTTTTCTACATATCTCAACTGCTATTATGTTTGAAACAGGAGAGAATCATAAGTATAATCTTGCTAAAATTATGTCGATGATTGCTGGCGTATTTTTAGCCGCCTTAATTAGTTAGGATGGAAGGTAACGATACATTATTTATAGATGTTATTGTTCCGCTATCTGTAGCTAATAAATTTACGTATCGTATACCAAAAGAAATGAACGAGTTTATTGCTGTTGGAAAGCGCGTGATTGTTCAGTTTGGGAAATCTAAATTTTACACAGGTATTGTTTATACTGTTCATGCGAATCCTCCAAAAGATTACACCGCTAAATACATTGAAACTATTTTAGATGACGAGCCAATTGTAACAGCTTCTCAGTTGCAATTATGGGATTGGATTTCGCATTACTACGTTTGTAACCCTGGCGATGTGATGAATGCAGCTTTGCCTAGCGGATTGAAATTAAGTAGTACATCTCATATTACCTTAAATCCAGATTTTAGTTTGGATGAAATGCCTTATGATTATTTTACAGAAAAGGAACATATAGTTTTAGAAGCGCTTCAAGTTAATGCGTCTTTAAGTTTTGAAGATGTAAGCGTGATGCTTTCTTTAAAAACGGTACAGGTATTTATTAGTAAGCTTATCAAAAAAGGAGCAATTGTTATTTACGAGGAAATCAAAGATAAATACAAACCTAAGCTCGTTGATTATATTGGCGTTAATCCAAATCTTTTAAATAACGAGTTGCAATTAAAAGAAGTGTTGGATACACTTGAGAAAAAAGCTTTTAAACAAGCTGAGGTTTTATTATCCGTTTTACATTTATTAAAAGCCGATGAAACAGCAAAACAATTAGGCTTAGTAAAAAAATCCATTCTTTTAAAATCCTTTGATACAGCTGTTATTAAAGGTTTAGTGAAAAAAGAAATTTTTATTGAAACTGAATTAGAAACGAGCCGTTTGTTATTTGATAATAAAGAAAAAACAAATAAAATTTTAAACGAATTTCAAGCACAAGCTGTAAAAGAAATTGAGCAGCAATTTGAAACCAAGCAAACTGTTTTGCTGCATGGTGTTACAGGTTCTGGTAAGACAGAAATTTATTCTGATTTAATTGATAAAACCATTGCACAGGGCAAACAAGTCTTGTATTTGGTTCCTGAAATTGCTTTAACAACGCAATTAATCAATCGTATTAGAGCGGTTTTTGGTAACTCTGTGGGAATTTATCATTCAAAGTTTAGTGAAAATGAACGTGTTGAAATTTGGAATTCTATTTTACATGAAGGAGATGATAAACTGGAATCTAAACATTTTAATATAGTTTTAGGAACACGCTCTGCTTTATTTTTACCTTTCAATAATTTAGGTTTAATTATCATTGATGAAGAACATGATAATTCATATAAACAACAAGATCCTGCGCCACGTTATCATGCCCGAGATGCAGCCATGTATTTAGCTAATTTACATAAAGCAAAAGTATTATTAGGAACAGCTACACCATCTTTTGAAAGTTATTATAACGCACTTCACAATAAATTTGGCTTGGTAAGGATTGCCGAGCGTCATGGTAATGCTAGCTTGCCAACCACTGTGGTGTGCGATTTAAAAAAAGAAAATCAACAACATCAAAACAAAGGAATTTTCTCCCATCAATTAGTAACGGCTATTACTCAAGCTCTTGCTAAAAAAGAGCAAGTGATTTTATTCCAAAATCGTAGAGGTTTTGCACCTTATACTGAATGCACAAGTTGTAATTGGATACCTCATTGTACACATTGCGATGTTGCTTTAATATATCACAAGCAAACTAACAAATTAAGTTGCCATTATTGTGGTTATACGATGCAGCCGCCAACTAGCTGTGGTGCTTGTGGTAATAATAATTTGAAATATAAAGGTTTTGGCACCGAGAAAATAGAAGAAGAAATAGAAATTTTATTCCCATCGGCTAAAGTAGCACGTATGGATTTAGACACCACTCGAAGTAAATACGCTTATAAGCAATTGATTGATGAATTTGAATTAGGTAATATTGATATTTTGGTTGGGACACAAATGGTAACCAAAGGCTTGGATTTTGACAACGTGAGCGTAGTTGGTGTATTAAATGTAGATAGTGTCTTAAATTTTCCTGATTTTCGTTCCTACGAAAAAGCGTATCAATTAATTGTTCAAGTAAGCGGCAGAGCAGGGCGTAAGGATAAAAAAGGGACTGTATATGTGCAAACCAATCAGCCAGAACATTCAGTTATTAATCATGTGTTGGCAGATAATTATTTGCAGTTTTATCAATCTCAAATTAATGAGCGCGAACAATTTCATTATCCACCTTTCACGCGTGTAATTGAACTATCAGTTGTTTCAAAAGATATGATAGTAGTCAATGATATTGCACAACAATTGGCTAATCAATTAAAACCTTTGTTTGGTGGCATGATGTTGGGACCTGAATTTCCATTAGTAGCCAAAATAAAAGACCAATATCACAAACGTATTCTTTTAAAAATAAATCGAGAGTATTCTCCAACGCAAGTGCGCAATTTATTGAAGCAAGAAATAGATACACTTCAATACAATAATAAAAAAAGTATTTACAGATTACAGATAGATGCGGATCCGGTTTAACCGATGGCAGTATGATTAGTTTTTGTTGGGTCTAATTTATACATTTGACCGCAAAGTAAAATAATTAGCTTGCTTACTATTAGGTGGAGTAATTTACTTCAGCTTATCTATCAATTCATTTATTTTTTTGTCCCAAATAGCCTGTTTCTTTTCATTAAGTCCATGATTTGTTTCAACATCATACATGTTCTGAATTTGATGACATTTTCCTAGAATACTTGCGTATGTAGAATCAATTTTGTGTTTCCAGTTGAAACGGGCAATTGGTTTCATTAATTTTACGGTTTTTTGAAAATCCAAAGCACACATTTGAGCTATATTTAGATGACCTTGTTCATGATTGAGAATATTGTCATTTTTGTATTTCGGCTTTACCCAAGATCTTTCGTCAATTGCATACCATACTTTTAAGTTAGGTTCAACATAACCTTCACCGTCTTCACCTGGCAACGCATAAGTATACACTGAATCTGTTGTATAAAAAACTTTCCAATATATTACCGATGCCCATGTTGCGGTATAGTCAGGTCTACCAGTAAAGTCAGTCCACTCTAGTTTTCGGTCGTTTATGATTTTATAAGA
Organism: Bacteroidia bacterium; assembly: GCA_044238845.1. Lineage (GTDB taxonomy): Bacteria > Bacteroidota > Bacteroidia > B-17B0 > Aurantibacillaceae > UBA4416. The sequence continues at coordinate 97,848 of JBIICN010000002.1, forward strand.
ATAGGTTTTATTGTCGACGGTTTGGTTTAAGGTTCCATTTGTCCTAGTGATCGCTATGCAACCAGAGAGTAATAGCATCAATTGAACAAAAGCAATTTTATTATTGAACACAAATTCTCGTCCCATAAATTATGTTTCCTATAAAGGTTGGCGCTAATTATTCGGTTGTAATTAACAACAAATGATTACAAGCGGCCACAGGTTTATGCCAAATTTACTAAAAAGTCGATTAATTAAAACAAAAAATCCCGAAGAACTCTTCGGGATTTTTAATTAGTCATGCTGAACTAGTTTCAGCATCTCAAAGACCCTGAAACGAGTTCAGGGTGACGTTGCTATAATGTTCCTCTTAAAGCTTGCTCTCTTTCAATAGATTCGAACAAGGCTTTAAAGTTACCAGCGCCAAAACCTTTAGCGCCCATACGTTGAATGATTTCGTAGAATAATGTTGGTCTGTCTTCTACTGGTTTGGTGAAGATTTGTAATAAATAGCCTTCTTCATCAGCATCTACTAAAATAGATAAACGTTGCAATTCTTTAATATCTTCTTTCATCATATCCATGTGCACACCTAATCTACGTGGAATATCATCATAGTATGCTTGCGGTGGTGGCGGTAAAAACTCCACACCACGTGCTTTTAAATCGGCCACGGTTTTAATGATGTCATCAGTAGCTAATGCTAAATGTTGCACACCAGCGCCTTCATAAAAATCAATATATTCTTCAATTTGCGATTTTTTCTTTCCTTCAGCTGGTTCGTTAATTGGGAATTTAATACGACCATTTCCGTTGCTCATTACCTTACTCATTAAGGCGGAGTATTCAGTTGTAATTTGTTTATCGTCAAACGTCAAAAAGTTGACGAAGCCCATTACATCCTCATACCATTTCACAGTAGCATTCATTTGGTTCCAACCCACATTACCAACCATATGATCAATAAATTTTAAACCAACTGGAGCTGGGTTGTAATCACTTTTCCATTCTCTAAATCCTGGTAAAAATTCTCCTTTGTAATTCTTACGTTCTACAAACATGTGAACGGTTTCGCCGTAAGTATAAATACCTGCACGAACCACTTCGCCATGTTCGTCTTTTTCTACAACTGGCTCCATGTAAACTTTAGCGCCACGTTTTACCGTTTCTTCAAATGATTTACGCGCATCTTCTACCCATAAAGCAATTACTTTAACACCATCACCATGTTTTTTTACGTGCTCACCAATTGGTGAATCGCTAGTTAATGCAGTGGTTAATACCAAGCGAATTTTATCTTGTTTTAAAACATAAGATACTCTGTCTTTTAATCCAGTTTCTAATCCTGCATATGCATAAGATTGGTAACCAAATGCTGTTTTGTAATAGTGTGCCGATTGCTTAGCATTACCTACATAAAACTCTACATAATCAGTTCCTAACAAAGGCAAGAAATCTTGCGCTCCTTCAAATATTTTTTCTAGTCCGTATTCTACGTTTTTTACTTCTTTAGCCATAATTGTTTAATTTATATTTTAGAATTTTTTGTTTACTATTTTAGTTTATTCTGCCCAACTTTTGTAATACTTGCCATCGTCAATTCCCATAGCATCTTCAGTCACCATTAATGGTCTAAATGTGTCAACCATAACTGCCAATTCTTGAGTAACTATTTGTCCAATACTACGTTCCATTGCGCCAGGTGCCGGACCGTGAGGTATTCCTTTTGGATGTAAGGTAATATGACCTTGTTCAATATTATTGCGGCTCATAAAATCACCATCTACATAATATAATACTTCATCACTATCAATATTACTATGATTATATGGAGCAGGAATAGATTGTGGATGATAGTCGTATAGGCGAGGCACAAATGAACATACTACAAAAGTAGATGTTTCAAATGTTTGGTGTACTGGAGGCGGTTGATGAACACGGCCAGTAATTGGTTCAAAATTATGAATACTAAAGCCATAAGGAAAATTGTATCCATCCCAACCAATTACATCAAAAGGATGTGTTGCGTAAACAACTTCGTGAATCATTCCTTCTTTTTTTATTTTAATAATAAAGTCGCCTTTCTCATCGTAAGTTTCTAGTTCTGTTGGTAATTTAAAATCACGTTCACAAAATGGCGAATGTTCTAATAATTGTCCTGATGAGCTTTTATATCTTTTTGGAGTATAAAATGGAGCAAATGATTCAACGTAAAATAAACGATTATCTTTTGTTTCAAATTCTATTTGATAAATCATTCCTCTAGGAATAATCAAGTAATCGCCGTATTCAAAATTTATATTTCCTAAAAAAGTTCTTAATTTTCCTTTGCCTTTGTGAATGAAAATCATTTCATCCGCATCTGCATTTTTATAGAAGTATTTAGTTAAGCTTTCTGTTGGTGCAGCTAACCCAATATGGCAATCGCCGTTTAATAAAACTGTTTTTCTACTTTCTAGAAAATCGGCTGTTGGTTTAATTTCAAATCCTTTTAATAAAAGCGATTTAATATTTTTATCAATAGCAATTTTTGGTTGAAAAGAATAACTTTTTAAAATCTCTTTTACTTGTGTTGGTCTGTGAACATGATAAGATAAAGTGGAATGTCCGTTAAATCCCTCTGTGCCAAATAACTGTTCGTAATAAAAATTTCCTTGAGGAGATTTAAATACAGTGTGACGTTTTTGAGGAATATTTCCTAAGTGGTGGTAAATTGGCATAAATTATATTATTTAATAAGAGTTGCTTTTACATGAACTGTTTCGTCCATTTTTAAAACTTGGTCGGTTGCAGCAGTAGCATCAAATGTTGCTACAACTTTAAATTGTATGTTTTCTTGAAAGATGAAATTTTTAATATTGACATCTTGTAAGTCCATCGAAACAGCGGTTAGTCCACTTGGGATGTTTGATTTAGTGGCTATAACTTGTTCGCCAGCATTTGAAGCTTTAACATAAATCGTTAGAGACTTTAAAAAATCTAAATTTGCCCCAGTTCCAGAAACTGAAATGTCAAATTTTGTCATTTTAATGACATCAATCAGATTTTGAGCAGTTTTTTGAGCGCTAAAGGTTGATGATTGTTGCGTTGGAACATTTGGCGTTGTAAATTCTACAGTTATAGGAGTTACAGTAGGATTACTCACCGTCATACTTGCCGAAGGAATAGTTAAATTAGTAGAGTAATTAATATCAAATTCAGTTAACTTATTGGCATCTTCTTTTTTACAAGAAATTGCAAATGCTACAAAAGTCAATATAAAATAAAAACAAAATATTTTTTTCATAATTAAAATTTAAATTTTATTTAAAGATAAATTATTTTTTATAATTTCAGCTAAATTCGGTCTTAATCTACTTTTATAAACTGATAATGATTCGTCACCTTTTTTTATTCTTCCTTTTCTTAATTCACGTTGCATTTCTATTGGCAAAGCTGCAATTTCCTGACACTTAGGGGTACAACATCCTTGCATGTTTTGGGCACATTCATCACATTGTATAAATAATAAATGGCAATCATCGTTTTTGCAATTCACATGTGTATCACATGGTTTGCCACATTGGTGACATTTGCTTAATATATCATTTGTAATTCGCTCACCAATTCGTTCATCAAACACAAAGTTAATTCCTCTAAATTTGCTTTCTAAGCCTTGTTCTTTTACTTCTTTTGCATATTGGATAATGCCGCCGTGTAAGTGATTGACATCTTTAAATCCTTTGTGTTTTAAATAAGCGCTGGCTTTTTCGCAACGTATACCACCTGTGCAATACATGATAACTTTTTTATCTTCTTGTCCTTTTAAGTGGTCAACTACCAAAGGTAATTCTTCTCTAAAAGTATCTGCATCAGGGCAAAATGCTTTATCAAAACGACCTACTTCACTTTCATAGTGATTACGCATATCAACCACAATAGTATTTGGGTCTTCAATGGCTTTGTTAAATCCTTCAGCATTTAAGTATGTTCCAGTATTAGCAGCATCAAAAGTTGGATCGTTAATTCCATCGGCCACTACTTTTTCTTTTACTTTAATAATTAGTTTATAAAATGATTTTCCGTTTCCATCAACAGCAATTTTAAAAGGAATGTTGTTAAAGCGTTCGTCACTATATAATTGGTTTATAAAGTAATCCCAGTTTTCTTTTGGAACACTCATTTGGGCATTGATACCTTCGTGAGCTACATATATTCTTCCAAAGCAGTTTAAATTAGTCCATTGTATAAATAAGTTGTCTCTTAATTCTTTGGGATCCTCAATTTTCACGTATTTGTAAAAAGAGAAAGTTACTCGCTCAATTTGTTCTTGAGCTAAACGAGCTTTTAGCTCATCTTTGTTAATACGGTTTCTTAATTCTGGCATTTTCATAATAGATATAATTGCAGGTTATACTATTAAATAACTATTCAGGGAGATTATTAAGAATTGAGTATAATTTAAACTCAACAACTCATAAATTCTCCAATTCAAAAATTATTTATACGTTTGCAAAGGTAGTAAAAAACTAAAAGATCAGAGAAAACACTTTTTCTGGTTTTTAGTAAGTCTAAGTATCTAAAAACACATTATAATGTATAATAAAGAAGACAAAATTTTAATTATTGGAGCCGGTGGTCAAATTGGTATTGAATTAGTTCAGGAGTTGAGCCTATTATATGGTTCTAGTAACGTCATAGCGGCCGATGTTAAGCCTATTCCAGCATTAGAAATGAATCCGTTTGAAAAATTAGATGTTTTAGATAAAGATGCTTTATTAAGTGTGGTTAAAAAACATGGTATTTCTCATATTTATTTGTTAGCCGCTTTATTATCAGCTACAGGTGAACAAAATCCTATGTTTGCTTGGAAATTAAATATGGAAGGTTTATTTAATGTTTTAGATTTAGCTAAGGAAAAGCATATTTCTAAGGTTTATTGGCCAAGCTCAATTGCTGTTTTTGGTCCAACAACACCAAGAGTAAATACACCTCAATACACAGTTATGGAGCCAACTACGGTTTATGGTATAAGTAAACAAGCTGGCGAACGTTGGTGCGAATGGTATTACAATAAATTTGGTGTCGACGTTAGAAGTTTGCGTTATCCAGGCTTAATTGGATGGAAGTCTGAACCAGGAGGAGGAACAACAGATTACGCCGTTCATATTTTTCATCAAGCTTTAAAAAACAAAACTTATGAGTGTTTTTTAAGCGAAAACACTGCTCTACCAATGATGCACATGGAGGATGCTATTAGAGCAACTATTGAAATCATGCATGCACCAGCAGAAAATATAAAAATTAGAGGCAGTTATAATTTAGCTGGAATCAGTTTTACACCCGCACAAATTGCGTCCGAAATTCAGAAACATATTCCAGATTTTAAAATTTCTTACATCCCTGACTTCCGTCAAGCAATTGCTAATAGCTGGCCTCAGAGTATTTTAGAGGATGAAGCGAAAAAAGATTGGAATTGGTCGGCAAAATATAATCTTTCGTCTTTAGTTACGAATATGTTGGAAAATTTGGCATAAAAAATGCACTATACTTTGTAACTTTTCTTTTATGGTATTCGTACAATAATTGTGAGGTTTAAACTAATCTAGATAATCATCGCTTATTTTTGGCGTTTTGTCTAATTTTTGAAATAAACTACAAGAAAATTACATATTTTAGTAAAAGATATCTGCCTATGAAAAAAATATATTTAATTCTGATTTTTTTGGTTTCTCAGGTAAGCCGCGGTCAGTCACAGTCTTATGAGATGGGAGGTCCTACAGGTAAGGATACTATTAATCTAATTGATGTCTTGGGTAAAAAGCAAGGTAAATGGATTATTAAAGGAAAACATAAGCCTGGAACATGTTTTGCGCCTGATCAAAAAATTGAAGAAGGTAAGTATGCCGATAATCGTAAAATAGGAAAATGGTTAGAGTATTACTGTAATGGTAATATGAAAAATCAATTAACATTTCAAAATGGTCGTCCTGATGGGTATGCAGTGATGTATCATGAGAATGGTAAAATATCTGAAGAAGGAAATTGGAAAAACAATCGTTGGACTGGCCCATATAAACTTTACTATGAAAATGGAACTCCGCAGCATGAATTTAATTTTAATGCAAGTGGTAAAAGAGAAGGACCTGTAAAATATTTCCATGAAAATGGTCAATTAGCTATCGAAGGTAATTTTGTTAATGGTAAAGAAGCTGGTGTCATTAAAGAATATCATGAGAATGGTGATTTAAAAGCTACTAAGACTTATAATGATGGTGCGGTTGATGTAGCTTCTATTAAAGAATTTGAACCTAAAAAGCCGATTGTTAAAACAAAAGATGCTCCATTAGACAATGCTCCTAAAATTGTTTTAAGACCTGATGAAAAACCAAATGGCGTTTCGGCATCTAAAGGTCCAACGGTTTTAAATGGAGATCATATTACTTACAATAAGAATAAACAAATCACTAAAGATGGTTTCTTTAAAGATAATCGTTTGATGGATGGTAAAGCATACATTTATGATGAAAATGGAATTTTACAACGTATTTCAGTTTATAAAAATGGTTTATATGTTGGTGATGCACCTGTAGAAAACTAATTACAAAAAAACATTAAATATTAAAAAGACGGCAATGCCGTCTTTTTTTATTTGCTAAATTTAGAATCTAATAATTTTATGGAAAAGCTATTTATATATAACACACTTAGTAGAACTAAAGAAGAATTTAAAGCAATAAATGCTCCCTTTGTTGGGATGTATGTTTGTGGGCCAACGGTATATAGCGATGTGCATTTAGGTAATTGCCGAACGTTTATGTCGTTTGATATTATTTACCGTTACCTGTTGCATTTAGGCTATAAAGTACGTTATGTGCGTAATATTACTGATGCAGGTCATTTAGAAGGGGATGCTGATGTAGGCGAAGATAAAATTTCTAAAAAAGCAAAATTGTCGCAATTAGAACCAATGGAAATTGTACAAAAGTATACTGTTGGCTTTAGAGATATTATGGCGATGTTTAATACTTTGCCGCCAAGTATTGAGCCCACTGCTACTGGACACATCATTGAACAGCAAGAAATAGCTAAACAAATTATTAAAAATGGTTTAGCATACGAACATAATGGAACCGTTTATTTTGATGTAGAGAAATTTGCCAAATCAAACAATTATACGGTTTTAACGAATCGTAAGTTGGAAGAGCTATTGGAGAATACTCGTGATTTAGATGGGCAAGAAGATAAAAAAGGGAGATTAGATTTTGCCCTATGGATCAAAGCAAAACCTGAACATTTAATGAAATGGCCAAGTCCTTGGGGAGTTGGTTTCCCTGGTTGGCATATAGAATGTTCTGCCATGAGTACAAAATATTTAGGTGAGCAATTTGATATACACGGCGGTGGCATGGATTTACAAGCAACGCATCATACAAATGAAATTGCTCAAAATATTGCGTATTGTGGAAAGAGTCCAGCTAATTACTGGATGCATACAAACATGCTAACCGTTAATGGACAAAAAATGAGTAAATCATTAGGTAATAGTTTTTTACCGATGGAATTATTTACAGGCGAACATCCCTTGTTAACTAAAGGCTTTAGCCCAATGGCAGTTCGTTTTTTTATGATGCAAACGCATTATCGTAGCACGCTTGATTTTAGTAATGAAGCTTTAACTGCTTCTGAAAAAGCGTATACCCGATTAATGGATAGTTACAAAACTTTACAAACTTTAAAAGCATCAGCAACTTCATCAGAAGATATCGTCGCTTTAGAACGAGCATGTTATGATGCAATGAATGATGATTTTAATACCTCTATTTTAATTGCTAATTTATTTGAAGCAATTAGAATAATTAATTCAGCAAATGACAAGAAAGCCAATTTAACGCAAGCGGATATTGATTTATTAAATAAAATATATCAGCATTTTGTGTTTGATGTCATGGGTTTGAAAAAAGAAGAAGAAACAGGAAAAGCTAGTGCAGCTTTAGAAGGTGTGATGCAATTAGTTTTAGATTTAAGAGATAAAGCAAAAGCAAATAAGGATTTTGCAACATCTGATGAAATTAGAAACAAATTAACTTCTGCAAATATTCAAGTAAAAGATAGTAAAGAAGGAACCACTTGGAGTATCTAATTATGTTTATAATGAAAAATAAAATAAAATTATTTCTATCAATTATTTCAGGAGTTGTTGTGATGAGCTCTTGCGAGCCAGATAAACCAAAACAAACTATTGTTGAACCACCAGTTGAAACTGTTCCTGAAATCCCAGAAATAAAATTCACGGTTGAAAAACAATATCCGCATGATATTAATTCTTTTACCGAAGGTTTTTTGTTTCATGACGGAAAATTATTTGAGAGCACAGGCGCTACAGAAAATTTACCTCAAACAAGATCTTTGTTTGGAATAGTTGATTTAAAAACTGGTAAAATTGATGTGAAAGCCGAACTCGACAGAAATATATATTTTGGAGAAGGTATCGTAATCTTGAAAGACAAAGTGTTTCAGGTAACTTACAAAAATCAAATGGGATTTATTTATGATGCCAAAACTTTTAAAAATATTGGAAAGTTTAATTATACAAATAAAGAAGGATGGGGTTTAACTACTGATGGCAAAAGTATCATCATGAGTGATGGAACAAGTTATATTACTTATTTAGACCCTGATAGTTTTAATGCTACTAAAGTATTAGATGTGGCCGAAAATAATTATGCGTTGATAAATATTAATGAATTAGAGTATATCAAAGGATTTATTTATGCTAATATTTGGATGACGAATACGATTGTGAAAATTGACCCAAACACAGGAGATGTAGTTGGAAAGATGGATTTGACTAGTATAGCAGAAGAAAGTAAAACAAAGAATCCTGGTGCCGCAGAAATGAATGGAATTGCTTACGATTCTATTTCAAATAAAATATTAGTTACTGGTAAACTTTGGCCAACTATCTACGAAATTAAATTTCCACTATAACAAATTGCTAAATGACACGTTTATTATTTTTCTTATTTTCTATTCAATCCTTTTTTGCGTTTTCTCAAGTCAAAAAAACACCAGATGTGTTTGAAGATGCTTATGTGGTAACCTTAAAAGGTGATACCTTAAAAGGACAAATTAAAATCCCAGCTTTAAAAAAACTAGAGTTGTATCAAAAAATTAGTTTTAAAGATAAAACCAATAAAGTAAAACCTTTTCTTCCAGATAGAATTAAAGGATACGGTTACAAAAACTATTTTTATATGACGGCTTTTCATAATAACAAATCTTGTTTTTTTAAAGTATTAAGTACTGGTAAAATTTCTTTATTTGTGACTAAGTTCGAAGTGTTTGATGAAGGCGAAGCGCATGAAGTGCATGAATACTGTTACATGCTTGAAAATGGAGATGGTCAATTTAAAATATTAGAAGCAAAAGGATTAAAAAAGCAATTAAAAGACATTTTTAAATCTAACAAAGATTTAGTTCAGAAAATCAACGAGCAAAAAGAAATAACTTTGAATGAAGAAACCATGGAAAGTTATTTTAAAGAATTTAATCAATAGTTTTTATAACATCCTTAATGATAACGAAAGACACCCCGAAAAAATTATTTTTATTAGACGCCTTTGCCTTAATTTATAGAGCTTATTTTGCCTTTAGTAGCAATCCTCGTGTGAGCTCAAAAGGTTTAAATACGTCAGCGATTTTTGGTTTTACTAATACTTTATTAGAAATTTTAAATAAAGAAAAGCCAACACATATTGCAGTAGTATTTGATACACCTGAGCCAACTGTAAGGCATACAGAGTTTGTAGAATACAAAGCACAGCGCGAAGAAATGCCTGATGATTTGAGAACTTGTATTCCTTATATCATTCAATTAATTGAAGGTTTTAATATTCCTATCATTAAAACGCCTGGTTTTGAAGCGGATGATGCTATTGGAACATTAGCTAAAATAGCAGAACAACAAGGTTTCACAACGTATATGATGACGCCGGACAAAGATTATGGTCAGTTAGTCGATGAGAATACATTTATTTATAAGCCTGCACGTTTAGGAAATGGCGCTGAAATTTTAGGTGTTGAAGAAATTTGTAAGAAGTGGGAAATTCGAAATGTATCAGAGTTAATTGACATCTTAGGATTGATGGGAGATAAGGTTGATAATATCCCAGGTATACCAGGAGTAGGAGAGAAGACCGCTATTCAATTAGTAAAAGATTTTGGGACTATTGAAAATTTAATAGAGAATACCGATAAATTAAAAGGGAAATTAAAGGAGAAGGTAGAGAATAACAAGGAAAAAGCTTTGCAATCAAAATGGTTAGCAACCATTATTTTAGATGTGCCAGTTGAGTTTAAGGAAGAGGAACTTGCTATACAGTCGATTAATAAAGAAGCCTTACGCGAACTTTTTGCCGAATTAGAATTTAGAGGTATTGCTCAAAAAGTATTAGGTGAAGATATTGGTGGAGCAAAAGACTCAGCAAGTTTTGCGCCTGCTAAAACAAAAGAAGCTGCTAAACCAAAAGCAGATTTATTTAACGGTGGTGATTTATTTAGCGAAGAACATTTAGAAGCAGTTGCCGAAGCTGATGCTAAAGTGTTTAAAACGATTAAAGACATCAATCCAAATTATATGTTGTGTGATACAACAGAAAGTATTGCCAATTTAATTTCTATTTTAAATTCACATACAGAGTTTTGTTTCGATTCGGAAACCACTTCCTTAGATACGATTGAAGCGGAAGTTGTAGGTTTATCATTTGCTGTAAAAGCTAATGAAGCTTATTATGTGCCAGTGTCTGCAAACAGAGAAGAAGCGCAAACTTTAATTGATTTATTTAAACCTTTATTTTTAGATAGTTCTAAAACCTTAATCGGACAAAATATTAAATATGATTTACAGGTTTTAAAAAATTATGGTGTGGAAATAAAAAATAAATTGTGGGACACTATGGTTGCTCACTTTTTGTTTATGCCTGAAATGCGTCATAATATGAATGTTTTGGCAGAAACGTATTTAGATTATTCTCCTATAAGTATTGAAGAATTAATTGGTAAAAAAGGAAAAGATCAAATGAGTATGCGTGATGTCCCTTTGGATATTATTAAAGATTATGCCGCTGAAGATGCTGATATTACATTGAAATTAAAACAGGCTTTTGTTTCAAAAATACAAGAATCAGGAACTGAAAAATTATTTCATGATGTAGAATTGCCTTTGATTGAGGCTTTAGCAGGCATGGAACGTGAAGGAATTAATGTAGATGTGCAAGGCTTAAATGAATTCTCTGCTCAACTTCAGGAAGATATTACCAAAGTGGACGCAGAGATTCAAGCGCTGGCGGGTACTAAATTTAATATTTCTTCTCCTAAACAAGTGGGCGAAATCTTATTCGAATATTTGAAAATCGTTGATAAGCCTAAGAAAACAAAAACAGGTCAGTATGCTACTGGCGAAGATATTTTATCGAAATTAGAAGGGAAACATCCTATCGTAGCTAAGATTTTAGATTATCGCGAATTGGTAAAATTAAAATCAACTTATGTTGATACGTTACCTTTACTAGTAAACGAAAAAACACATCGAATTCACACAACCTTTAATCAAGTTGTTGCTGTTACGGGTCGTTTAAGTAGTGATAATCCAAACTTGCAAAATATTCCTATTCGTACCGAGCGCGGAAGACAAATTCGTAAAGCATTTATTCCGCGTAACGAAGATTATATTTTACTAAGTGCCGATTACTCACAAATAGAATTACGTATCGTTGCTTCTATTAGTGGCGACCCCAACATGTGTGAAGCTTTTAATTTAGGAAAGGATATTCACACGGCTACTGCTGCAAAGGTATATGGTATTGAAGAAAGTGAAGTCACTAAAGAAATGCGTTATAAAGCCAAGAGTGTGAATTTTGGTATTATATACGGACAAGGTGCTTTTGGTTTAGCTGATAATTTGAATATTCCCCGTGCAGAAGCTAAACAATTAATTGATAATTACTTTGCCCAATATGGTTCTATTAAAACATATATGGACAATGAAATTAACTTTGCGAAAGAGCATGGTTATGTTCAAACTTTATTGGGCCGTAAACGCTGGTTAAAAGATATAAATGCGAACAATGCAACGGTTCGTTCTTATGCTGAGCGAAATGCCATTAATGCTCCTATACAAGGCTCTGCTGCTGATATGATTAAAGTAGCCATGATTAATATTCATAATGAATTAAAAGGAATGAATATTAAATCGAAAATGATTTTGCAAGTGCATGATGAACTAGTGTTTGATGTGTATAAGCCAGAATTGGATTTAATAAAGCCAATTATTGAAAAACATATGAAAGAAGCTCTTTCATTAAACGTGCCAGTTGAGGTTGGAATGGGAGTTGGTGTAAATTGGTTAGAAGCACATTAATTTTTTAGTATTAAAGATTTTTTAATTTTCTATAAGTTTAGTTAATAAATAATATTGACTAAGTGAATCTACTTTTTTGAATTATGTTTTTTTGTTTTCAAACATCGCCCTCTTGGTTCATCGCCCTCATGAAGCACAATGTCTGAATGCAAGAAATGAACGGCTTCTGCGGAGTCTTTTACTTTAGTGGCACTGCGATCTAACATTTCAGATTCAAACTCCGTTAATACACTTTTTCTGATTCCAATTTCTTTCCATTTTGATAAGGAACCACAATTTTTATAGATTCCTCTAGCTAGCGCCACAGCATCTAGTAAAGCCTGATTGGCGCCTTGTCCTTTAAATGGACTCATAGGATGAGCCGCATCTCCTATCAATGTGGCTTTTCCGCATTTCTCTAATAAGTCTGATGTGAGTAATTCTCTATCGTACACAGGATAGCCTGAAATCTTCGCTTCCATGGTTGCTGATACAATTTGAGGAATAGGAACATGCCATTGCGATCTGCGACAAGCTTCTTCTTTAAGAGCTTGAGTTCCTTTAGCACTTAATGCTTTTGCCTCATTTTCTGACATGGGAAAACTCAATTGCCACATCACTGAGCTTGAATCAAAAGGCATGATGTAAATACGCTCATTACCATTAGCAGTTTGAAATACCGTGGCAGAATCTAGTAATTCACTTTTAATACCTTGGAGTGCTTCTAAAGGGCAAATGCCCAATATTACTATACAGCCTAAATAACGTAAAGGGCTAATATCTTCTCCAATTAGTAAGTTACGGACAGCACTTCGAATACCATCCGCTCCAATTACTAAATCTGCTTTAGCGTTTTTTATTTCACCGTTTACTTGAAAACTTAAATTAATTCCATCAGCCTCATTTTCTTTTATAGCAATTAACTGATGTCCCCATTGTACTTCATAACGTTCATCAAGTTGCTCAAGAATAGCAAGTCGTAAAGACTGTCGTGCAATATGCATATTGTTACGCCTCGGCGATGTTTTTTCATTTGACTGCAGCCATTTTCTCATGCCCCATTCACCAACTATTTTTCCTTCTGTATTATGAACCACGTGTCTTGTTGAAACCACTCCTTTGTCTAAAGATAAAATACCCAAGGCCTCAATAGCTTTAGTAGCTTGTTGCAAGGTGAGACCATAGCCTTGTGATCTTGCATCGAAGTTATTATCGCGTTCATATAATGTAAAAGGAATGCCGCGATGCATACACGCCACCGCTAAAGCGACGCCTCCAATACCAGCGCCAATAATAGCAACATGAGGAAAGTTTGTTGTATCAGCTATTGGAGGGTTATTTGAATGTACTAATCCAGTTCCTTGGCAATTTAAACAAGAAATTAAAGGGCTTTTAGGACGAACGGGTGCAACGCCTTCTCCATTTGTTTTTTCAAATTCAGTAATTGAATTTTGGTAATGGAGTCGCACTTTTTTGCGAAGCCTTTGGCTTTTTTTGCCTCGTCCTTTACATTCGGGGCAAATCGTCCAGCTAGCTTTTTCGTTTATCTCCTTTTTCAATTTTTTTTATTAGTTATTCATTATTCTTTCTTGAATATCTTTAAATGTTTTACCGTCTTTATTTACCCATTCGGTAAAACCGTTAGAATTTCTGCCTAAAACCATGTTAGAAGCAGCACTAGGGCTATTGAAAATTGCATCTTCGGCAAAAATTAATTTATCATTACCTTCTACTAAAATTTTTGTTTCAAGAAGTTTCTTCCTCATACTCCTGTATGTGTCAGTGGTAGATGGCGATAAATCTTTTTTTGCTTCACTTCCTTTTGGAACAATATATCCTTGATCTGTTTCAATCATTGAAGCATTAAATGTTTTTGTTTTAATGAAATATATCTCTTGATTAATTTCTTTTTCCGATTTTGTTTCTTGATCTAATTGTTTAAAAGTGGATGGAATTAAAAATTTAAAACCCATAACGGGTAGTATTAATTTCATTTGTTCAAGAAAGTACTCCATGTCAGAAATATCTGCTTCATGTAAAGTAGGTAAGCTAGGAGAATTACTATTTTCAATTTGAGCAGTTTTTGCTTCTAACGCTAATTGCACAATTCTAGCTTCTAAATATTTTATTTGAGTTTTGGTCAATAATTCGTCTTTGCTAACAAAAAAGATTAATTCTTTAAAGTCTTTATTAGGGTCGCTTAAATGTTGTTTTAATCTATTTCTAATATTTTCTGCTTCACCGATGTATATTTTTTCATCAAAAGCATCATCAGTGGGATCTCCTTTTAGACAATAAATACCTGGATTATCAAACTCTGGTCTAGTCATTATTTTATTTACAGACGCTCTTGGACTGTATATAGCTTTACCTACCCAATTACCGATTTCACTAAGTCGCGGACCGTATTCTGTCCCATCAATCATGTATACTGTAAGTTTCTTACCCATAGTTTAGCTCCAATTAAATTTGATATTTGTAGTAATTACCTGTTCTTCTAAAAAAAAGCTACCACATTTGTGATAGCTTTCTATTGTTCTCGACTACGCTCGAACTGACATTACTTCGCTTCCATTTCAGCAGGCTTGAGTTTATTCAACTCTGCCATTACCATTTTGCGTTTGTCGTTTAACTCAGCAATTTTTTGTTTTTCAGCGTTAATTTTATCTTCTATTTCTTTCATAAAAGGATTTACTCCTTTACTACTTGTTTTAAAGAAACCTAAGTTGTTATCGTAAGTTTTAATACGGCCATTAATTTCATCAATTTGTTTTTTGAAATATTCTGCTTCTTTCTTTAATGCTAATTCAGGGCTTTCTCCATTAGATAAACGCTCTAACTTCGTTTTAAATTGCATCATGAATTTTTCAGTAGCACTCACATTCATTTTATCATACAATTCGTCTAAGCGATTATAAAACGCATCATTCACACGTTTTTTATCTTTCATTGGCACCATGCCTGCGGCATTCCAATCGGCAGAGAATTGTTTTAGTGCGGCGTGGTTAGCTGCTAAATCTTCTGATAAATTAAAGTCTTGTAATTTTTTCAATAACTCTTCTTTAGCAACTAAGTTATTATCAAAGCTGGCGTCAATGGCTCCGAAATGAGCTTTCTTAGCGTCAAAAAAGTGATTACATGCGGCACGAAACTGATTAAATAATTTGGTTTCATCACCACCTGCATGAGGTACTTTTTTCCAAGCGTCTTGTAATTTAATTAAAGCTAAACCTGTTTTTTGCCAATCAGTGCTTTCTTTTAAAGCATTTGCTTTAGCAATTAATTCTTGTTTTTGAGTTTTAATCACGCCCATTTTTTCGTGTACTACACTAAAAAAGGCTTTCTTCTTTTCAAAAAACGAATCACATAATTCTCTAAACTCTGCCCAAACTTTGTCATTGTCTTTTGCGTTAGCTCTGCCAATGCCTTTCCATTCGGTTTGTAATGCTACTAACTCGTTGGTTAAATTATTCCAAACCTGTCCGCTAGCCGTTTCAGATTTTGTGATAATCGCTTTAATTTTCTCCAACAATTCTTTTTTGCTATTTAAATTCGCTTCTTTTTCTTCTTCAACCGAATTATAATGTGCTTTTAATTTTGAGTAAGCTTCTTCTAAAGCCGCTCTAAAACTACCTTTCAACTCATCCCATTTATCATTAGGCACTGGCCCAATATCTTCCCAATCGTTACGGTAAATTTTAATTAAGCGTTCAGCTTCTTTAATATTTTCTTGATTTTTTAAGCCTTTGATTTTTTCTAATAACTCTGTTTTTAATTCGTAGTTACGTTTTAAATCATGCTCTTGTAATTGTTTAGATAAACTTAACTTGTAGTTAAATTCTTCAATCGCTTTACTATAATCTGCTTGATTCTCTTTGTATTTGTGAGGAGACACAGCACCAGTTGCTTTCCATTGTGCTTGTAATTCTACTAATTTTTTAATAGCAGCGCCAATGTTATCACTAACCTGACTTAAGTCGTTTATTTTATTAATAATCTCTTGGCGAATCACTAAGTTTTTACCTTGTTCAATTGCTAAGCGAGCATCTTCTTCTTTTTTCTTTTTTTCGATTTTGTCAATCAACTCCGAAATTTTAACATCTTCGGGAGATTTGGCATATTCAAATTCTTTTGCTTTGCCGCCTTCTTCAACAAATTCTTGTTTCGCTTTTTCAAATTCGGCTGTCCACAATTTTTGATACTCTTTTTGCAGAGTGCGCATTTGGTGAGCAACAGCACTAGCTTCAGGTTGCTGAAGCATTTCTTCCAGTTTTGTAATAATTACGTTTTTCATTTTGTAATAAACCTTTCTTTAGGGTTTTTGTTTTTAATTTATAATGATGTTAGTAAATCAATTAACCACATAGACACATAGTTTTATATCGTTTAAAGTTTGATATAGAAAGCTTCGCTTTTCTCATAGTGTGATACTTTGTATGAAAAATTTAACTTTTAATACTCTATATTTTCTATGTTACTATGTGTTTAAATAATTAATTTATTTAACCTACCAAAAATAAAGGAAAAATTTAGTTTACAAAACTTTCAAGGTGTTTTTTTATATAAATAAAAGGTTAATTTTATTGCTGAAATGAATATCATAGAGTCCGAAGCCCTCGAATTATTAGAGTTTTATAAAATTAAAAAATACGTTACTGATTTTTGTCATAGTAGCGGCGCTAAAAACAAAGCATCACAGATTTCTGTTTTTGCTAATCACGAAAACTTAACCACTGAATTACATCGTGTTTCTGAATTAAAAAATACATTTAGTAGCGATTCTTTTTTTCCTGACATTCAATTTCAGGATTTCAGGAAAGAGGCTTCTTTATTGGGTTTAGACGGAAGTATGCTTACCGAAGAACAATTTTTGTTAATTAAACAAGCAACCGAAATTAGTAATACTGCTATTCGTTTTCTAAAAAACAAGAAACAAACATTGCCTTATTTATCACAATTAGCTGATGAATTAGAGGATAATAAAATCATCATCACAGAGATTGATCGCATTATTGATTTTGATGCGACCGTAAAAAATTCAGCTTCCAAAGAATTGCAAAAAATTCGTAAAGATTTGTCGGAGAAAAGAAGAGAGAGTGATGCGAAGTTTGATAGACAGGTGAATGAACTACGAAAGCTAGGATTTATCAGAGATAACGAAGAAAGTTTTTTTAATGGCAGAAGAACCTTAGCCGTATTAGTTGAATACAAATCGGAAGTGAGTGGGTTTGTCCATAATAAAAGCGAAACTGGGAAAACTATTTTTATTGAACCTGGGGCTACTATTAATATCAATAATGATATTGCTGAATTAGAAATTGATGAGCGCAGAGAAATCAATCGCATCCTTCGTGAGTTATCTGATACACTTCGTCCGTATGCGTTTCAATTAAAACAGTATGATGAATTATTAATTGAATTAGACTTTTTAAAAGCCAAGGCTAAGTTTGCGCAAATCATTAATGCTACTTTGCCAAGTATTTCAGCTACTTCCGAATTAAAATTAAGTAAGGCGTATCATCCAATTTTGTTTTTACAAAATAAGGAACTCAAAAAGAAAACAGTGCCATTAAACATTCATTTGAATGCTGAAAATCATTTGGTAGTGATTTCTGGCCCGAATGCTGGTGGGAAATCAATCACTTTAAAAACAGTGGGTTTATTACAAACCATGTTGCAAAGTGGATTGTTAGTTTGCGTAGCAGAAAACTCAGTGATGAGTTTCTTTAAACACGTTTTAATTGATATTGGAGATACGCAAAGTATCGAACATGAATTGAGTACCTACAGCGCTCGATTAAAAAATATGATTTCGATCTTAAAAACGGTGAATGCGCAAACATTGATTTTAATGGATGAGTTTGGTAGTGGTACCGATCCTGAGTTAGGAGGAGCGATGGCAGAGGTTGTGTTAGAGGAATTAGTAAAATCAAAAACTTTTGGAATTATTACTACACATTTTCCGAATGTGAAATTACTCGCCAATAAATTGGATGGTGTTTTAAATGGCAGTATGTTATTTGATTTAGAAACATTAGACCCAAAATATATTTTAACTGTTGGAGAACCAGGAAGTAGTTACACCTTTGAAGTTGCAGAAAGAGTTGGCTTTCCAAAGGATTTGATTACACGAGCTAAAGCGAAAATTGATACTGACAAAGTTGATTTAAATGTTTTATTAGCAGAAGTTCAGCAACAAAAAACTAAACTGGCTGAAGCGGTTGAGCGAACCGAGCATGAAGAATTTTTAAGGAAAATTTCGAAAGAAAAATACGAAGTGTTGTCTGCTAATTTTAGAGATAAAATAGACAGAGAAAGAGAACGCAAAATTGAACTGGCTCGTTTAGCAGATTTCGGACAAAAGTATTTGCGTTTGATGGAAGAGTGGAATAAAAACGAAGATCGTAAAATGGTGATTAAGCGTTTTATTGATGGTATTACTGCTGAAACCAATAAACGCAAAGAACTTGCTAAACAACATAAACGCGATAATTTTGCGGAGAAAAAAGTGGCTCGTATTAAGCCATTGTTAAAAGTTGGAAGTAAGGTCAAAATTTTAAATAGCAGCGAGATTGGTGTGGTAAATGAAATAAAAGACGAGAAAGTAAACATCACTTTCGGTATTTTAAAAATGACGGTTAATATGGAGAATCTTGAATTGGTTAGGGATTAAGACCTCACCCTCGGTCCCTCTCCTAAAAGGAGAGGGAAGATTAGATGTAAAATAGATTAGTGATACAAATAAAAAATATTATACTTTATCCTTTGCGCTCTTTGCGAAAAAACTTCGCGTACTTTGCGGTTAAATATTTTCTTCTTTCCTCATTTATCTCTTTTTCTCAAAACCCAATCATCATAGCCCACCGAGGCGCTAGTGCCTATGCTCCCGAAAATACGCTGACAGCTTTTGAAAAAGCAATCCAAATGGGTGCACTAGTTATCGAAACAGATGTGCATCAAACCAACGATAGCGTAGTGGTTATTATGCACGATCTAAGTGTGGATAGAACAACCTATCGCAAAGGATTAATAAAAGATATATCCTCAAAAGATTTCAAGGAACTTATTATAAAAACGAGACAGTCTAATAAACGGAGTAGAAGAAAATACCAAGTTGTAGAACAGTTGTATCGTCCTCCAACACTTGAAGAAGCTATCATAGCTATTAACGGGAGATGTAAATTATTGATTGAACTTAAAAAAGGAAATTCTTATTATCCAAATATCGAAAAACATATTGTGGATTTAATAACTAAATACAATGCTCAAAGTTGGATAAGTACTATTCATTCGTTTGAAAAAGAACCTTTAATGAATATCGCAAAAAGAGATAGTAGCATTAACCTTCAAAAGTTGATTGTGTTTAATTTGCCTTTAGTGAGTTTTAATTTTGATAAGCACTTTAATAAAGATGATTTTAAAAATTGGGAAGGCGTTAATGTGTATTATAAATTTTGTAGTAAACGTGTCATTCGAAAAATTCATAAACTTGGCAAAACGGTTTATGTTTGGACGGTGAATAGTCCTCGAAAAGCACGTAAATTAGCTAAAAGAGGCGTAGATGGTATTATTACAAATAAACCTGACATTTTAACGTTATAGTATCTGTTACCAAAATGTGTTATATTAGTATAACACTAGTTTCATTTAAATTATAGCTTTTTGCGATTAACTATTTACATTCTTGTTATTTGTTTGTTTAGTTCTTGTGCTATACATCATGAATTTCCTTTTATTTGTTTTAAAGGTAGTTGTGTGAAGCAACAATTTAGTATGAAGCCTTTGAAAAAAAGAATTCAAATTGCGATGGGCGGTCAAAAACGAAAACTGCGGGCTTCACAAGGTAGTTCAAAAAGTATTTCTAGGAAATCCGCTCCTTCAAAGGATAATGATTTTAAAAACAAATCAACTACAGATAGTACTAGAAAAGATTCTGTTGCAAGTTCAAATTTAGAAGGTTATGGCTTAACGGTAATGGATACGGTCGTGAGGATTTACTACGAAGGATTAACAGACAGTGTTTTGAACATGTACAAAAAAATAATTCAGTCTTTTGTGTCTAGAACGGGAACTAATCATATTTCCGAAATTTCATTAACCGATTATTATTCAAAAGAGGGTTTTACCGAAGTATCTGTTAAGTCTGATATCGGTGATTATTTGTTGAAAATTGGGGTTTCCAAATATCGTGTCTTATGGTCAAAAAATAAATGTTTAAAGCCTGAAAATGAAGCACATTGGCCTAAAAAACTGCTGTATTTAGAAATTCGGTTTCATTAATCTAAAAATAAAAAGAAACTAATTCAATTACAAGATGTAACTTTTGGATAAAATGGTATTATACTAGCTTATGGAAATAACAATTACTGAAAACAAATCATTTTATACTTTTTTAAAAATAGCCACTTTTGTTGCGTTATTTGTTTTTTCTACTTCACTTCAATTACTTGCTCAAACTCCTTCGTTTTCGATAAATGGTAAAGCGAAATTTGAGAAAGATAAAATAGTAGAGTTTGGAAATGTGATTGCCATATCTCTAAAAGATTCTAGTATTATAAAAGGTGCACCATTTCAAAATGGCGAATTTAAGTTAGATGGATTAGTTAAGGATTCGTTTCTCCTTAAAATTTCTTCGGTTGGCTATAAAGATTTTATAAAGCCTATTTATAAAGCTTTTAACGACACATTAATTGATGTTGGGCAAATTACATTACTGTTAGATAATACGTTAAATGAAGTGACGATTGTAGCCAAAGCTCCTTTGTTTGAAATGGACGGAGAAAAAGTAAAAGTAAATGTTGAGCAAACAAGTTTAAGTTCAGTTGGTAATGCTTTAGATGTTTTAAAACGATCACCAAGTGTTATGGTTAGTAGCTCCGATGCCGTAACTGTATTTGGAAAAGGCGCCCCTATTATATATTTAGATGGAATGCAAATTTCATCGATTGATATTTTAAAATCTATTCCATCCTCCGAAATCAAAAGCATTGAAATTATAAATAATCCATCCGCTAAGTACGATGCAGGAGGAAGAGCGGTTATTAATATCATAACTGTTAAAAATAATCTAGAAGGCTATAATGGAAATATTATTCAAAATACCTTATACATTAAGTCACTATTTGGTTACACGGGATTGCGATTAAATGTAACTAAAAAGAAATGGTCGGTTAATGTTGGTGTTGGTGCAACGATGGGTGAGCAATGGAGTTCTGATTTATATAAAAGAACTTATAAAGTTCAAGATACGATGACGATGCAAATGAATAATTCTATTTATGATAAACAAATTCATACTAATATGTATTATTACAGAGCTGGTATGAATTACCGTTTTGATTCAACAAGTACATTTGGTTTACAATACAATGGCTTTTATAATGCACGAAATGATGTATCGGAAAACGCTAATAGTATTACTCAAGATGATGTTGAGATATACGGATTAAAAACTAATACTAGTACCAAACCATTGTCTATAAATAATAATGTTACAGCTAATTACACGAAACGTTTTGATACGTTAGGAACAGAATTGTTTGTAGCAGGTCAGTATGGCGATTTTAATATTAAAAATATAGCCAACATTCATCAAGAGACTACTTTTGGAGGATTAACCACTGATCTAGAGAAACGAAATACTAATCAAAACCAAATAAATATTATCAGTGCTCAAATAGATTTCACAAAAGTATTTAATACAAAATGGAAGTTAGAAAGTGGAATTAAAGAAACATATATTTCGAAAACGAGTGATATTAAGTTTGAGAATTATCAAGTAAGCGATGGTTGGGTGTCAGATCCTAGTTATTTGAATGGCTTTAGTTTTAATGAAAATATTGGAGCGGCTTATAGTGAATTGAGATTTAAACAAAAAAAGTTTAATGCCAGATTAGGAGGTAGAGCAGAGTTAACACATTCGGGTGGATTTTCAAAAACCACCAATCAATCGTTGATTGAAAGGCAATATTTGAATTTTTTTCCTAGTGCATTTTTAGGTTACGATTTCACAAAAGATTTAACAGCAGCTGTGACATTATCAAGTCGAATTACTCGTCCTACGTTTCAAGATTTAGATCCTTTTATTAATTATATTGATTCACTTACGTCTTTTAGGGGCAATCCTTATTTATTACCAGAATACACCTATTCAGCGGAAGCGTCTTTAATTTATATGAAAGAAGCTAGTTTGACTTTTAATTATAGCCGTACTAACGGTGCTTTACGATTGGTTGTAGATAAATTAAATGATGGAACTGATGCTTTTACAGCTACCACCAAAAATTTAGATAGAGCAGAAACCTATTCGTTTGGAATTACTATACCTTACGAATTAAAATGGTGGACAACCTCTAATTATTTTGGCTATTTTTTAAACACCTTTACTTATAATCAAGGTGGTTTAATTATTAAAAACAACAAGCCGACGTTTAGTTTGTATTTGTATGATGAGTTTAGATTTAAAAAAATCTGTTCACTCGAACTAAATTATGAATATACATCATCAGCGGTGGATGGTATTTTTATTTCGAAGCCTTTTTCGATGTTGAGTGTTACTTTAAAAAAGACGTTCTTTAATGATAAGTTAACTTGTAGAGTTACTGCTAGTGATGTATTTAGTCAATATATTATGTCTGGTAACAGTAATATACCAACCTATGATTTGAGTTATGTTTCGCGAACGAGTACGCATTATTATTTACTAGCCCTAAATTACAAATTCGGGAAATTAAAGAACGTTAATTATCAAAATAGATCCGTAAACGACGAGCAAGATAACCGCGTGAAAATGGGGAAATAACAAAAAACACCATAAACTTTGCTATAAAAACCAAATGCGTATCTTTGCGCCATGCCTCGCTATTTTATTCAGTTAGCCTATAATGGTGTCAATTACAACGGTTGGCAAATTCAGGATAATACGCCAAATACTATACAACAAGTTTTGCAAGATAAACTCTCGATGATTTTATCTGAGCAAATTGATATTGTAGGTTGTGGACGAACAGATACAGGCGTCAGTGCTAAAGATTATTATGCACACTTTGATTCTACTAAAACAAACTTGCATTTAGAGGAGTCGAACTGCGTTTATAAATTAAACAAGGTTTTACCTTATGAAATAGCCATTAAAAAAATTTATTCCGTAAAAGATGAGGCAAGTGCCCGATTTGACGCTGAGTTTAGAAGCTATGAGTATTTTTTGCACTCTTACAAAGATCCATTTTTAACCACTACTTCTTTATTGCATTATGGTGATTTGAATTTAGATGCCATGAATGAAGCCGCAGCTCATTTGTTGACAGTAACAGATTTTACAAGTTTTAGTAAAGTGAATACGCAAACTAAAACCAACAACTGTAACGTAACTTTTGCCAAATGGACTAAACTAAACGACACGCAGTTTGTTTTTAAAATAACAGCTAATCGATTTTTACAAAATATGGTTCGTGCCATTGTGGGAACATTATTAGAAGTTGGTAAAGGGAAAATCACATTGGAAGAATTTAAATCAATAGTTCAAAATAAAAATCGTTCAGGTGCTGGTATGTCGGTTGCTGGGCACGCTTTATATTTAACCGACATAAAATATCCTAAAGAAATTTTTAATGGCTAAAACAGAACCAAAAAATAAATTCAGTTTTACGTTATTAAAACGAATATTGTCTTACAGTAAACCTTATAAAGCATTATTCTTTTTTGCTATTTCATTAACTTTATTGTTATCGTCCTTAACCATCGTTCGCCCATTATTAATCAATAAGATGCTGAATTGTATTGGCGCTGTTAATATAACAGACCCCGGATATTTGCCTGATGGCGAAAAAATATCCTATATCAATTACATGGGAATATTGTTAATTGGAGTTTTGTTAACAGAGGCATTACTTCAGTTTACCAATATTTATGTCACCAATTTATTAGGGCAAAATATTGTGAAGGATTTGCGTTTGCAAGTGTACACTCATATTTTAAAATTAAAGAATACCTATTTTGATAACACGCCTGTGGGAACATTAGTAACTAGAGCTATTTCGGATATAGAAAGTTTAAGTGATGTATTTTCGCAAGGCTTTATTGTTATTATGGGTGATATTTTGATGTTGGTGATTTTTATTACCGCCATGTTGATGAAAAACTGGGCGGTTGCTTTAGTGACATTAAGTACTATTCCTTTATTATTAATTGCCACTAATTTATTTAAGAATGGCGTTAAAAAAACATTTACTGAAGTCCGTAATGCAGTGGCTTCTTTAAATGCCTTTACTAATGAGCATATTTCTGGAATGCGTATTGTACAATTATTTAATCGCGAAAAAGTAGAGTACGAAAAGTTTAAGGACATTAATGAAA
Organism: Bacteroidia bacterium; assembly: GCA_044238845.1. Classification (GTDB taxonomy): domain Bacteria; phylum Bacteroidota; class Bacteroidia; order B-17B0; family Aurantibacillaceae; genus UBA4416. Next base: position 122,560 of record JBIICN010000002.1, read on the forward strand.
AACATAAAGTAGCTAACATCCGATCTATCTGGTATTACTCGGTATTTTTTCCTGTAGTCGAAATTTTATCAGCTGTGTCAATAGCTTTGTTTGTTTGGTTTGCTGGTTTAAAAGCAAACGACTATAATCTACAATTAGGAGATATCACCTTTTTTATCATGATGATTAATATGGTGTTTCGCCCGATACGAATGTTAGCAGATAGATTAAATACTTTGCAAATGGGAATCGTGGCTTCGGAGCGTGTTTTTAAAGTAATTGATACGGATGAAATTATTTCTGAATCAGGAACAGTATCTGCCAAGAATATGAAAGGTAAAGTGGAATTTAAAGATGTTTGGTTTGCCTACAAAGAAGATAATTATGTTTTAAAAGGAATTTCATTTACCATTCATCAAGGCGAAACCGTGGCTATTATTGGCGCTACTGGAGCAGGTAAATCAAGTGTTATTAATTTGTTAAGTCGTTTTTACGAAATTAATAAAGGACAAATATTAATTGATGATGTGAGTGTTTCCGATTATCAATTGAATGAGTTAAGAGAATCGGTAGGTGTTGTATTGCAAGATGTGTTTTTATTTAGTGATTCTATTTTAAATAATATCACATTGCATAATCCAATTATTACAGAGGAACAGGTGATAGCTGCAGCCAAAAATATTGGTATTCATGATTTTATAGCCAGTTTACCAAGAGGCTATCATTACAATGTTAAAGAACGTGGAGCGATGTTATCTGCTGGTCAGCGACAATTAGTAGCTTTCGTGCGTGCTTATGTTTATAATCCTCCCATTTTTGTATTGGACGAAGCAACGTCTTCTATTGATTTAGAAACCGAAAAATTAATTCAAAAAGCATCCTTTGAATTAGCTAAAAATAGAACGTCTATTATTATTGCTCACCGTTTATCCACCATTCATCACGCTAAACAAATTATCGTGATGGATAAAGGTAAAATTGTGGAGCAAGGGCAAACATCCGAATTAGTTGATAAAGTAGATGGCGTTTATAAAAAAATGCTAGAATTAGCTTAATGTTGTCGTTTTAACTATTCGGGAAATTCAACTTTTATTCTATTTTATTATTCATAGTTTTAAGGAGATTAAATTTCCTCTATGAAGAAACTATTTCTTATGCTGCAATTATTTTCAAATTCAATTAACGAACTATTCATTGCTAATCCATATTAGGCTTCTTTTCGTAAAACTTATGTTTTTCCTTCTATTCCAAAAGAACTAGTAGAATCAGTGGCTTTTTTCAAAGCCACTGAAGAAGCCTTTTTTATTATTCTGTGCGAGAAGGAGATTTAATATTTGAACGAGTGGTATTAATTGCACCAGTCGTTTCATTTAATGTTGTGCCGCCACCGCCTCCAATGACTGTGCTTAATTGGTTTTTATCCATTTTTTGGATATTACTTTTTACTTCTTTCGAAGTTTCTTTTTTGAAGATGTTGAATAATTTCATAAAGGTTGTTTTAAATATTGAACAAATTAAAGCACAAATAGTAATTTAATAAATACCTAATTAGTAATTACCAAGTTTGATTTAGTAATTACCATAAATACTGTATGAATTTGTAAATGGTATTTCAGGTTTTTTGTTAGTTTTACAGTGTTAAATCCAAATTATTAATGGGTATTTTTAGTAAATCATTTCCAAATGTTAGGCAGTTAGGCGCAATGGATTGCGGACCTACCTGCATTAAAATGATTGCTAAATATTACGGACGTGATTTTTCGGTTTCTTTTTTAAGAGAAAAATGCTTCATTACTAAATTAGGCGTTAATTTATTAGGAATTTCAGAAGCTGCTGAAACCATTGGTTTAAGATCAACAGGAGTTAAAATTAATTATGATGGTTTATTAGAGAGCAAACCATTTCCATGTATTGTCCATTGGAAAAATAATCACTTTGTGGTACTCTATAAAATGAGTAAAAACAAAGTATACATTTCAGACCCTGCAATGGGATTGGTGACTTACACTCGTCAGGAATTTTTGGATGGCTGGGGACATGGTTCTGATACAGGCTTCGCTTTGTTTTTTGAACCTAGTAGTGATTTTTACGAAAATGAAATTGATAGCGTTGAAGAAAAACACATTAGTTCTACAAAATTTTTATTGGATTATATGCGTGGTTATTCATCACATTTTCTCCAGATATTTTTAGGAATGATGATTGGAAGCGTGATTATGTTATTTACTCCATTTTTAACACAATCCATCGTAGATAAAGGAATTAATGGATTAGATATTAATTTTATTAATTTGGTTTTAATAGGACAAGTAATTTTGTTTTTAGGCGGTGCATTTGTCGAAATTATTAGAAGTTGGATTTTATTACACATTGGAAGTAGAATTAACGTTTCTTTAATTTCTGATTTCTTAAAAAAGCTATTAAGTCTTAAAGTTCAGTTTTTTGAGAGTCACTTAATAGGTGATATTTTACGACGAGTTGAGGATCATAAACGTATTGAGCGTTTATTAACTGTAACTTCATTATCAACAGTGTTTTCAGTCATAAACTTAATTTTATTTGGCGTTATTTTAGTGATATACGATGTGAAAATATTTTCGGTATTTTTTATCGGAAGTACCTTAAGTATTTTATGGGTAACCTTATTTTTAAAGCAAAAAAAGAAATTGGATTTTAAATATTTTGAAACCTATTCTAAAAATTATAATAAGTTAATTGAAATTATTAAAGGTGTTGAAGAAATTAAACTCAGTAATAGTAATAAACAAAAGCGTTGGGAATGGGAAGAAAATCAGGCTAAGATTTTTCGCATCAACACCAAAGCTTTATCAGTTGAGCAATTACAAAACAATGGTTCCAATATTATTAATCATTTAACTACTATTTTAATTACTTATTTATCTGCAAAAGCTGTGGTTAATGGCGAATATTCATTAGGCTCTATGTTTGCTATTAATATGATAGTAGGCCAATTAAGTTCTCCTATAAACCAAATTATTGATTTTATTCCAATGTTGCAAGAAGCAAAACTAGGTTTGGATAGAATTTTAGAGGTACATCAACAAGAAGCAGAGGAAACGCACTTCAATAAAACCGTTAATATTATTGAAAAAGCAGAGGATATTGTTTTGGAAAATTTATCTTTTTCGTATACAGGCGACCCTAATAGTTTAGTATTAAAAAATATTAATTTAGTGATACCTGCTGGTAAAACAACGGCTATTGTTGGCGGAAGCGGAAGTGGTAAAAGTACATTGATGAAATTATTGTTGCGTTTTTATGAGCCAAGTCTTGGTAAAATTATGGTTGGTACTGATAGCATGAATTCTATTTTTTATAGCGTGTGGCGTAATAATATTGGTGTGGTGATGCAAGAGGGAAAAGTGTTTTCTGAAACTATTGCCAATAATATAGCATTAGGATTAAAGGTTGACATGAAACGTGTAGTTGAGTGTGCCAAACAAGCGTGTATTGATGAGTTTATTAGCGAGAGCTTACCTTTAGGATATAATACTCAAATTGGAGATGAAGGCGTACCAATGAGTTTAGGGCAAAAGCAACGTATTTTATTGGCTAGAGCGTTTTATAAAAATCCAAACTTCATGTTTTTAGATGAAGCTACAAGTGCTTTAGATGCCAAAAATGAACGTATGGTTGTACAAAATTTAGATGCATTTTGTACAAATCGAACGGTTGTAGTTATTGCCCATCGTTTAAGCACCGTTGTTGATGCAGATCAAATTGTAGTGTTAAATAAAGGTGAAATTGCAGAAGTTGGAACGCATAAAGAGTTAGTAGCGATGCAGGGTATTTATTATGGCTTAGTTAAAAATCAGTTAGAACTTGGTTCTTAAACGATGGAAGAATTAGAAGACGATATAAATAGTAGTAGCGAAAGTATACAAGATATTATTGGTACAAATCCACCATTTATAGTACGTTGGGGCAATACCTTTATGTTTGTGATTTGCGTTATTTTAATTTCTTTGTGTTGGATAATTAAATATCCAGATACTATTTTGTCACAAATCACCATTAAAACAAATGTAAATCCAAAACCAGTAACTGCTAAATTTGATGGTAAATTAATTAAGTTGTTAATTAAAGATGGGGATATTGTTAAACGCGGACAGTATTTAGGGTATCTTGAAGGTCTTGCTAATGTTGAAGATATAACAGATTTAGAAACAAATTTATTAAGAATTGATACACTTTTAATTAATAATCAATGGGATGTTATTAAGAATATCAACTATATTAAGTTTAACCGTTTTGGTGAAATCCAAAGTCCATTCGAAACATTTTATATTTCATTACAAACCCTTCAAGCTTATTGGAATGGGAATTTAAATACTAGTAAAAAACAATTGATACAAGGTGAAATAAAAACTATTTCAAGTTTAAGTTCAAATTTAGCGGAACAAGAAAAAGAATTGCGTAAAGATGTAAAACTAGCTGAAGATGAATACAAAGTTAATTTGAATTTATTTTTTGATAATGTCATTCCTTTGATGGAGCTGCAACAAATAGAATCTAAGTATATAGCAAAAAAACTAGCTTATAAACAGCTTCAATCAAGTATCTTGAATAATCATAGTAGTCAGTATAGTACGTCTAAGCAATTAGTTGATATCAATGATAACATTGAACAAGAAAAATTAAATTTCATAAAGCAGTTTAATATTTTGAAAAATGAAATTTCAAATTGGAAACATCAATATATATTAATGGCCAGTGATAATGGAAAAGTTTCATTTGCTGGCAGTGTGGAGGAATTTCAATCCGTAGCTAAGGGGCAGGATATTTGTTATGTGATGCCCGAGAATATTAATTATTTAGGCGAGGTGTATTTAGATCAATATAATTTGGGGAAAGTAGAAAGCGGTCAAACGGTTATTATTAAGTTAAAAAGTTATCCCTTTGAAGAATATGGTGTCGTAAGAGGAACTATTGAAAACATTTCTGAAATTGATGTCAATAAGCAATATTTAGTAAAAGTAAAATTGCAGAATGGTATAACCACCAATATGAATAAGAAATTGAAATTTAGATTTGGTATGCTTGGAGATGCTGAAATTATTACCAAAAATACAAAAGTGATTGATAAATTAATTTATAAGTTGAAACGGGTAGGTGGCTAATAATTCACTAATAAAAAAGCAGCGAATTTTTGCTGCTTTTTTTAATGTATACAGATAATTTATTGAGTTCTAATATTTGAACGACTTCTCACAGCCACTTCAACTTCATTAGGAATATCAGAACCACCGCCACCAATTACTTTTCCCAATTTATTTTTATCTAATTTTTGAGCAACTGGCGCTACTGATTTCTTGTTTTCTATTTTAAAGATGTTTAATAGTTTCATGTGGTGTTTTTTTAAATTATGTTTATTAAACTCAAAATTATTTCAGTTATTAGATAATACTAACGCAACTTAGTATTTAACGTGTTTCATTTAGTATTTAACGCTAAAACTCTACTCTTGCGCTAGTAACATTAAAGATTATGTATTAATTTTGGTTTACGATGTCTATTAAGCTTATTATTTATATAATTATAATCATTTGCTTGACATTTTGTAATGTAAGGGCATTTGCTCAGAACACAGTTATAAAACACTACGGCGTTAATCAAGGCTTACCTAGTTCCGAAACTTATTTTGTTACACAAGATAGCAAAGGTTATTTGTGGATTGCCACAGATGCTGGTGTCGTTAAATACGATGGATATCAGTTTAAAACCTACACAACGGCAGATGGGTTGCCAGATAATACAGTCTTTAAAATCCATGAAGATAAATATGGTAAGGTTTGGTTTTCAACTTATTCTGGCCGTTTTGCTTATTATGCGCATGAAACGGATTCGGTTTATCAAATTGAGGCAAATAACACATTGACTTCAATTGTTAAAACACTGCCTACAGATTTTATTTTTGACTCTAGTGATACTTTATATGTCTCAATAGACAGAAAAGGCTATTTAAAGATTTATCCTCCGTATTATGATATTGTGAAAACCTATCAATATGTTTCTAATTGTTTATACGTAAAACAAATAGAGAAAAATAAATACCTGTACGGAAAAAATTATTTACATGCATTACCTTCTGCGCCAACCATACCTCTCATATTTGATGACAGGAATGATTTAACTTTAAGTAAAACCGACACCTCTAATCAAATTAATGCTTTTGGAGGAGCAATTCATCTGGCTAATGCTAACAATAATATTATTGTTTCCACAGGTGTAAATTTATTTGAAATTAGAAAAAATCGTTTTCATTATTTTAAGAACACAAATACAAATTTTGATACAACTATAAGTATAATTACCGCCAATATAGATTCTCAAAACCGATTATGGTTAAATACCTTAGGAAATGGAGTTTATATGAACAGTCTAAACGGGAAGAAATCAGATTTATTTTTTCTGGCTGGAATGTCTGTAACTTCAACATTTCAAGACCATTCAAAAGGTTTATGGTTTTCTACATTAGAAGATGGTTTGTTTTATATTCCAACTTTAGATTTTAAATTTTATAATAAGTTAAGTGGATTAAGTGCTGATAAAATATTTGCAGTAACAAAATATAATAACAAACTTATTTGCTTAGCCTCTGATTATTCTTTTAATAGTATTGATTTAAATGATTATTCTATTGTTCATCGCAAGAATGTTTATAATAGCTCTTTTTGGAATATTAAATCCTTCGACAATCAATACGTGGTTTGTGGGAGTCCAGCTTTAATTTTCGATGCTAATTCTGAAATTGGAATTCCTATATACTATTTTGAGAAAGATACCAAACAGTTTTTAAGAATGAAAGATGTTGCAAATTTTGATTCTGAAAATTTATTAGGATGCGAGTATGGTAGTTTATACTTGATAAATAAAAAAACAGGGTTGGCTAGGGAGATCATTAAAGATTTACCAACAATCTTTTCTATCTGTAAGGTTGATGATAAAATATATTTAGGTACTAAAACAGGAGTTTATAAATACACGAAAAATAAGTTAGTTTATTTAGGCGATAGTTTGCCTTTATTGAAGAGTAGAATTGATGATATTGTATTTGTAAACAATCGATTATTTATTGCAACGAAAGGTAGCGGTGTATTAGTTTATAATGAGTCTAGTTCTTTAGCAAGTTATACAGAACGTGAGGGATTGGCTAGTAATATGGCTAAGTTTTTATCAACTGATAATGATGGAAATATTTGGGTTGGAACTAATCGAGGGATTTCTCGATTAAAAAAAAATGCTAATAATCATTATAAAGTAAATACCATTAATTTATCTGAAGGTTTGGTTTCTAGTGAAATTAATCAATTGTTAATCCATGATTCAATATTGTTTTTCGCCACTAATAAAGGCTTAGGTCAAATTAATATTAAACAAGCTTTTAATGAAGGAGTTGTTATTCCCACCTATATAGAAGGCCTAACAATTAATGGTGCTAGATATAAATTCGATACTTTATTGTTGTTGAACTACAATCAAAACTTTATTCAAATAGCATATAAAGGTATTAATGTGAAAAGCGAAGGGAATATCGTGTACAAATATCGATTAGAGGGCTTAGATTCAACTTGGACATACTCTAAAAATACATTTGTTCAATACACAACCTTGCCTTCTGGCAACTATAAATTTGTTGTGTATGCATTAAATTCTAATGGGCAAATTTGCTCCATTCCTGCCGAAATTAAATTGGTAATTAATGCGCCTTTTTGGAAAAAATGGTGGTTTTATTTAGGGTTAGTTGTATTTGTTTTTGTCCTAACTTACTTAATATATAAACGAAGAATTAAATTTATAAAACTTCAAGAACAAGAAAAAACAGAAATGAATAAGAAGATTTCTGAGTCAGAATTAAAAGCTTTACGAGCTCAAATGAATCCTCATTTTATGTTTAATGCTATTAATTCTATTCAAAATTTTGTGCTTAAAAACGACTCAAAATCTGCTCAAAAATATTTAACCAAATTCGCTCGATTAATTCGGTCCGTTCTTGAAAACTCTAAACACGAATTGGTATGGTTAAATAAGGAGGTAGAAGCTTTGGAATTATATATTGAATTAGAGGCTTTACGTTCGTCATTTAGTTTTGATTATGAAATTGTTATTGATGATAGTTTAAATGCCGAAAATTTATTTATTCCACCGATGATTATTCAGCCATATATTGAAAATGCTATTTTACACGGTATTATTCCTTTATCAGAAAGGCGAGGATTGTTGTTGATTAAATTTTCTAAAGATGGCTCAATTTTAAAGTGTGTGATAGATGATAATGGAATTGGAAGAACACAAGCCAAGGAAATTAAGGAACGAAAACAATTATCTCATCAATCTATGGGAATGAATGTGACGCAGGATAGAATTGATATTTTAAATAAACAAAATCATAATTTACTTACAAAAGTATTAGTTATAGATAAAGTCGAAGATGGCAAATCAAAAGGTACAACCGTTGAAATTACAATTAACATAAAAAATTCACAACATGATTAAGGCAATTATTGTAGATGACGAAAAAGATGGAGCAGAAGTATTGCAATTTTTGATTCAGCAAAATTGTTCTAATATCCAAATACTATCTTTAGAGCATTCCGTTGAGAGTGCGATTTCTGCTATTCAAAAATATAAGCCTGATCTAGTATTTATGGATATTGAAATGCCTACTGGCACTGGATTTGATGTTATTCAAAATACCAATGAAATTGGCTATGAAACTATTTTCATTACTGCTTATGAACATTATGCGATTAAAGCCTTTAAAACAAATGCCATTGATTATTTATTGAAACCAGTAGATGTTGATGAATTGATTAATGCAGTTAAAAATGCAGAGAAAAGAATTAGTTCATCCAATAAAACTAACAATACGGTAATCGAAGCTTTAATTTTAAGTGCTATTCAAAAAAGTAAAAAGATATCTATTCCATCGCAAGATGGAATACTTTGGTTGGATTTAGATGATATTATTAGATTTGAGGCAGAGTCAAATTACACACATGTTTATGTTAAGAATAGAAAAAAAATAATGGTTGCAAAAACGTTAAAAAGTTTCGAAGATCAATTATTAAATACTTTTTTTTGTAGGGTGCATAGCACACATTTAATTAATTTAAATGAAATTGAAAAATATATTAAAGGAGATGGAGGAATTGTTGTTTTGAAAGATAATTCCAATATCCCAGTTTCTAGAGCCAATAAGGTTGAATTGTTGACTAAATTAAATCTGTATCTTTAAAGAAAATTATTTTTTTGAAAAACATTCTTCTTATATCCGATACCCATAGTTACTTAGATAAGACTTTGTTAAAGCATATTGACGCTGCTGATGAAATATGGCATGCAGGTGATATTGGTAATATAGAGCTTGTTACAGACGAAATTAAAAAACTTAAACCTTTAAGAGCAGTTTATGGAAATATTGATGATGCAAATGCACGAAAGGAATTCCCTAAGAACTTAATTTTTACATATGAAGAAGTAAAAGTGTACATAACTCATATTTGCGGTCAGCCAACCAATTATTTAAAAGAAGTAAAAGATATTTTAATAGCTGAGAAACCAAAATTATTCATCTGCGGGCATTCACATATTTTAAAAGTGATGTATCAAGAGCAATATGATGTGTTACATATGAATCCTGGTGCGTGTGGTATACATGGATTTCATCAAATTAAAACGGTATTACGTTTTGTGATTGATGGTTCTGAAATTAAAGATTTAGCCGTGATTGAATTAGGTAAAAGAATTTAGATTCCTAAAATTCGTTTTTCGAAATTATTTAGTTTTCTTAAAAACCTCAAATGCTTTATAAAGGTTGTTTATAGATAATTTATTTAATTACAAGCGTCACCTTTTTATTGGATTATCATAACCCTTCTTTTCTTAGTGTAACAACATCGCATAAAAAAAAGCAAACACCTAGAAGATGTTTGCTTTAATTGGAAGTGATAATCGTTAAAGACTAACCTAAATATTGTTGTAACAATTTACTGCGTGAACTGTGACGTAAACGACGAATTGCTTTTTCTTTAATTTGGCGTACACGTTCGCGGGTTAAATCAAATTTATCACCAATTTCTTCTAAAGTTAAACCGTGGTTTAAACCAATTCCGAAGAATAATTTAACAACGTCTCTTTCTCTTTCTGTTAATGTGGATAAAGCTCTATCAATTTCTTTTGATAAAGACTCCATAATTAAACCAGCGTCCGCTTTTAACGAGTCATGGTTAACTAATACATCTAATAAAGAACTTTCTTCACCGTTAGCAAATGGGGCATCCATACTTACGTGACGACCAGATACTTTCATTGTATCAGATACTTTATCAATAGGTAAATCTAATAACTCAGCAATTTCATCAGCACTTGGCTCACGCTCAAATTCTTGTTCTAATTTAGAGTATGCTTTATTAATTTTATTTAATGAACCAACTTGGTTTAATGGTAAACGAACGATACGAGATTGTTCTGCTAAAGCTTGTAAAATAGATTGACGAATCCACCATACAGCGTAAGAGATAAATTTAAATCCACGAGTCTCATCAAAACGACGAGCTGCTTTAATTAAACCTAAGTTTCCTTCGTTAATTAAATCTGGTAAACTTAAACCTTGATTTTGATATTGTTTTGCTACTGATACTACGAAACGTAAGTTAGCACGAGTTAATTTTTCTAAAGCGTCTTGATCGCCATCCTTAATTTTCTTTGCTAAAACAACTTCTTCTTCTGCTGTAATTAATTCTTCTCTACCAATTTCTTGAAGATATTTATCTAAAGATGCACTCTCGCGATTGGTAATCGATTTGGTTATTTTTAGTTGTCTCATGGTATATGGATGGTTTTATAAGCCAACAAAGATAGAAAAAAATAGGCTTTTTTCCAATTTTGTATCGCTTTGATTATTAAATGATTAGGCTTTTGTTATGTTTTTAACAGTTTAATTTTAAGTTTTTAGACTTATAACAAATGTATCAAGACATAAGTCCTAATTCAAATGATAAATCGATAGATTTCTTCGATTTTTACAATCCAAAACCATAATAAGCTCTCATGCCATTTGGATACATACCTTCAATTAAAACACCGCCTGTTTTATTTTCTAACATCGTTTGAATATCTTTAATGTTACTAACTTTTTTCTTGTCAACGGATGTAATAATAAATCCTTCTTTAATACCAGCATTTGCTAATTTTCCCGCTTGTAGTTTGGCAATTTTTACGCCTGTAGGAATATTATATTTTGCTAAATCTTCTGAATTCAACTCTTCAAATTCAGCACCTAATGAATTTACAGCCGTTCTAAATACCTCTGGTTTTTTTATAATACCTAAACTGTTTTCTTTATTTTTTAAAACAACTGGAATGATGACTTCTTTTTCATTTCTCACAACGGTTACATTAATTTTATCGCTTGGTCTAAATTTCCCAACTTGCTCTAATAACTCAGACGTACTTTTTATATTAACATTTTCAATTTTAGTGACGATATCTCCAACTTTAATTCCAGCTTCCTCTCCTGCACCATTTTGCGTTAATCCATTAATGTAAACACCTTTTAATTGTTTAATGCGTTTTTCTTCTGCAAATTTTGCATCAATATCTTGAATACTTAAGCCTATAAATGCACGTTGTACGGCTCCATACTCAATTAAATCAGACACTACTTTTTTTACAATGTTAACAGGTATAGCGAATGAATAACCTTGATAAGAGCCGTTATTAGATGCAATAGCTGTATTAATTCCAACTAAATCTCCATTTGTACTAACTAATGCACCACCGCTGTTGCCTGGGTTTACAGCAGCATCCGTTTGTATAAAAGATTCGATAGGAGCAAGGCTACCACCTTGTGCATTATGTTCTAAAATATTGATGTTACGTCCTTTTGCACTGATGATACCAGCAGTAACAGTTGAGTTTAAATTAAAAGGATTTCCAACGGCCAACACCCATTCGCCAACTTTAACATCATCCGAGTTTCCATAATTTACAAATGGTAAATCTTTTTCTTTCACTTTTAATAGTGCTAAGTCAGTGTTTGGGTCGGTACCAATGACTTCGGCAATATAAGTTCGCTTGTCATTTAATACCACTTCAATTTTTGTTGCTTCATTAACCACGTGGTTGTTTGTAACAATGTATCCGTCTTGACTAATAATAACACCACTTCCGCTTCCTTGCATCATGTTTGGTTGACGCTGTCTGCCGCCAAAAAACCAATCTTGAAAAGGATCGTACGCTAAATTATTTTTTTGTTCAACAATCGTTTTAATGTGTACTACCGAGTTTACAGATTTTTCGGCCGAAGCAACAAAATCGGGAGCGTTTGCTGCTGCAGTTAAAGCACTGTAGTTAGTTAATTGCACTGGTGCAGCATATGGATTATAATTTGTTGCTTGATTAATGTTTGGTTGATTAAAGTAATAATTACCAACCAACGCAAATGCACCACCTAAAGCGCCTACAAATAATGATGAGATTACTTTTTTCATATGATTTTATTTTACTGGTTTTTAATTGTCATATGGTCTATTCATCATTTTTATTTGTGTTCGCCTTGCGGGATGATGAATATTTCATATGATTATTTTTTAAAGATGAATTGAAAAATGATTTATTATATTCATAACGCAAAATTACATCAGAAGTTATAGTTCTCTTTTGTTTTTAACAATACTTAACGGCAGCAAGCCTTTCGTGGTATCTAAACTAAATTTTTGTTAAAAATCAGAATCATAAATCACACTTATTTTTGTTAATATTGTTAGACAAACTGCTTAAAACTATAGTTAAATAGTTCGTATAAGTAAATGTAATTTATGTAAATTTAATGTCTGAATTTACTATGAGATTTAAATATAAAATACCACCTTTTGTTTTTGGAGTGTCGATAGGCTTATTAGCTGGTATTGCTTTTTTTATATTTAAAATAGATGATTATTTAAAGAAATTTAATAAGCCAGATATTGACAATATTAAAATAGTTGAGCAAACTATTTCAAATTCATCTGAAAATAAAGAACCAGGTCAAGGTGATAATAAATCTGATAAGAAATCTAAGATTAATACTAAGAATTCTCCTAATATCAATTATACTGAAGTAGATGCTTTGTTGAAAGAAGACGATATAAAAATTGCTCAAGAAGAATTATTATCTGTTAAAAACATTAAGGTAATTGATTTAGATGTTACATCTAAGAGAGATACTTTAACTGGGCAATTAGCAGGTGTTACTAGTTCAGATTTTCCTAATTTGTTTTTTGTTGAGTTTTGGAAAACACCATTAAACTCTAAAGGATATCGTATGACGCGCAATAGAGTGATTCTTTACGGATTATCGGATTTTAGCAGCATTACTATTTACAAAGTAGACGATAATTTTTATTTAAAAAATGACGATGTGGTTTATAAAATATCTTCGGGTACAGAGTTTAAGCCAATGGAACTAGTTAACGATTCTCAGTTATTAGCTAAAATCAATTAATTAATATGCAGTTAGAATGCTTCAAATATCAAGGTACAGGAAATGATTTTGTACTGATAGATAATCGTGAAAAAACAATTTCCTTAACTACCGAACAAATTAAATGGTTATGCGATCGTCGTTTTGGTATTGGTGCTGATGGATTAATGTTATTAGAATTAGAGCCAGGTATTGATTTTAAAATGGTTTATTTTAATAGCGATGGTAACGAAAGCAGCATGTGCGGTAACGGAGGAAGATGCATTACTGCTTTTGCTAAACGTTTAGGTATTGTTTCTGATGCAGCAAAGTTTTTAGCTATTGATGGTATTCATGAAGCTAAAATCACAAATGACATTGTTTCATTAAAAATGAATGATGTGAGACAAGTGGAAGTAGGCGAAGATTTTTTTTATTTAAATACTGGGTCACCTCATTACGTGAAATTTGTTAATGATATTGAAAATATAAACGTTTTTGAAGAAGGAAAAAAAATCAGATACAACAATCGTTTTGCTGCTGAAGGAACTAACGTTAATTTTATTGAAAAAAAGGATAACGAATTATTTGTACGCACATACGAGCGTGGAGTAGAGAATGAAACTTTATCATGTGGAACAGGGGTTACAGCAGCAGCTTTAATAGCAGCCTTTAAAGGACAAAGCACTGATAGAAATAGTTGCTTGATTAAAACGTTAGGCGGAAACTTAAACGTAAAGTTTGAAAAGGTTTTAGAAAATACTTTTTATAATATTTGGCTTGAAGGTCCGGCAACTTTTGTTTTTAAAACAACAATTGATTTACTTGAAGAAGGATAAATGTTTTCAGTTGAAAAGTATAAATAGAATTGTTTATTGTTGCTTTTTCTTTTTCTTTTTCTTTTTCTCCAATTGTATTTTTTCACAAAAACTAAATCGCTTAAACAAGCATGGACATCGCACCGGTAAGTGGATTACTTATATTGATGAGGATAAAAAAATAAAATCATTTGAAGGTAGATTCAGAAATGGTTTATCATCTGGTAAATGTTATTTCTATACTAATGATGGTGTTTTAGATAGAAGAGAAATTAATCGCTTCAAAAAAATGAAAACCACTTTTTACTATCCTAATGGGATGGTGAAATTAAAGGGCAATGCACGTATTGAGAATTTACCGGATAAAGTACATTATTATTTTTATGGTAAATGGACTGCGTATAATGATAGCGGAGCATTAGTAAAATATCAATATTACGAAAATGGTAAACTTATTAAAACAGAGTACTTAGATAAGAATATTAAAATAAACGACTCCTTAATTGAGGTTTTGAATGTTATTGATAAAGAATTTGCTTTACATAACACCATATTAACTGATAGTATAAATTCCAATTTGAATAATCAGTCTAAAAAAGACTTTTTCGAAAAGCAATTAAATAATCTTGATAGCATATCATTTTATAGAATAGGTCACATCATTGATTTATTTGGCTATCCATCTAAAGAAATGGTTGGCGAGTCCAATAGCATTCCTTTTTATATATTAAGTTTTGCGCCTTACACAATAAAAGAAAAATACTTAAATCAACTCATTTTAGCTGCCGATAGAGATTTTATTAGTTGGAAATCATTAGCTTATTTTATTGATAAACTCAAAATAGCCAAAGGCGAAAAGCAAGTTTATGGTACACAAGGAAATTACGATAAAGACTATCACTTTATTTTATATCCTTGTATAGATCCAGAAAATTTAGATGCTAGAAGAGCAAAAGTAGGTTTGGAGAAATTAGAATAAAAAAGCTACCTAATTAATATTAGATAGCTTTTTTAGCAGAGTAGGAGAGGCTTACATCCAAGCTGATAAAATACCGCCCATTAAACCCATACAAATAATCCAATAACCCGCGTTAATAGCAATGTATTTAAAGCTCTTGCGTTCAAATAATGCATTGATACTGATAATTGGTAGCCATAAAAATACCTGTCATAGTTCCATGTAATGCACCATGCTTAAATGTACGATAGGCGCTTCCAAATTGATCCATGATAGTTTTGTACATAGCTCCTAGTTCAGTATTTGGATCTTGAAAGCTTGTATTAAATAACATAGAGCTAAAATGAAGTTGATGAACAACAGCAAATTGAAGAGAAAAAGCTAAAAAGAAACTCATGATAAAACTTACACCAAATATGATAGCCATGTTTGCGCCTTTTAATTTTTCTTCATCTTAACCGGCTGCTCGCATCCATGCAATTCCTAAAACTTTAGGGTTGTACCAAATAAAACCCATTACCATAGGCACTAAAGCCGTTACTAATACTGCTAAAAAATTAATATTCATGTTTTTTGTTTTTTATGATTTATTCAAATATATAACTTTTAGAATAGCTTGTACACTCATTTTAAAGGATTTTTAAAACACGTTTATCTTCAAAATAACTTAGTATCTTCCTTAAGTACTTCGATGCCTTTAAAACATGTTATTTTAATTATTTAAAAGGGTAGGGAGAGGGCAAAAAAAATCCCCGAAAATGTTCGAGGATTTTTTAAGATATGAAAAGAATAATTATTCTCCGTCTTTAGCTTCAGTAGTTCCTTCAGCTTTAGCATCAGTTGTTTTTTTAGCACGACTACGACGAGTAGTTTTAGCTTTTTCAGTTGTAGCAGCTTTACCGTTTGAGTAAATATCGTTAAAGTCAACTAATTCGATTAACGCCATTTCAGCAGCATCACCTTGTCTGTTTCCAGTTTTGATAATACGAGTGTAACCACCGTTTCTTTCAGCAACTTTCACTGATACCTCTTTGAATAACATAGCAACTACTTCTTTACTTTTTAAGTAAGAGAAAACAGTTCTACGGCTGTGCGTAGAATCATCTTTACTTCTGTTAATGATTGGTTCAACATAAGTTCTTAACGCTTTGGCTTTAGCTAAAGTTGTGAAAATACGTTTGTGCTCAATTAACGAACAAGCCATGTTGCTCATTAATGCTTTACGGTGAGAAGCTGTTCTACCTAAATTATTTATTTTATCTCCGTGTCTCATGATGTTTTTTGATTTAGTGAGTTAGTGAATGGTTGAGTTATTCTCTAACTCATTAATTCTCTAATTCAACAATTGTTTTTAGTCCTTATCTAATTTATATTTAACTACATTCATTCCAAATTGTAACCCTTTTGTTGATACTAAGTCTTCAAGTTCAGTTAAAGATTTCTTACCAAAATTACGGAATTTTAAAAGGTCATTTTTATTGAATGATACTAGTTCTCCTAATGTTTCTACGTCTGCTGCTTTTAAACAGTTTAAAGCACGAACAGATAAATCCATATCAACCAATTTAGTTTTTAATAATTGGCGCATGTGTAATGATGTTTCATCAAATTCTTCTTCAGATTTTTTCTCTTCAGAATCTAATGTGATTTTCTCATCAGAGAACAACATGAAATGGTATATTAAAATTTTAGCTGCTTCTTTTAAAGCTTCTTTCGGGTGGATAGATCCATCGGAAACGATATCTAAAATTAATTTTTCGTAATCTGTTTTTTGTTCAACACGGTAATTTTCAATCGTGTATTTTACATTTTTGATTGGAGTGTAGATAGAATCGATGAAGATAGTACCTTGAGGTGCAGAATTAGTTTTATTTTCTTCTGCAGGCACGTATCCACGACCTTTATCAATAGTTAATTCGATTTTTAATTTAACGCTACTTTCGCAATTAAAAATAACTAACTCAGGGTTTAATATTTGGAAACCATTTGCGAATTTACCGATTTCAGCTGCAGTAAATTTTTCATTACCTGCAAAATGAATAACGATTTTTTCTACATCGTGATTATCTAATTGTTTCTTAAAACGAACTTGTTTTAAATTTAAGATGATTTCAGTAACATCTTCTACAACACCTTTAATTGTTGAGAATTCGTGATCAACACCTTCAATTCTAACGCTAGTAATAGCATGTCCTTCTAATGAAGATAATAAAATACGACGTAATGAGTTACCTATAGTGATACCGAAACCTGGTTCTAACGGACGGAATTCAAATTGTCCTTCAGTCTCGGTAGAGTTAATCATAACAACCTTATCTGGTTTTACGAAATTTAATATTGCCATTTTATTAATTTATATAGGTTAAAAAAAAATGCTAATTACTATTATTTAGAGTACAACTCGACGATTAGTTGTTCTTTAATGTTTTCTGGGATTTGAGAACGCTCAGGTACAGATATAAATTTACCTGTAAAAGAAGTTTTATCAAAATCTAACCAAGAATATTTGTTTACAGACCCTGACAAAGAGTGAGTAATAGCCTCTAAAGATTGAGATTTTTCACGTACACCAACAACATCTCCAGCTTTTAATGTATAGGAAGGGATATTTACAACGTTACCGTTTACAGTAATGTGAGCATGACCAACTAATTGACGAGCTGCTCTACGAGAAGGTGCAACACCTAAACGATAAACAACGTTATCTAAACGAGATTCGATTAATTGTAATAAAACTTCACCAGTAATTCCGTGTGCACGAGCTGCTCTATCAAAAGTTCTAGCAAATTGTTTTTCTAAGATGCCATAAGTATATTTTGCCTTTTGCTTTTCCATTAACTGGATAGCATATTCTGATTTTTTACCTTTTTTCTTAGTATTACCGTGTTGTCCAGGAGGGTAATTTTTCTTTTCTAATGCTTTATCTGGGCCAAAAATTGGCTCTCTGAATTTTCTTGCAATCTTAGATTTAGGACCTGTATATCTTGCCATTTCTATATTTTAATTTCTGTTATTACTTTATTATTTTGTCTGCCTAAGCGCGGTTGACTAGCAACGACGTTTTTTAGGAGGACGACAACCATTGTGTGGCATAGGAGTGATATCTATGATTTCAGTTACTTCAATCCCTGAAGTTGCAATCGTTCTGATAGCAGATTCTCTTCCTGCACCTGGACCTTTTACATATACTTTTACTTTACGTAATCCTAAATCAGCTGCTACCTTTGAGCAATCTGCTGCTGCTAATTGTGCAGCATAAGGAGTATTTTTCTTTGAACCACGGAATCCCATTTTACCAGCGCTTGACCAAGAAATAACTTGACCTGCAGAGTTAGTTAAAGAGATGATGATGTTGTTAAACGTAGCGTTTAAGTGAGCTTCTCCAACTGCCTCTACCTTTACTACTCTTTTCTTCGCGTTAGCTTTTGCTGCTGCTACTGATGATTGTTGTTTAGCCATTTTTATTAAATGCTTATTTTATTTATTACTTAGTAACTTTTTTCTTGTTTGCAACGGTTTTACGTTTTCCTTTACGGATACGTGCGTTGGTTTTAGTACGTTGTCCGCGAACTGGTAATCCGTTACGGTGGCGAATACCACGGTAAGATCCAATATCTGTTAAACGTTTGATATGTAAAGCAACTTCTGAACGAAGTCCACCTTCTACTTTAAAATTGTCGTTAACAATTTTACGAATAGCGTTTTGCTCATCATCACTCCACTCATTAACTTTTTTATTAAAGTCAATTCCAGCTTCAGTTAAAATACGTTGAGCTCTGCTACGTCCAATACCAAAAATGTAGGTTAATCCTATTTCTCCTCTTTTATTTTTTGGTAAATCTATACCTGCAATACGTGCCATTATTTATATACTTTGGTTTTAAAAGTTTGCGAAAATACGCAATTATTTTTGTCTTTGTTTAAACTTTGGATTTTTTTTGTTGATTATATACAACTTTCCTTTTCTACGCACGATTTTACAATCTACGCTTCTTTTTTTTATCGATGCTCTAACTTTCATTTCCTTAGGTTATTTAATTTTTTTCTTTATTATTTGTATCTGTATGTTATTCTTCCTTTTGATAAATCGTATGGACTCATTTCCAACTTAACCTTATCACCAGTTAATATTTTGATATAGTGCATTCTCATTTTCCCAGAGATGTGAGCAATTACAATATGACCATTTTCTAGTTCCACTCTAAACATGGCATTACTTAAGGATTCTAAAATCACGCCATCTAACTCAATATTTGCTTGTTTTGCCATATTAAGCTTGTTGCATTGTCATTTGGTTATTACTACGACCTTTTATTCTTCCATTTTGCATTAAACCATCGTAATGACGATTTAATAAGTAAGTCTCAATTTGTTGTAGAGTATCTAATACTACACCAACTAAGATTAATAACGACGTTCCACCAAAGAAATCAGCAAATGCACTATTAATTCCTAATTTGATAGCAATTGAAGGTAATATTGCAACAAATGCTAAGAACATTGAACCAGGTAAAGTAATACGAGACATTACTTGATCAATAAACTCAGCTGTACTTTTTCCTGGTTTTACACCTGGAACAAATCCACCATTACGTTTCATATCATCTGCTAATTGATTTGGATTAATCATAATCGCAGTGTAAAAGTAAGTAAAGGCAATGATTAAAGTAGCGAAAATAAAGTTGTACCAAAAACCATATCTATCTGCAAATACACCACCTGTACCTCCAGAGAAGCCTGAAACAGCAGCAGGAATAAACATAATTGCTTGAGCAAAGATAATTGGCATTACACCAGCCGCATTTACTTTTAATGGTAAATATTGACGAACACCACCTATTTGTTTGTTTCCAACAATTTTTTTAGCGTATTGCACAGGTATTCTTCTTGTTCCTTGTACTAATAAAATACAACTTACAATGATAAACAATAAGAATACAATCTCTAATAAGAACATAATTAAACCACCACCAGCACTTTGTAAACGAGATCCGAATTCAGAAGTGATAGCGAAAGGTAAACGTGAAATAATACCAATCATAATTAAGATAGAAATACCGTTACCGATACCTTTATCAGTAATTCTTTCACCTAACCACATAATAAACATAGTTCCAGCTACTAAAATAAGAGTTGCTTGAATACCAAACCATGTTGGATCAATTCCTACAACACCAGGTTTAGTATATACTTGAGCTGCTAAGTATCCTGGAGCTTGCACTGCAGTTACTGCAACAGTTAAGAAACGTGTATATTGATTAATTTTTTTACGCCCGCTTTCTCCCTCTTTTTGCATTTTTTGGAAGTAAGGAACTGCCATTCCTAACAATTGAATAATGATAGATGCCGTAATGTAAGGCATAATACCTAATCCAAAGATAGATGCTCTAGAGAAAGCTCCACCTGCAAAGGCATTAATCAAAGCAATAATACCACCATCATTGGCAGAGTTCGCATTTGCAGCCGCTAATACTTCTGTATTAATACCAGGCAATACAACATAAGAACCCAAACGATAGATAAGCACAAGTCCAAGGGTCGTTAAAATCCTTTGCTTTAGCTCTTCTATCTTCCAAATGTTCTGGAAGGTTTCTATAAAACGTTTCATATAATATATTAGATTTCTGTTGCTACTCCGCCTTTAGATTCAATTGCTGCTTTAGCAGTTGCTGTAAATGCGTGAACTGTAATATTTACTTTTGATTTTAATTCACCTCTTCCCATGATTTTGATTAAATCATTTTTAGAAGCTAATCCATTTGCTAATAATACATCACGTGTAATATCAGTAATGTTTTTAGTGTCAACTAATTTTTGAATTGCATCTAAGTTAACTCCTTTGTGATCAATACGGTTTACATTTTTGAAACCGAATTTAGGAACACGACGTTGTAAAGGCATTTGACCACCTTCAAAACCACGTTTCTTTTTGTTACCTGAACGAGATTGAGCACCTTTGTGACCTTGAGTAGCTGTACCGCCACCGCCAGAACCTTGTCCGCGACCTCTTCTAAAATTATTTTTTACTGAACCTTCTGCAGGTGTTAATGAACTTAATTTCATTTTAATTTCCTTTTATAATTAAATAGTTTCTACTGTCAATAAATGGGCAACTGCATTAATCATTCCTTGAACTTGAGGAGTTGCTTCTTTAATAATGCTGTGGTTTAATTTTCTTAAACCTAATGCTTGAACTGTTGCTCTTTGTCTAGCGTTCCTTTTGATAGGACTTTTAGATAATGTTACCTTAACTTGTGCCATCTCTTTTCTTATTATCCGTTAAATACTTTGTCTAAATTAATACCTCTTTGTCTAGAGATAGCTAATGGATCACGCATTTTAGCTAATGCATCAATAGTCGCTTTAACCACATTGTGAGGGTTAGAAGAACCTTTTGATTTAGCTAATACATCAGTAATACCAACGCTTTCTAAAACTGCACGCATCGCACCACCGGCAATTACACCTGTACCATGAGCTGCTGGTTTTAAGAACACGCGAGAACCACCAAATTTACCATTTTCAGCATGAGGAACTGTACCTTTTAATACAGAAACTTTAACTAAATTTTTCTTTGCATCATCAATACCTTTAGTGATAGCATCTGTAACTTCATTTGCTTTTCCTAATCCGTATCCTACAACACTTTTTTCATCACCAACAACAACGATAGCAGCGAAACTGAAGTGACGACCACCTTTAGTAACTTTAGTTACACGTTGTATCGCAACTAATTTATCTTTTAGTTCGATGTCTGTTGACTTAACTTTTTTTACAACTTCTTTTGACATGTTATGTATGTTCTTTTTATACTAATTAAAATTTTAAACCTGCTTCGCGAGCTCCTTCAGCTAACGATTTAATACGACCGTGGTATAAGTATCCATTTCTGTCAAATACTACAGAGCTAATTCCAGCAGTTGTAGCTTTTTCAGCGATTAATTTACCTACTGCTTTAGCTTGATCAACTTTGTTAGCTTTTGTTGCTTTGATAGTTTTATCATCAGAACCTGCTGCGATTAAAGTTTTTCCAGCTAAATCATCTACTAATTGAGCAAATATTCCTGAGTTACTTCTGAATACACTTAATCTAGGTGTAGTTGCAGTTCCGTTTACAGTTTTACGGATTTTAAGTTTAATGCGTTCTCTTCTTTGTTTTTTATTGAGTGCCATCTTTCCAGTTTTTTGAAGATGATTAATACTAATTGAATTATGTTATTTTTTGCTTGCAGATTTACCAGCTTTACGGCGTAAAATTTCGCCAGCAAATTTGATACCTTTACCTTTGTATGGCTCTGGTTTACGTAAGCTACGTATTTTAGCTGCAACCATTCCGATTAATTGTTTATCAGAACTTTCTAAAATTACTTTAGGGTTTTGACCTTTTTCAGATGTTGTAGTTATTTTAATTTCGTTTGGTAATTCAAACACAACGTTGTGAGAATAACCTAAAGCTAATTCTAATAATTGACCTTTGTTAGAAGCACGGTAACCTACACCTACTAACTCTTGTTCTGTTTTATATCCTTCAGAAACACCTTTAATCATGTTAGCGATTAATGAACGGTATAAACCGTGTAATGATCTGTGACGTTTTTGATCAGTTGGACGAGATACGTTAATAACGCCATCTTCTAACTTTACAATAATATCTGAATCAATTGTTTCTGATAACGAACCTAATTTACCTTTAACTGAAACTGTTGTTCCAGCGATGTTTACTTCTACACCTGCAGGCACTGTGATTGGTAATTTTCCTATACGTGACATGTTTTTTCCTCCCTCTAAATTATGAAATGTAACATAAAACTTCGCCACCGATATTAAGTTTTTTCGCTTCTTTATCTGTCATTACACCTTTAGATGTAGAGATAATAGCAATACCTAATCCGTTTAATACTTTTGGCATATTGTCAACACCAGCATACTTACGTAAACCTGGCTTAGAAACTCTGTCTAAGGTACGGATAGCTGATAATTTGTTTGTTGAACTGTATTTCAAGGCTATTTTAATAGTTCCTTGTTTTTTTTCATTCTCTTCAAACTTGTAGTTTAAGATATATCCTTTTTCAAAAAGAATCTTAGTGATTTCTTTTTTAAGGTTTGAAGCTGGAATCTCAACGATTCTGTGATTTGCGCTGATGGCGTTTCTTACTCGCGTAAGGTAATCTGATACTGTATCTGTCATTTTATTTGTTTTTATATGTTATCCCGACTTTCAGGATAATTATACGTTAATACTCTTATTTAGAAGCTTGATTTAGTAACACCCGGGATTAAACCGAATAATACCATCTCACGGAAAGTCACACGACTGATACCGAAATCTCTCATGTATCCACGTGGACGACCAGTTAACTTACAACGATTACGCATTCTCACTTTACATGAGTTTTTTGGTAATTTTTGCAAGCCCATTGAATCTCCTGCTTTTTTTAATTCTGCTCTTTTTGCTGCGTGTAAGTCTACTAATCTTTTTCTTTTAGTATCGCGAGCGATCATGTTAATTTTTGCCATTTTATCTTTTTTTCAGGGCTGTAAATATACTATTTCTTTTTGAATGGAATACCAAATTCTGTTAATAAAGCATGAGCTTCTTTATCTGTTGGTGCAGAAGTTACAAAAGTAATGTCCATACCTTGAATTTTACTCACTTTATCAATATCAATTTCAGGGAAAATGATTTGCTCAGTAATACCTAATGTGTAGTTACCACGACCATCAAATCCCTTATCATTAACGCCTTTGAAATCACGGATACGAGGTAATGAAGATGCGATTAAGCGATCTAAAAACTCATACATTTTATCGCCACGTAATGTTACACGAACACCAATAGCTACACCTTTACGTAATTTAAAGTTTGAAATATCTTTTGTAGAATACGTTGGAACTGCTTTTTGACCAGTGATAGTAGTCATTTCTTTAACAGCAGATTCAATCATTTTCTTATCAGAAACTGCATCACCAATACCTTGGTTAATACAAATTTTCTCTAATTTAGGCACTTGCATTGAAGAAGTGTACTGAAATTGTTTTTTTAAATTATCTACAATCTCTGCTTTATATCTGTCCTTTAATCTAGGAGAATAAGTTGCTGCCATTATTTAATTACTGCTTTAGTTTTTTTAGAAATACGCTCAATTTTGTTAGTAGTAGCATTTACAACGCGACCAATTCTAACAGTTTTACCACCTTCAACAAACATTAAGTTTGAAATATGGATTGTGCCTTCTTGTTTAACAATACCACCATTAGCGTTTTTTGCGCTAGGTTTAGTGTGTTTACTAATCATGTTAACACCTTCAACGATGACTCTTTCATTTTTTGTATCAATAGATACAATTTTACCTTCTTGGCCTCTGGATTCGCCAGAAATCACTTTCACAGTGTCGCCTTTTTTTAATTTTAATTTTGACATTTCTTTTCCCTATTATTGATTAAAGCACTTCTGGTGCTAATGAAATGATTTTCATGTATGATTTATCACGTAATTCACGAGCAACTGGCCCAAAAATACGAGTACCACGGATTTCATCACCTTGATTTAACAACACGCAAGCGTTGTCATCAAAACGGATATATGAACCATCTGCACGACGAATTTCTTTTTTAGTTCTCACTACAACAGCTTTGTGAACTGTTCCTTTTTTTACGTTACCTGAAGGTAATGCATGTTTAATTGTAACTACAATTTTATCTCCTACAGATGCGTAGCGCTTTTTTGTACCGCCTAACACACGGATAACAAGAACTTCTTTTGCTCCACTGTTATCTGCTACTGCTAATCTTGACTCGTTTTGTACCATTTCTTCTTAACTTTATATAAGTATTATTTCACTTTTTCTAAAACTTCTACTAAACGCCAGTTTTTAGTTTTGCTCAATGGGCGTGTTTCGCTAATTTTCACTGTATCTCCAATACTGCATTCATTTTTTTCATCATGAGCAACGAAAGTAGATGTTTTGTTAACGAACTTTCCGTATTTTGGATGTTTTACTTTACGCATCACAGCTACAACAATAGATTTTTCCATTTTGTTGCTTTTCACGATACCAACTTTTTCTTTTCTTAAATTTCTTTCTTCCATTACTACTATTATTTAGAAGTGTTGTTTCTTTTTGTTAATTCAGTACTCACACGAGCAACTGTTTTGCGGCTATCGCGAATTTTAATTGGGTTCTCTAATGGAGAAATTGAGTGGTTTAACTTTAATTTGTTTAAAGCACCCTTTTCTTCTTTTAATAAACCTTGCAATTCTGCTGTTGACAATGCAACTATATCTGTGTTTTTCATTTTCTTATTCCTTTTTAAATTAAACTGTTGCGTCCGCTACGTAATCTCTACGAATTACAAATTTAGTAACAATTGGTAATTTTTGAGCAGCTAAACGTAAAGCTTCTTTTGCAACGTCTAAAGGAACACCTTCTGCTTCAAATAACATACGTCCTCTTTTTACTGGAGCAACCCAATATTCAGGAGCACCTTTACCTTTACCCATACGAACCTCTGCTGGTTTTTTAGTAATTGGTTTGTCAGGGAAAATACGAATCCACACTTGTCCTTCACGTTTCATGAAACGTGTAATTGCAATACGCGCTGCTTCAATTTGACGTGAAGTTACCCAACTTTCATCTAATGCTTTAATTCCAAATGAACCAAAGGCTAATTGATCACCACGTTTGGTGTTGCCTTTCATTTTCATTTTATGCATTTTTCTATATTTCGTTCTTTTTGGCTGTATCATGATTTATTATCTTTAACTAATCCGTTATTCTTCTGTATGATTATTATTTGTCGTTTCTTTTTTTATCGTCTCTTTTTGGACCACGACCTGCAAATTTTGGAGCTGGGGCTACATTTCCGCCTTTTTTCTCTTTATCTAAACCGAAGTTTGGAGATAAATCTCGTTTTCCATAAATTTCGCCTTTGCAAATCCAAACTTTGATACCGATACGACCATAAGTAGTATGAGCTTCCGCAACTGCATAATCAATATCAGCGCGTAAAGTTTGTAATGGAGTACGTCCTTCTTTGTATCCTTCAGAACGTGCCATCTCAGCACCACCTAAACGACCTGAAACTAAAATTTTGATTCCTTCAGCACCCATACGCATAGTTGATGCGATAGACATTTTTGCTGCTCTACGGAAAGAAATACGTCCTTCAATTTGACGAGCAATAGAATCTCCAACTAAACGTGCATCTAATTCTGGACGTTTAATTTCAAAAATATTGATTTGAATTTCTTTTTTAGTTACTTTTTTTAATTCTTCTTTTAATTTATCTACTTCTTTACCACCTTTTCCAATAATAATACCTGGACGTGCAGTGTTAATTGTAACAGTAATTAATTTTAATGTTCTTTCGATAACTATTTTAGAAATACTTCCTTTTGGTAAACGAACTTTTAAGTAGTTACGAATTTGAGTATCTTCCACTAATTTGTCAGCATAGTCTCTTCCACCGTACCAGTTAGAATCCCAACCTTTAACAATACCTAAACGTAAACCTATTGGATTTGCTTTTTGTCCCATTTCCTTATATATTATTTATTATCTTCTGATTTTGAAATTGCAGCTGCTTTTCTTTCAGCTTTCTTAGTACTAACAACTGCAGTACCTACTTCTAAAGTAACGTGGTTTGAACGTTTTCTGATTCTGTATCCACGACCTTGAGGTGCAGTACGTAAACGTTTTGCCATTAAAGCGCTATCTACCATTACCGAAGTAACAAATAAGGTATTTTCTTCAGGGCGAGATCCTGTTTTTGCCTCGTAATTAGCAATTGCAGATTTTAATAATTTCTCTAAACGTCCTGACGCTTCGCGTGTATTAAATTTTAATACATTTAATGCTTTATATGCTTCCATTCCTCTAACTAAATCCGCTACTTGGCGCATCTTACGAGGTGAAGTTGGGCAGCTATTTAATTTAGCAAAATAAGTACTCTTATTTGCTTCTTTGCGTGCCTCTGCTACTAATCTTTTTCTTTTACCCATGACTAAATTTCTTTATCAGCTTATTATTTCTTGTTATTACCTGAATGACCTTTGAATTGACGTGTTGCAGAAAACTCTCCTAATTTATGACCTACCATGTTTTCTGTAACATAAACTGGAATAAATTTTTGTCCGTTATGAACTGCAAATGTATGTCCAACCATTTCAGGGTAAATAACTGAGCGACGAGCCCATGTTTTTAAAACTGTTTTCTTGTTACTCTCATTCATTTGAGTAACTTTTTTCTCTAAGTTGTGGTCAATAAAAGGACCTTTTTTTAATGATCTTGCCATTGTTTGTTTTTTAGTTTTGAAACTCGTCTCGCGACGAGCCATTAAACGTTAATTATTATTTACTTCTTTTTTTAATGATATGTTGGTTAGAAGATTTCGCTTTGTAACGAGTTTTGTAACCTTTAGAAGGAATACCGTTACGAGAACGAGGTTGTCCACCTGAAGCACGTCCTTCACCTCCACCCATTGGATGATCCACAGGATTCATTGCTACTGGACGAGTACGAGAACGACGACCTAACCAACGAGAACGACCAGCTTTACCAGAAATCTCTAAAGAGTGATCAGGATTAGATGTAGCTCCGATTGTTGCTTTACAAGTAATTAAAATCATACGAACCTCACCTGAAGGCATACGTAAAATTGCATATTTACCATCACGAGCAGTTAACTGAGCGTAAGTTCCAGCACTACGTGCCATTGCTCCGCCTTGACCTGGACGTAATTCGATATTATGAATAACTGTTCCTAATGGAATATCTGATAAAAACATACAGTTACCAACTTCTGGTAATGCTGTAGCGCCAGACATAACTTTTTTGCCAACTTCTAATCCAGCAGGAGCTAAGATGTAACGCTTCTCTCCATCTTTATAATGAATTAAAGCAATACGAGAAGTACGGTTTGGATCATATTCGATAGAAGCTACTGTTCCTTCGATACCATCTTTGTTACGTTTGAAATCAATGATACGGTATTGTTTTTTATGACCACCACCAATGTTACGGATTGTCATTTTACCAGTATTATCACGTCCACCGCTATTTTTAACTGAAGTTAATAAGCTTTTTTCAGGAGTGCTAGTTGTGATATCTGAGTTATCAGTTGCTATTTTGAAACGTTGACTTGGAGTCAACGGTCTGAATTTTTTTAATGCCATTTCTTTTACTTTTTATCAAATTAAATATTAGCGTAAAAATCAATTGCTTCGCCATTCTTTAATGTGACAAAAGCTCTTTTTGAACGGTTTACGCGGCCTACAGCAATACCACGAGTGGTGTTACGAGTTTTCACTTTTCCTACGTATTGTTGAGTGTTAACAGATTCAACTTTTACACCGTACATTTTTTCAACAGCTTGTCTAATTTGTACTTTGTTGGCGCTTCTATCAACCACAAAACCATAGCGATTCAACTTCTCTGCCAAAGAAGTCATCTTTTCGGTGATGATTGGTTTAATTAATATTTCCATTTTATTTATTTAATAATGATTCTAATACTTTTACCGAACTTTCTAATAAAATTAACGTTTCTGCGTTAACGATATCGTAAGTGTTTAAATCAGAGGCTTTTACAACTTTTGCGCCCTCTAAATTTCGGGACGACAAATATACGTTATTATTTGTATCACCCAACACTAATACTGTTTTTTTATCAGATAAGTTTAAGTTTTTCATTAAGTCAACGTAATTTTTAGTTTTTGGAGCTTCAAAAGTGA
The DNA here is from genome assembly GCA_044238845.1 of Bacteroidia bacterium. GTDB lineage: Bacteria > Bacteroidota > Bacteroidia > B-17B0 > Aurantibacillaceae > UBA4416. Next base: position 151,511 of record JBIICN010000002.1, read on the forward strand.
AGTCTTCTAATACTGTAATTGCGTTTTCTTTAGCTTTGTATGTTAATGCAGATGCACGAGCTACAACCTTAGTTTTCTTATTTAATTTAAAAGAGTAATCGCGAGGACGAGGACCGAATGCACGACCACCACCAATAAACAAAGGAGATTTCATAGAACCCGCACGAGCTCCACCTGTTCCTTTTTGTTTTTTTAGTTTTTTAGTCGTTCTTGAAATTTCAGCACGCTCTTTTGATTTGTGTGTTCCTTGACGTTGAGCAGCTAAATAATGCTTAACATCTAAATATATACTGTGATCACTTGGTTCTACACCATAAATCACATCTGCTAATTCTACTTTTTTAGCAGTCTTTTTTCCGCTTATGTTTAATACTTCTACTTGCATGATTACTTCTCGATTATAACGTAAGACCCTTTAGCACCCGGAACTGAACCTTTAATTAAAAGAACATTCTTTTCTGCCATTATTTTTACAACAACTAGGTTTTGGATTTTCTTTCTATCTCCACCTGTTCTACCAGCCATACGCATACCTTTAAATACACGAGAAGGATCTGAAGATGCACCTAATGAACCTGGAGCTCTTTGACGATCATGTTGACCGTGAGTTGAACCACCAACACCACCAAATCCATGACGTTTAACTACACCTTGAAAACCTTTTCCTTTAGAAGTACCAACGATATCAACGAAGTCTCCTTCAGAGAAGATGTCAAGAGTTATAACATCACCTAAATTTTTTGTTTCCTCAAAAGAACGGAACTCAACAATTTTACGTTTTGGGGTTGTTTTTGCTAATTCAAAATGACCTTTCATAGCAGACGATGTGTGTTTTTCTTTTTTCTCATCGTAAGCTAACTGTAAAGCTGTGTAACCGTCTACTTCATTGGTTTTTACTTGCGTAACCACGCAAGGACCTGCTTCTATAACTGTGCATGGCACATACTTGCCATTGGCATCGAAGAAGCTAGTCATTCCTATTTTTTTACCAATAATTCCAGACATTTTACTTTTTTTATTTTTTTGTTATTTACTTTTTTTCTTTTTTAAACGCTCAATTTCTTGTAATAAGAACAGAGGGTTAAACTTTGATTTCAACTTCTACTCCAGAAGGCAATTCTAACTTCATTAAAGCGTCTACTGTTTTTGAAGAAGAACTGTAGATGTCTAACAAACGTTTGTATGCACAAACTTGGAATTGCTCACGCGCTTTCTTGTTAACGTGTGGTGAACGTAAAACCGTGAAGATTCTTTTGTTAGTAGGTAATGGAATTGGACCATTAACTACAGCTCCTGTCATTTTCACAGTTTTAACGATTTTCTCAGCGGATTTATCAACTAAGTTGTAATCGTAAGATTTTAATTTTATTCTGATTCTTTGGCTCATGTGAGTTATTATATAATACTGTTTATGCGTTTTCTTTTTTACCTTTTGCTTTTGCAATTACATCAGCTGCAACGTTAGCCGGCGCATCTGCGTAATGAGAAAATTCCATTGTTGAAGTTGCACGACCAGAAGTTAATGTACGTAATTGAGTCACGTAACCAAACATTTCTGACAAAGGAACTTTAGCTTTAATAACTTGAGAGTTATTTTTAGAATCCATTCCTTCAATTTGTCCACGACGACGATTTAAGTCACCTACAACATCACCCATGTTTTGTTCTGGAGTTAACACTTCCACTTTCATGATAGGCTCCATTAAAACTGGTTTACATTTAGTTAATGCTTCACGGTAAGCTGAACGAGCACAAATTTCAAAAGATAATGAATCTGAATCGACTGCATGGAATGAACCATCAATTAAGCGTACTTTTAAGTTATCTAGAGGATATCCAGCTAATACACCATTTAACATAGATGCTTTGAATCCTTTTTCAACTGAAGGGATAAATTCACGAGGAATTGAACCACCAGTAATTTCATTAACAAATTGTAAATCTGACTTAGCTTTCTCTCTGTCGAAATCAGCATCCACTGGACCTAATACAACTTTGATATCAGCAAATTTACCACGACCACCAGTTTGTTTTTTGTATACTTCTCTGTGTTCGTAAGTAGCAGAAATAGATTCTTTGTAAGATACTTGAGGCTCACCTTGATTTACTTCAACTTTAAACTCACGTTTTAAACGGTCGATAATAATTTCTAAGTGTAACTCTCCCATACCTGAGATAATAGTTTGACCAGAATCTTCATCAGTATGTACACGGAAAGTTGGATCCTCTTCAGCTAATTTATTTAAGCCTACCCCTAATCTATCTAAGTCGCCTTGAGTTTTAGGCTCAATAGCTAAACCAATAACTGGCTCAGGGAAATTCATTGCTTCTAATACAATTGGATTTTTTTCGTCACATAATGTATCACCAGTACGAATATCTTTAAATCCTACAGCAGCACCAATATCACCAGCCTCTAAAAATTCAACTGGGTTTTGTTTGTTTGCATGCATTTGGAAAATACGAGAGATACGTTCTTTATTTCCTGAACGAGTGTTCAATACATAAGAACCTGCATCTAAACGACCAGAATAAGCACGGAAGAAACACAAACGACCTACGAATGGATCAGTTGCGATTTTAAATGCTAATGCTGTAAATGGATCTTTAACATCTGGTCTACGAGTTACCTCAGCACCAGTGTCAGGATTAGTACCTTTAGTTTCTGGTTTATCCATCGGAGATGGCATTAATTCCATAACTAAGTCTAACATAGTTTGTACACCTTTGTTTTTGAAAGATGAACCACAAACCATAGGAACAATTTTATTTGCAACGCAAGCTTTACGTAATGCGTCTAATACTTCTCTTTCAGTGATAGTTTCTGGAGCTTCAAAAAATTTCTCCATAATTTTATCATCAAACTCAGAAACTGCTTCTAACATTTTCTCTCTCCACTCAGTAGCTTCTTCTAATAAATCAGCAGGAATAGGAACTTCTTGGAAAGTCATCCCTTTATCGTGCTCATTCCAAACAATACCACGGAAGTTAATTAAATCAACTACCCCAATAAAGTTTTCTTCAGCACCGATTGGGATTTGAAGAGGAACTGCATTACCACCTAAAATTTCGCGAGTTTGTTTAACTACTTTTAAAAAGTCAGCTCCTTGACGATCCATTTTATTAACGAATCCTAAACGAGTAACATTGTAGTTATCAGCTAAACGCCAGTTAGTTTCAGATTGAGGCTCAACACCATCAACTGCTGAAAACAAAAACACTAAACCATCTAATACACGTAATGAACGGTTTACTTCAACTGTAAAGTCAACGTGACCTGGCGTATCAATGATGTTAATTTTGTATTGGTTATCACGGTATTTCCAAAAACAAGTTGTTGCAGCAGAAGTAATTGTAATACCACGCTCTTGTTCTTGAGCCATCCAATCCATAGTAGCTGCACCTTCGTGAACTTCTCCGATTTTGTGATTAACACCAGTGTAGTAAAGAATACGCTCTGTTGTTGTTGTTTTACCAGCATCAATATGCGCAGCGATACCTATATTTCTTGTATATCTTAAGTCAGCCATTTCTAATTAGAATCTAAAGTGTGAGAATGCTTTGTTGGCTTCAGCCATTTTGTGAATATCTTCTTTCTTTTTGAAAGCAGCTCCTTCTTCTTTAGATGCAGAAACGATTTCTCCAGCTAATTTTTGAGCCATAGATTTTTCGTTACGTTTACGAGCATAAGTAATCATCCATTTAATAGCTAAAGCTAATTTTCTTTCTGGACGAACCTCAGAAGGGATTTGAAAAGTTGCTCCACCAACACGACGAGAACGAACCTCAACTTGTGGTGTAACATTAGCTAATGCTTTTTTAAACACTTCTAATCCATCTTCATTAGTACGTTTAGCAACGATTTCTAAACATTCGTGAAAAATTGTAGATGCAGTATTTTTCTTACCACTGTACATTAAACTGTTTAAAAAACGTGTAACCAATATATCATTGTATATTGGATCTGGTAATAAAATTCTTTTTTTAGCGGTTGACTTCCTCATTGTGTAAAATCTACTTAATTTTTATAATTATTTTTTCTTAGCACCTTTTGCTGGAGCTGCTACAGCACCTGCTTTAGGACGCTTAGTTCCATATTTTGAACGTTGTTGTTTTCTACCTTCAACACCCGCAGTATCTAAAGATCCGCGAACGATATGATAACGAACACCTGGTAAATCCTTAACACGACCACCACGTACTAATACGATACTGTGTTCTTGCAAGTTATGACCCTCACCAGGGATATAAGCAATAATTTCTTGCTTATTCGTTAAACGTACCTTCGCTACTTTACGCATAGCTGAGTTAGGTTTTTTAGGGGTTGTTGTGTACACACGTGTACAAACACCACGGCGTTGTGGACATGAATCCAAAGCGGCCGATTTACTTTTGTTAGGAGCTTTAAAGCGTCCTTTTCTTACTAATTGCTGTATAGTTGGCATGTTAACCTTGTTGTATTGCTTGTTTTTACTGTTATTTTAGTAACCTCATGTTTTTGAGGACGGCAAAGATATAATTATTTTTTTCATCAACAAAAAAATTGTTGAAAAATATTAAAGTTTCTTTGATTTTTTTTGTATGAATAGACTAAAGAAGCTTATTTGTTGATAAAACCACTTTAAATAAGTGTTCAAAGCTTACTGAATTTATTGGAAAGGCTTTGTTTTTTTTGATTTTATAAAAAAAGGCCTCCGTTTTTTAACGAAAGCCTTTTTTTAATAGTTCTCATCTTTTTTATCTAAATAGATTTACAGTACCATTTTTTTCTATTTCTTTTCCATCAAAACCAATTGCTTTTACAAAGTAAAAGTAAGTGCCGCCTGGAACCTCTGAACCTGCTGGAGATAAACCGTCCCAAGAAGCATTCGGGCCAGAAAACTCATAAAGAATTTGTCCCCAACGATTAAAAATTTGCAATGATATTTCCTTCACACCTGTTGATTTAATGGTAAATACATCATTTTTTCCATCACTGTTTGGAGTAAACACATTTGGTATTTCTAAAGTTAATCCATCTTCCACTGTTATTACCACAGATGCAGTATCTGAACATGGACCTGCTGTTACAATTAAAGTTACTGTATAGCTTCCAGTAGTATAAACATTGTTTAATCCTTGTGGAGTTGATGTAAATGATTGTGTTGCCGATCCGTTTCCATAGTTCCATATCCAATTATTTGCACCAATACTTGCATCTGTAAAGTTTACAGTTAGCGGTGATAGCCCTGCTGTAGGATCTGCGGTAAACGCTGCGGTTACATTTGATTGAGATACAACTACAGTTGCTGTACTTTGGCATCCGGTGATATTATCTGTAACAGTTAATACATATGGGCCAGTTTCGCTCACCACTGGAGTTGAAGTATTACTACCAGATAAAATACTTGAAGATGATGGTCCAGTCCATGAGTATGAAACATTAGTTGAAGTTGAACTACCATTTAATGTTATAGATGTGCTTCCACAAGCTATTGTAACTGCTGTACCAGCATCTACATTTTGAGGAGGATTAGTATTACCATCAACAAAATGTTGCGCTATATTAGAACATCCATTTACAGCATCTAATACAACTAACGAATAAGTTCCTGAAGATATTACTGAAAGTGAAGATCCAGATGTATTATTAGGTAACCAATTAAAAGTATGAGAAGAATTTGCACTAGTTGAAGAATTACCATCTAGTGTAACGGTTGCATTACTTGCGCCGCAGCCAATAATTGTATTGGTTGAAATTGGAACTATATTAGGTGTAGGCTTCAACGTGTCAACATTCACTGTGAATGTACTCGCAGCATCGATAACAGATACGCATCCTGTTATTGTATTAGTTACTACTAATGTGTAAACTCCAGCGGCAGTAAATGTTGCGTTAGCTTGGTTAGTTGGCGTTGAAAGTCCTGTTCCTATTGGCGACCATGTATATGTTAAATCATTAGGATTGCTTATTACTGGAGTAGCACTGACTGAAGGATTATTACAATTAATAGTACCTGAATTAGTAGCTCCTACAAATGGAAATATAACTGGAACCGTATTGTTTAATGTTACAGTAACAATATTTGTATTTATACTAGTAGCGCAACCAGTTGTAGAGTTTGTTACAACAGCACTATATGAACCAGCAGCGGTAAATGATGGATTAGCAGTGGTTTCTGTTCCAGGGACAATTCCAGCCGCAGGTGACCAACTATAACTTACAGGAGATACTGTTGTTGTTATTGAAACGCTTGGCGTAGGATTTGAACAAGTAATTGAAACAGAATTTGCCGATAATGTAACATTAGGAATTCCTGAATCAGCAATGACTTCAACTGTTGATGGAATCGTTGCTGATGTGCTACAGCCATTTACAGTATTAGTAATTGTTACAGAATATGTTCCAGGAGTTGAGCTTATAATTGGATTTCCTGTTAATGTTGTTGAATTTGGAGTTGTCCAAGTGTAAACAGCATTAGGATCTGCGTTACTTGATCCTGATAATGTTGCATTTGGTGCAGCACAGGTAGTAGTTACAGACGGAGCTGTTCCTAAAACAAATGATGGAATAATAGTGTTTGTAGGTACGTTTACAGTATAACTTCCAACACAACCATTAATATTATTTGTAATAGTCACAATATAATCACCACCAGCATTAATAGTAGGGCTTTCTGTTGTTCCATTAGATATGATTCCAGGCCCAGACCAAGCATATGCATAATTGGTTCCTGTTGGTGATGCAGTTAATGTTGTTGAAGTTAATAAACAAGTTAATGTTGTTGATGGTAACGCGCTTGCAAATACAGGATCAACATCAGTAGGTACTGTTAAGTTAAAGGTTGATTGACAATTTGAATTTGTATTCGTAATTGTTACACTATACACTCCAGCTAATGTTGCAGAAGTGGTTGCTGTATTGTTTGTTCCTGCAATTCCTGGACCTGACCATGAATAGGATACTGGATCCGAGTTGGATAAGGTAACGCCAATTGCTACAACTGAATTGGTACATGTTATAGAATTTGTAATTGCATTTACTGTAGCTTGAGGAACATTTGTAGAAGAAAGAACAGTTACTGTTGATGTATTAGTACAACCGGAAACTGGATGCGTTGCAACTAGAGTATATGTTCCTGGCGAACAAGCTGTCGTTGTAAAGTTAGAAGTACTTCCACAAACTCCACCAATCCAATTTGCAGTTGAACCTGCTGGAGTAGCTGAACCAGATAATGTAACAGAAGTAACCCCGCATACCAAAGTTTGAGTTGTTCCAGCGTTAGCCAAAGGTGTTGTTAAATTATTTGTAACTGTTGCTATTGCTGTATTAGTACATGCATTTGTTGTACTTGTGGTAATTAACGTATAGTTTCCAGTTGTTGTTGCGGTTGCACTTGAAAATATAGTTGAACCTATTAGTCCAGGACCACTCCATGAGTATGTTACGCCAGAAAGTGGACCTCCAACAAGACCTGACGTTGTATTTGAGCAAGTTAATGTTCCACCAGTGGCTGACGCCAATGGTGTAGTTGTGTTTTGTGATACAGATTCTGAGCCTGTTGATATACAACCATTACTAGTATTTGTTACTGTATAATTTACAGTTCCACCTTGATTTACAGTAATAGTAGAAATATTAGTTGCTGAAGTAATACCTGTTCCGCTCCAATTATAACTTACTGGAGTAGATGTAGTAGTAGCACTAGCATTTACACTTGTTAATGTGCAGTTTAATACTCCACTAACAGCAGAAGCTACAGACGGAGTGGCAGTATTTTGAGTGACTGTTTGCGAGCCTCCAACACTACATCCATTGCTGGTATTAGTTACAGTATAATTAAAAGTACCAGGTTGATTAATTGTGATAGTAGAAATATTTGTCGCAGAGGTGATACCTGTTCCGCTCCAATTATAACTTACAGGGCTAGATGTTGTTGTTGCGCTTGCGTTTACGCTCGTTAAAGTACAGTTTAATACTCCGCTTACAGCAGAAGCTACAGATGGAGTTGCCGTATTTTGAGTTACTGTTTGCGAACCACCAATACTACATCCATTACTGGTATTAGTTATAGTGTAATTAAAAGTACCAGGTTGATTAACTGTAATTGTTGAGATATTAGTTGCAGATATTATACCAGCACCACTCCAATTATAACTGACAGGTGAAGTTGTTGTTGTTGCACTTGCGTTTACGCTTGTTAAAGTACAATTTAATACAGCACTAGTAGCTGCCGTAACACTAGGAACCAATGTGTTTTGAGTTACAGCCACTGTTGCTGACGCTGTACAAGTATTTACAGGATTTGTAACAACTAATGTATAGATACCTGGAGTTGTTGCAGTGGCATTTTGAGAAGTAGTGCCTCCACTAAATCCTGGGCCACTCCATTGATAAGTGACACCCAATGATGGCCCCCCTGTTAATGTTGCTGTATTTGTTAAACATGTTAAAGTTGTAGAATTTGCAGCTGAAGGTATAGGTAAATTTGTATTTGTAGGAACAAAAGCTGTAATAGATGAAGAGCACATTGAAAGCGTATTTGTAACGACTAAAGAATAAGTACCTCCCGCATTTACATTAATAGTTCCTGTATTTGTTGGTCCAACAATACCTGCTCCAGACCAATTAAAACTAACATCTGAAGTGGTAGTTGTAACAACAGCTTGGGCAGAGCCTTGAGTACAAGTTATTGAGTTTGAAATTATAGGAACAGCTAAATTAGGGAATCCAGCACTTGGTACGACATTAACTGTTTGAAATGATGAACACCCATTGATAGGATTTGTTGCTGTCATTGTATATACATTTGATGCGGCTGCTGTAGCGGTATAGCTATTTGCGCCAGAACTTACACCACCAGACCAAACAACAGTACAAGAAGAAGGAGTTGCAGAGCCAATTAATGTAACTGTTGGAGAAGCGCAAGTAATAGTTTGTGATCCAGAAACTGTAACTGTTGGAACAGCTGTGTTTTGAGGAATAGTTTGTAATCCAGTTGTCGAACATCCACTAGATGTATTCGTTACAGTATAATTATAGTTACCTGGTTGATTTAATGAAATGGTGCCTGTTCCAGCACCAGCAGTAATATTTGGACCAGACCAGTTATAAGTTACAGGAGTCATTGTTGTAGAAGCGCTTGCATTAACTGTTGTAAAAGTACAATTCAAAGTGCTTCCAGATGCAGTAACTGCTGGTGTTGCGGTGTTTTGAATAACTGCTTGTGAGCCAGAAGTTATACATCCACTAGTAGTATTAGTAACAGTGTAATTATATGTTCCAGGTTGATTTAATGAAATAGTACCTGTTCCAGCACCACTTGTGATATTGGGTCCAGACCAGCTATAGGATACTGGAGTCATAGTTGTTGTAGCGCTTGCAGTAATAGTTGTATTTGTACATGTTAAACTATTTGATACAGATGCCGCCACAGAAGGAGTAGCTGTGTTTTGAGTGACTGCTACTGTTGCTAAACTTGTACATGTTCCATTGGCAACCAAAAGTGTATATGTACCAGCTAAACTAACTGTTGGAGTTGCTGTATTTCCACCAGAGGAAATACCTCCTGAAGGACCAGTCCAAGTATATGAACTTCCTCCTGATCCAGACAAAGTTGTATTAGTGCTAATGCAGGTTAAGGCGGCAGGAGATCCTGCGTTTGCAGTAGGTGTTGCATTTACCGTTATAGTATTTGTTTGAGTTGCCCTACAAGTTGGACTTACACCTACAGTGTAGGTGACTGGAAATGTGCCTACTCCATCTGTAGCTGGACAAAATGTATTTCCAGAAACACCAGTTCCCGACCAGGATCCAGTGCCTAATGTATATGTATTAGATGGTGTTAAAGTGAAGCATGATGCTCCTGCACAAAAAGGACCAGGAGTTACAAAAGCAGCATTGTAAGGATTTGTAACTGTAATAACAATAGATGTTGAATAAGTTGAACAACCTGCGGTTTGAGGATTATAAGAATAGGTTACTGTATGAGTGCCTATCCCAGCAACCGACGGATTAAACTGAGCAGCGCCCCAATCTGTTGCTCCAGATACACACGACCCACATGAAGAAGTCCAAGATGTAATACCTTTAATTGTTCCTGGAGGGATGTTAATTGTTTGACAAGAACCATTATTTGTCCAATTAAAAGGTGTTCCTGGTATATTAGCATTATCTGTTAAATCTACTATAGTAGTTGAAATACTAGCCGATGCAGAAGTATTGTTGTTTTCGCAAAAACTAAATTGATTTGTTGCAGATGGACTCATGTATGAAAATTGCAAAATTTCAAAATAATTTGTTGTAAGCCCTTGACATCCACTGCAAGCACCAAAACCACCTAAATTATTGCCGTTTTCAATATATTGAACACTGTTACTGGCATTTGTATTGTTTACAAACGATATTTTAACTCCAGGAGTAATAGGATTACCAAAAGGAGTTAAGTTACTAGCATACATATTTAATACTCCACTATTACAAGCAACAGAACTAGGCATTGGAGTTGCAGGAACGTTGTTTTGAGCATCAGTGGAAGGGAAATTTACAATTCCTGGGCCAGATAATACGGTAGGACAAGTGATAGAGCAATCTGTGGGAGGACTTGATGCTGATAAGGCTAAAGTAATACAACCCGAAACGTTGGCGTAATTTGTAACTAAAATAATATAATACTGACCAGCAGGCGCCCCATTTGCATCAATGACTTCGGTTGCAGAACCAGAATAACTACAATCCACAGTATTACCTGAAGTTAAATTGCCGCAATTGTAAGGGGATGTAAAAGGCCCCCACATAATAAAATCCACATCAATATTTGAACCACCGCATGAAGTACCTTGACTTAAATTAAATTGGTAATTACCGGCAGTAGTCGTTTTAAAATAAAACCAAGCTGGATTAGGATAAGTAGCTAAACAGCCATAATTTGGCCCACTCTCAGAGGAGTTATTAGTGTTGTTTGAAAATGAAACACCTGAACCGCCTGGAGCATCACAAAAGGGCGTTGCAGAATTACAGTTTTGTCCCTGCGAAAAAATATTTGCTGTGTAAAATAAAATTAATAGTAAAAATAATGATTTTAGTTTTCTCATATCGTAAATAGTTAGTTGATGCTTAATTATTAAAAATGGATTAATGAATTATTTAATTAACAATTCATCAATTGATCTTAAATCCGAATTGTTTTTAACAAATGCTAAATTGTTTTTTTGGAATAATTGCAAATACCACTCCACGCTTTTTGGTTCCTTTACACTAAAGTTAAAAAAGAACAATCCTGATTTATTTTCAATGAGGGTGCACTGAGAAATATTTTGATCTGAATTTTTGAAAGTGTATGCAAAGGTTTCCGCCTCTTTAACTGAAGCAAATTTTTTAATAGAACAATTGAAATTTAACTTCGACATAGCAACGACTTCAGCACTTTCTTTTTCTTCAAAACAAATAGTATTGTAAGGTATTATTGTGTTTGTGGATGGATTTTCAGGATTATTTACTGGGTATGATTTTGAAGAAATTGCACCAACACGTTTTATTTCAGTTTGAGCATTAAGCACTGAAAAAAATGATAATAAAATAAAAAGAGGTAATTTTTTTTTCATGTTATGAATTTTTATTAAAAGTATAATTATTTAGTTGAATATGTGTAATAATTTAGTGAAAGTAGGGTTTTAACGAGTGAATATTTATTTTTAATGATTAATTAGGTTTTTTTTTAGTTTAAAATTTCTGATAAAATCAGGTTAAGTACTTCAATTACAAGCCTTTAAATTTGTTGTAATTTACGGTATCCCCATTTTCTAAATATTTTTTAGACAAAAACTGTGCTAGATTTTTATTTGGGTTTAAAAGATAAGCTTCTTCATATTTATTTAGGGCTTTTTTCATGTCTTTCTTCATTAAGTAGCAATTCGCTTCTTGTGCAGTTAACTCATAATTGTTTTGAATTTTAGAGCGAGCTTTTTTGATAATATCTAAACACGCGTCATATTTTTTAATATCAAAAAACATGGTCATAGCAGCAATGTAGGCGCTGTATTGCATTGGATTAATTTCAAATGATTTTTCATAACACCATTTTGCTTTTGCAATTTGACTTTCTTGTTTGTAACAATTTCCTAAATTTTCATAGGCTTGTGAGTATATTGGTTTGTGCCTAATAGCTAAAGTAAATAATTTTTTTGCTCTAGTAAAGTCTTTTAAATATGAGTAGTAAACTACACCAGCATTATTATATGCTGAAAAAAAACTGGAATCACTCGTAACAGCCTGACTATAGTGTTTAATGCACTTTTGAATTAATATTTGTGGCTGATATTTTGGCTTGTTTGAGGATCGAAGCATTTCAAAGTATTCGTTTGCAATTAAACTATTTGCTTTAGCTGAATTTGTTAAATAAGGAATATCGTTTTCAAATAAAGTGATTTTATCATACCATTTTGAATTTCTATTGATGGTGTAAATCATAGCAATGAAGATTAGGCCAGTTAAATAAATTAATGGTTTAGAAAAAAATAAAGATATTTTATCAATTTTAAAATCTTTAAAAAGAGGGCTTAACGAAACGCTTATTAAAATGCAAAAGGCTATGGAAGGAATAAACATAAGTCGTTCACCTAATATTCCTGCCACTGGTGTTAGAATGTTTAAGAACGGAAACATTAAAAGTCCTAGAAGTAAAAATGAAAACAAAAAATTATTATTTTTCGTTTTCCAATAGTATATAATGGAAGTTAAAATAAAAATGATTGATACAATAAAGTAGCCATTTATTGTGCTAGAAAAATCAAACATATTTGAACCATAATAGTACCTTAATGGGTAAGGAAAGAATAACATTTGTATATAAAATCCAAAAGTTTTTATACCAATGAATATTTTGTCTAAAAACGAAAAATTTTCAGTAAATAATGGGTTTTCAAATCGGTAAAAAACCCTTTTAAGTTCTTCTTCTGGCATTGAATTCATAAAGAGTTGAAATAAATGATAAAGAATGATTAAGCCAAGTGATATTAAGATGGTTTTTTTTAATTGTGGTTTTCTGTAAAACAAAAACATGAGAGGAATAGCAGTCATTAATAGTACGGCAGAAAGTTTCGAGAAAAAAGCTAAAAACAAAAACAATATTATAACAGCGGCATCTTTAATAGAAGGTTTTAAAAGAAATGAAAAGGAGTACGTTAAAGCTATTAACGAAAACATTGTGGCCAATAATTCATCTCTACACTTTAAACTATCAACAACTTCCGTATGTATAGGATGTATTAAAAATAATAAAGATGAAATAAATGCAAGTAATAATTGTTCTTTTTGATGTTCGAATAAGATTAGTAATACATTAAATAAAAGGCAAATCACAATAAAAAACAGTATTATGTTTATGAGATGACTTACAAACGGATTTTGCCCAAAAATAGAGTATTCAATAGCAAAGGTTGTTGTAACAACAGGTCTGTAATCAAACGACGCTTCAGAATCGTGAGCATATCTACTTAACCATATTTTCGGAATGCTTTTGATGCCATCCTTCATTAAATTATTATTTGGAGTAAATGGTTGCCCTTTAACAGGAATGTTAGTAACTGTTATATAGTCGTCATCTAATGCATATTTATTTTTAAGTGAATTACCATAAAATAAAAAAGTGAGCACTAAAAAAAGCGTGTAAATTAATTTATATTTTAACCATTTTTCTTTCATTTTTTATTATTTAATTGTAGGTGAAATTAGGCAAAAAAAAAGCGCTAAAAAGCGCTTTTTAATAAATTTTTAGGGGAAATTATTTTCTCTCTAATCTTGCCCATTCGGCAGGAGTTTTTTTCTCTCCTTTTGCTACAATATAAGAGATTCCTAGTTTTTGGGCCCATCCAATATAGTAAATAGCCTCCTTAGGACTTTTCATTTTAAAATTAATAGAGTAAGCCCCTTTTTCATCTTTACCAAGGTTTTCACAAGATTCAACTTCTTGATTTGTTCTAATTTTATTACAAAGCATAATAGCCTCATTTTGGTTTGCTAATCCTTCAACTAAGATGTGAAATTCTAATTGTGAATTAAAGGTTTTGTCTTCTATTTTATCTTTAACAATCCAAGTTAAGTTACTTTGAGCATTAACTTTTACTGAAAGTACTAGTAATAATAAACAAGCAATAGAAAGAATTTTTTTCATAATATAAGTTTTAAAATTTATGCTAATATATAATAGATTATTTTATTTTCAAAACAAAACAATTAATAATTATTAAATCGGCTGTTTTATTGAGTAAATAGGAAATTATTTAGTAGCTATAAAAAATCTGAAATTTGATAAGTAAATATGATATCCATTGTTTAAATTTACAAAACTTGTATGTCAGTTTCTATAAACCATATTTCTATCTATTTGCCAGAAAATACATTGACTAATGCTGATTTATCATTACAATTAGGGGTAACAGAAGAGAAAATTTATAGTAGCACTAAAATAAATAGACGTTACATATCTGGCGAATTTGAATTATCATCTGATATGGCTATAAAAGCTAGTGAGATTTTATTTAGAGAAGCCAATATTGATAAAGCCGAAATAGATTTTTTGATTTTTTGTAGCGAAGGTTTTGATTATATTGCGCCAGCTAGTTCTTGTATCATTCAGCATAAATTAGTATTGTCAACCAACATTGGCTGTTTTGATTTACCATATGGTTGTTCGGGATATGTTTATGGTTTAGGTATTGCTTATGGTTTGTTAAGGGCAGGAATAGCAAAAAAAATTTTATTCTTAACGGCAGATATTCCAACAAAAGTTATTGCACAAAATGATTTAGAGTTAAGATCTATTTTTAGTGATGTTGCTACGGCGTCTATTATTACTTTAGATAATTCTAAAGGTGATACACAATTTATTTACGGCACGGATGGTAAAGGCGCATTAGATTTATATGTTGAAAAAAGTGCTTTTCGTGCACCTGTAAATCCAGAGTATATTCTTCCCAAAGAATTAGTTTGCGGGCAAATGTTAATGAATGGAACTAATATTTTTTTATTTGCTGTTAAAAAAGTGCCTGTTTTGATTAATGATATTTTAGAAAAAAATAAATTATCAAAAGATGATATTGATTTATATATTTTTCACCAAGCAAGTTTTTTTATTTTAGATGTTATTAGAAAAAAAATGAAATTGCCAACGGATAAAGTATTTGTAAATGTTCAAGATTATGGTAATTCGGTGTCTTCATCTATTCCATTAGCAATGTATGATGCCGAAAAAAAAGGAATATTGAAAAAAGGGATGAAAGTAGTATTGGCAGGTTTTGGTATAGGAAATAGTTGGGGCGCAACTATTATTGAATATTAAAAATATTGTATATTTAAAAAAAAGTTTATGATTTCAGCAGAAGAATTTACACAACAATTGGCCGCAGAGTTTGAAGATGTTGATCCAAATACTATCTCACCAGAAACAAATTATAGAGATATAAAAAATTGGAGCTCGATGTATGCTTTAATTATTATTGCATTTGTGGATGCTAATTTTGACGTGCAATTAAATGCCGATAATTTAAAACATACTCAAACCGTTAAAGATTTGTACGATATTGTTTGTGAAAAACTACAAAAATGAGTTTTGTTAGCGTAAATAATATTTCATTAAAAGGTATAGCAGCGTGTGTTCCTTTGCAAAGATATGCTAATTTAACTTACGATCATATTTCATTAGATGAACGAGAATTGTTTATCAAAACAACTGGTATTAAAGAAAGACGAGTAGCAGAAGAGGGAATGTCTACTTCTGATATGTGTTACGAACCAGCAAAACAATTAATCGAAAAATTGCAATGGAATAAAGAAGATATTGATATTATAATTATGGTTACTCAATCACCTGATTATTTTATACCAGGTTCCGCTATTATTTTGCAAGATAAATTAGGGTTAAAAAAATCATGTTTAGCGTTTGATATAAATTTAGGATGTTCAGGTTACGTTTACGGACTTTATGTTTTAGGTAATTTAATGAGCTCTGGTCAATTAAAAAAGGGATTATTATTAGCAGGCGATAAATCTACTGTTTCAACGTCTTTTAAAGATAAGAGTTCTTACCCTTTATTTGGAGATGCAGGCACTGCAACGGCATTAGAGTTTGATGAAAATGCGACAGCTATGTATTTTAATTTAGCGTCGGATGGATCTGGGAAGTACGCTATTAATATTGAGCATGGTGGATCGAGGTATGGTATCAAAAAAGACACCTTTGAGATGATTGATATAGAACCAGGAATAGCTAGAGAAAAAAGACATTTGAAGTTAGATGGCATTGAAATTTTTAATTTTGCATTAAGAGAAGTTGCAGCCAATGTTAACGAATTATATAGCAAAGCCAATCAAACCATGAACAATACTGATTGGTTTGTTTTTCATCAAGCAAATAAACTTATTAATGAATCTGTTCGAAAAAAATTAAAAATTACGGATACTTCTAAAGTATTATATTCTTTAGAAAAATACGGTAATACAAGTTCAGCATCCATACCATTAACAATGGTAACAGAAGCTGCAGAGGCTTTAACCACAAAAGATAATAATTTGTGTTTAAGTGGGTTTGGAGTTGGTTTTTCGTGGGGTAGTGCTTTAATAAAAACACAACCACTTGTTTGTTTACCTTTAATTGAAATATAAGTGATTACATTATTAAATAAAAAAATTTTAATTACAGGCGCATCGTCTGGTATTGGAAGGGCAACAGCTATATTATTTAGTAATTTAGGTGCTGAGCTTATCATTACTGGAAGAAATCAAGAAAAATTACAAGATACATTTAACAAATTGAATACCTCATCAAATCATCAAATGATTTGCGCAGATTTAGGATTGATAAGCGATGTTAAAAAAATAGTAACCGAAATGCCCTCAATAGATGGCTTTGTTCACTGTTGCGGTAAAGTGTTGCCTATCCCAGTTAAATTTATTAAAGAAGAACAATTACATGATGTTATGAATGTAAATTATTTTTCGGCAGTAAATATTGTTTCAGAATTATTAAAACAAAAAAAAATAAATAATAGTGGCTCAATTGCTTTTATATCTTCAGTTTCTACATTACATGCCTATTTTGGGGGCGCTCCATACATCAGTTCTAAAGCAGCTTTAGAAGGTTATTCAAAAACTTTGGCCTTGGAATTAATTCCTAAAAAAATCAGAGTTAATGTTTTGCAGCCTGCTTTAGTGCGAACTGCAATATTTGACAGTACAATTGATGCAGCAGTTGATAATGATGAGATGAAAAAATTAATTTCAAAGTATCCATTAGGAATTGGAGAGCCAGATGACATAGCAAATGCTTTAGCTTATTTTATTTCGGATGCGAGTAAATGGGTAACAGGTACTTGTTTAAAAATGGATGGTGGATTAACTTTAGGTTTTAATTAAGATGATACAAGAAAATGAAATATCAGTTATAATTCCTGTTTTTAATGCCGAAGCGTGTTTAAAGTTAACTATTGAAAAAGTATGTTCTACTCTAATATCTATGAATACTTCTTTTGAAATTGTATTGATTGATGATGCAAGTAGTGATAATAGTTGGAAGGTAATTAAAGAAATAAAATCTACAAATAAATATATTAAAGCTATTAGATTTAATAAAAATTACGGACAACATAATGCTTTGCTGTGTGGTTTAAATTTTGTTTCTGGTAACTATATTATTACAATAGATGATGATTTGGAGCAAAAACCTGAAGATATAGAAGTTTTGTATAATCAAATTAAATCTCAAAAATTGGATTTATTATATGGAATGCCTAGCAATATAAAAAAAAACATTTTCAGAAAAATAATTACCAAAGTATATAAAAAAATATCTCAAATAGAAAACAAAAAAGCAGGCGAAGGCAGTTCGTTTAGAATATTTACCAAAGAGTTGAAAGAAAATTTATTGAATCACGAAGGTTCATTGTTTTTTTTAGATGAAATAGCATTATGGTATACTGATAAAATAGGTTATGAAAAAGTCACTTTTCAAAAATCAATAAAATCGAGCTCTAGCTATAGTTTAAGTTCTTTGTTCACGCTTTCCCTTCGTGTACTATCATTAAGCTCTACAATGCCTTTAAAATTAGTTAGAGTATTAGGATTGTATATGTCGGCATTAAGTATTTTGCTTGGCACTTATTTTTTCATGAGAAAATTTACTCAAAATGTACCAATGGGATATACATCTATGATGGTTGTTATATTGTTTAGTACAGGCATTATTACTTTTAGTTTAGGAATTATTGGAGAGTATTTAGGAAATTTAATTTCTCTTTCGAATAAAAAACCTTCATATAGTATTAAGGATCAATTATGATTGTTGAGCAGTATGGTTTAAGATATAAACGTGTTTCGGAAGAAGATTTAGAAGTTCTTAGATATTGGCGTAATCAAGAGTTTATACGAAATACTATGCAGTATAAAGAGTATATCACTCCGCAGATGCAAAAAGCATGGTTTCAAAAAATCAATAATAAGTATAATTATTATTTTATTATTGAGCATCATAACAAAAAAATTGGACTAATTAATTGTAAAGATACTATACCAAATACTAAGATTGCAGAAGGTGGAATTTTTATTTGGGATAAATCTTATTGGGGAACTATGATTCCTGCTTTTGCATCCTTAACCATGCTGCAGGCTGTTTTCGAATATTTTAAATCAGGAGAAGAATCTATTGTTACAGTTGCTCGCAATAACAAAGTAGCTCTTGATTTTAATGCCATGTTAGGATACGAAATAAATCAAGCTGCAAGCGATAGTGAATATTTTAAATTGTATTTGTCAAAAGAAAAATACTTTACACACTGTAAAAAATTAATAAAAGCAGCAGCTATTTATAATATAGGAAATTCAGAATTCATATTAAAAGCTAAGGTTAGCGATTTGTTAATTGATGAAATAAACAATTATATCAAAAATATACCTAAGATAACCTCTTAGTTTTTTGTTGGAAAAACATCAAACTCTCCTTTTTCTAAAAATTTACTCCATTGTTCTTTTGAAAACATCTTCAGCATAAAATCATCTCTAAGCGTTTCAATTTTATACTTACAAATATCTTTTGCTTTATATTCCCATTTAGGATTAGCAATATCTAGCATTAATACAAATCTATCTTTATCGCTTTTATTCCATGCTTCATGTTCAAACGAATCATCAAATACAAGCATTTTTCCATTTTCCCAGTCTCTAATTTCCTCTCCAACTCTTAATTTACAATTGTCGGGAATAATTAATCCTAAGTGCGCCCTTAAAACCATTTTTGTAAATCCTTTGTGAGGCAATATATGAGTATTAGCAGGTAAAAACGAAAAATCGGCAGATACAAGAGAGGGTATTTGTTTTAGGATTTCATATGTTTTAGGACATACACTGCAGTTTAACGGATGCTTTATTCCAAAAAATTGAAAAGTAAATACTTTCCATTTTTTTTTGCTATCAGGGTGAAGGTATTCAGGGAATGTGTCTAACCAATATCCGTTTTCAGAATTTTGGCGCAATTGCTGTAATTCTTCTAAGATGGTATGATAGTTTTCTTCTAAAATTTTTAATTCAGGGGTTTCATTTATATCATAAAACCATTTCGGATTTTTTTCGGTAAAGCCTTCTTCCATTAATTAATTTTTATATAAGTAAGATGTGAGAAGTATATAAAACTTCTCAAATAAAGTTATAATTTTATTTTAAAATAAAGTTACTGATTAAAATCATTTTTTTATTTCTTAAAATCAATTAATTAATATTTAATTTGCTAATTTCACTCATAGAAACATAGTAGTTTTTTGTAATGGCGAAATTATGGTATAGTTTATTTGATGAAGATGATTATAAAGGAAGTGAACCTTCTTTTTTTGAACCTGATAATTACTTTTTTAGTGAGATTATAAAATCTAATTTTTCGGTAATTGAAAAAGAACTTGTTGAATACTTGAAATCTCATCAATTACAAAGTTATTTTAATGAAACAATGGTTTCTAAAAAAAATAGTTGGAAAACGATTGCGTTAAAAGCATGGAATGTGGAATTGTATGAAAACCATCATTTTTTTCCAAAAACATTACAAATTATTAATTCAATTCCCAGCTTAGTCTCAGCATCGTTTAATTTATTGGAACCAAAAGGACACATTGTTCCACATTGTGGAGATACGAATGGCATTTTTAGATGTCATTTAGGTTTAAGTATTCCTGCCGAAATACCCACCTGTGGCTTTAGAGTTAAAGATGAATGGCGAAGTTGGAAAAATGGAGAATTGCTTGTTTTTGTAGATGCTAATAACCATGAGGCTATTAACCTATCAGACAATAATCGATTTATTTTTTTATTTGATATTGTAAGAGAAGAATACATAGAAAAGAAACATATAATTTGTGCAACCGTTCTTACTGCTTTGTTTATGCAGAAAATTGCTCAGAAATTGAATGTAGTGCATAAACCTCCATTTTTTATTCAAAATATTATTGCTAAATTTTTCATACCTCTTGCATATATAGCGATTCCTATAAGAAATTTTTTATACAAAAAATAGTATGAATTTTATTCAACCTAAACTTTGGTTTAGTCTCTTACATAAAAGACCTTATATGGGAACCGAACAATCTTTTCCTGATGTTTCGGACTTAAAAGGAATAAAACAATTGGAAAGGTGTTCCAATGTTGTTTTTAGTGAACTTAATAATTATCTACATAAACATACTTTAGAGAGTCAGTTTAACACCACAATGGTCGAACGTCCTAAAACATGGAAGGTTCGATCGTTAAGGGTATGGGGTGTGGAAATGTATGATATTCAAAAGTATTTTCCTGAATCGATGAAATTAATCGATGAAATTGATGATGTTATTGGTATTAGTTTTAATATATTAGAACCAGATGCTGTTATTAAGCCGCATTGTGGTGACACTAACGCTGTCATTAGGTGTCATTTGGGATTATTTATTCCATATGAAAACAATAGTTGCGCAATTAAAGTTAATAATGAGGTAAAACATTGGCAGCAAGGAAAAATTTTGGGGTTTACAGACGCCTATGATCACGAAGCTTGGAATAAAACTGATAAAAAACGCATTATATTATTATTTGATATTTTAAAACCTGAATATCTTTCTAAAAAAAATAAAATCTGTGGAGTTGTTATTTCAAGTTTATATATACAGCAGATTGCTAATTTAATTCCGAAATTATATATTGTAAATCCT
The DNA here is from genome assembly GCA_044238845.1 of Bacteroidia bacterium. GTDB lineage: Bacteria > Bacteroidota > Bacteroidia > B-17B0 > Aurantibacillaceae > UBA4416. The sequence goes on from JBIICN010000002.1 coordinate 172,709, forward strand.
ATACTTTTATACCCTGTAACATATCCATTATCTTTAATAATGAGAATAATGATTCCTATTCGTAATAGAATAAAAAGGTAAATTTTAATGATAAGAATAATAATCTATTTTTTACTTATCAGGTAATTATTGATTACCAAAATATCTATCCCACTTGTAGCAAATACAGAGGCTATATCATTTACGGAGCTTATGATTGGTTTACCCATTACATTTAAGCTTGTATTTAATATGACAGGTACGTTCGATATGTTGTTAAATTCATTTATCAGATTATAAAAATGTAAATTATCTTTTTTATTGACAGTCTGCAATCTACCCGTCCCATCAACATGGGTTACTGCTGGAATTAAAGATTGTTTATCTTTTTTAATTTTTAAAACTCTTTCCATATATGGAGTTGGAAAATAGTCTTCAAAAAAATCACTTGCAAATTCTTCTAAAATTGAAGGAGCGAATGGTCTAAATTCTTCCCTAAATTTCACTTTAGAGTTAATTACATCTTTCATATTTGCTAAACAGGGGTTTGCTAATATGGATCTATTACCCAATGATCTGGGGCCAAATTCAGAATTTCCTTGAACCCATGCTATGATTTTTCCATCTAAAATATTTGCCGCAACTGTTTTGTAAATTTCAGAATAACTTAATTTTTTAAATTGATAACCAGAAAAAGATAAAAAGTTTTGTAGTTCTTCTTCTTTGATTTCAAAACCTAAATATGGATTTGTTTGGTGATATGGAATGTTTTTTGTGGAATTAAATTTTTTAAATGCAAGTAAAGCGGCTCCTATTGCACATCCATCGTCGGCTGGAGCAGAAGGGATAAATACATTTTTATAGGCCGTAGAAGCATGTATTTTGCCGTTTGCAGCTGAGTTTAATGCGCAACCTCCCGAAAATATGATGTTTTCGTGAGGCCATTTAACATAGCATGCTTTAATTAAATTTAAAATAGTTTCTTCAAAAAATAACTGAGCAGTATACGCTAAATCGTATTTGTTTAAGTTTTCATATTTATTAGCGCTTATATTATTTCTGAGTATAATATGATAGTTTGTTTGTCTACTTTTTAGTTCAATTCCGTCAGTAAAAATCCAATCACTAAAATCATTAAATAGTTGTTCATTCTTTTTTCCATAAGGAGCCATGCCCATTACTTTCCATTGTTCTCCGCCTGTTGCATCAAATCCACATAAATTCGTAATCTCTCCATAAAAATCACCTAGTGAAATGCGTGATTTATTTCTAAAAATCAAATTGATATTTTGTTCTTTGCCTTTATAAATAGAATATGAACTAAATTCATCGCCAAATCCATCCATAATAAAAATGATAGCATCATTAACAGGAGATGTGAAATATGAATGATAGGCATGACATAAGTGATGATCGAAATTATTGTTTTTTTTATAGTCTATTTTTTTTTGTTTGTTTAATAAGTATTTTAATGTAGAACCTGCCATTACCCTTAATCCAAGATGAGGAGCATATTGGAAATCAACAGCACTTATATACTCGTTAGGATTTTGTTTACGAATGTTAGCTGCAAAATATTTTATTAATTTAAGGTAGTTTTGGAAGGCGAAGATTACTGCTGCAAAAAAAGTTAATTGAAAAATATTATTAAAACTTGTTGATATATATCCAATTTCATAATTTGAAATAGAATAATTTTTTAGAAGTTTTAATACAAGAAAATAATTATCTGCAGGGGAGGCTAATGATCTTTTATTTTGAGTATATCTCTCAGTTGCTTCAGCAAAAATAATGCGACCTTGTTCATCAACAATACTAATTGCAGAGTCATGATAGCAAGATGTAAGTCCTATAAAGTGTGTTTGAGTTTTATCTATCTTCGTCATTATTTCCTCATTATCAGCTTATATTTTTGCGAAATACACTATTATTAATAACCAGAATATCTAAACCACTTGTAGCAAAAACAGCAGCCATGTCAGTAACCGAATCAACAATTGGGTTTCCCATCACATTAAAACTTGTATTTAATATTACAGGTATGTTAGTTAGCACGTTAAATTCCTTAATTAAATTGTAAAAGTGAGGATTAAGTTCTTTGTTTACAGTTTGTAAACGACCCGTATTATCTATATGATTTACAGCTTTAAGATATTCTCTTTTTTCCTTTTTAATTGTTAATACTCTTTCCATATAAGGAGTAGGGTAGTAGTTTTCAAAATAATCAGCTGCAAATTCTTCCAAAATAGATGGAGCAAACGGTCTATATTCTTCTCTGAATTTAACATTCGCATTTATTTTATCTTTCATCTGTGCTAGTAATGGGTTTGCTAAAATAGATCTGTTGCCAAGCGCTCGAGGACCAAATTCTGCTTTTCCTTGTACCCATCCAATAATTTTACCTTCTGATAATTCTATTGCAATAATTTTATATAATTCAGTATAGTTA